>JNKJ01000032.1 GCA_000702025.1 Blautia schinkii DSM 10518
AGGGTTCTGGCGCAGTATCAGCATCTGCTCATTGGTAAAGGGTTTTCTGCTCATGATATTCCTCCTATTGTTCTTGATCTAAGAATACCATAGGGACGGTGGATATGTCTAAAGAAAACAGGGCCGGGGCAGAACTCCGTGGGGCCAGTCCAAAAAAACGGGTACATCTGCAGAGGGTGTACATTATAAGGGGACGGGAATGCAGGGGGATGTTTAGATTTAAGGGTCAGACGAGAAGGTCTGTCTAAAGAGAGGGGCCCCCCACTTTTCAATGTGTCCACACTTATGGGTACATTATAGACACTGCCAACACCCCGCCCCGGATTTCCTTCCCCTCACCTTCTTCTACTTTTTCTCCCCCCTGTACGGTGGATGTCGCTTTCGCCGGAAGATTTTTAACGCGGGAGGTTATACTGGCGTAGGGCTGTGGCGGCCTAGCGGCAGTCCAGTGGTAGTGCTGTAGTAGTATTATTGCGGTAGTACTTAGTAGCATTTAATAATATTTAGTAGTGCTTAATAGTATTGTTACTTTTTGGAGGTAAAAAAGGTTATGGAGATTTGAGCTGTTCACTGTTATGAGTAGGTTATAATGAAATATCAAAGGCACGCTATACAGCGCACTATCCAGCGAACCCTCATACTACGTACACATAGCACAGTCACAATTAAGAGCCAACAATTATAAGTACGGCCAAGACAGCAGCCTTTTTTCCGACCTCAACAAATCTTCCGGTGTAGGCCACAGCCTTCAGGAAGGGGGTGGGAACGTGGAGGTAGGTGAGAGGGAGGAACTTGGGGACCTGGGCAGGTGTTGTCCGCGTTGGGCGGATTTTGCGGAAGCGCGCCTGAAAATCCAGCGCTTACGGAGACTTAAGCGCGAACGCTCTTCGTGAGCGCTTTAGTCGCAGTTAGCGATTAGTTGAAGGCAAGCGAGCATCCGCCCAACGCGGACAACACCTGCCCCGGCCCCCAAGTTCCTCCCTCTCACCGTTCAACACCTTTCCGGGGAATCCCTTCCCCTACCAAAGATTTCTGTATATTTGTTCTACGTCCTTAACCGTAACTTCTCTCTGTGTATTCTGCGGACTGCCGCTGTCCATGGCGTCGGAGGCCATTTTTTCGATTACGGAGAAGAATTTTTCTTTGTCAATTCCGAACTCTTCCAAGGTTGGAGTCTCCAGCTCTGCGCAGATGTTTTCCACTGCTTTTAGGAATTTCTCTGACGCTTCTTTGTCGCTGTCCTCTTCTTTGGCTGCGCCCACTGCTCTGCCAAGCTGTGCGAAGCGTTCGTACGCGCCTTCCAGTGCAAAGGTGAGACATTCTTTCAGCAGCATGGCGTTGGAAAGACCATGGGCTACATGGAAAAGTGCTCCGATCGGTCTGCTCATTCCGTGTACGATTGTAACGGATGCATTGTTAAATGCAATGCCTGCCTCCAATGCGGCAACGGACATCTGCTCTCTTGCTGTCACGTTTTTTCCATCGTGGAAAGCAATGGGAAGGTACTCAAAAATTCGTTTCACAGCCGACAATGCGAAGGTATCGGAAAGTGTCTGGGTTTTTCTGGAGGTATATGCTTCGATGGCATGGGTCAGTGCATCCAGTCCTGTTGCTGCCGTGATTTTTGGCGGCGCGGTCATGGTAAACTGGGGATCGATCACTGCCAGGGAGGGCATGAGCACCTGTCCTTTCAGGAGCATTTTGATATCTTTTTTTGTGTCGGTGATGATGGTGAACTGGGTAGCTTCAGAGCCTGTTCCCGCTGTGGTGGGGATGGCAACCATAGGGGGTGTGGGTATGGAAATCACTTTGCCCATGTAGTCGGAAATGCTGCCGCCGTTTGTCACCAGTGCGCCGATTGCTTTCATGGAATCAATAGGGCTACCACCGCCAAGAGCAATGAGGAAATCGCAGTTTTCTTCTTTGTAGAGTGCAAGTCCGGCCTCAATCATGGTGTCGGTAGGTTCGCCGTTAATCTCGGAATAGATTACGTAATCTACATCCTGATTTTTAAGTGCGGTCTCTACTGCTGCCGCGTTGCCTAATTGTATCATTACTTTATCGGTTACAATCAAGGCCTTTTTTCCTAAGGTTTTTAATTTGGACTCGGCCATATCTAGTGCGCCGGATCCGCTGATAATCTGTCCGGGTATAATAAATTCTCTTGCCATAATTTTATTCTCCTTTTCTGGGGGGCGAAGCGGATTATGCGAATCCGCCTCGCTATTTATTCCAAGCAGTTGCAAGTAGATATTACAATCCACATCGGTATTTGCTTTGAGCAGATATTCACAATCTACTTCATTATCTGCATTATGCAGATAATCCTACTCTGCTTCATTACTTGCATTACGCAGATATTCCTACTCTGCTTCATTACTTGCATTATGCAGATATTCCTACTCTGCTTCATCACTTGCTTCTAGCAGATATTTTCATAGCTCCTGTGCTGTGTGACGAGTTTAAAACTGTGCATCGTGCAGCCACACGTAACGGTCATCCTCGCAGCGGTCAGTCTGCAGCCAGGGGTTGCCCTCAAGGTGGCGGATCATCCAGCAAGTGTACATCTGGAAGCCGGGTGCTACGGCCTGGGGGTGAAGCTCTCCTCCCGGAATGGCGGAAAAGCTGCCGTCTGTGCTTTTGAATACCTGGTCGCCTACGAAGCTTGCACCGAAGCCTTCCGGACGGTCAAATTTAAAGTAATAGGTCTCTGGCTGGGGATGTCTGTGGGGCAGATAGCCGGACCAGTTTCCTCTGTCGTTGAGTACTTCGCCAAGCACCATGTTGGACCAGGGTGCAATGTCGTGGTCGAAAATCGTGTTTACTCTTCTCTTTGCCACATTTCCGAATTTGCCTACGCTTGAATAATTCCAGGGGGCATCGTCCGGCGCATAAAGCTTTGGTGCAAAGACTGTATCATTTTTTGTGGCCTGTACGAGTATCTCTGCGTCAGCTTTCGCTTTCACGGTCACGGTATACTCTGTGCTTACATGTACGCACCAGGGGCCTTCGGTAAATACATCTGTTCTGGATACCTCCTTTTCCTGTCCGTCCCATGCATAGGTCACGGTTCCGCTCAGGAGGAGTACAGCCACCTCTTCGCCTTTTCTTCCGAAGGTTCTCACGTCTCCGTCCTTCATGCGGTATACGCGGATATCCATCAGCATATCGCTATATTCATTATCATATGTGGTTAAAATCTGTTCCCCATTAGCATCAAACTCCGGGTAGCCGAATACTTTTTTCTCCATAATTCATACCTCTTCTCTATGTCTCTATGGCTCATTTAGTCATTTCACAGTTCGCTTATGTTTCGCATAGTCCGCTTATGTTTAATCGCAGTTCGCTTGGGTTTCGTATGGTCTGTTTAAGCTTAATCGCAATTCGCTTGGGTTTCGTATGGTCTGCTTAAGCTTAATCGCAATTCGCTTGGGTTTCGCATGGTCTGCTTAAACTTTCACACAGCTCACTTTATTGCATCAATAATCTCTTGCTGCTTTTCTTCCTTCGAGCACACCCTCGTACGCTTCACGCACGCTCTCTTTGTCAGAGGTGGTGGCGATTCCTACGTTCCACCAGGACTCATATCCGTCTGTCATGGTCTTGGGGATTACTTTTAAGTCAAAGAGGCAGGCGATATCCTGTTTTTTTGCGTCTTGGAGTGCTGCCTCCAGCTCGGCAATGGTCTTGCAGGTGTAGGTCTTAAGACCGTAGCCTTCGCCAATCTTTGCATAGTCTACAGGAATCAGATCTCCGCAGGGCTTTTTGCCGTCGGTGTAGCGGAATTCTGTAGCCAGGCTGCCGATTCCGTGGTTCATCTCCAGGTTGTTGATGCAGCCAAAGCCGCAGTTGTCGAATACAAGGATGTTGACCTTCTGGCGCTCCTGCATAATGGTCATGATCTCGCTGTGCAGCATCTGGAAGCTGGAATCTCCCACTACGCAGTAAACTTCGTTTTCTGGCTCTGCAAATTTCACGCCTAAGGTCGCCGCTACCTCGTAGCCCATGCAGGAATATCCGTACTCTGCGTGGTATCCGCCGCGTTTGTCTGTGGTCCATACACGCTGCATGCAGCTTGGAAGGCTGCCGCCGGCAGTGATGATGGTCGCGTCCTCGTCAATGCTTCTGCGGATTGCGGCAAGTGCTGCTGTCTGTGTGATTTTTCCATCGGTGAGCTTGACAAATTCCGGAATGGTGCGCGGGTCTCTGGCTTTGATGTTCGGCTCGAAATCATCGCCTGTGTAAGCAATATTTGCCAAACGCTCCATCTCTTTGTCCCAAACTGCCTTAGCTTCGTGGATTTCGTTGGTGTAGGAGGACTTGTAATTTCTCTCTCTGAGCTTAGCAGCCAGAGCTTCTACTGTTGCTTTTGCATCGCCCACTGCCTTTACTGCGTCCATTTTGTATGCGTGGTATCTGCAGTTGTTGATGGTGACAAATTTCACGTCTTTATTTAAAAACAGCCTTTTGGAGCTGGTTGTAAAGTCGGATAAGCGGGAGCCGATAGCAATTACCACGTCCGCATCCTTTGCAATGATGTTGGAAGCGTAGGTTCCGGTCACGCCGATGCCGCCTAAGCAGTACGGATGGCTGGAAATGCACGCGCTCTTTCCTCCCTGGGACTCACCGAAGGGGATTTTGAACTCTTCGCAGAATTTTTCGACTGTCTCACCTGCCTCGGAGAAACGCACACCGCCGCCCACGATCACGATTGGCTTTTTGGCGTTTGCGATAACCTGGGCAATGTCCTCAAGCTCCTCATCCACAGCCACCGGGCGGGTAATGCGGTGAACGCGCTTCTGGAAAAAGTAGTCCGGATAATCGTAGGATTCGCCTTCGACATCCTGGCAAAGTCCGATGCAGCACGCACCTGTTTCAGCCGGATCCGTGAGTACACGCATAGCATTGATCAAAGCGGTCATAATCTGCTCCGGGCGGGTGATGCGGTCCCAATATTTGCACACGGGCTTGAACGCATCGTTGGTGGTCACTGCCAGGCTGCTGCTCTGCTCAAGCTGCTGCAGTACCGGGTCAGGCTGACGGGAGGCAAAGGTATCTGCCGGGAAAACAAGCAGTGGGATGTTGTTTACTGTAGCGGTGGCACAGGCGGTTACCATGTTGGCAGCTCCCGGTCCCACAGAGGATGCGCAGGGAATGATTTTCCTGCGGTTATTCTGCTTTGCAAAAGCGGTTGCCACGTGGCACATGCCTTGCTCATTTCTCCCCTGGAGTACACGCAACTGTCCAGGATTGGTATCTAAGGCTTCACCGAGGCCAACTGCGATTCCGTGACCGAAGATAGTGAAAAAACCTTCTACAAATTTTGTCTCTTTTCCGTCAAAGGAAACGTACTGATTATCTAAAAATTTCACAATTGCCTGTGCAACTGTCATTCTTGTTGTATCTGCCATGATTTTCTACTTCCTTTCTTATACTCTGGCGATCATTTCGCCGAATTTTTCTTTTTCTTCTTTGATAAAGGCGTGTACTGCGTCCGGTCCCGGGAGGGAGTCAGAGCAGTTGTTGCTGCGTACCATCATAGATGCCTCTGCGGAGCCGAATTCCAGGCAGTCAATGACTTCCCAGCCTTGGTACAATCCGTATAAAAAGCCGGAGCCGTATCCGTCGCCGCCGCCGAAGCCTTTTCTTGCCTCTACGGGGAAGGGCTTGATGGAGAATTTCTGTCCGTCGTTTGTGTAGGCGGTGGAGCCTTTCATACCGTGTTTGATCACGACGATTTTTGCCTTGCAGCTCTGCCAGTACTGTGCGGATTCCTCATCGCTCATGCCAGGCTGGATCAGCTTTTCTGTAAGGTCGAATTCCTCTCTGGAACCCATGATGATGTCGGCTTCCTTGGCAATGATGGAGTAGTAAATGGAAATCTCATCGCTGTTTTTCCAGTTATATTCACGGTAGTCAATGTCGAAAATCACCTTGGTATCGTTCTTCTTTGCCAGAAGCATTGCCTTGATTGTTGCTTCTCTGGAAGGACTTTCTGCCAGTGCGGTTCCGGAGATGAGGATGGACTTCGCAGATTTGATGTAGTCCTCGTCAATGTCATCTACAGAGAGCTGCAGGTCTGCGATTTTGTTTCTGTACATGAGGATGCTGCTTTCCTTTGGGGAGAGCATTTCAGTAAAGGTAAGTCCCAGCTTCTCGCCGCCGGTGCATTTGCTAATGTGGGAAGTGTCAATGCCCTGCTCGTCAAAGTAGTCAACCACATATTCGCCGAACTGGTCGTCAGATACTTTTCCGATAAAGCCGGCCTTCAGACCATGTCTTGTGACGCCTACTGCAATGTTCGCCGGGGAACCGCCTACGAATTTCTCAAAGGTATGTACTTTTTTCAGCGGTTTGAATTCTTCCTTTACCTGGTCGTTGTATGCCGGATTGAAATCAATGGCAACACGGCCGAGAAGAATGATGTCTAATGGTCTTGATTCGTCAAATGTGATATACCTCATAATGGTCTCTCCTTTTTTCTGGTAATTTTCTTGGTTATTATGATTGTGTTATTGTGGTTGTGTTATTTAAGTGACGTTATTGGGTGTTGCTTTTGAAGTAATATTTTTAGTGTGCTTTCTTTTAAATTATGTGCTTTTAATGTGCTTTTCTTTATATACACATATTAGCACACTTCCATAGTGTGTGCAAGCACTTTATCAAACACGGGCAATAGTTCTCTGATATGCACAAGAATACAGATATTGTTTTGTGGGACTTTCACAAATGCATAGGCACGCAAAAGCACATTTCAAATGTATCTGGGTAGGAAATTCAGTGGAAGAGTACTTCCCCAAAAGTAATCATTTTCACCTCAGGGTTTCTTGAACGTAAAAATAGCCGAATGGCTTAGTTTTACCATTCAGCTATTTTCGGATACTGTTAAGGCAGTCCATGCTCAGTAGATATCGCCTCAGCAGATATTGTCTCAGCAGATATTCATCTCAGCAGATATCCTTCTCAGCACATATCCGTCTCAGCAAATATTCATCTCAGCAGATATTCATCTCAGCAGATATCCGTTTCAGCAGATATCACAATTGTCATAGCACCTGATAGAAATACGACAGGAAACTGCAAAGATAAGGAATACCAGCAGGAGATTTATAAGTGACAGGATTATTTTGTTAAAATCGAGCGGAGCTGCAGCCAGGTTGAGTAGTTTGGCGAACCCAATTACAATGAGTGCCGCTCCGGCGTATGCGAAGATAATTATTAATTCTATCTTTTCTGGACCTCTGTGAGTAATGTAAAGAAACGCAAGTGATAAGCTGCCCGCACATAGGGCAATCGACGCTGAAAAAAGAGTCATATTCACAAAGGCAGTGATTGTTATGGCTTTTGTGAATATGACAGGCAGTGCGAACACAGTTCCGGTGCCGATTCCCACAGCAATGATCAAAAGCAGGAGCATATATTTACTTTTCACAATATCACTCCGCTTAAGCGGGGCCGGAACAGCGAGTTTATCCCACTTCACACTGTTGTCCATGGAAAATGTGGAGGTGATGGTGGTACTGAAAATCAGTATGGGATTTATGGAAACAAAGCTGCTCTTATTCGTAAATGCACAATAGGCTGACAAAATGATTGTCATGATCACGTATACAGTCATCGTCTTTTTAAGGTTGTAAAAATCCTTGATCAATAATCCTCTCATACTTTTTCCCCCTTTGCCAGAATGAGCATGATTTCTTCGATAGTGGGCTTCTCGGTTAAGCTTGCATTCGGAGGCATTTTGCAGGCGGATTCTTTCTCTATTAAAATATCCACATAGCTCTCCTGCGCACGGTAGGCAATCAATTCGTTTTTATCAATCTCATGAAATGCCGAGGCCTTGCAGCGCACAAGCGTGTAGTTGTAGAGAAGTTCATCCTTCTCTTTGCTGAATACCACTTGTCCGTTATTTATGAAGGTAATATAATCCGCTATTTTCTCTAAATCTGTAATGATATGAGAGGAAAACAGTATGCTTCTGCTCTCGTCTTCTATAAATTCAAGAAAAAGGCTTAATATCTCTTCTCTCATAAGAGGGTCCAGGGCGCTTGTAATCTCATCCAGGATGAGCAGGCGCGGATGGTGGGAAAGAGCCACAGCCAGATTCATCTTTATCTTATTTCCCTTTGACATGTCCCTGACCGCTGTTTTCTGTGGGATTTCCAAGCGCTCCATATATTCCTGGAATATCTGCGCGTCCCAATTTGGATAAATCCTTTGAAAAATTTTGCCTATTTCTTTAGCGGCAAGATAGGCGGGAAGGCAGTTATCATCATATACAACGGCTATCTGGGCTTTTTCCTCCATGGACAAATCATGCCTGTCTTTTCCGAATATTCGCACGCTGCCTCCGTCCAGTTTTATAACATCCAGAATGGAGTGAATGATGGTGGTTTTCCCCGCACCGTTCGGTCCAATGAGACCCATAATACTGCCTTGCGGACACGCGAAGCTCACCTGATTCAGAGTAAAGGCCTCGTAGTTTTTTGTTATATTGTTAAGTTCCAGTATATTTTCCATATGACACCTCGATTCAAAATCATTCTTCGTACAAAAGCTTGAGCAGATTTACCAGTTCCTCAAGTCCCACGCCATATTTTTGGGCAAGGTCGATAAGCTCCTCTGCCTTGCTTTCTATCAGCTTGTTTTTCTGGTCCTCAAAGGCGGCGGTGTTTTTGGCGGTTATATAAGTGCCCTTGCCCACCACGGTTTCTATGACGCCCTCGCGCTGCAGCCTGTCGTAAGCCTTTTGTACAGTTAATGCGCCGATTCCTAATTCCTTTGCCAGTGCTCTGACTGAGGTGATCATGTCACCCGGACTTAGCTCTCCGGTGAGGACCATGTCTTTAATTTGTGTGCAAATCTGCTCATAAATCGGTTGGCTGCTTTTATGGCTGATTAAAATTTCCAATGTATTTTTTCTCACCCCTTTTTGTGTTTATGCCGCCTGTTTCGGTATACTCCAGTGTTCCTCGGTGTAACATCAATATGCTCTGATATACTTTTCCAACACTGATGCTTCAAAGAAAGAGCAGCGGCACTATGATACAGAGAAGAATAACAGCCAGCATTATCCATCCCAGGATCATCTGGCCCTTTGGCAGCCGGCCGCGGGGAACAGCGTCGGATCTGACAGGCTGGAAGTCTTTGAGTATACGGCTTGCTGTATCAATGTCTTTTTGTGCTACCATGATATTGTGTTCTTCCATGGAGTTTCCCATGTATACGTCCATGATACCACTCTGGCTGTAGGATGCGATTTTGTGCTCTTTTAAGACACGGATAATTTGCTCTGCTTCCAGGGTAGTCCTGGCGGAAGCTATTTTTACGAAATCTTCTTTACCCATAATACACCCTCCATTCTGTTGGATTGAGGTTGGTTTTTTGGTTGTGTTTATATAATACACTATAATACACTACGATACACTTGTCAAGTGGGGAAGGGGATTCCCCGAAAAGTTTTCGTACGGTAAGCGGAAGGAGCTGGGGCAGCGGGGGTGGCGGTGGCTTTGGCAGGCATTGCTCGCTTCCCTTCAACTAATTGCCAACTGCGACTAAGACGCTCACGAAGAGCGTTCGCGTCTAAGTCTCCGTAGGCAATGGATTTTCAGGCGCGCTTCCGCAAAATGCCTGCCAAAGCCACCGCCACCCCCGCTGCCCCAGCTCCTTCCGCTTACCTTCTTCTACGTTTTCACCCCTTCCTGGAGGTTGTGTTTTTCTCCGGTTGGTTTAGAAAGTTTAAGATGTGGTCGTTGAAGTCCTTTGCCTCTTCATAGGCGGCATGGCCAAGGCCTTGGTATATAAGCAATTCGCTGTCTTTTATTTTAGATGAGAGTTCTGGAGCGGAATTTGGACCGACGATTTTATCGTTGTCGCCTCCGATAATTAGAGTTGGGCAAGTGATTTTATTTAATTCAGGGTAGGAATTATGTGTAATGCATGTTTCGGCTTGTATAAGAAATCTTTCAAAGTCCTTTGGTTTTCCGAAATTTCCAAGAAGCCGGTAGAGAAGGCGTGACTTTTTTAGATATTTTTCTGAATATGATTTTTCTGCTGTATCCATCATTAAGCCTTTATAGTTGCCTTGTTTAGCCATTTCTATCCAGGTATGAATCACTTTGGCTGTGGTTTCGTTTTGTTTTGATAGAGTTACTGCCAACACGAGTTTATTTACCAATTGGGGATAATCAATCGCCAGGTATTGGGCTATCATTCCGCCTTGTGATACTCCTAAAATGTTTGCGTTTGAAATTCCAAGGGTTTTCATCGCTTCGGCTTGGTCTTTGGCCATATCTCTGGTAGTATAGCCCGCTTCTAAGTGATTTTTCCTGCTGAACAGATACACTTTAAACCTCTTGGCAAATTGCTTATAGCTTAATGCAAGGGCGATTGCTTGTGTCTGCCCGTGAACAGGAGATAGACCATCCCCCAAACCTGGTAAGATAATCAGTGCCTGCTGGCCTTGTCCAAACTCAATATAATTCATTGTTTCTCCGATTACTACTTGATGGCATTTTGAACCGTAAAACATAATTTTACCTCTCCTTTTTTAAAAGTCCATATTTTAAAATCTCCAAATAATCTGTAAGGCTTTTCACATATTTCTGTTTTATGAGATCAAGGTTTGTATTATCCTGTATTTGAATACTGGATAAGAAGTCATTATTAAAACCTGTTAAAAACCATTTTAAAATGGCAATGGCTTTTTCTTTTTCACAATTAAGTATTGATAAGTCTATGTCTTTTACCAACTCATAATAAATGCTCTGCCCTTCCAAACCATATCGTGCTTCAATTTTTTGATAGATTTCCGTGTCGCTTTTTGTAAATGCAGTTGTAATTAGTTTGCATTTATCAGGATACTTAACATACCATGAAAACTCCAACTCGGAATATTTGATAATTCTTTCAAATAGTCCATGGGGAAGAGTAGCTATTTCCTGTGACAGACTTGTCGTAAGCTCTTGTACAACGTAGTTGAGTATATAAAAATATAATTCATCTTTATTCTTAAAGTATTTAAAAAGACTTCCCTTACTTATATTTGCTATTTGGACAATCCTATTTGTAGAGCTGTTTTCATATCCATATTTGGCAAATTCGGTTATGCAGACTTCAATAATCTTATTGCGTTTTTCTTCATTTAATTCAAGAAACATATTTGTTGGCAAATCCTTACTCCTTTCCGAATGACCACGTGGTCACACGTTTATCATAATTTTAGTGACCACGTGGTCACAATTGCAAGTATATTCCTTTTTTCACATACTTGTCAACACCCTTGTAGTGTATTAACAAGCGTCCAAAACCTCTCTAAATAAAGAGCATCATACATGAGAGGGTAAATACAATGTTATTTGAGAAAATAAGTTTTATAATTAGTCCGGTTTGCATGGGTGGGACAATGGGTGGGACTGTATCCACCGCTCAATATAAGGGAGCCAACGATGAGCTTCCGACATGGGGCATGGGGCTGAAAGTAAACACTACCTTCGCAAGGAATGCCATGCTGGGCCATCGGTCAGGCAGTGTCTCCTGTTTTGCCTTTCAGGTATAGGGTAGTGAAGCTCCAACAGCCCAAGTAATATGTTCTTTGTTAAAATACTCAGCAACAGTTGATAATATTTCCAATTTATGCTCCAAATCGTTGATACAATCATCTCCTCAAATTACAATTTCATTCTTCTGAATAAACACTTATTCTTTCTGCATTATTGATACTGATAACAGGCTTCCCCGAACCCAATTCAAGTCCGTCCTTCTCAAGTATGCTGTCTAAATCGTCTATTGTACCACCATCAATTAAATTTAAATCCATTTTAACATTCTCCGGCAATTTATCAAAATAAACAGAAACATTTCTAAACGCATTTGCTTCTGAACCATCCAGCGTGATATCATGATCCAAAAGATCAGCCTCAATATCAAGATTCACTGACGAACTAATGTCATGAATAAACACGTCCGAGTTCATCGTATGCAAAAAAACCTGTTTAAAATCCCCTGTCACCTCAATAATTTCAAATTCTTTCTGAGGAATCTCAAGCACCACAGAACCAAGAATATTATTATCCTCCTCCGCATTTTCCATCATAATCCTAATATCAAGCACATCCTTATTCTCATCACAACTAACCTCATATACATGCGCATCATTCAAATCCCTATTATAAAATTCAAAATAATCATCTACACTCTGCTCTATAACAATAGACCTGGCATTACCACTAATACTAACACGCCCAATATCTCTCGCCGCAATATCCTCATATAACTTTTCCCCATGCTCCCCAACCGATGCAGCCACAATCTTCGTACCATCCTTCAAACCAACCGCCAAAACAGCCATACCTACAAACATAAAAAATAAACCTACTACCTTTTTCATAAACCTCTCCCTCACCTTACCCTTTCCTAAATTTACACACAAACTTACGCACAGTCCTCGTAATCCAAGGTTCCACAATCCCCGAAATAAAATCACCAATAAAATCCAACATATCCATTCTCCTCCTACTAACTAATACCTGCATTAAAAGTATTATAACTATACGTCTCTCAAAACTTCCTCCCTCAACACCCCTTCCGGCGAAAACTCCAGCCTCCAAGAAGGGGGCTAAAACGTAGAAGAAGGCGAGGAGAAGAAATTCCGTCTCCCCCCGCCCACAGACTCCTTCTCCTCGCCGTTCAACACATTTCCGGGGGCCCTCTTTCCCACTACAAATTATACTTCGTCCGTACACTAATCTCCGTATACCGAAACTCCTTCTCAATCTCCACTCCCTTCAACAACCTATCTGCCAACAAAAACGGCGGCCGATACCCCTGCTCATAACCATTCTGGTCGATCAGAAAATCCACCACATCCTCCTCCAGCGCCCGTCTGCTCACAGGCGTAAGGTCATAAATAATCACATAAGGCCGCTTCTCCAGCTTCATCTTGTCAAAAGCACGCTGCACACCCGCCTGTCCTCCTGAGACCACAAAAATCCCATTAATCTCCGGAAACGAAAGCATAGCATTGGTAATAATTCGCTCGACCTCCTCACTCTGGTCAAAGCTGCTCTGCACACCCACCAGCTGCATCTGAGGAAAAGCAGTTTTCATCTCCTCCACAAACCCATCCACACGCTGGCTGTTAACACTATTTGAGAAATACCCGGTAATCACCAGAATTTTCCCCCGCTCCCTGGTCATGAGCGCCATCAGCCCGGCAGCCGTACGTCCACTCTTGCGGTTATCAAGCCCCACATAGCAGGAACGTTTCGTTCCGATAATATCCGAGTTAAAAGTCACAATCGGAATATCCTTCTCCACTGCAAGCTCATTGAGCTTTTCCCGCACGCGGTCACTTTCCACTGGCATGATAGCCAGACCCTCCATACCGGCAGCCTCCAGCTCTGCAATAGCCTTAAGCTGCTCTTCCTCATTTACACCCTCACTCTCCCTTAACAGAAGCTCCACACCGCGGTCCTTAAGCTCTTTCTGTGCGTCCTCGATTCCCTTTCTCACATCCTTGATAAACGCAGTTTCTGATAATTGAGTGATCACACCAATCTTACGCACAGCGCCTGGCACCCTTCCGCTTCTGCGGCGCTGGCTTTTCGGCACATATCCAATTTCGTCGGCAATCGCCCATATCTTCTCTGAAACCTCGGGATTTACCCTTCCTCTCTGATTTAAAGCACGGTCCACGGTCCCTCGTGAAACCCCTGCCAATTCTGCAATCTGCTGAATTGTCCCAGCCATGATCTTCCTCCTGCAACCAATAATGAGCGGCCATATGCACGCAATATCATGCACAAACGCACGCATTTTTTCTTTATTATAGCCTGTTTTCCAATATATGTCCACGCAAATCCACACGTTTCATCTCGTGATATTATACAGTTTTCGTTCCCATTTTTCATTAAAAATGCACAATTCATAATTTTGATTTTTTTCTGAGATTGTACAACTTCCCATAAAAATCTGGGTCGATTGTAATTTTACCTATAATTCACATTGTCAGAGTTTAAATTTTATCAAATTTCCCAATAGTCAAATGAAAATTTTCACCGTAAAATAAGCCCATACAAAACAACGACACATCAAGAAAGGGGAATATCTTATGTTTGATTTTCTTCAAAAATTAATCGCAGTAAGAATGAACGAGCTGCAGGCAAGCCCCGTAAAAGCAGAAACTCCCACCTCGAAGACAGAGCGGCAGAGCGCATCCGCCCCGCGGAAGAAATCAGCCCTGTCCTGTTAATAGATACCTCCAAAAATGAAAAGGAAAAAGAGCCGCCGCTAACTGAAGCGCCGGCTCTTTTTCCTTTTCTGAATTTCCTTTTCTAAAAAACAGTAATTCTGTTTACATATCTCTACTTCTCTTCCACTGAGATCACCACATATTCTGAGTGTCCTCCCGTCCTCACAGGATATCCCCAGCCTGCAATGCCTGAGCTGACAATTGCCTGAAACTCACCAATCTTTTCCAATCCGTAGTTCTTCTCCACAATGCCGAATGCCTCGCTAAGCTGTCCCGTAGGCCAAATCTGTCCTGCGTGCGTATGTCCGGAAAGCTGCAGGTCAACGCGTAAGGCCGCATTTTCCTCTAGCTCTACAGGCTGATGGTCTAAAACCAGCAGAAACTTATCCTCACTGCCCTCAGGAATCAGGGAGGAAAGCTCTGCGCGCACCTCTCTCATAGATGCGTCCCGCCGGCCTGCCACAAGAATCCCGTCACCTGCCGGAACAGTCTCATCCTCAAGCACATGCACGCCAACACGCTCCAGCTCGGCACGCAGCTCCGACGCCGTATAATAAGCGGTACTTCTGTAATGGTTATAGTCATGATTTCCATACACATAAAACACACCGTAGGTCGTGTCCACGCTGCCCAAAAGCTCTGCCGCGGCTTCCATCTCCTCTCTGGTGGTATGCTCGTCGAAAATGTCTCCCGTGAGCAGAAGCATATCTGCATTCTCCTCACTGACTGCATCGCAGATTTCCCTCAGCTCGTCCACGCCGAGGGTGGTTCCCATATGGAGGTCGGAAATCTGCACAAACTTCTTCCCGCCGCCCAAATCCTTGGAAGTCTCAATCTGATACTCTGTTCGCACGATATTGTGGATATTAAAATACCCGTAAATAAGAGCCGTACATAAAATGGCAACGCTTATAATCCCGCTCCGGTAAAGGAAATCCCATCGCTTAAGAGTGTTTTCCGACTTCACAAAACGCCGGATAATAAATCCCGCAATCTCCATTAAAAGACAGCATGCCAGGAAATACAGCACGATTACCGCCCCAAAGCCATACACCCTCCACCCCGCAGCCACCATACAGAGCACAACGATAAGGGATAATGCCTTTCGGATTCTCTTCTGCCTTATGGGGAAAAGGGAGAAGAATCTTTGAAACCAAAAATAAAAATATATTCCCACTGGCAAATATACCACCAACGGAAGCAGATAAAATAGTGATCGCATAAATGTTTATGCTCCTTTTGTAATCCTTAGATTTTCGTTCGTATCACTATTATAAAGGAATTGCTCCGGTGTGTCTACGCTACCTGCTGCATTTTTCAGAGAACACCTCAATATGGTGTCTCACATTATCATAAGTTCCGCGCACCATGGCTTCGTTTAATGCGAAATAATTGTGTTTTCCTTCAGATTTCAGATATTCTTCCGCATACATGGTCAGCTTGTTGAAGCTGGCTGTCGCGATATTTACCTTACAGATGCCCAGAGAGATTGCTTTCTGGAAGTCCTTGTCTGTGATACCGCTTCCCCCGTGAAGTACAAGCGGCTGCGGAACGGTTTTATGGATTTCTTCCAGGACGTCAAAAGCAAGCTTCGGTGCAACCGGATAATTGCCGTGAGCGTTTCCGATTGCCACAGCCAGGGCATCAATCCCTGTCTCCCGGCAGAAAATCTCCGCATCCTCCGGCTTTGTGCACTGGATGCCGTGGTCGCTGCTGCCGTCCTCGCTCCCGCCTACCAAGCCAAGCTCAGCCTCCACTGTAGCTCCGTATTCCGCTGCCAGCTCGACTACCATTTTCGTCTTTGCTATATTTTCCTCAAAGGGAAGGGTGGACGCGTCAAGCATTACCGATGTAAAGCCAAGCTCCAGGGCCTTGCGTACTGTCTCAATGGTCAATCCATGATCAAGATGGACCGCAATATCTACCTTCGCCTCCCTGGCAGCCTGTACCATCATAGGTCCCATCAAAGCCAATGGAGAATGTTTCAGTCTCACTTCCGCAATCTGCAGAATGATCGGACGGTTCAACTCCTCCGCGGCCTGTACCGCACCTTTTACCATTTCCATGTTTCCCACACTGAACGCTCCGCAGCCGATTCCCTCAGAAGCCGCACGTTCTAATAATTTTTTCATTTCTACTAACATTTTTTCCTCCTTACAGCAATGTACAACATATTTATAGTAGTATCCTTTTTAATAGTGTCTCTTTTTACTAATAGCCCTTACAATTAATATCCCTTACAATTAATATCCCTTACATCAGCAAGGATTTACCCCTGCTTCTGTTCCACTCTCTGCTTTTATTTCTCTCTCCAGCAGCAGAAGCGATAGGAATGAGAGCACTGCCGACACTGCGCCTGCTGCAAACGCTACGTTTACATCAAGACCCGCGCTGTTCACTACACCGGTGATTGCCGGAGCTGCGAACGTGGCAATCACGATACCAATCATGACAAATCCATAGTTTTCCCCGGAATGCCTGATTCCGAAAATGGAGCTGGTAAGGGACGGAAAGCTTCCCATAATCCCGCCATAACAGCCATACATCAGAATCACACAGACAGTAGTCAAGGGGGCCGGACCTACGATCAAAAGAGCCATAGCCGCCACTGACACCAGCAGTACGGCCTTGATGCATCCGATTCTGCCAATTTTATCCGCCAGCGTTGGCAGAATCAGACGGGTACCCGCATTGCACACAGACCCGATCATTACCGCACTCACTGCTATGGAGGCGGAAATTCCTCTTTCAATCTGTACCGTCTGTGACAAAGGAGACAGAATCAAATAGGAAATCAATCCAAAAAGCATGGTGGACAGCAGATAATAAAACTTTTTCGTCCGCACCATCTCCCCGGAAGTATACTGGTGTGCCTTTTCCCCTGAGCTTTGGGCAGTTGATTTCACACTGCTTACAGGGTTCTTAATGAATTTCCAGCCCAACAGCCAGGAGACCGTCACCATCACGCCTACAATAAGAAGAGTTTGGGAAATTCCAACCTGTGCCAAAAGCATCCTGGAAAGGGGAGCAAGGAAAAATCCACACAACCCATTGGCCGTAACCACGATTCCGGATGCCAGCCCCGGCCTGTCCGGAAACCATTTCTGTGCAGTGGAAATGATGGTGGTATAAATCATACCCTGTCCAAAACCTTGCATCACACCGTAGGTAAGATAAATCATGACCGGAGAAGGCAGCATACAAAATGCAGAGAGCAGGATACCCGCTGCAAAAATCCCGCCTCCGATGGAAACCGCGAGCCTTGGACTATATTTATCCTGCAGCCTGCCCCCGAAAATGTTCCCAAATACAAAGGTGGCCATAGCCAGATAAAAGCACATAGATGTCTGCCCCTGGCTCCAGCCGGTAAGCTCCATGGCATAGGGCTGGTAAATAGACCATACATGAGGAAAGCCCGTAAAAAAGATGGCAAAGGCTCCACATACCATCATCATTGTCCTCACAAATTTCGTTCCTTTTTCCATAATCTCCTCCTTTTGTTTTATGTTGGTATTGTTTTGGTTATCTTTTGATTATATTTTTATCATATTTTGGTATATAAGTCAACGTAAAATTGCTATTTCTCACTTTTACACAAAAAAAGCTTTGCAATTTACCCAAAATCTACTATACTTTTAATCAGAATAATAACCATCCTTCAAGGGAAAACATCAGGGGGAAACATGAGAACAAAAAGAATTGATTTAATAGAAGAATACATCCTCTCAGAGAAATCCGTTTCGCTGGACACGCTCTGCGAGAAATTTCAAGTGTCCAAAAACACGGTCCGCCGCGATATCGAAGAGCTGGTAAACCGTGGCAGTGTAAAGAAAGTGTATGGCGGCGTGATGAGTACCGCAGCGGAGAGCACACAGAAGCTTCTACCCTACGAGCAGCGCACCACCAGCCTCCAGCGGGAGAAGGACGCCATCTGCGCTCTGGCGGCTGAATTTGTCAATGACGGGGACATCATCTACCTGGATACAGGCACCACCTGCCTACCCATGGTCGAACATTTAAGCAGCCGCACCTGCACCATTCTCACAAATAGTCTGCAGGTATGCATTAAGGCAATCCCTTACCCAAACCTACAGGTAATCTCCCTGCCAGGCACACTTAAACGGGAAACACTCTCCTTTGTGGGCAGCGATATTGTGGAATATCTCAATACCTTTAACATCCAGAAAGCGTTTATGGCCTCTACCGGAATTTCGCTTGAAAGCGGCCTCACCAACGCCTCCATGGAGGAATACTACATCAAAAAGGCAGTGATCAAAAACAGCCATATCCGCCTGCTGCTCTCTGATCACACGAAATTTGGCCGGGTGTCCCTGATGACCTACAGCTCTCTGCACGACATCCAGCACATCATCACCGATGCAGAGCCGGAACAGTCCTACCGCACCTTTTGCACGGAAAACAAAATCGGTCTGCACATAGCCATACAATAAACACTCAGGAGGTTCATGATGACTGTATTTACAAAACTATACTTAGTATATATGATTATTTATCTTTTCATGCAGACCCATTTCTACTGTAAACTCCTTAAGCCCAAAACGTTTCTGCGTCACCCCTTTTGGCAGTGCTATTTCTTGGCAGTTATCTTTACGCTGCCCAGCATTCTGCTTAAGGACACAAACAAGGCATTCGCTACCATTTATATCAATGTATGCTCGTTGCTGTTCTCGCTTGTATTATTTCAGAATCCTGTTCCTAAACGTGTAAGCTGCTTTATTGCATGGTTCATCACCAGCACGGTAGGGGAAAGTCTGGCTGGTTTTAGTTATACTTTAATCTATCATCTTACCGGTATCGAATTACTCCCCCTAAACCTCTCTGGAAGTGATGACATTCTACCTATTGCGGCAAGCCTTGTAATTGATTTCCTTTTCATTTTTGCGGCGTATATGGGATCTTTATACCTTCTGAGCTCCAGATTCAACTACATAAGCTCTCTCCTGCTTTTAGAGCTGTCTTCTCCTATCATCATATCTCAGATGGTTCTGTCGGTCTTATACGCCAGCGGCTCAAAAAAACAATACTATATACTCGCAGCTGTTACAATCCTTGCCTACATCGCCTCATTTTTCCCGCTACAAAAAGGCATGCGGCAATTAAAAAAGCAGGAACGAATACGTCTCAGCAATGAATCATTAAAATCATACGCTCAGAAACAGGCCGACCAATTCAAGAATCTCGAATCAGAATACAGCAATTTAAGGAAATGGAATCACGATATGTCAAACCATCTGATATCTCTTTCCTATCTCTTCACCCAGAAACATTACAAGGAGGCAAAAGAATATGCAGATACCCTTCTTCAAAAAACCAAAACAGAGTAATAACTCGACCACTATGAAACTCAAATACGCAGGGCTGTATATGGGCTATATTATGCTTCTCTTAGTTACACTTCGATTGAGCTATTATTATTGCTTTGAGGATAACGCCCCTGTAACCGGAGCAATCGTAATGTTCCTTGACGGAATCTCACTATTTATCTTCTCTTTTTCTGTTATACTCTTGGTTAAGGACACCCTCGTCGCTGCCAGAACAGAGCAAGAGGTCCGTACCCTGAAACAGCAAAGCGCACTGGAGGAGGCCCACGCTCAGGAGGTAGCTTCTCTGCGTACCGCAGCCAAGGATTTCCAGGAGGAGATGATGGTCCTCCTCCAATCAATCAGCTCAAGTATTGACCAGGAAGATTACAAACGTGCAGAAGATGTGTTCAGTGTTTTTCAAAAACGATTCCAGGAGCTTCCCTATCGCTCCTATTGTGAAGACGGACTTCTGAATACCATCCTCCTTAGAAAAGAGCAGGCAGCATCCGCGTTAGGAATCGAAACGGCATACCGCATCCTTCTACATGGCAGCTTAAATCTGAATCCGGTCATGATCACGAGCCTTTTCACAAATCTTCTGGACAACGGAATTGAGGCCTGCGCTGCAAGCCACTGTGACAAACCGTTTTTGGATCTGACTGTTAAGCTTGAAAAATCGTGTCTCATCATACAGATGATAAACAGCAAGGATCCCGACATAAAATTTGACCGCACCTCCACAAAGGTAAACGCCGCTGACCATGGATTCGGTTTATCTCTTATGGAAGGAATTGCAAAGGAAACTGACGGTGTATGCGAATGGACAGACCTGGGACAACGCTTTGTCTCAACGATCATGTTATATGTGTGATAATACCAGCAATTTACCTCTGCAATAAGTGTCCATTCTGTGTCAATTACTGCTGTTTCTCATCTTTCTCTTGTGTTGAGGAGAAATCCCGGATAAAATAGATATGTTTGTGCTGACACGAACAATAGCTTTGAAATAAAGGGGATTTCTTAATGTTGAAAATAGCCATTTGTGAAGACAATGCCATTCACGCTGAAAGGCTGAGACAGGTCACTGAAATGCACATTACCGTGCCCTCTGAAATAGATATGTATTCCACTGCCCAAGAGTTTGAAGAAGCCGTAAAAAAGCAGAAACTGCCCTATGACCTGGTATTTATGGATATTGACCTGCACGGTGATTCTGGTATTTCCCTGGCGCAAAAAATCAATTTCTGGAATCCGGCAACCCAGATTATTTATATCAGTGAGTATTTGAAATATGCCACAGAGGTGTACGAGACAGAACATGTCTATTTTATCGACAAATCTCATATAGAGGAATATCTGGAAAAAGCGCTTGAGAAAGCACTGAAAAGGGTGGAGGATAATAAACAACAATTTCTTTTTTTCCGCAAAAGGCAGGTGCAGTACAGTCTCCTGCAAAATGATATTATATATATGGAGCGCATCATACGTAAGACAGAAATCCACACCACACAGGGCATTTACGATACCACAGAACGCCTGCCCGTGCTGATGGAGCAGCTGTCACCCGCATTCGCACTCTGCCACCGCAGCTTCCTGGTGAATTTCAGGAGAGTAAAGAGCCTGAGCCGGGAGGAGCTCACTATGTACGATGACACCGTGATCCCCATCGGCCGCTCCTATTATGAAAATACAAAGAAAACCTTCGCAAAGGTCATGATTCGTAAATAATAGTCAAAACTTCTCTAAAGACTCTAAATCTACCACAAACATTGTCGCGCCGCCCACATTTACCCGAAGCGGTATCGCCATATTCGCGCCTGAACAGGCGGTACCCACATTGGTGGCGGCAGGCATGGAATAAATGAGCTCTTCCCTCTTACCCGCGCAGGTCTTAAAAATGTCCCGCACCGTGTCAAGCTGGTCCTCTTCAATCCCAAGCATGATCGTGATATTCTTTTTCCTCAAAAAACCGCCGCTTGAGCTCAGCTTTGTCACAAAAATCTTGTGCTCGTTGAGGCTGGATATAATCTCTTCATAGTCGTCCTCATGGAGGACTGCAAATACTAATTTTTTCTTCTTATTCTCTTCCATGGCCATCCCCTTCTTTCTAAACAGACATTACCAATCTTGAAAATGAAAATGCGCAACCAGACCGATAAGCCGGGTTATGTCGTTGGGTGATCATCTATCTAGGCCAACCGTTGCCGGCTGGCTCAAGCGACCCACCTGAAAGCACGACGGGCAGCCGTATCGCTTTCTTTTCGGTCTTGCTTCGAATGGAGTTTACATGTGCCCGTCCTGTTACCAGGACGGCGGTAGTCTCTTACACTGCCTTTCCACCCTTACCCTGGGCTTTAGCCCGGGGCGGTTTATTTCTGTTGCACTGGTCTGGGAGTCACCTCCACCGGACGTTATCCGGCATCCTGCCCTATGAAGCCCGGACTTTCCTCGTCTGAACCCTTTCGTCTGTCCAGCCGCGATCACCTGGCCTGCTTGCGCAAATGTATTCTATCACGGATTCCGCCGAATGTAAAGGACGGGGTTTTATTATTCAGAAGCCTTATCTACCTCGCCGGGCTTCTTTTTTCTTTTCCATGGCATCTACACAGATGGTACATGCAGCGTCACCAGTGATGTTGACACAAGTACGGCCCATATCCAGGATACGGTCAATACCTGCTACCAGAGCAATACCTTCAAGCGGAAGGCCTACACTCTCGAGCACCATTGCAAGCATGATCATACCGGAACCCGGTACACCTGCTGTTCCGATGGAAGCAAGTGTAGCTGTAAGGATGATGGTAAGCTGCTGCGGAATGGTCAGGTTAAAACCGAAAATCTGTGCGATAAAGATAGCACAAACACCCTGATAGATTGCGGTACCATCCATATTGATGGTTGCTCCTAATGGAAGAACGAAGCTTGCCACTTCCTTTTTCGCGCCTAATTTCTGGGTGCATTCCAGGTTAAACGGAAGCGCGCCCACACTGCTTGCACTGGAGAAAGCAAAAATCATAGCCGGACTCATGCCTTTGAAAAACTTGAGCGGACTCATACCGGAAATGCCTTTTACGGACGTGGAGTATACGACCACCATATGTATGATATATACCAGGTATGCTACGCCGATCACCTTCAGAAGAGGCAGAAGTACAGACGGGCCATTCGCTGCCACAACCGGAGTGATGAGGGCAAATACACCGATAGGTGATAATTTAATGATCATGCCCATAACCTTAAAGCTTACTTCTGAAAAGCTGTCTACCACATCCTTGGCAATCTTGCCCTTTTCACCGGCAACAATAATACCAAAGCCGAAGAACAGCGCGATCACGATCACCTGCAGCATGGTGGCACTTGCCAGAGGCTGGATGGCATTGGATGGGAAAATATTCACCAACGTGTCCATGAAGCTTGGAGCCTCAGCGGCTTCATACACCAACTCCTCTGTACCAAGATTAAAACCCGCGCCTACATTCAGCAGATTCGCAAAAATCAGTCCCAGCGTTACCGCAAATGCGGTGGTACACAGATAGAATACGATGGTCTTCACACCAATAGAGCCTACCTTACGCACATCCTGCAGAGAAATGATACCCTGCATGATGGAAAGCAGCACCACAGGTACGACTACCATTTTGATGAGATTGAGGAAAATGGTTCCGAACGGCTTGATGTAATTCTCCGCAATCTCGGCATTTCCCTGCATGAGCAGACCCACGATAACGCCCAATACCAGCGCACCGAAAATCCACATGGTTAATGATACTTTTTTCTTTCCTGTTGTTTCACTCATAAAAATCCCCCTTTTCAAATTAGTTTTTTGGTATATCTTGAGTGTAACACCAAACATAATTAGGATAGATGGTCCCGGGCGGACAAAGCCGCCCACATAGAATCAAACGTTGAAGCAGCTGCCGCCGATAAATTCTCTCAAAATAGAATTGTGCGGCACCTGTTCGCTTGGAACACCCACAAAATAATCAAAAAATTTTAAAAGCCGTTTCGCCTCCACATACTCCGGCTCGTCTTTGTCAATGCCGAACAGCAGCGGTTCCGCATATACCTTGAGACAGGCCAGCTCATAGATGAGCGCAGAATTAAACATCACATCGGCCTCTTCCTGGAATGGGAAAATATTCTGCTCCTCTCCTCTTCGCACCGACGGCCAGCGGGCAATGGTATCCTTTGCCGTGATGCCTCTGGTACGGGAATCGCGCACGATCCGGCGGATCAGACGGCCGTCTGTGGTGGGAATACGGTTGTGCTCGTCAATGTTTAACTGCGTGAGCGCGCTGATATATATCTTAAACTTGCTTTCCTTAGGAAGTGCATAGCTCAGCTTGTCATTCAACCCATGGATGCCCTCGATCACCAGGATGTCATCCTTCCCGAGCTGGAGAAAATCTCCACGGTACTCTCTCTGCCCGGTCTTGAAATTAAAGACAGGCATTTCCACACGCTCGCCCTTCAGCAGCGCCAGCATATCCCGGTTAAACTGCTCCACATCAATGGCTTCCAGACACTCGTAATTCTTTTCACCGAATTCATCCCGGGGCGTTTTTTCCCTGTCCACAAAGTAGTTATCCACAGCAATGGGATGGGGCTTGAGCCCGTGCGCTGAAAGCTGTATGGAAAGCCGGTGGGAAAAGGTTGTTTTACCCGAAGAGGAAGGTCCGGCGATCATGACAAACTTTTTATTTCCTGTCTCCGCAATCTGCTCGGCGATTTTAGAAAGCTTCGCCTCCTGCAGAGCCTCCTGAATGAGCAGAATGTTCTGGATGCCTTCCTTGGTTATCCTGTCGTTGAGCTCACCCACTGTAGAGATATCCAGCTTATCGCTCCATTCCTCAGATTCCTTCTGGACCTGAAAAATTTTTTCCTGCGGCTCAAAGGGAGCGATTTTCTCCGGCGCATTCTGCTCCGGAAAAACCAGCACAAAGCCGTCATCATAGAGCTGCAGGTCAAAGTATTTGATATATCCGGTATGGTACGCCATAAAGCCGTAGAAATAATCCTCGAAATTCCCGATGCCGTACAGGTTCACCTTGGATACGCGGCGATAGCGGAAAAGCTTCTCCTTGTCATACATTCTATATTTATGAAAAAGTTCAATAGCCTCATCCGTACTGACGCTGCGCTTAATGATCGGAATCTCCTGCTCCACAATCTCCTGCATCTTAGCCTTCACATCGTCGAGAAAAGCCTGGTTCAGCACAACACTGCCTTTCATTGTAAAATAGTAGCCTGCGCCCAGGGAATAATGGCACATCACCTTTTCGATTTTTTCCTTCCCTGCCACATCATAGATTGCTTTCAAGAGAATCAGACTGGCGCTTCGCTTATAGGTCTTATGCCCGATGGTATCCTTGGTAGTCACAAACTCCACTGTACAGTCGCTGTTCATCCGCTTGTGCAGCTCGCGCAGCTTACCGTTGGAGGTGACGAGAATGATCGGCGCGTCTGTGGTGCCCTGGTAATCCTTGACGACCTCGGCATAGCACGCGCCCTGAGGATATTCTCTTGTCTCCCCGGCAACTGTCACTTTTACAGTTTTTGCTTCCATAAATTCCTCCTTTCGGCTCAATGTTTTTTGAGCTTAATGGTATTTCAACGTTGAGCCTTATAGAATAGTATATGGGCTTTTTACCTGCGCACATGAAACTTTTAAGGCAGGAAATGCCTTTTTCAGCTCCGTCTGCATCGCGCCCATAAAAATGTATTCTGTACCGTAATGTCCGGCGTCGATCAGAAAAAGCCCGCGGGCCACCGTATCAATACCAGTATGGTGGTCAATATCGCCGGTCACATAAACCTGTGCTCCAGCAGCAATGGCCTCGTCGATCATACTTTTCCCGGAACCGGTACACACTGCCGCAGTCTCTACCTCTGCTTCCAGATCACCATATACCTTCACATCTCCCAAACAGTAAGCTTCTTTAACAAACTCCGCACATTCCCGGAGTGTCATTCTGCCGGGCAGCTTCCCCACCCGTCCGAAGCCCTGCACGCCGTCCTCATCCTGCTCCGTTACGGAGAGCACCTTCGTATCGGCAAGTTTCAGATAACCTGCGCTTAGCTCAGCCATGCCGAGCACATCATAATTGGTGTGCATGGCATAATAGGGGATATCCTGACGAATCAGGGAAAGAATCTTCCTCCCCACAAACGTATGGTTATTGATCTTCTTAATCCCGGAGAAAATCATGGGATGATGTGTCACGATCATATCCGCTCCCGCTTCCACAGCCTCGTCAAGTACCTCCTCTGTCAGGTCCAGAGCGAGAAAAATATGGGAAATCTCTTTTTCGTCGTCACCCACCAGAAGTCCGACATTATCCCATTCCTCTGCGGCTTTGGCGGGATAATGCTCCTCCAGATAAGATATTAAATCATATGCTTTCATATTTTTTGAGAGCAGCCTTGATCAGCTGCCTTTCCTCCTCTACTTCCGTCAAACGCTTCCATGCTGCCTCTCCCGGAGCTGCTTTAAGCTTCACAAGGATGTCCTCTCGTATACGCAGCTCCCGTTCCAGATATCTTTTCAGAATAGGATGCAGCTGCCTCAGCAGAATCGGGCCAAACCATTCCTCTTCTGTGGTATAGGGCTGCGGCAGAGAATCCACGGTATCATGCGGCAGTTGGCTTTCTCCAATATCGTGCAGCAGCGGTGCATCCTTGGCCTTCACTGCTTTCATAAGCGGATAGAACTTCCCGTCCTCCTCCACCATCTCCTCAGCCACGATCTCATACCCCTCGCTCCGGATAAAGCGCCGGAAATGAGGGATGTCCGACTGAGGCTGGAGTATCAGTTCGCGGAAAGAATCCCGCACAGCAGCACCGTCGGTAAGTATCCTCTCCATAAGAGGCCCGCCCATTCCCGCGATTACCAGGGTATCCCCTTCTCCGGCTGTCAGGGCCTCCAGACCGTCGGATAAGCGGGTGTGTATGTAACCCTCAAGACCAAATTGGGCAATATGCTCCTGTGCCCTGGACAGTGGTCCTTTTCGAACGTCCATGGCTATGGCTTCCGGGATTTTTTTATTCAGCAACAGGTACACCGGCAGATATCCATGATCACAGCCCACATCTACCAGCCGGTTCCCCTCCGTCACCATCTCTGCGATGGCAGTCAAACGTAAGGATAACTGCATGAGATACTCCTTAATCCAAATAGTCCTTAAGCTTACGGCTGCGGCTCGGGTGGCGCAGCTTGCGCAGAGCCTTGGCCTCTATCTGGCGGATACGCTCTCTGGTAACGTTAAATTCCTTACCTACCTCCTCCAGAGTGCGGGCACGTCCGTCGTCCAGGCCGAAGCGCAGGCGGAGCACCTTCTGCTCTCTCTCTGTCAGCGTGCCAAGTACCTCCACAAGCTGCTCCTTCAAAAGTGTGAATGCAGCCGCGTCAGCCGGCACCGGAACATTGTCGTCCTGGATGAAGTCGCCCAGATGGCTGTCCTCCTCCTCACCGATCGGTGTCTCCAGGGATACCGGCTCCTGGGAGATTTTCAGAATCTCACGCACACGATCCACAGACATATCCATCTCCTCGGCAATCTCCTCCGGGGTAGGTTCACGTCCTAACTCCTGGAGTAACTGACGGGAAACACGGATCAGCTTATTGATCGTCTCTACCATATGGACCGGGATACGGATAGTACGTGCCTGGTCTGCGATAGCCCTGGTAATAGCCTGGCGGATCCACCAGGTCGCATAGGTACTGAATTTATAACCCTTACGGTAATCAAATTTCTCCACAGCCTTGATAAGGCCTAAATTTCCCTCCTGGATAAGGTCCAGGAAAAGCATACCGCGGCCCACATAGCGCTTAGCAATACTTACCACAAGACGAAGGTTCGCCTCTGCCAGACGCTTCTTGGCAGCCTCGTCGCCCTCCTCCATTCTCTTGGCCAGCTCAATCTCTTCCTCTGCGGAAAGCAGGCTGACCTTACCGATTTCCTTGAGATACATGCGGACAGGGTCCTCAATACTTACGCCCTCGGGAACAGAGAGGTCAATTTTATCAAGCTCAACCTCTTCCTCCTCATCCAGCTTGTCGATATCCACATCGTCATCGAGGATCAATTCATCCACGCCGCTGTCTGTAATTCGCAGTACGTCCACACCACTGGCCTCCAGGAAGTCAAAGACCTTTTCCATCTGCTCAACCTCTAAAGGCTGGTCCTTAAAAAAATCGTTGATTTCCTGGTATTCCAATACATTTTTCTTCTTTTTTGCAAGTTCCAGAAGTTCTACCAGTTTCTCACTGAATTTGCCCATATTCATTTCCATAGGTGCTCTATACCTCCATATAGTGTTTATATTTTATCCTTATTCAAAAGAAATATGCAGTTCCTGCCGTTTTCTTCCAAGCTCTTCCAAATCCTTCTTCGATTTGACCAAATCCTGCAGAGCCGCCATGTCTGTAGGGTCCCAGTTACGGTTCCTCTCCGCCAGGCTTTCCTCCTTGATACGAAGCAGCGCGTCTGCAAAGGCACGGTCCTGCTCTTCCTTTGTCTCGAGATGGATGGTGGCATTAAACAGCGATGCCACTTCTCTCTGCTCCTCACTGTCTGTGAAAGCATTCAGAAGCTTGGCCGGATTCATCTCTCCCTCTTTTCTCTGTTCAAACAGCATCCCCGCCACCTCACGGTAAAGAGGAACTACAAAATCCGACGGCGTGATGTATTTTTCCACAGTTTCAAAGATACCGGGATAGGTGACCAGCCAGGTGAGCATCAGCTTCTGCGATTTTTCTGCAGCGGTCTCCCTTTTCTTTGTTTCAGGGCTGCCGCTTTTCGGCTGTACCCTTCGTTCTGCCCGGGTGCCCTTCATAGCCAGCGTATTCACCCTCTTACGAAGGTCCTCGTTACTGATGCTGTAACGCCTGTACTGCTTGACGATCGCCTCGATGTAGAGGTTCCGCTCCAGCTCGTCCTCAAGCTCCAGCAACATCTGCGCACAGCGCTCAAAGAAACGATTCTGTCCCTGAGGCTCCTCCATGGGAAACTCACTCTCTGCCACACTCACCCGGAACATAAAGCTGTCCATAGCCTGTCCCAGGCGTTCCTCAAAGGCTTCCGGTCCCATATTCTTGATGAATTCGTCCGGATCCTTGTAGGGTCTTAAATTCACTACCCTTGAATTCACCCCGGCCTCCCGCAGTATGGGAATGCCTCGAAGTGCAGCTTTCACTCCAGCCTCATCGCTGTCATAGAGAAGGAGCACCTCCTGGGTGTATCGCTTAAGCAGGCTGGCATGGCCGGAAGTAAGCGCGGTTCCCAGGGAGGCCACCGCATTGGTGAAGCCTGCCTGGTGCATGGAAATTACATCCATATAGCCCTCACAGAGTATCAGAAAATTCTTCCTCGTGGTCCTGGCTACGTTGAGTCCGTAAAGATTACGGCTCTTGTCAAATATTTTCGTCTCCGGGGAGTTCAGATACTTGGGCTTACCGTCCCCCATCACACGTCCTCCGAAGCCGATGACCCGGTTGTTCACATCCATGATGGGGAAAATCACCCGGTTCCAAAATTTGTCGTACATGCCGTGGCGCTCGTCCACATTGAACAGCCCGGATTCCCGCAGCAGTTCATCGCTGTAGCCCTTGGCCTTCAGAAATTTGTAAAGGTCATCGCTGTACTTATCTGAATAGCCCAGGCCGAATTTCTTGATCGTCTCTTCACTTAAACCTCTGTCCGTGAGATACGCATAGGCTGTACGGCCGCCCTCCCTGCGGAGCTGGTAATAAAAATACTGGGCTGCCTGCTTGTTGATCTCCAACAGCGTGGCCTTGCGCTCCGCCTTTTCTCTGGCTTCTTTGGAGTATTCCATCTTAGGAAGCTGTACGCCTGCACGCTGTGCCAAATGGGAAAGCGCCTCCCCGAAGGAAAAATTCTCATACTCCATGACAAAAGTAAATACATTGCCTCCCGCTCCGCAGCCGAAGCAGTAATACATCTGCTTGGAGGGCGTCACGGAAAAGGAAGGTGTTTTTTCATTATGGAAGGGACAGAGCCCGAAATAGGAGCTTCCCTTCCTGGTCAGTTTTACATACTGAGATATCACATCCACAATGTCATTTTTCATTCTGACTTCTTCAATGATATCATCTGAATAGCGCATGCCGATCCTCCTTTTTCATCTTGTGAGCAGATAAAGCTCCCATACTTGATCAATAGACCTCCCATGCTTTTGGTATGTAGATTTCCCGGAATTTGTCCATAGAATACTGGTCGGTCATGCCGGATAGGTAGTCGCAGACCACCTGGGATTTTTTCTCTCCCTTGAGCACGACCAGCTCCCGGTATTCCCGGGACATGGCCTCCGGGTGCTCTATGTAATATTGGTACAATTCTGTAAGCATCTTAATCGCTTTCTGTTCTTCTTTTTTCGCCACAGGATTCTCGTAGACATTGCGGAACATGATTGCCCGCAGGTCCATAAGAGCTTCCTGTATCTCCTTGGACATCTGGATGGATTCCCGCTCCAGGCTGTTCTCGATAATGTCGTGGACGAAGGTGTTGAGCCTCTCTCTGGTGGTATAACCCAGCAGCATCCGCAGTGTGATGGGAATATCATCCTCTGTGATAATCCCGGCACGCTGGGCATCGTCCATGTCGTGATGGATATAGGCGATTTTGTCAGAATAACGCACCACCTGGCCTTCCAGTGTGGAGGGCGCGCCGCTGGTGCGGTGGTTTAGAATGCCGTCCCTCACCTCCCAGGTAAGGTTTAAGCCTTCTCCGTCCTTCTCCAGCACCTGAACAACCCGGATACTCTGCTTATAATGGGCAAATCCATCCGGATGTACATCGTTCAGCGCCCGCTCTCCCGCATGGCCAAAAGGCGTGTGCCCAAGGTCATGGCCCAGGGCGATCGCCTCCACCAGGTCCTCGTTCAAGCGCAGTGCCTTGGCAATGGTGCGGGCAATCTGTGACACTTCCAGAGTGTGGGTCAGACGGTTCCGGTAATGGTCGCCCTGAGGCGCCAGAAATACCTGTGTCTTATCCTTTAGCCGTCGAAACGCCTTACAATGAAGAATCCTGTCACGGTCTCTCTGGTAAACCGTGCGCACATCGCACTCCTCCTCAGGCCGGTCCCTGCCCTTGGAATTACCGCTGTGAGCGGCATAAGGACTTAACAACTGCAACTCCCTTTGTTCCATGCTCTCCCTGATATTCATAAGCATTTCCTCCACAGACTGCATAACGACAAAATACCTCTTATTAATTATATTCTACACAAAGTTTCAAATTCCTCTTTTTTTCAAAAAAATGTTGAAACATTTTGTTTGCATACGCATATAATACGCATATACTGTATTGACTTATACGCATAAGATGCGTATAATATAATTATACAATAGATAAAAAATTCATTTATAACTTGATATTTTCTTTAATCTGTTGCTGACATATATAAATGTATCGTAAAATTAAGGAGGAATACTATGTTTGAAAAAGGAGCATATCCGATTATCTTAAAACGCACAATCGACGGCTATTATGTTGAAATCCCAGATTTCGATACTGGAACACAAGGAAATTCTATTGCTGAAGCAATGGAAATGGCAAGAGATGCTATCGGTTTAGTAGGAATTGATATGGAGGACGATGGAAAAAAAATCCCCGAGCCATATACCGTACCATTTCAAACCGAAAAAGAAGATATTGTAACCTTGGTGGATATCGATTTTTCAGAATACAGAAAGAAAGTCGATAATAGGGCAATCAGAAAGAACTGTACAATCCCGTATTGGATGAGTGTCGAAGCTGACAAAGCCGGGGTAAATTATTCACGGCTTTTACAGGATGCCATTACCAGCTTTTTGGGACTTAACAAAACAACCGTTAACTAAATTATAAAAACACCTTGCTTTAGCCGGGTGCTTTTCAAGTAAAAAAAACGGAAAGCCCTAATAAAATCAAGGCTCCCCGCTCCTAAATCAGTCATGCGGAAGATGGGACTTGAACCCACACGAGCGCATTGCTCACAAGATCCTTAGTCTTGCTCGTCTGCCAGTTCCGACACTTCCGCATATCGCATTTCGTAGGATTTTTTTCTTTTCCCTCGCGACAAATGGTAGTATATCAAATGTAAAATAGAAAGTCAACACCTTTTTTGAATTTTTTTCAAATTCCACCAATTTTTTTCCACTACCTTAATTCAGGCTGGTCAGACGGGCCATGGTGCTGCCCCTACAGCAGCATTCCCTTGGCCCGTCTGATTCTACATTGTCTATTTTCTATCCCAGCTCCGCAATCCTGCTAACCCCCACATATATCTCCTGTATTTTATACCACGTAGGATAATCCACAACCCCTGTCGCAGGCAGCCCGAACACATTTTGGAATTTCCGCACTGCTTCCTTGGTCCGTTCCCCATATATGCCGTCCACACCAATCTGTGGAAGCGCAGGATAAGCTTCTGCGATGACATTCAGCTGCTCCTGTATCTGCACCACAGCTTCGCCTGTAGAACCAATATCCAAATCATACCCGGGCCAGGAGGACGGTATACCGGATACCTCCTCGGCAACATTAATGTACATATCATTACCGTAATAATAACGCAGAATCTCAATCGGCGAGTATCCCCGGTCACCCAGATTCTTACTGCCCCACTGTGTCATCCAGCCTCTGTCCCTGCACTGGACCTGCTGCCCATCACAGTATTGGGTAAGGATCGGCTGGCGCACATTCGGCCTGGAAAGATAATTCTCAAACAGTTCATCCACAATGCGGCTGATGCTTTCAAATATGTTCCTGCCCTGAATCCATTTATGGTCATATGCAGTGGATGAAGTAATGGTAAAGTCGTATCCTTTATTTCTATACCATTCCGTATAAACCCTGTTTAATGTAAAGGACATGATTGCCAGCACATTCGCCCGGATGGTATCATCCGGCCAGGTGGCATATATCTCACTGCTGGCCACATTCTTAATATAATCCCGGTAGCGCACATAATAGTTGTCTGCTGCATTGTCGCCGACCGGCCCGTCGTGAACCACAACATACTCGGGAATGACCACCTTACGCAGAACAATCTCTCCGCTTTCATCAATCGGCTTGATCTCAGCCTCCTCGATTTTAGGCGGATAATTGCCAAATAGAGTATGGGGCGGAATCACGATCCGCTGGAAGCTGTCCGCGGGGAATGGTTCAGGCCGCAGATTCGCAGGCTGTCTCGACACCACCTCGGGCAGAATTTCCGAACCTGCCACTTCCTTTGGCTCATAACCCTCCGCATCAATCTGTACCGTATATTCTGCATAAGGCTGCTGTTCCACAGGCTCCATGCTGTACTCGATGGGAGGCGCCGCAAGGTTAAGTACCGGCGTCTGCCCCGAGGAGTCTGTCCTCACCTCTTCAACAACACTGTCTGGGTCCCCGGAATAAGAAATCCGTACCCGTGCATTCTCCACCGGACGGTTGTTGTCACTGTTGAGGACCGTCACCTGCAGCATACCCTGGTCTACATTATTGTCCTGCTGCGCACGTATCCTTCCATATTGATACATAGAATTCCCCTCAATCTTGCTCTCATAGGATTCTATGCAGAATCCCCGGCTGTCATGCGAAATCTTTTTCCGCATGCCGCCGGGGACTCTCTTACCCATACATGACTGTGTGAAGCCGCAAGCAAAATTGCTTTTCCATACAGTTATCTGACGGGACTTTCATAGGAATTTAGAATATCTTCAAGATATCATTATACATTACCACAACCATCAATACCATGAGCAGCATCAATCCGGCAAAGTGTATCATACCCTCCACCTGACGGTTCACAGGCTTGCGCCGTATAGCCTCCACAATGAGGAATACAAGCCGTCCGCCGTCCAGAGCCGGGAAAGGAAGCAGATTCATCACACCTAAGTTAGCAGAAAGCAGCACGACCATGTTCAGCATGTTCATCCACACCATCAGCGTACCTTCACTCTTACTCTGTTCGTAAGTGTCTCCAATCGCATCCACCACGCCTACAGGCCCGCTCAGATCCTTGACTCCCAGTCCTCCGGTAAACAGTTTCTGCAGACTGAGCACAGTGGTACGGATCATATATTTTACTTCTAAAGCCCCGTACTTGATCACATTGAACCCTTCTGCCTTGGTACAGCCCACATTGCAGGCAAAGCCAAGCTGCGGCGTACGGTACTCTTTCGGCGTGATCACCGCGTCATACTCCAGCCCGTCACGCATATAAGTGATCTGTACCGGCTCATCCGTGAGCGGGTGTTCGGCAGTATATTTGTCATAAGCAGCACCGTCCGGAATCTTCACACCATTGATAGAAGTGATCACATCACCGGGTTTCACGCCTGCATCCGCCAGCGGCATCCCTTCGATCAGAGACTCCACCTTCATGGAATCCGCACCGCTTCTGTTAAAGCCCAGGAGATAGCGTACATTGACATCTGGATTATAGGTGATCTGCTGTTTTTCCCCGTCGCGCTCAATAGTCAGATTCACAGGCTCCTCAGTAAGCTCATTTAAAAACGTATAGACGTACAAATCCTTGCCCAGGTCAATATGGTAGCCCTGATACTCCGTGATGATATCACCTTCTCTAAGCCCTGCTGCCTCAGCCGCGGAGTCCTTGCCTACCTCAAGGACCACAGGAGGGTCATAACCCACTGCCCCCACAATGATCACCGCCATGGCAAAGGCGAGGATAAAGTTAAAAATCGGTCCAGCAGCAACCACAGAAATACGGCCCCACACAGGAGCGGCATTAAACGTGCCCGGCTGCTCATCCTCCCCGGTATCCTCGCCAAGCATGGCGCAGGAGCCTCCGATGGGAAACGCCTTAATGGAATAACGGGTTCCGTTTTTCACAGTGCTTATGAGCCGCGGTCCCATACCAAGGGAGAACTCCGTGACCACAATGCCATTCTTTTTCGCCAGCAGGAAATGTCCCAGCTCGTGAATCAGAATCACCACACTGAATATGATAATTGCAATAATTATTTTCAATTTACCACCTGCTTTCAATCCATTGATAAGTCTCTTCCTCTACTGCCAGGATCTCCTCCAGGCCAGGCTTGTCAATGACCGTATGTCTGCCCATAGACTGCCCGATAATTTCATAAATATCCAGAAATCCGATCTTCTCCTGTAAAAATTTCCTCACTGCCAGCTCATTGGCAGCGTTAAACACAGTCGGCATACTGCCGCCCTTTCTCGAAGCCTCCATAGCCATAGGCAGGCCGAGAAACGTGTCCATATCCGGTTCCTCAAAGGTGATCTGTTTCAGCTTGCTAAAATCCAGACGTTCCCCATCCAGATATCTGCGGTGCGGATAATACAGCGCATACTGGATAGGCAGCCGCATATCCGGTGTTCCTAACTGCGCCATCACCGCTCCGTCCTTAAATTCTACCATGGAATGGATGATGCTCTTAGGCTGCACGACCACCTCAATATGATCTAAGTCCAGACCGAACAGCCACCTTGCCTCCATTACCTCCAGGCCCTTGTTCACCAGAGTAGCAGAATCCACGGTTATCTTCTGTCCCATCACCCAATTCGGATGCTTCAGCGTATCTGCAAGAGTGACCTTCGTAAGCTCTTCTCTTTTCTTTCCGCGGAATGGGCCGCCTGAAGCAGTGATCAAAAGCTTATGTATCTCATCCTTACGCTCTCCATGGATTGCCTGAAAAATCGCGCTGTGCTCACTGTCAACAGGGAGGATCTGAACCCCGTATTTCTCTGCCATAGGCATGATCAGATGTCCCGCAGTCACAAGCGTCTCCTTATTGGCAAGGGCGATATCCTTACCTGCACGGATTGCTTCCATGGTCGGACGGATTCCAATCATTCCCACAATGGCGGTGACCAAGATTTCTGTCTCCGGCATCCGCGCCAGCTCAAGAAGTCCCTCCATGCCGCTTACCACCCTGGTGTCTGTATCCGCTATACGAACTGCCAGATCTGCGGCAGCTCTCTCATCCCACACAGCAACAAGCCTGGGATTAAACTCCCGCACCTGTTTTTCAAGCTTCTCCACATTACTCCCCGCACTCAGGCCTAAAACCTCCAAATCACCATTGGCACGCGCCACATCGAGGGTCTGAGTACCTATGGAACCCGTGGAGCCTAATATTGCTATTTTTTTCATTATAATTCCTTTCTAATCGAACATGTCTGGCAACAGTTCAGACATGTCTGCGCATTGGCTGCGCAAGCACTATATCCCCAGCACCATTTTTGCCAGAAAATAAATCACCGGCGCAGTAAAGATCACACTGTCAAAACGGTCCAGGATGCCGCCGTGCCCGGGTATCAGTCTGCCATAATCCTTAATCTCCTGATTTCTCTTAATGGCAGAGGCGGCAAGATCACCCACCATGGAGATCAACGCGCCCACGGCACAGATAACGGCATATTCCGCCATTTTACCGCCGGTAGCCGCAGCGTATGCCACACCCAGAAGCGCAGCCCCTGCCACGCCGCCCACAGCACCCTCCACGGATTTCTTCGGGCTTAAAACCGGCGCCATCTTGTGCTTACCGATGAGCATGCCCACACAGTAAGCGCAGGTATCGCAGCCCCAGGAACAAATGAAAATCAGCCACACGATAAATTTACCGTCCGGCAGGTTCCTGGTAAGATAGATGAAGGACAGCATCACCGCCACGTAAACCACGCCGAAAAACGCAGCCATCACCTGCTCTGCCCTGTACTTCGGGTACGAAAACACATAGACAAACATTAACAGCACTAAAGCTATGATCACAGCCATTGTCCCATACCGCTCAAAATCTATGAGGACCGCCGTATAAAAGAGCACCGCGCTTAAGTAACCGGCAATCTCAAGAGTATTGAAGCTGTCCTCCCGCACCTTCATAGCACGGTACAGCTCCTGCATACCAATGAGGGAAACGCAAAGCAGTGTAAAAAACAGTACATAATCTCCGCTGAATATTGTCAGAAACGCAATCGCCACAAGCAGGATTCCGCTTAAGAGCCTGGTCTTAAACATCCTTACCCCTCCTTTATTCCCCCGTATCTTCTGTCTCTCTCGTTATATTTCTCAATAGCCTTCACAAGCTCTGCCTTGTTGAAATCCGGCCAGGCCACATCTGTAAAATAAAACTCTGTGTACGCCATCTGCCAGAGCAGATAATTAGAAAGCCTCAGCTCCCCGCTGGTGCGGATCAGCAGATCAGGATCCGGCAGCCCCGCGGTATCCAGATAGCTCTCGAATACCCCCTCGTCAATATCCTCTGGTTTCAGCTTCCCGTCAACTGCATCCTGGGCAAGCCTGCGCACGCCTCTCACCATCTCGTCACGACTCCCGTAATTCAGAGCGATCTGGAAATGCAGCTCATCGTAATCCTTGGAAAACTCCTCCAGCTCTACGATACGTCTGCGGATATCCTCATCAAAGGCAGTGATATCGCCGATGACTTTTACTTTCATCTTGTTACGCTCGGCAATCTTCAGACATTTCTTGAGGTAATTGCGGAAAAGCTTCATCAGCCCCTCAACCTCTTCCCTGGAACGCTTCCAGTTCTCCGTGGAAAAAGCATAGACTGTGAGGTACTTCACCCCCAGCTCCTTCATGTCGTCACAGATGGTTTCCAGATTGGCACAGCCCTTCACATGGCCGTAACTGCGGGGCATACCCTTGGCCTTTGCCCAGCGCCCGTTGCCGTCAAGAATGACAGCTATATGATTCGGTACGTTCATAGCAACTCCTTTTCGTTTATCATCCGGCAAGCCGTTCACGCGCAAAGAGAGCTCTTATGATGGAGCTCTCTTTTCTGCCGGTCCTGCTTATACGGTGAGGATTTCTTTTGATTTCTTCTCTACTGCTGCATCGATTTCCTTAACGTATTTATCTGTCACCTTCTGGATCTTTTCTTCAAGTTCTTTTACTTCGTCCTCGGAAACATCCTGCTTAGTCAGCTTCTTAAACGCATCGTTAGCGTCACGGCGGATATTACGGACCGCCACCTTAGCAGCCTCGCCCTTTTTCTTAACGTCCTTCACAAGCTCCTTACGGCGTTCCTCTGTAAGCTCAGGGAACACAAGGCGGATCACCTTGCCGTCGTTGTTCGGATTCAGGCCTAAATCTGAGGTGAGGATTGCCTTCTCAATCCCTTTGATCAGGCTGGACTCCCACGGCTGGATCTGGATCATGCGGGCTTCCGGAACTGTCACATTAGCAACCTGCTGAAGCGGTGTAGGGCTTCCATAATAGTCTACGGTAATTTTATCAAGAATATGCGGATTCGCACGGCCTGCACGGATTGTTACCAGCTCAGCTTCTAATCCGCCCAGAGTTTTTTTCATTTTGTCTTCATATTTCTGAATTCTTTCATCCATTTGTTTAATCTCCCTCTCCTGTTTTTCATTAAGTGGTCATATCATAACAACGCATGCTTGTGCGCTGCCACTTTCATTGTCATACAGTCACTTTCGTACCGGAAAATCTGCCGTGTACGGCTCCGATAATACTGTCCTTCTCCTCCAGGCCGAATACAAGCATGGGCATCTTCTGCTCAAGACACATAATAGACGCGGTGAGATCCATAGCGGCAAGCTTCTTATCCACTACTTCCTCAATCGTGATCTCATCGTACTTCACAGCATTCGGATTAAGCTTGGGATCGCTGTCATAAATACCGTCCACAGCCTTGGCCAGAAGGATGGCGTCCGCCTCAATCTCCACCGCACGCAGCACGGTAGCTGTATCTGTTGAAAAATAAGGGTGTCCCGTACCTCCGGCAAAGAAAACAACCTTGCCCTGCGCGAAGCTCTCCTCCACCGCATCCTTAGAATACAGGCTGGTGAACGTACCACACGCAAACGGTGTGAAAATCTCTGTTTTCAGTCCCACATATCTGCAGATGTCGGACACATAAATACAATTCATAATGGTAGCCAGCATGCCAATCTGATCCGCCTTATTGCGGTTGATGGTCTCACTTGTACGCCCTCTCCAGAAATTACCGCCGCCGATGACAATCCCTACTTCCAGGCCTTCCTCTGTAATCGTACGGATCTGTGTGGCAACCTCAATAACCGTTGCCTCGTCAAAACCTGTCTTTTTCTCACCGGCGAGGGCTTCCCCGCTCAATTTTAATAACACTCGTTTCATATCCATGTTTCCTACCTCAGTTTCGTATTTTATGCTTCTGTTGCTTTTGTATCTTACCATACACCGGCTACTACTTCGTTGCCGCTCTCATCCACAGTGGTGGATACGGTGAAGTTATCATAATAATGGTATCCTGTCTCCCCGGTCTCCGGCTCATTCTGATAATCATGTCCGGTTGGCTCTCCGCATGCCGCGATGAGCTCCTGCAGAGATTTACCGATGTAACCCTCCGCTACCTTGGACGGATCGTCTGATGGATTTGGATCCTCTCCCCCCGGAGCTTCGGTGGGCTCGGGAGCTGTGGTAGCCGCAGGCGCCTGCGTAGGCTGGGATGTATCTCCATCGTGGTCATCGTCCTCATCATTACCGCTGTCAGAGCTGCTGTCGTCCGTCAGTCCGAGACGCTGCTTCACCTCCTGCAGGGTGGATACTTTTTTCTTACTTGTGCTTGTGAGATATTCGGCAAAGGGGATTGCGTCCTCGCCCTTTCCGTCCATCAAAAGGCTGATCTCCGTGACTGTAGTCAGCGGGATTTTTCTGAAAAAGCACTCGCTCAGTTCTTCGTCTGTATATGCGATACGTATATCGTAATTTGTTACCTGCTTACCATCATCATCTTTTAGATTCTTGTCATAGTAGTATAATGCCTTGTCCCCGTTCTTGAGGGTAAACATTCCCTGAACAAGCTCATCGCCCCAGTCCTCGTCATCGCTGTTGGGCCGGATATAAATAGATGACACCTCGGAGCCTGTCTTATTGATCAGCACCAGCTTGGAAGCTGTGTCAGTCTTCGTACCAATGACATTCTTAATATCGGAATCTTCTCCTGTGGACTTCTGCATATTTACCAGATTACCGCCCGCTCCATCATCTGCAGCCGGAGCAACAGTGGCCTGCGGCGTCTGCGTGTTGTCTTTTGGGTCCTCTTTCTTGCCGCAGCCTGTGGCCGCAATGGTCAGGGCCAAAATACCGGCCAATATTAAATATCGTTTTTTCATTTATATTCCCTCCAAAAATGGACTCTCAGTCAGTGACTATCATAGTACTATCAACAGCCTTAAGCCAGGTAATAGTACGGCTTATATTCCTCATTATTGCAGAGTATGCCATTCTTGTCAACTAACGGTCGGAGGATTTCATACAATTTTTAGACTTTTCTAAATGTTTTATAGCTTAGTATTTCTATATTCATTGGCGGAAATTCCTTCTAATTTCTTAAATACCCGGGAGAAATGCGCCACATCCGTAAATCCCACCATTTCCGAAATATCTACAATGCGGTAGGACGGCTCCCGCAGAAGCTCCTTGGCATGGTCAATGCGGATCTGATTCAAAAGCTCGGAGAAATTCTTACCCTCCTGTTTATTTAGAAGCTTGCTCAAATGCCACTGGCTCACATACGTCTTCTCCGCTACCTTGTTAAGGGAAAGCTTTTCCTCGTAGTGCTCCTCCATGTATTGAAGCGCATTCTTCACAATAAAGCTGCCGGCAGGACTGTCCTCCTGCTCCTCATCCTCGTGGACAATATTCTTTTTCTTTAAATTAGCCACCATCACAGAGAGGGCTTCCTCAATCTCCTCAAGCTTGGAGGGCTTGAGCAGAAATCTGGTGACACCCAGGCGGATGGCCTCCTGACAGTAATCAAAATCCCGGTAGCCTGTGAGTATACTGATCTGCATATCCGGAAATTCCACCTTCAAAGCTGCGATCATTTTAAGCCCATCCAGCCCCGGCATGGCGATATCTGAATAAATAATGTCCGGCTGTGCCTTGCGGATCACCTCCAAGCCCTCCTTGCCGCTGTACGCACATGCAGCAACGCGGCAGTCATATTTCTCCCATGGCACAAGCTTGGAGATACCCTCCACGATTATCGGTTCGTCATCTATGATCACAACACTGTACATTTTCTCTTCCTCCACCATACAACTGTACTAGTTGTTCTCATTATACCAGAAAAATGGGCATCCGTCTATGTAACGGATACCCATTTTGTGTAATAAAATATATTTTCAGCCTTTGACAGCTCCTGCTGTCATACCTTTTATTATGTACTTCTGGAGACACACATATACAATTAAAAGCGGAACAACGACCAGTGTTACAACCGCTGCCATCAGACCATAGTTGGTACCCTCTTTGGAGGATATCTCCAGCAGAAGTCTGGTGATAGCCCATTCCTCTTTATTACGGAGGAAGAACTGCTGGGTAAACAAGTCATTGTAGCTCCACAGGAAGCTGAAAATACCTACTGTGGCAAAGGACGGTTTGGTCAGCGGCATGATCACCTTGAAGAAAATCTGGTAAGGATTGCAGCCTTCCATAAATGCCGCTTCCTCAAGCTCGATGGGAAGACTCTTGATATAACCGGTCAGCACCACGATGGCAAATGCCATATTACCTGCTACCTGCGGCAGTATTACCGACAAGAGGGCCAACGGAACACTTCCTGAACCTGCGATCCCCCAATTATATTCCATACGGAATACCGGAATAATGGTGGAGAATACCGGGAACATCATAGCTGCGATAACCAGGTTATACAGAGTGCTGTTCAGTTTGAAACGATAACGTACCAGCGCATAAGAAGCCATTCCTGCCAGAAGGATGACCACAAGCGCCACACATCCGGAAATGATGATACTGTTACGGTAAGCAGTGAGCATATTTACCTTCTCAAAAGCTTCCGAATAGTTTGAGGTTGTGAACAGTTTGCCCAGCGGCACACTGAAAGCATCGGACATGATCTTACGTTTGTCCTTAAATGAATTCATGATCACCCAGGCAATGGGGTAAATAGTCGTCAGCGCCCACACAATGAGAACCACATAAATGACCCCAGTGCTGACAGATGCACTTTTCTTCTTACTCATTTCTATCTCCCCCTTTTAATAGTCTCTCTCTTTGAATATCTTGTTAACTACCTTGGACAGAACCACACCCAGGATTACAATGATGAGAGCGATTGCCGAGCTGTAGTCGATGTCAGGTGACTGCATGGTCTTATAGTACATATAAGTACCGGTAAGCCATGTCTTTCCAAGCGGCGCTCCGTTGGGGAACATTACCCACGGAAGGTCGAATACCTTCAGTGCTCCGGTCACTGCCAGCACGGAACAGGTACAAACTACATTGTGCAGCAGCGGCCAGGATATGTAACGTACTCTCTGCCATCTGGTGGCACCGTCGATAGAAGCGGATTCATATAGTTCATCTGAAATATTATTAAGTCCCGTCACCAGGATGATGAAGTAGAAGCCTACATACTGCCAGGTTACCGGCGTCATCATCACCGTAAGCGGAAACGATTCTTTCCAATTCACGTTATGTCCGACAAGCTGGCTTAACATACCGCCGTCAAACTGGAAGATCAAGTTAAAAAGTACACCTAATGCGGTAGCGGAGATAACAATCGGGAAAAAGTAAACAATACGGAAAAACTTAGCGCCTCTTTTGATATTGTCGACAAGCATAGCCAGGATAATGGCAATCCCCACCTGCCCTACAAGAGTCACAATAATCATGATACCTGTGTTTTTCAGAGCGATCAGTACATTTTCATCTGTCAAAAGCTTCAGATAGTTTTTGTAGATTGGGTCATTTAAACCCTTAGCCGCTCCTCCCAGATTTTTAATTTTCATAAAACTGTTTAAGATATTCTGGAAAAATGGATAGTAGAGAAACACAATCATGAAAAGAAAGGCCGGGATAAGAAAGAACAATGCTGGTTTTTTATTCTTGTAAATATTCATAATAACACCCTCTTTGCCTGAAATGGGCCGGAGGAGCGTTCCTCCGGCCGCTGGTTTAATCGTCCTAAACTATATTCTGTTGCTTATTCAGCATTTTCCTCTACTGCATCCAGTACGCCCTGGAGTGCGTCTTCGATGGAAGTCTGGCCTTCAACGATCTGAGGCATGTTATCGAAGATCGGGGATCTTTCGTCCTGAGTCAGCAGGTCCTGAGCTGCTCCTGTAACACCTGATGCGCTTTTCAGCATAACCAGAGCATCTTTTTCCAGGCTTGTCAGAGCGCTTTCGTCAATGGTAACACCATTTTTCAGAGCTGTTGTTGCGGTTCCTGCAAACTGAGAAACTGTTTCGTCATTGATAAAGAAGTTGATGAAATCCATTGCTGCTTCACGTTTGGTCTCGTCTTCCCAGCATTTCTTGGAGATGTACCATCCGGAAGATAAGCCTGCGATCAAATCGGTAGATTTACGCTCGCCTTTTCCAGGAACAAATGTAACTGTGAAGTTTTCAATATTGTCAGAACCATCTCTGATACCGCCCATTTTCCAGGAACCATCTACATAGAATGCGGATTTGCTTTCCAGGAAGCTCTGGAATACTTCGTCTGCTGTTGCAGAGTTTGTGTTCTCAGAAAAGAAGCCTTTATCATAAAGATCTTTGATATCTGCCATACCTGCAGTCCATTTTTTACCAATCTCATCATCAATTGCTGCCGGAAGTTTTGCATGGTCTGCCGGTGTTCCCTGATTGTAGATACAGAACTCGAACCAGTAGTGCGGCTCTTTTGCAAGAGAAGCAGCGATCGGTGTGAAGCCTGCGTCTTTAATCTTCTGGCAGTCCTCTAAGAACTGATCCCATGTGGTGTCTGCTGTAGGAACTTCTACGCCAGCTTTTTCAAGAACTTCTTTGTTGCAGTATAAGCCTTCCCAATAGCCATAGAACGGAACTGCATATTTCACGCCGTCAACCGGAGATGCCGGAATCATGTCGTCGCTCATATTGGAAGCGTAATCCGGATATTCTGCACGGATTTCATCAATGGACATTACCTTGCCGGATTCAATGATCGGGTTGGAGTCGTTGCCGTTGAAGTAGAACATTACGTCCGGTTCTGCACCTGTCTCAAAGTCAGAGATGACACGAGCTTTGAAAGTCTCATCAGCACTTCCTGAGGAATCCTCTACCTTATTGCCTGTCTTGTCTTCCCATGCTTTTACAGTGTCCTGATATAACTGAACGTTGCTCTCAGTTCCTGCAAAAGTGGTGGTTACGTTTAAGGAAACGCCGCCGTCAGCCATAACGCTTACTGCTCCTACCGGAATCATTGTTGCTGCCATTGCGCCGCATAATAACGCGCTTAAAACTTTTTTCTTCATTTCTTTCCCTCCTGAATGAATTTGATTTTTCTTGTTCGTTCCTTACACCCCGGAACTCATCTTGTAGCTATATAATACCCCTTCCCCCTGAAAATTTGAATAACTAAACATGCCATTTGTTGTATTTTATTGGTCCATTTGCACTACAAAAAAAGTCAACTGTGAGCAAGAATCGTCAATGTGGAGACAGTTTTTAATTCTCCGCACCTGCGTATGGTCAAACCGCATGATTCCCCGTAGAGTATACGCAGTCTCTGGTTCACATTAGCAATGCCCATATTACCGGAGGATTCCTTACTTGTATCGTAATCCGGCGCCAGCAGCCTGGCCACTCTCTTTTCATCCTCTTCGGTAAAATCCCCGTCATTAAATACATCAAGACAAAGATTATCACCTTCCCGCCTGCCGCAGATGCGCACACACCCGCCGCCAAGGGGAACTACGCCGTGCTCAATGGCATTTTCAATGATGGGCTGCATGATAAGCCTCGGTACTTTCAGGTTCATAATCTCCGGAGGCAGCTCCTTCTCAATCGTAAGCCGCTTGCCCAGACGCTCGGAAGTAATATAAAGATATGCATTCACATATATCATCTCCTCAGACAAAGGCACCTCCGGCAGTTTCTTCCTGTCAATGGCCGCATCCATGAGCGTGGAAAGAGAGCTGATCATCTTAGAAACCTTCTCATTGCCGGAAAGCCGCGCCTCCCAGTTTATGATTTCCAGTGTGTTATTCATAAAATGTGGATTGATGTGGGACTGAAGCGCCATGATCTTCGCATCCCGAAGCGCCAGCTCCTCCTCGTAAATGTGGTCAAACTGGTATTTTAGTCTCTCTGACATATGGTTCATGGCTTCTCTCAGATACTCGAATTCCAGACTCCCGGTGTCACCCTCCATCTGATAGCCAAGATTTCCGCTCTCAATCTGACCCGCACTGTCCATCATCCGTTCCACAGGGCGGGACAGATATTTCCTTGAAAGCCAGAAGAACAGGAGCAGCATGGGAATAAGAAAGAGTACCATGACCAGAACAAGATACATATACCCGTATAACGGAGTAAATAAATCCGTCTTTTTGGCGTTCAGCACCAGTTCAAGATTGAAATCATTGTTTTTCACCCTTTGAAAGGTATAAACCCGGTCCTTATGGAACTGATAATTTCCTTTTCTCTCAAATGCTAATTCCGGCATATTTTCCCATTCGCCCTCACCACCGGAACGAATGACCGGAGTTCCGTTCAGAGCAACCGATACATTATAGTCGTTCTCAAAATTAATCAACGATTCAAAACAATACTCCACATTAACGCGGTTAACCAATATTCCCCAGGGACGGAAATTCTTGTCCATCATGTTTCGAACCAAATATAATCTGTCCTCACAGAGTACAAAGCCCACAGATGTGTCCAGCTCCTCCGAGACTGACAGAACCTCCTCGATGTCGTTATTAAAGAAGGTCTGTATCTGGCTGTAGCTCCCCCCGGTGCTGAAATTATAGCTGCTGTAGTTCCTTTCCTTGGGATTTGACCTGAGCATGAGAACTGCGATGGAGTTATTCTTTTTCTGACTGTATTGGGCATCCAGATAATTCTGCGCCGCACTATAAAAAACCCTCTCCGCAAGCTCTCCCTCCTGCGCATACTTATATGTCCGATAGTTATCGTAAAGAATCTTGTCATATGTTGCCTGCCTGGAATCAGCGATCAGCATCCGAAGCCGTTCCACACACATATTATTATTCATTTCCACCTGGGAAACAAGCCGCTCCATCTGGTTCTGCTCCTGACTGGTGAACATGTACACCCCGATGGTCCCGATGATCACAAGAAACGGCAGCACCCAATATAAAAGCATGATGCTGATAAGCTTCCACTTTAAAGATTTTCTGTTTTTCTTTTTCATAACCCTGCCCTCACCCATTGTTCCCTTCTCTCTTTCCATGAAAATTTCGAGAAATCCATCTATATCTTAACATGTCCTGTGCAGAAATTCATTACCTTTCCAGCAGAAATACAATCCTGGAAAAAAAAGCTGCCGGAAAGCTGCCGGCGGCAATTTATCCGCACAGCACCTTCCGGCAGTATAATATTCATGTAACTATTCCGTACCCTACTCTGCCTCCACCATATTGGCATAAATCCCCGGATGAGAATCCGGGATGACCATTGCATGGAAATTACGTTCGTACATGGGCATCGCCTTTTCCGCTGCCCAGCCGATGATCGCGTACCCATATCCCTCGTCCCGCATGGCAAGCATACACTTGCGCATTAATGCCTGGCCGATACCCTGGGAGCGTTCCTTCTCGTCCACACCCAGCGGTCCCACGAAATCCCTGTAAGTGGCATCATAGGAGCAAAAGCCAATCACCTTCTTCTCCTTCACTGCCACATAACATTTGGAAGGCTGGCTCATCAGCGCCACGCGGCATTCATCCACCCAGCCCTGATGAAAATGTTCAGCCACAAAGTCAAGCACCTTGGTCGTATCCATGCCCAGTGCACGTTTCACACGGATGCCTGCATTTTCAAGTCTCTCGTACACCTCCGGCATCTCGTCGATTTCATATAGCTTCACTAACATATCTGACATTTTGTTCTGCCTCGCTTTCCGGTCACAATTATTTCAATTCCAGATATTTTTCAAATATTTCGCACAGTTTAATTGCCTCCGGCTGGCTCTTCATCTCGCAGAAGATACGCAGCAGCGGTTCTGTCCCCGAGAAACGGGCAATGATCCATCCGCCATTCTGGAAATAAACCTTACAGCCGTCCAGATAAGATACCTTGTCAATGGCATAAGGCATTTCCGGAAGGAGCTTATCTTCCATGAGAGTTTTAAAAATCTCCACCTTTCTCTCCGGACTGAATTTATAGTCACGCTCCTCCATGTAGATGGAGCCGTATTCTTCTTCAATATCCCGGGCAATCTCAGAAAGGCGCTTGCCTGTCACCGCGATCATCTCCACCAGAAGGGCAGCCGCATAAATGCCGTCCTTGCCGTTGATATGACCCTTCACTGTCAGGCCGCCGGAAGACTCACCGCCGATGATGGCGTTCGTCTCCTGCATCTTGGAGGAAATATATTTAAAGCCTACCGGAACCTCATAGCACACCTGTCCAAAGCTCTCAGCCACACGGTCCAGCATGTGGGTGGTTGCAACGTTACGCACAGCCGGGCCTGACCAGCCTTTGTATTTCACAAGATAATAGTACAGGAGCACCAGGATGTCATTGGGATGGAGGAAACGTCCCGTATCATCGATCACACCGATTCGGTCCGCGTCACCGTCTGTGGCGATACCGATATCACAATAGCGGTCCAGCACATAGTTCTGCAGGGAGCGCAGGGTAGCCGCGTTAGGAGCGGGGAGCTTGCCGCCGAACAGCGTATCATGGCGCTCATGGATTGTCTCTACCTCACATCTCGCGATGGAAAGAATGGTCTTAAGAGAGGTCTGGCTCACCCCGTACATAGGATCAAGCGCAACCCGAAGCCCTTTTTCACGGATGGCATCCATGTTTGTCTGGGAAATAATATTGTCAATATATTCGTTCAGTGGATTAAATTCTACTACCAGTCCTGCCATGCGCGCCTTGTCATAAGGCATGGTCACAATCGGAGTTCCCTTTTCAATGTTCTCCTCCACCAGTGCAAAGTAGCGCTCAATCTCCTTTGTCTGTTCTTCGTTGGCATCTCTGCCGCCTTTGGTAAATACTTTAATACCGTTATAGATAGCGGGGTTATGGCTGGCGGTAACCATCATGCCGTAAGGCAGGTCATGAGCCATCACATAATACATGATAAGCGGTGTGGGAGAAGAACGGTCCACGAACCAGCAGCGGATACCCTCGGCTGCAAAAACCTCGCACGCCCACATCACTGCTTCTTTCGCCAGGAAGCGGCGGTCATAGCCAATGCAGATGCCTTTCTCGGTCTCGCCCTCATCCTCCATTTTCAACGCCAGAGCCTTTGCCAGCTTCTGGATATTTACCTTTGTAAAATCATCTCCGATAATGGCTCTCCAGCCACCGGTACCAAATTTAATCATCGTATTTCCTCCTCATCCCATCACAACTTTGATCATATGGGTACTGCCCTCTTCCTGTACAGGAATCGAGGACACTGCTTTGTCATCTAAATACAATTCCTTTACACCTTTTGAAACATGCTCCGGATTCTCCACCCGGATCTCATACTCTGCGCCGCGCCATTTCCTGGTGAGGGTAAATCCGTCCCAGTCCTTCGGGATACACGGGTCGATCTCCAGAGAGTCAAGCTGCGGCCTCACGCCCAGCATATAATGTGTGGCGGAAAAATATGCCCATCCGCCTGTACCTGTCATAAACGGGTGTCTGGCCCTGCCGTAAGCACTGTGGTCCTTGCCCATGATGAACTGACAGTAGGAATACGGCTCTGCCTCACGGATTTCAATCATATCATTCTGATAATACGGACAAAGCGCATTATAAAACTCCATTGCTCTGTCGCCGCGGCCAAGCTTACACTCCGCTGCCCATGCCCAGGGATTCGGATGGCTGAAAATAGAAGCATTCTCCTTCAGTCCCGGGTAAACTCTGGTAACAAAACCGATATCGTCATCCGGTTTGGTATAGGCCGGTCCGTTGAGCATGATTCCGTACGGTGTGAAAAGCTGCTCATAAATACTGTCCATAGCCTTGATGCCCTTATCATAAGGAGCGGCACCGGAAAGCACTGCCCAGGCATTGGATTCCAGATGGATTTTTCCCTCCTCATCCTTGGAGGTGCCGACCTTTCTGCCGTTCTTGGTGATACCGCGGATGTACCAGTCCTCGTCCCAAAGCTCTTTGTCGCATACTTCCTTGACATGAGCAGCCATCTCGCTGTATTTCTTCACATCCGCTTCCTCGCCTCTGTATTTCGCAAGCTCAAGGAAGTTCTCAAGTGCCCAGTAGTGGAGGAAAGAAACCATGGCGCTCTCTCCGCCGCCCAGGTTCAGGCAGTCGTTCCAATCAGCCCGGAGTCCCTTGCAGACACCGTCCGCTCCCACCTGCTCGGCTGAGAAATCAAGGATGCGTTTCATGTGCTCGTAAACCGTTCCCTCGCCACCGTCCGCATAGGTGTAAACCTCATCGAGGAATGAAAGCTCACCTGTCTCTTTCACATACTCGGTGATGGTCGCGATCAGCCAAAGCGCGTCGTCAGAGCAGGTATCCTCAAGTCCGTGGATCATGTCCCCAAGCTTCGGTGTCGGCACAACGGTAGGAGATTTAAAGGGCTTCACTTCCTCATCCGGATTAAACCATTCCGGCTGGAAGAGATGGAGGCCGTACCCCTGTTTCACCAGACCACGCAGAAGCTCCACGATTCTCTGGCGGCATTTGTCAGGATTGGAATGCGGTACGGTCATAGCGTCCTGGGAAGTATCCCGGTAGCCAAGTCCTGTACGTCCTCCCACCTCGATAAAGGAGGCAAATCTGGAAAACATGACGTTAATCTCTGCCTGGTACAAGGTCCAGATATTGATCAAGGTGTTCATTCCTTCGTTCGGTGTATCGATATGCAGCTTAGCCTGTTTCTCTGCCCAGAAGTCTGCAAGCTGTCCATAAACCTTGTCTACCTGCGCCGGATCTCCGTATTTGGCGCGCATCTTTGCTCCGTTCTCTCTTTTTCCCTCGCCGAGAAGGAAGATTAACCGCACTTCCTCACCCGGAGCAATCTCAAGAGCCTTGTGCAAAGCGCCGCAGTGGTTATTCCCAAGCTCACTGCTGCCGCTTAAAGTGCCGCGCTCCACGCCCACCGGATTGTCCTCTGTGTGGTATAATCCTATGAAATCATCCCGCAGGGTATCATAGCTGTCCGGCTGGAAATTCGCTGTGAAATACTGAAATCCAAACTCCTCATAGAACAAGTCGTGCTCAATGATGCCATCCTCATAGGAGGAACCTGTAGCGTACATGCTCATCTGGAAATTCTTATTGTCCATCTCAATGTGATGGAAGGAAAACTCCAGGTAGGAGAACACGCTCAGCTTACGGGGGCGGTCATCCTCATTCTTGATACGCACATCCCAGATTTCCACCGGGTCGTCCATGGCAATGGACATCTTCTGTGACGCGTGGATCTTACTGTAGTCACACTCATACACGGTGTAGGACATACCATGACGGCAGGTGTACTTCGCCTGGTCAAGCGGCTTGCCCACAGGCTGCCAGGAAACGCTCCAATAATCTCTGCTCTCATCGTCGCGCAGATAAACATAATGTCCGGGGCGGTCCATGGGAACAGCGTTTGCCCGGAATCTGGTGATACGGTGGTATTCCGGTGATTTATAGAATATGTAGCCTCCTGCCGTGTGGTTGAGCACCGCGCACATATCCTTGACTCCCAGGTAATTTGTCCAGGATGTGGGCAGGTCTACACGGTCAATTACGTACTCTTTGTTTTCATTATCAAAATGCCCGTACTGCATAGAAAAACCTCCTATAATTCCAATCTTATGGTTTCATTATAGGAGGTTTCCGCCCGCGAAGGAATGCTTCCTTGTGGGAAAAATTGTCTAATGTTGTGCACTCTTTATCATCTGGTAAATGATGTCAACACAGCCCTCATAGCCCAGGGTTGAGGTGTTCAGACAGAGATCATAATTTTCCTTTTTGCCCCACTCCTGGCCGGTGTGGAAGTAATAGTAATCCTTGCGCTCACGGTCCCTCTGGGAAATCCGCGCAGGGGCCTCCCGCTGGGAAACCTGGTCTACCTTCATGATGCGGCTGATACGCTCCTCCATGCTGGACGCATAGATAAATACACGGAGCAAGTCACATTCATCCTTCAATATCTGGTCGGCGCATCTGCCCACAAAAATGCACGGGCCTTCCTCAACCAGCCGCTTCATGGCGTCCATCTGAGCCTGATAGAGCTTATAGGGCAGCATGATCCTGTCCTGGTTGGTATAACCGTCCGCAAGCATGGCAATGCCGTAAAGAAAGCTGCTGTTTTTGCGCTCGTCATACTCTTTGAGAAGTCCCGGATTAATCCCGTATTTCTCGCCTGCGATCAGTAGTAAATTGCTGTCATAGTAGGGTATGCCCAGCTTCTCCGACAGCATAGCCGCAACCTGCCGCCCTCCGCTTCCGTATTGTCTGCTGATGGTAATCGTTTTCATATGCACCGCTCCTTTCGTCTGCTGTGGATTGCTCCAATCCCCGCATAGGTAACTTTATTTAGTATGAATGGTCTTTGGTTGTGCGAGGATTTAGGTATATTATACAAATAATTTGTGGTTTTGGCAATAGATATGGTGATTTTTAACCAATTTTTAAGATTGGAAGGGGCACCGCGAAGGTTGTTGAACGGTAGGTGTGGGTACACTTTCAAAACTGTAAGTGTAATTTAATATTGTCCTTGGTATAATTTATATTGTATTTTGGAACGGATTAATACGTTGGGTAGAAAGGGGCGTTTTTTGTGGAGCGTATTTTAGATATTGAGCAATTAAAAAAGTATTATGGCAGCGATGCGGGGAATATCACGAAGGCTGTCGATGGGATTTGTATGTATGTTGACCGGGGGGAATTTGTAGCGATTATGGGGGCAAGTGGTTCTGGGAAGACTACGTTGTTAAATTGTATCTCAACGATCGACACAGTGACCAGCGGGCATATTATAGTCAATGATCAAGATATTACGGAAATGAAAGAGAAAGATTTTGCAGACTTTAGACGTGAAAATCTGGGGTTTATTTTTCAAGATTTTAATCTTTTGGATACTTTGACGATTGAGGAGAATATTTCTTTATCATTGATCATTAATAAAAAGGACCCTGCCGATATTGGGAAAAGAGTCCATGTTATCGCTGATAAATTGGGGATTGGAGATGTTTTGTCGAAGTTTCCTTATGAAGTTTCAGGAGGGCAAAAACAGCGTTGTGCTTGTGCGAGGGCTTTAATCAATGAACCAAAACTGATTTTAGCTGATGAACCGACGGGAGCTTTGGACTCTAAATCTTCCAGATTGTTACTGGAAATAATGTCTGACATCAACAAGAAAATGCAGGCTACGATTTTAATGGTGACACATGACCCGTTCAGTGCGTCTTTTTGCAAACGTATTCTGTTTTTAAAAGACGGTAAGATATTCAATGAGATTTTCAGAGGAGAAAAAAGCAGAAAAGATTTTTTCAATGAGATACTGGATATATTAACCTTGCTCGGAGGTGAAGTGGGAAATGTTAGGTAAATTAGCGGTCAGGAACACAAAACGAAATTTAAAAGATTATTTGCTTTACCTCATAACGATTACCATCTCATTTTCCCTGATACTTGCATTTAATCTGGTGGCAAGCTCCAAGGAGGTGGTGGAGTTCTCTTCCAGTATGGGGGCGTTTAAGGGAGTTTTAACTTTTGTTAATGTCATCATTGTATTTGTTGTCTGTTTTCTGATAAACTATACTACAAGATTTATGTTTGAAAAACGAAGCAAAGAATTCGGAACATATATGCTTCTGGGAATCAAGAAAAAGGATATTGCCCGTTTGCTGGTGACAGAGAATATACTCTTAGGCTTTTCGGCACTTGTATTATCTGTTCCTCTTGGCTTCCTGTTCAGTCAGTTTTTATCATTGGTGATTGTAAAAATGCTGGTCATTCCGAAAGTTATCTTTATTTCCTTAAATTTTGTGTCTGTCGGATTGCTTGCACTTTACTTCTTGGCAATTTATGTCTTAGTTTTGCTTAATCTTTTAAGAAGAATCAGAAAAATGACGGTGCATGATTTTCTTTATTTCGATAAGCAGAACGAAAAGAAAATGTTCCGCAGTAACAAAAAGAGAAATATCATCTTTGTTTTAAGCGTTATACTCGGTATTGCTTCTCTTGTTCTTTGGCATTCACGCTGCAATATGGACAAGTTTGGCATTCAAGAAACGCTTACTTATTTAATCATTGCCGTAATCATGCTGATCATCAGTATTTATGGAGTATCTGCAACTTGTGCTGATATCATGTTGTCGGTTTTATTAAAAAGCAAAAAAATCAAATACCAAAAAGACAACCTATTCGTTACAAGAACCTTTGCGTCAAAAGCAAGAACCATGAGCTTTACATTTGGAACTCTGTCTACGCTGATATTATTATCTTTGCTCTGCTTGAATTTTTCAAGTATCAATAAAGGTGTATACCGGACAAGTATAGAGAACACGGCGCCATATGATGTTCATATTTACGACTCTGAGCAGCCATTTGATAATTTTGATGAATATGTTAAGGTGATAGATGAGGATTATACAATCAACGAGATTATTGAGTATGCGATTTACGGGGAACCGGCTCATCAAATACAGGATTATTATGACGTGGAGTTTTATAAATTTGACCCGGTTATGAAGTTAAGCGATTATAACAAATTACTAAAATTACGGAACATGGATACCATAGAATTAAAAGACAATGAGTATTACCTTGTAACCCGGAATCAATCATTATATAAGGTTAAAGATAATGATGATATACAAACCATTCAATTTGCTGATAAAAAACTACATTTAAAAGCCATTGATACTAAGTCTCACTGGAATAATATTACGAATTCAGGCAGATTTGTTGTGATTGTTCCAGATAAATATGTGCAGGAATTAGCAATATATGAACGACATTTAATCGTAGATACAGTAGAAGAAACAACAGCAAATTTAAGGGATAAAATAAAAAAAGATATGGAACCTCAATTAGTTTGGATAGACGAAGATGGGACAAAACATGACAGCTATTATAGGGTTTCTGTAAGGGGCGCTGTTATTGAAGAGCAAAATGCTATGACAGCTATGCTTGCAAGCACCTGTTTATATCTTGCCTTTATTCTAACCTCTGCAGTTGGTACCGTGCTTGCTGTCCAATCATTAAGTGATTCAATGAAGCATAAATATCGTTATCTGACTCTACGAAGATTAGGAGTAAATGACATAGCCTTATTTAAGACAATCAGAAAACAACTATTCGTCTTATTTGGAGTTCCCGTGGTTTATTCTGTTCTTTCCAGTTTCTGTATGCTTGCTTCACTTAATAATGTTTATCAAACATTTTTACAAAGTAGGTCTGTTTATCTGCTTTATTTTGCAGGCAGTTTGGCAATTTTCTTCTTTATATACGGAATTTATTGGATTGCAGCGTATATCGGCTTTAAGAGAAATATTAATGGGGAGGGCTAGGACTTAGGATTTTCCGGCGCTCCTACCATGAGTTTATTATCGCCATGAATTTATCCCTGCCATTCGTTTATTATTGCCATCCGTTTATTATTACCATCTGCTAATATAATGAAAAATCAAGGGGGTGCTGGAATGAAGATAGCTGTTATTGAAGATGATGAAGTCACTCGTCTGGAGCTTTCTAAATTACTGAATGCACAAGGCTATCAAACGCTCATATTGACTGACTTCGAAAATCCAACAGCGGAATTAAAACAACATTCCCTGGAATTGGTCCTGCTTGATATTAACCTGCCATATGAAAACGGATATGAGATATGCAAAAAAATAAAACAGGTCATGCCGGTACCTATCATCTTTGTGACAAGCAGAGATACAAATGCCGACGAATTGAAAAGTATTCAGGCAGGCGGGATTGACTTCATCACAAAGCCATATGACACACTTATTCTTCTTGAAAAGATCAAGCGTGCATTACAGCTGTCTAACCCCAATAATTTCCGCGAACTTGTAAAAAAAGATTGTACTCTGGATCTGCATTTATCTATTCTCAAGTATCAAACGAAAAGCATTGAATTGACAAGAAATGAATTCCGCATTTTGTATTACTTCTTTATGAATGACGACAAAATCATCAGCAAAGAAGAATTGCTGGAAAAACTGTGGAACGACAAATATTATTTGGACGAAAATGTGCTGCTGGTCAATATGACCCGTCTAAAAAAGAAAATGAAAGAAATCGGTATCATCCATCTGTTAGAAAATATACGGGGAAAGGGTTGGAAACTGTGAGCTTTTTTACATTTTTAGAAGAAAAAACATTAGAGTTATTATTTCAGCTTTTCTTTCTTGCCCTGGCTGCACTCCTCTTGATTTTCTACGGTGTAGATTTCATGTTTGTTATTTTACTGTCTATACTTTTCATCAGCATACAGGCTCTATTTCAATGGTGCCTGTATCAGAAAAAACGTAAGGCTTCACAACACATCATTGATTTAGCAGACGGGCTGGAAGAAAGCTACTATATTGCAGACATTTTACCAAAACCAAAAGAATTCCAAAACCAAGCCTACTACTATGCATTAAAAAAAGCCTGCAAATCCATGAATGACGAAATCAGCAAAATACAACAGGAAAAACAAGACTATCAAGAGTATGTGGAAAGCTTCGCGCATGAAATCAAAATACCGATAGGTGCATTGTCTCTGACTTTTGACAATACAAAAAACTATACACTCAAAAAAGAAACGGACAAGATATTTCAGCTAGTAGAACAAATGCTCTACTACGCAAGAAGCGAAAACACCGAAAAAGACTACTTTGTAAAAGAACTGCACTTAGAGGAAGTCGTTCACAGTATCATTTTAAAATTCCGTCATTCCCTTATAGAAAGCAAAGCCGTCATCAATATCCATGACCTGGACAATACGGTCTATACGGATATAAAATGGCTGACATTCATTCTCTCCCAAATCGTACAAAATGCGATCAAATATTTCGATAAGCCCGAAAACAAACTGACCATATACAGTCAAGCGAACCGTACAAACATACTTCTTACAATTGAAGATAACGGCTGCGGCATAAAAGCCTCCGACCTCCCCAGAGTATTCGAAAAAGGCTTTACCGGTTCAAACCGAAACAAAGCAAATACAACCGGCATGGGACTATACCTCTCCAAAAAACTGTGCAGCAAATTAGGATTAAAACTAGCTATCTCTTCAAAAGAACATGAATATACAAGATTGACCATCACCTTCCCCAAAGGAACCCTCCACAATTTCTCAGAGTAATTCTATTACTCCAAAAGATAATTTCCAGCTCAGCTCATTTCCACGGTCTGGTTTTGCCAAGCCAGCCTTGCTCTGCCCAATATTTCCCATCGAGATATTCCGGGTCATTTTTATGAAGTGTTCGCTGCATCAAACGGCAAGCAAAAAACTTAATCTTCGTAATCAAATTTGCGTATGCAGGCTTTGTATAATCAATTTGTGCAAACTTTTGAGAAAGCTTTTTCACTTTTCTTGTCAGTTTTGCCCGCTTCTTTTGAGAAAGTCTTTCCCAAGCAATATCGCCCATCAATGCACCGGTGAAAATTCCGATTTTAGAAATTCCCCACCAAGATAAGCTGTGCTTTATGTCCTTTGCCGCAGATTTTGCTCCTGCACCTAAGCACTGCGTAATAATCGCTGCCCGCTTTCCAAACATTTCAGGAGCAGGGCGGTGGGGAAGCCAGCGATAAGCAAAATGGTCGAGCAACACTTTCATCGCTCCCGTGGCGTGAAATACATATGCAGGAGAGGTCATTACAATTAAATCCGCTTCCAAAAGCGATTTTTCAATTTTTTCGATGTATTCTGCGTCTTTGCAGGTGTTTTCGCCTTTTATGACACAGTTTACACAGCCATTGCAGAAATGGGGACAATCTTTTGGAAGATAATATTCCGTAATGTTTGCATGCTCCCTAAAATCGTTTAAAAACATTTCTTTTAACCGAAAGGTTACACCGTGCTTTTCTGTTCCGTTTATAACCGTTATGTTCATCATGCTACCTCCAGAATATCGTGTAAAATTTGTTTATGCCACGCCCTGCGGTTTTCCTTTTGACTCAAATCCATATCAAATGTCGTTGATGTGGTTTCATACCGAAGAAAGCTCTGCTGCATAACCGAAATCAAGCAAAAAGTCTTTCTTTTTACAGTAGGTTCATCCCAATCGGGACAGCAGGCAGCGACTAGAGGAAGATATGCAGCGTAAGTTCTGTGAGTGTTATCGTCTGGCTTCGGATTTTCCATATCGGCAAGCACTGAAATTCTGGAAACTGCATAATGCTCGAACAAAAAATCAAAAGTCATGTTTCCCAGATATTCTAATTTCTCAAAAGGCGTAAAGCCCTCTGTTTTCTCCCGAATCCCCTGAAATTGCTCAACAATCCTGTTTATGATACGCTCAACACATAAATCAATAAGTTTATCTTTATTCCCAAAATGATAATTCACAAGACCTAACCCAACTCCTGCCTTTTTAGCAATTTCACGGACGGTGATCGTATCCAACTCTTCCCCTTTTTCCTCAATAAGCGCAATCGTTGTCTGTATTATTGTTTCTCTATTATCCATATACGCACCTCCTGAACAACGTTCAAAGCTCATTATACTGAACAGCGTTCAAAAAGTCAATAAACAATACACACGCATTAAAAATATCACTCTTTTGGTTATCAAAATCACCTATTTTAAGCCGCTTAAGAAACAAAAAATACGGCAAGTAAGGAAATATTCCCTACCCACCGCATTATTAAACCTATAAGCACTAAATTTGATTGATTACAAATTAATTAAACATTTATGATTTCTCTCGCCCTTCCCTGCATCTCATCCATTCTGCCAATCCGCAACATAGGATTTTCTGCCTCTAGCTACTCTGTAATACCCTCTTGTGTTCCTGTAAATAGCGTTTGTACCACTTTCCCCATAAGCCGATACGCTTGCTCTTTCCTTTTAGACTGTTAAAGCAAGTAAAGGGTAATAACCAAGAAAAATATTAAAACTTACGGCGAAAGGAACAATCCAACTAGAAGGGGACGGTAACGTAGCGGAAGGTGGCGGAAGGAAATCCGGTGTGGGAGCGTTGGCGCTGGCCTTGTCAGGCATTTTGCGGAAGCGCGCCTGAAAATCCATCGGTTACGGAGACTTAGCTGCGAACGCTCTTCGTGAGCTGCTTAGTCGCAGTTAGCGATTAGTTGAAGGGAAGCGAGCAATGCCTGACAAGTACAGCGCCAACGCTCCCGCACCGGATTTCCTTCTGCCACCGTTCACCACGCTTCCAGGGGCCCCCTTAAAACCCATTCTTAGACCTATCTAATCTCATAGCCTTCCTCTGCATCCCCGCCTCATACCGTGCCTTCTCCGCCTCCCCTGAAATCTCAAGCCCCGGCACAGTAAGCGGCTTTTCCTCCGCATCCATAGCCACCATCACCAGAAACGCCCGGTTCACAGAATACCGCATCCCATCAGACCGCTCCACATACGTATCAATTTCCACCTCCATGGACGACCTGCCCACACAGGTAACATAACCGATGAGCACCAACAGCTCGCCCTCATAGGTAGGCTCCTTAAACTGCAGGTTGTCAATCGCTGCGGTTGTCACACGTTTCGTCCCGGCATGGCGCATAGCCACCACTCCGGCCACTTCGTCAATCCACTGCATGAGGATACCCCCAAACAGCCGCCCTCCGGAATTCAAATGCTGGCGCATGATCAAATGCACCTGCTCTGTACGGGAATCCTCCACTTTTCGGGTCTGCCTTACACTTTTTTCCATAAATACCTCCTCCGCAGAGGATACGCTTATGCCGCAGTAATCCCCCGCAGTGACAATGGCCTGCATATTTTTATATCCGTGCAACTCCGGTATCTCTTGCTGCTTTCGCCACAGCCTTCGCTACTTCCTGCACCACTCTCTTATCAAATGGATTCGGAATTATGTAATCCGGGTTGAGGTCTTTTTCGTCAATGAGGCCGGCAATCGCATAAGCGGCAGCTACCTTCATCTCGTCATTGATATCCCTGGCACGTACATCCAGCGCTCCGCGGAAAATCCCCGGGAAAGCCAGAACATTGTTGATCTGGTTCGGGAAATCGCTGCGTCCTGTTCCCACAACTGCGGCTCCTGCTGCCTTGGCCTCTGCAGGCATGATCTCCGGCACCGGATTTGCCATTGGGAAAAGGATGGGGTCCTTAGCCATAGATGCCACCATCTCCGCTGTCACAGTGCCCGGAGCAGAAACGCCCACAAACACATCTGCGCCCTTCAGCATCTCGCTGAGAGTTCCTTGCTTCTTACTGCGGTTGGTGATCTTCGCCATCTCTATCTTCTCTGCATTCAGACCCTCACGGCCCTCATAGATAGCACCGGTACGGTCACACATGATCACGTTCTTAAGTCCCAGACTCACCAGAAGCTTGATGATCGCAATTCCCGCCGCACCCGCGCCGGAGGTCACCACCGTAACCTCGTCCAGCTTCTTGCCGGTAAGCTTGAGCGCATTAATAAGCGCCGCACACACAACAACAGCAGTTCCGTGCTGGTCATCGTGGAAAATCGGAATATCACAGCATTCCTTCAGTCTGCGTTCAATCTCAAAGCAGCGCGGTGCGGAAATATCCTCCAGGTTTACACCGCCAAAGCTTCCTGCCAGCAGGCTTACCGTCTTTACGATTTCATCCACATCCTTGCTGCGGATGCAAAGCGGAAAAGCATCCACATCGCCAAAGCATTTAAAAAGTGCACATTTTCCTTCCATAACCGGCATCCCGGCCTCAGGACCGATGTCGCCAAGTCCCAGCACGGCGGTACCGTCAGTGACAACTGCCACCATATTATGACGGCGGGTATATTTATAAGAAAGATCCACGTCCTCTGCAATTTTCAGGCACGGCTCCGCTACACCCGGAGTATAAGCTACGGAAAGCTCTTCCGGAGTACTTATCTCTGAACGGGTGATGACCTCAATCTTACCGCCCCATTTTTCATGCTGCTGCAATGCAAATTCTTTTTTATCCATGGTTCTGCTCCTTTTCCTACTGTTTTCTCACTGCTTATCTTTTATCGCTGCTTTATTCATCGCAGCTTCTCTGTCTCAAATGATAAAATACACTAAAAAACCTTGCCCTATTAAATAATCCTTTGGCAAGCGCACTTTCATCATTCTCCGAACAGATATGTTGATTTCAGTATAAACGCTAGCAAGCCTAAGGTCAATACAGATTTCTGACCTTAAAGTCCCGCTCTGCCTCGCGCCGCTGGTCTTTCTTGGCGATATCCTGACGTTTATCGTACAATTTCTTACCACGGGCCATACCGACCTCCACTTTCACCAGACTGTCCTTAAAATATACCTTCAAAGGTACAAGCGTCAGCCCCTTTTCCTTAAGCTTACCTTCAATTTTGTTAATCTCATAGCGGTGAAGCAAAAGCTTGCGCACACGCAGCGGGTCCTTGTTGAAAATGTTTCCCTTTTCATAAGGACTGATATGCATACCATAGATGTATACTTCCCCATTTTGTACCTGTACAAAAGATTCCTTGATGCTGCACTTACCCGTGCGCAGGGACTTTACCTCCGTCCCTGCCAGGGAAATACCGGCCTCATAGGTATCCTCGATAAAATAATCATGAAAAGCTTTTTTATTATTGGCTATCAGTTTTATGCCGGATTTTTTTGCCATATGATCCTCCCTCTATTGCTCCACTTCATCCTCTGCCAGAGTAAAATCCACCGTTTTCAGCAACGGGTCCGCGTCCTCCACCCTGACGCGTACCTTCTGTCCCAGACGGTAAGTTTTTTTCGTCAAATCTCCACGCAGCTCATAGCTCTCCTGGTCAAAGGTATAGTAATCGTCTCTCAGAGTATTTACATGCACGAGCCCTTCCACCGTATTCGGCAGTTCCACGTAAAGCCCCCAGCCCGTAACACCGGAAATGATCCCCTCGAATTCCTCTCCAAGATGATACGACATATACTCTGCTTTTTTGAGCTTGTCAGACTCTCGCTCGGCCTCATCTGCCCGTCTCTCACACACGCTGGATTTCTGCGCTACCTCGTCAAGAATCCCACGGTAGTGCTCTGTCCTTCCCGGACGGGAAAGCCTGCCCCGCAGATTGTCCTTAATGATACGGTGTATCTGCAAATCCGGATAACGGCGGATAGGCGAGGTGAAATGGCAGTAATATTTAGCCGCAAGGCCGAAATGCCCGCTGCACTCTGTGGTATATTTTGCCTGCTTCATGGTACGCAGGGTGAGACGGCTGATCTGCGCTTCATTGGGCAGACCCTCGATTTTCTCCAATATACTCTGGATTTCCTTTGGAGAAATCTCTTCCTTTGTTTTGCGGACATCTACTCCCTGATTGTGAAGAAGTGTCAAAAGACTCTCCACCTTCTCGGGGTCAGGATTCTCATGGGTACGGTACACAAAAGGAATTTCATCTTTACAGTATTCCTGAGCCACAGTCTCATTTGCAAGCAGCATAAAGTCCTCGATGATCTTCGTGGCTACATTGGCCTCATAGGGCTTGATATCAATAGCCCTGCCTGCCTCATTCAATATTATTTTACTCTCCGGGAAGTCAAAGTCAATAGAGCCTCTGTGATGTCTGCTGTTTCTCAAAATCCCGGACAGCTCCTTCATCTGGAAAAACATGGGTATCAAATGGGCATAGCGGCTCTTCGCTTCCGCATCTGTGTCCTCGAGAATATTTTTCACATCTGTGTAGCTCATACGCTCGTCCACACAGATCACCGTCTCCGCGATCCGGTGGGACACCACATTTCCGTCCGCATCCACATCCATCAGACAGCTAAGCGTCAGACGGTCCTGTCCTTGATTGAGGGAACAGATGCCGTTAGAAAGCCGCTCAGGCAGCATAGGGATGACCCTGTCCGCCAGATACACACTTGTCCCTCTCTTCAACGCCTCTTTATCAAGTGCACTGCCGCCCTGGACATAATTGCTCACATCCGCGATATGCACGCCCAGATGATAAATATTTCCTTCTTTCGTGAGGGAAATAGCATCGTCCAAATCCTTAGCATCCTCACCGTCAATAGTAACGGTCAAAAGACTGCGCAGATCAAGCCTTCCCTCCATGTCTGCTTCCAGCACATGATCCGGCACACGCTCTGCCTGGCCGATCACACGCTCCGGGAACTCACTGGGTATCCCGAAGCTTTTCACAATGGCGAGGATATCTGTGCCCGGAGTGCGGCAGTTGCCCAGGATTTCCTTAATCCGTCCCTCAGGGCTTTTATTGTTGGTGCCGTAATCCGTGATCTCCACCACGACCTTATCACCATTTTTCACACCCTTGGAATCTTTCTTCGGAATAAACACATCCTTGGAAAACTTAGGATTGTCACAGATCACAAAGCCGTAGTCCCGGTTGGACTGATATGTTCCGATAATCTCCGGCATTCCCCGCTCCAGGACTTTCAGTACAACACCCTCCCGGCGTCTGCCCTCTTTTTGTCCGTCTTTTATGAGAATCCGCACACAGTCCTGGTGCATCGCTGAAGCAGTGTTCTCCTCCGGAATAAATACATCCTCCTCCGCGCCCTCAATCTCCACAAAACCAAAGCCTTTATTATGGCCGATGAATATACCCTCTGCTGTGTCTCCCTTCGTATTTCTCCCAGCGTCTTCCGTGTTTTTCTTTTTCATTTTCCATTTACCTGTTACTTTCTCGTATCTGCCTTTGGCGTCCATGGATACTTTCCCCTCCACAGACAGCTCGTCAAGCACATCATACAGCTCCTTGCGCTGCTCCTTCTTAAGCCGCAGAAGCGTGGCCAGCTCCCTTAAGCGCATGGGCCGGTACACCGGGTCGCCAAGGAGCTCTAATATAAACTTTTTTCTCTTCTCTAAATCTCTTTTTTTCTTCATGCTTTCTCCCTATATCAGGATTTTTGGATTGAAGCGCATTTGTGGTACGGGACTTAATTCCCAGTATATAAAAAACACTCTTGCGATTAACAAGAGTGTTTCCAATTTCCCGAAAATTTTTCCTAGAAATTCATGTTTAAAACTACTGCCAGTACAAAGAACAGAACTGCCATCACAGTAGTCGCCTTCACCAGGCCGCCTTCCATGGAACGTCCCTTGTTCTTTCCCCAGTAGGTATCTGCTACACCGGCAATCGCACCAAGTCCCTGCTGCTTACCTTCCTGCATTAATACCACAACTGTGAGGGCAATGCAATCTATCGCAAATATGACTGTCAATATAATTTTTAAAATCTCCACGTAGTTACACCTCCTAATCAACTAGAGGTTATTGTAACATAGGAAACGACGGATTTCAACTGTTTTTACAGGAATTTTCGTTGTTTTCAAACGGATTTTCATATACGGAAAGTGCGCCCAGATATTCATGGATACGCAGAAGCTGGTTATACTTGGCATTTCTGTCGGAACGGCACGGCGCGCCAGTCTTAATCTGACCGGCTCCTGTGGCAACAGCGAGGTCCGCGATAAACGGGTCCTCCGTCTCCCCGGAGCGATGTGAGATCACTGCCTTGTATCCTGCACGGTGAGCCATTTCCACTGCATCCAGAGCTTCTGTGAGCGTGCCGATCTGATTGACCTTTACAAGAATCGCATTTGCCACCTCGAGCTTGATGCCGCAACGCAGGCGCTTGATATTGGTCACAAAGAGGTCGTCGCCTACTAGCTGTATGCGATTTCCCAGACGCTCGGTCAGCATTTTCCAGCCTTCCCAGTCATCCTCCTGAAGTCCGTCCTCAATAGAGACAATGGGGAATTCATCGATCAGCTTCTCGTAATAATCCACCATCTCCTTCGCATCGCGGAATACTTCTTCCCCTTTCATCTTGCTCTCTCCCGGGAAATAATATACGCCTCTTTCCTCATCATACAGCTCGCTGGCAGCCGCGTCAATGGCAATGCTGATGTCCTTTCCAGGCTCATAACCAGCCTTCTCCACAGCTTCCATGATCAATTGCAGCACATCCCTGGATTCCTTAAGATCCGGCGCAAAGCCGCCCTCATCCCCCACACCCGTGGAAAGATTTTTGTGCTTGAGAATGATTTTTAGGAACTGATAAACCTCTGCGCACATACGGACTGCATCCGCAAAGCAGCCCGCGCCCACAGGCATGATCATAAATTCCTGCAGGTCCACCGTATTATCCGCGTGCTTTCCTCCGTTCAGAATGTTCATCATAGGTACCGGCATACGGTTCGTGTGGCAGCCCCCCAGATATTGATAGAGCGGAATGCGCAGAGCCTGTGCTGCCGCGCGGGCCACAGCGATAGACACACCAAGAGTTGCGTTCGCTCCCAGGTTGCTTTTATTATCCGTGCCGTCCATCTCAATGAGAAGTGCATCGATATATGACTGGTTAAGGGCATTTTCTCCCAGCACCACTTCCGCCAGTTTTGTATTTACATTGTTGACCGCTTTCTCAACACTTAATCCCACGTAATTTCCTTTTTCCCCGTCACGAAGCTCCACAGCCTCGAATTTTCCTGTGGATGCGCCTGAGGGTACCATCGCTCTTCCTGTATATCCATTGACTCCAATGACACCTTCACCCACAGTGACTTCAACCTCAACTGTAGGATTGCCCCTGGAATCCAGCACTTGTCTTGCGTGAACTTTTCGAATGGGCAGATAACGTAACATTTTCTTACCTCCTAAAGATTTATGAAAGTAGTTTTACCCAAAGCATTGCTTTCTATGCAATTGGGAATCACGAGCAGACAATGTTCAAGTAAAAGATATGGTCCTGTTAAAGTTAAATTATCAAATGTTTTTTATCTGTTTCTTAATTTGCAACAGTTTAAATATTATCTGATTATTCAACTTTATATTCCTCTTTAATAGTTACTTTTTGTATAAATAAAATATTTTTCATTTTTCTCCTTGACAAACTCTTTTTTATCTGTTATATTATACCCATAAAACAAAGGAATTACAAATTCACAAGAAAAGGAGTGAGACCACCGAAATACTAACGGATATCTCATAATTTAAGAAAGGGAGGTACAGACCACCAGAAGAATAAGTTTTTAAAACAAGTGATTGTTTCATAAATTAAGCAAAGGAGGTACGGACCACCGAGAACGTAAGTTTTTAATTCCAATCTTGTTTTATAAAACGATATCGCTTAATCAGATATCAGAAATGTAACTATAAACCAATTTCTATCACAGAAGTTAATCAATGATTTAAAGTATTTAAAGTTAAGAAGAACAGTTAAAAGCACTAGCAATTAAAGAGCAAAGAACAAATCAAGAAACAAAAGCAGCAAATCGCAATACAAATAAATTAAGGAAGGTACAGTCCAATGAGAACTTAAGTTTTAACCTAATCTATTACTGAAAACTGAATAAGGAAGGTATGGACCAATGAAATCTTAAGTTTTTATCATGTACTTTAACGAAAGGAAGGTAAGTACCATTGGACACTGAACATTAGAAAGAGCCACCAGTAAGTTATAATTAAGCTGATGGCTCTTTCTTATTGTGCATGAACCTCTGCTTATCCCCATATATATAGAAAGAATACACATGTAGAGGTTTGTATGAAGCTGACAACCGAATACATAAAGTATGCCAAACTCCCTCTCCTGTTCGTGGCCGCATTCTTTTTTGGTGCATTTGCCGGCAAAGCCGTAACCTATCTCAGCAACGAAGCGGTGGAAACCTCCTCCGCCAGTACGAGCTGGGGATTGAGCTTCCAGGAGGAGGGTAAACGCCCGGTGGGCAATGCCACCATTGAAGAATTAAAGGAATACGATGCCTACTATGCAAAGGATACAGAGGATAAAATACTCTATCTCACTTTTGACGCAGGTTATGAGAACGGCAATACACCGGCCATACTTGATGCGCTGAAAAAACACAATGTACCCGCAACTTTCTTTGTCGTGGGACATTTTGTGTCCGAGAATCCTGACCTGATCAAGCGTATGGTAGCAGAAGGTCATACGGTGGGCAACCATACCATGACCCACCCCAACATGTCCAAAATCTCCACCAAGGAGGACTTTGCCAAAGAGCTTGGAGGTGTGGAGCAGCTCTATGAGGAAATCACGAATACACCTATGACTAAATTCTACCGCCCGCCTCAGGGTATTTACAGCAAGGAAAACCTTTCCATGGCAAAGGAAATGGGCTATCATACCTTCTTCTGGAGCCTTGCCTATGTGGACTGGTACCAGGATAAACAGCCCTCCAAAGAAGAAGCTTTTGAAAAACTCTTAAAACGCATCCATCCCGGAGCGGTCGTACTGCTTCACAGCACCTCTTCCACAAATGCTCAGATTCTCGATGAGCTTTTAAGTAAATGGGAAGAAATGGGCTATCATTTCGGTGCTTTGGACCAGCTCGTTGCCGATGCCTGACGCACAACAAAAAATGGTGCAGCGGATTCCTTTTCTGTATCCGCCGCACCATTGCTTTAAGTCAATATATGCATTTTACTAAATTTCTCCGCCTTTACGGGCTTCCCGAAATAATATCCCTGAATCAGTTCAAGCCCCATCTCCCGAACCACCTCATATTCCTCCGCAGTCTCCACACCTTCCAGACACACCCGTTTACCTACAGCGTGACACAGCTCTGTGATGGAACGGATAAACGCTACATTAAAATTATCAGTGGTAATATCTCTGACAAATCCCCTGTCTATTTTTACAATATCAACTGGAATGGTCTTCAAAATAAACATGGAGGAATAACCCACTCCGAAATCATCCATAGCGATTTTGACCCCTGCTCCACACATACGGGAAATGATGTCGAGGATTTCCTTATCCTCCTTGGCAAAATACGTCTCAGTGAGCTCCATGGTCACATGCTCAGGGCTTAAACCATATTTCTCAAACACACTTCTCATAATCCCCAGGATATTTCCGTCCAAAAGCTGCAGATACGAAAGGTTTATGCTCATGTGAAAATCCGGAATAAACTCCTGCCATTTTTTACATTGCCGTACCGCCTGCTCGAATATCCAGGCTCCCAGCTGGATGATCAGACCACTCTTTTCAAGCAAGGGAATGAACTCCACCGGAGACACTGCTCCATATTTGGCACAGCTCCACCTGGCAAGTGCTTCCGCGCCATAAATCTCTCCAGTCATACTGTTCACCTGCGGCTGATAATACACAGAAAATCCATCGAAGCCCCGTTCAATACCCTCACGCAGGAGTTCGGTAAGCTCCAGTCCTCTCTCTTTGTTGCTCAGTATATCCTCAGAAAATATGGTATAGCGGTTCTTTCCTGCACTCTTAGAGGCTTCCAGACAGTAATTCGCACATTTTTGCAGATCAAGATAATTGTCTGCATCCTTGGGATAAAAAGCCCCTCCGGCAGATAAGGTACAGAAATATTTGTGCCCGTTATACTCCTGCTGCCTGCAGAAGGTCTCCTGAATCTGCCGAAAAATACGCTTACTCTCCTCCACGCCTCCATTCAGGATCAGAACACCGAATTCATCTCCATCCAGGCGGTAGACATTGGCGTTGGAAGGAAGAAGGGATGCAATACGCTGTGCGGTTATACGCAGCACCTCGTCACCAAAGGAATGATTATACAGATCATTGATATTACCGAAAGAGTCCATATCCATAATCATAATGCCAAATGTGCCCCCGGCGTTCTCATCCACCAGATATTTCTTAATCTCTCCTTCAAATTGAAAACGATTATAAAGCCCGGTCATGTGGTCAATCTGGTTTTTCTTTCCCAGATTTGTTATCATACCTGCGAACAGGCCAGGAGTACCATTCTCATCGTATATCAGTTTTCCGCGGCAGCGCAGCCAGACCCATTCGCCTCTAACATTCTTCGCCCTGTATTCAATATTATGATAAATGACCCGGCCTTCGGCTATATCCTGGTTGCTCTCCAGGAAATACTGTGCGTCATGTGGATGCACTAAAGCACTCCAGAATGCAGCCGCATTTTCCACAATCTCTCCCGGCAGACCGAATTCGTCCACCATCTCAGGAGGATATCGGAAGGTTCCGGTATTCATATTTCCCACGAAAATATAATCGTCCGTACTTGCACTCAACGCCTCATAAAGATGGTCCTTGTCATATTTAAAATCTTCTGTTCTCTCATCGCCGGAATAATCTTTTTTCGTCAATTCCTGCCTGGCCCGCATAATATGGAAATTCCGCTTCTGAATATACATCAGCTCGTCGGCTCTGGCAAGAATCTGTGAAACCGTCTTTTCCTCTCCGGGATAGACCACTGTGGTCCCGTAGCTGAAAGAAACATCGTAATATATAGAATTCTTCTGTCTGTCCTCATCGAGATGCTTAAGGATTTTATGTATTGTCTTATCCGCCTCTTTCTTATCCTGACCGTAAAATACCATGACAAACTCATCACCGCTCAGGCGGAATATAAAATCTTTGTTCCGCAGATATTTCTTCGACACAGAAGCTGTGTATCTCAGAAGCTTGTCTCCCTCCTTATGGCCGTATGTGTCATTCACATATTTTAGCTCATTCACATCATAGAGAGTTACAGACAGCAGCTTTTGCTTACTGCGTGCTGTAAGGATAGCTTCCTCGAGGTGCTGCTTGCCTGCCCTTCGATTTAACATCTGTGTAAGCTCGTCCATATTGGCAGTCTCAGACAGCTGAGCCAGCTGGCTGACTATCGACTCTATATATTTTTCATCAAATAAATTGTCTTTATCTGATTTCATAAGCACCTCCGGTGTTCCCTCATATTCCTGTACGTCTTATCCAACATTGTAATTTAAGCATAAATCTTGTTCAATTATATCACCCTTTGACATGAAAAAACAATCGCAATAATAAATTTAAAAATATGTTTAGATATGTGTTGACATTTTATATTATACATTATATAATATACAAAAATCACGTATATGTTATTTGAATTCATATACTAAAAAGTTAAGGAGTGAGGCATATGATATTTACTTTAAATGCTCCAATGCTGGACTTCCTGGTACTCTCTGTGATAAAGCGTGAAGATGCCTATGGGTATCAGATCAGCCAAATCTTAAAGCGTGTATCCAATGCAAAGGATTCGACTCTGTATCCTGTGCTGCGCCGCCTGCAGGAGAATCAGTGGGTGGAGGCTTATGACCAGCCGTTTCAGGGGCGCAACCGCAGATATTATCACATTACAGATGCAGGAGTCCAGCATCATCAGGAGCTCAGCCAGGAATGGCATGATTTCAGCTCAGCTATTGAAGAAATTGTAAGTGGGGGGGATGCAGCATGAATCGAGAAACTTATATGAAATGCCTGGAAGAGCGTCTGAGAAGACTGCCAAAAGAGGACTTTGAAATGGCAATGGAATATTTCCGGGAATATTTCGACGAAGCAGGACCGGAAAATGAAGAACAGGCCATCCGGGACCTGGGCGACCCGCACCAGGCCGCCGAACAGGTAATCATGGACCTTGCTATAAAAAACTCTGAGAGCACGGAACACCAAAGTGTGAAGAAGAACTTCTCCTCTGTCTGGGTTGGTATACTGGCAGTATTTGCGGCTCCAATCGCACTGCCCCTGGCTTTTGCCGTGGTAATGGTGATCGGCGCACTTGCGATCAGCATCCTTGCCGTATTATTCTCCCTGGTAGTCAGTGAGGCAGGCGTATTGCTTGCAGGTGTGGTGTCAATCATCTTAAGCTTTATAACCATGTTCCAGGCACCCTTTGACTCTATCGCTACCATTGGTGCAGGACTGATCTGTATAGGGCTGGCATTGCTGATCATTCCCGCTACTGTCAAGCTGACGAAGCTATGCTTAAGAGGTTTTACCAGACTTTTTGCAAATATTGTAAGCCGTTTTTCCAAGGGAGGAAGACATGATGAAAAAGAAATCTAGAATTTATGTAATAGGAGCCTGCTGTATCGTATCTGGTATCCTGGTAACAGGAGTCGGCATTGCCGCCGGCGGCTGGCCAGGTGTCGCCGTTACCAACCGGGGACTGCATACTTCGAGCAGCAATCACAATAGAGAGCCCTACGTTTTAGAGAAAACCAAGCTGGATGCATTAAATAATATAAATCTGGATGTGATGTATGCCGATGTGGATATCATACCATCCGACGACTTTTATCTGGAATACCGTCTGGACGGCTCACAGAGAACACCGGAGTTTAATACAGATGACAAGACACTTACGCTGAAAGAGAAGCCTAATAATAATGGTAAGATTATGTTTTTTAATTTTGGCGACTTCACATGGGGTGACGATCATTATGAGAATGAAAAATATTATGTAAAACTTTACCTTCCTGCAGATAAAATTTATGATGAGGTGAAAATTTATAGTGATTCCGGCGATGTTAGCGCTGCCACACTGGAGGCAGAGGACATATCACTGGAAGTGGACTACGGTGATATTGATGCGGAAGCCATTAAAGGTAAAACACTTTCCATTTCAATGGATTCCGGTAACTTCAAAGTTAAAGAAGTTAAGGCAGACGAACTGTCATTGACTAATGAATACGGGCCTACAAAGATCCATACTCTGGACGCAGGGACAGCAAAAATCGACTTGGACTCCGGTGATGCGAGCGTGGATAAAGCGGTTGTAGATGACCTGACTCTTTCTGACAGCTACGGTGAAGTGACGTTCAATTATGCCGATATCACTGCAGGAAGCATCAAGATGGATTCCGGTGATTTGCGAATCATGGATGCAGTCATAGGTAACCTTGATGTTAAAAGTGAATACGGCAGTGTAGATATCCAGCTTAGGGATGACCCTGCTTCTTATTCAATGAAGCTAAAAACAGAATACGGTGATGTGGATGTACCTTTTGACGGAAGCTATATCTCTGAGGATGATGTTGAACGTTTTGAATTGGTAGGAAAAAGCGGTAAAACACTCAATATTCTCTGCGAATCCGGAGATATCAACATAAAATAATCCCGTTATTGATACCCTGATCATTAAAAAAGGCCAGAAACAAGGGGCTGAAAATCGGTATGTAACCGACAGCCCCCTGTTTAAAACTATCTGCTCCAGACAGCCTCTGTTTCTGGCTATCTATTTCCCGGCAGCCCTCTTGTGTCTGCATCGTTTCTCAAAGCCGATCTATATTTCCGTAATACTTCTATTTTCCGTTTCAATTCTCGAAGTTTACTTCCGCCTCCAGTATTGCATTTTCGTGAAGCAGCTCCTGGAAGGTTTTTGTCTTTTTGTTTTCCTCATAGTCATCAGACCAGTAATAGCCCTTTAGTTCGTCCATATATTGTATGTAATCACAGAGGTAGATTGAAATCTTGGATACGTCCCTATCCTGCACCGGCATTATATTTACAGGTCCGCCAAACTTCGCATCCGGCATAAGCTCGCCGTCTGCATCAAACACTGCTGCACAATACTTAAATTCAGGGTCATTGATATTCAGGTTTAATTCAAATGGAGTTTTGGTTACAGAGACAATTCCGCCGCCATTCTCATCCAGTACATTTATCTCCTTTGTCACAGTTCTTGTATGATCCTTTTCAATATCAAGTGAAAACTCCCATCCACCTTCCAGCGTCCAACTGTTATACGAATTTGACATATCTCTCGTTTCCGGATATAATTCATAGTATTTATTCCACATATCCGTAAAAAGCTTATGCTCTATATCTTTCTCTTCCTCTGTAAAGCTTTCGTAGTCCGCTTCGTTAAGACCATATTCTGCCATTGCTTCTGTGTACTCGTCTTTCAGTTCCTTTGGCATCTCAGGCGTTGTATTCTGCTCTTGCGGCTTATCTCCACGGATGCCGCCAATTATCAAATCTGCGGAAAACTTCTCAGGTACTTCCAGTTCAAAATTATAATCCTCCGGATTCGGACCTCCGATGGAAGCAATCTGCTCATCAGTAAAATCTTCAATTTCTAGTTGCTGGGCAGCACTCTCAAAATTGAAATCATCTGATTCCACATCAATGCCTTTTTCCTTCAGAAAAGCATTCCGGTCATCATAATACCTTTGCACTTCCTCATTATTTGTCGTTGTTTCGTGCATATCTACACGCAGCACACCGGCATACGTATACTTATCCAGCATTTTCCCATCCAAATAAGCATTATATAGCATACAATCTTTATTATAACTAAGCTGTAATTCTGCATCGGATAACTTTATGACCGGAGTACCATCCTGTGATACCATAGTATCGGGAATAGGTTCGTCGGACTTAATCTCCATTGAAAGGTACAAAGCCTCATCATTACAATAAACCTCAGACAGACCCACTGTCACACCATCCACGGTTTTACTGTACTTTGTATCTTTTCCCACTACTACACCGCCATCTCCCGTTTCATTTCCATTGCCGGGATCTGTGCTGTCATCTTCCAATGGCTTGGCAAACTCTGTAAAATCTCCTGAGAATCCCAGGGAGCTGCCAATCTTCTCAAAAACATTTCCCACTACCGGAATATTTGACGCCCAGGCCGGATTTGTGATACACACCGCCGAAAAGACTGCAGCTGATGCGGCGATTCCTGTTAAAGTTTTAAATGCCACATTCATCCTTCTTCTCTTACGCGGCTTCAAAGAGCCGGCTGATGTCTTTGTTTTTATCTGTTCAAATGACTTCCGCATAGCCGCGTCTACCGAGTTTGGAAGTTTAAACTCCGCGTTTAACGTAGCTTCTATTTTCTCATCTATACAGGAATTCTTTGCTGATTCAAAATCGATTCTTTTATTTGTCATAAAATCATCCCTTTCTGCTCTTTACTCACAGGCTTATTCTTTATTCTGGTATCCGCACTAACATTCTTATTCTTTATTCTGCTATTTTCACTAACGTGCTCATTCTTTATTCTGGTATCCTCACCGTCAGCGTATACTTGTCTTATATGGCTTCTGGCTCTTGTAAGTCTTGTTTTCACAGTACTTTCGTTTAATTTTAAAATCTCTGCTATGTCCGCGATTTTGAAGCCCTCCACATAATATAGGATAAGTACCACCCGGTATTTTTCCTCCACAAGCTCAAGCATCTCTTTAAATTCAAACTCTGCCAGTGACTTGTCCGAATCGGATATTTCGGGCATCTCTTCTCTGATATTGATTCCGCGATAATGCCGCAGAATCTTATTACATTCATTAATTAAGATGCGGATCATCCATGTTTTGAAGTATTCCGGCTTTTTAAGCGTATTCATTTTTTCAAAGCAGGTAAGAATCGTGTCCTGAATGGCATCTGCCACATCCTCGTCGTTGTTCAGTATGCCTCTTGCCACCTTATACATGGACAATGAATTCTGTTCCATCAGTTCCAGAAAGGCATCCGCGTCGCCAACCATGGACCGTTTCACTAAATTTATCAAAGTGCAGTCCTCCCTCCGTGTAATTTCCGCGTTTTAAGGCACTGCGGAGCTGCCTGTGTTCATTCGAATGAAGTATTTTTATTGTTGTACACTTATTAGATGGGAAAATGATCAGAAAAGTTTCAAAAAAAACATGACACGAGTAAGAAAATTGATTTAATACAAAAAAGCCAGCTTAAATTCCTAAGCTGGCTTCTAAAACAGGGGATGAGAGAATCGAACTCCCACTAAAGGTTTTGGAGACCTCTGTCATACCATTTGACCAATCCCCTTTATGATACAGAAAATGTGACTATTGCTAGTCACATTCCGGATTGTATCTTTAAAACTACATACATGTCAACATCCTTGAGGATCAAATCTTCCATTGCTTTTTTGGTCAAGCCCTCACCCGATTAGTAGCAGTCAGCTCCATACATTGCTGCACTTCCACCTCTGCCCTATCTACCTCGTCGTCTTCAAGGGGGTTTACTTCCTAAGAATGGGATATCTCATCTTGAGGGGGGCTTCACGCTTAGATGCCTTCAGCGTTTATCCCTTCCCGACTTGGCTACCCGGCCGTGCACTTGGCAGTGCAACCGGTACACCAGCGGTCAGTCCATCCCGGTCCTCTCGTACTAAGGACAGCTCCTCTCAGATATCCTACGCCCACGCCGGAT
>JNKJ01000033.1 GCA_000702025.1 Blautia schinkii DSM 10518
CGATCAGCAGATTCATGTACATGCTCCTGTTTGAAAAGATTAAAAGAAACAGATACTGAAAGATTAGTGTTACGGAAATACCTTTCTTTTTGTACGCATTAGCAGCTTTTAAAGCGGAAGAAAGATGGAAGCGTGTAAAAAATCTTCGGATAGATTTTGAAATCTGGTTATCATTCTGGTTGTCTTGTGTTATACTGTTATTCATAGCATGAGCCTCCGGATATATGATTGTTTCTAGACAACTCAATTATATCAAATCCGATGGTTTCATGCTATTTTAATGCCAGTTATTATTGAATTTTCAAGGTGCATAGGCACTTATTCAAGTGCGAAGTTTGAGTTATATTATAATTCAATTTTACTTATGTCCAATTATTTTTAATCCTCTGCCATCCCTTAAACCGCAAAAAACACCGTCCCCGCAGCTATCAGAATGTCTGCAAAAACAGTGCTTTGAGTGCGCCTTCAGGGGCTCGAACCCTGGACACCCTGATTAAGAGTCAGGTGCTCTACCAACTGAGCTAAAAGCGCATATTTTTCTCTTTTAAGTGTTTCTTTGTTCCCTTGACGCAAGAGCTATTATAAGCGACAATCTATATAAAAGTCAAGAGGTAATTTACAATTTTTTTATTTTTTTTTATCTTTTTTTTCTTTGGGGGTCATATTGTCCAGAAGTTTGCTTAATTCGTCGGCGGATTTCCGCATCCGGACAAACTCACTGTCCAGTTTTTTATGGTCGTAACTGAACTGGGTCATTAAGGATTTGAAGCGGTTGGTACGGCGCATAAACGGCTCCCCGGAATGCGGCACACGGCAGGCATTCCTTTTCTTTCTTATTGTATACTATGCAGGTCACACCATATAAGTGCCACCACATTCTACAAACACCATGCGCCGCAGCAGCCGGCCATCACCTTGAAATAATCATTTTGCAAATTGGATTTCCCATAGAAGAGAATTTTTCCTCATATTCCGTCATCACATTCCCCAGGACCAATTCCTCGTCATGATGTAGGTCAAATGTATGGGCAATCAGCTTCCAGCCCGCCTCTTTAACTTCCTCCAGGGAAAATTCAAACAGCTCCCGGTTATCCGTCTTAAATTCCACGGTCCCATCGGCAGTCAATATCTTGTCATACCGTGCGAGAAATTCCCGAGATGTGAGGCGACGTTTCGCATGGCGGGCTTTGGGCCATGGGTCGGAAAAATTCAGATATATTTTATCCACTTCACCACAATCAAAAATCTCAGGCAGAATGCGCGCATCAATGCGCATGAAAAATAGATTTTCAAGCAGCTCTCCTGTTTCTGCCAGCTCCTCCCTCTTCTGCAATGCACGCAGGAGCACACTGTCGTACATTTCAATTCCCACATAATTAATTTCCGGGTTCAGCCGGGCCATATCCATGAGAAACCGTCCCTTGCCCATGCCCACTTCAATATGCAGCGGCTGTTTTTTAGGGAAAACAGTCCCCCAGGCTCCCCTATGCGTCTCAGGCTCCTGTATGACATAAACGCTTTCCGAGATGGCATCTTTCGCCCCGGGTATATTTCTTAATCTCATATGAAATCTTCCTCCACAACTCAAGACTTTAAATGAAGACTTTACCAAGATTCAATCATACACGTTTTTCAGCCGCCGTGCAACTTTTTCGTAAAATCTGTCTTGTTTCATAAAACCTCCCTCCCAAATCTTCTTCACAAATCTTCTTCACAAATCCCCCTAACAAATCTCTCTAACAAATCGTTCCCCAAAAGTCAGGCCTCACAAACTCATGTTTTATAACACCGCCCACGTCCTACAACATGAACAATTTTTATTCAGATTAAAAGATTTTTTGTTGGTATTTTTCAACGAAAAGGTGTATTATATAGGGACGGATTATATAACTGACTTTTAATAAGTAGGCCAGCTATAAAATAATAAAAAAGGAGGGTGCAGATGGAACAGATACTTAGTAAGTTATCGGAAATCGAAATCACCGCCAGACGCATCATGGAAGATGCTGACAGGACCAAAAAAGCTCTCTCTGAGGAAATGGAAAAGAAATGCAAGGATTACGACGCTGAGCTGGAGAAACAGACCAACGAAAAAATCGCAAAAATCCGTGCAGACCTGGAAAAGGAGAAGGACGCCCAGCTTACAGCCCTTATCGATGACACGGATGCCGCTTTTTCTGACCTGGATTCTTATTATGAAGAAAACCATGATCGCCTTTCCGAAGAATTATTTAAAAAAATATTGAAACTGTAACACCAAAACCGGAAAGGAAGTGATGTTGAATGGGAAGTGTCCTCTCCTACAGCGGACTTTCCACGAAAATCCGCGCAATGCAGAGCCGGCTGATCTCTGAGGAACAGCTTCAGGAAATCATCCAGCTTCCCAGTGTGCCGCAGGTCGCATCTTATTTAAAAAGGACGCCCGAATATGCACAGGCCTGGTCCTCCATTGACGAGAATGACCTGCACCGAGGACAGATAGAAAGACTGCTGAAAAAATCTATTTTCGGTAATTTTTCCCGTATATACCATTTTGCCAATCCAGAACAGAGAAAATTTCTTGAGCTGTATGCCAAAAGGTACGAGATCCGTGTGCTGAAAGAGGTCATGACAAACCTCTTTGACCACCGCAACACTGACCCGGTGGATATTTCCCCATACCGGGAATTCTTCCGGCTGCACTCCAAGCTGGATGTGGACCGGCTAGTGGCCTGCACCACCATGGAGGAATTCATAGGTGCACTCAAGGGCAATGAATTCTACGGGCCGCTCTCAAGAATCCAGGAGCATGAAAAAGCTCTGCTGTTTGATTACGGAATGGCGCTTGATCTATACTATTTCACACAGATATGGAACATCCGCAAAAAGCTGTTTCAGGGCCACGACCTTGATGAAATCACCAAGGCCTACGGCGAGAAATTTGATATGCTGAACCTACAGTTTATCCAGCGCTCCAAACGCTATTTCGGCATGGATTCCGCCAGTGTCTACGCACTGCTGATCCCCATGAACTACAAGCTGAAAAAAGAGGAGATCAACGCGCTGGTAGAGTCCACCACTTACGAAGAAGCGCGGCAGATATTTAAGAGGACCTACTACGGGCAGAAATACGAGCAGCTTACCGTGGCAAACCTGGAGGAATTTTATAACTACATCCTCCGCGATACCCTGGAGCGGGAGGCCCGCAAGGACCCGTACTCCGTGGCTATCATTTATTCCTATCTGTACCATAAAGAACATGAAGTGAACCGTCTGACCATTGCCATAGAATGTGTGCGCTACGGCGTGGAACCGGACGAAGCTATGCGTTATATTCGCAACAACTAACAACCCGGAGGTAGCAACGTGATAGAGAAAATGAAATTTTTAAGTATAACCGGGCCAAAAGCGGATATTGACAGAGTGGTAAACACCTATTTATCCAAATATGAGATCCACCTGGAAAATGCTCTTTCAGAGCTGACCACGGTAGAGAATCTGTCGCCGTTTTTGGAAATCAATCCTTATAAAGAAGCGTTGTTCACGATCAACCGCTTTTATGAGGAGCTGGACTCTCCCGAACGAATCCCCCCGAGGCACCTGGAAATCGAGCAGGCGCTCTCCATAGTGAGACGGGTATCCGATGAGGCATCCAAGATTACCACGGCCCGTACGGAATTGGAGGAAAAGCATAACTCCATTGTGGAATCCCTGCGGATCATCCGCCCCTTCCGCAATATGAATTATGATGTGTCTTCCATCCTAAAATTTGAGTATATCCATTACCGTTTCGGGCGGATTGAAAAGGAATACTTCCAGAAATTTGAGAAATACATCTACGACAATCTTGATACTTTATTTATCAAATGCGAGGAGGACGATCAATATATCTGGGGCATTTATTTCGTGCCCAAGCATGAGGCCCACAAGGTAGATGCGGTGTATTCCTCCATGCATTTTGAACGTATTTTCATGCCGGACAATTATGACGGTACGGCGAAAGAAGCTTTCGAAGCTTTAAACGCACAGTTTGAGGAGAGCAACGCTGCTCTTTCGGCCAATAAATCCGCATGGAAAAAGTATCTCATGGATAATCAGGAGGATATTATCTCCGCCAGAAACGCCATCATGCAGCTTTCCAGCAACTTTGATGTGCGCAAGCTTGCCGCGTGTACTCACGGCGACCGGGATGTTTTCTATATCCTCTGCGGCTGGATGTCCCAGCGGGATGCCAAAGCGTTCCAGAATGACATTAAGGATGACGACCATCTTTTCTGCATCATTGAGGATGAGGACCATAATATTTATAAAAAGCCTCCCACCAAGCTGCGCAACCCCAAGCTTTTCAAGCCCTTTGAGATGTATGTGAAAATGTACGGCCTGCCCGCTTACGGCGAGCTGGACCCCACCTGGTTCGTGGCCATCACCTATTCCTTCATCTTCGGCGCCATGTTCGGGGACGTTGGACAGGGACTGCTGCTTTTCATCGGTGGATTCCTGTTATACAAATTTAAGCATATTGACCTGGCAGGTATTATCAGCTGTGCCGGAGTATTTTCTACGTTTTTCGGTTTCATGTTTGGCAGTATCTTCGGCTTTGAAGACGTAATCCCTGCCGTGTGGCTGCGGCCCATGAACAACATGATGACCGTACCTTTTATCGGAAAACTGAATACCGTATTTATTATTGCCATTGGCTTCGGCATGGGCATTATCCTTCTCTGCATGATCTTCAATATTATCAATTCCTGGAAAATCAAGGATGTAGAGAAAACCTGGTTTGATACAAATGCAGTGGCCGGCCTTGTGTTCTACGGCTCCGTTGTACTGGTGATCGCACTTTTCCTCGCCGGAAAGAAGCTTCCCGGAACGGCTGTGCTCTGCGTGATGTTCATCATCCCTCTGCTTTTGATTTTCTTTAAAGAGCCTCTTACCAACCTGGTAGAGAAAAAGGCAGAGATCATGCCCAAGCAGAAAGGCATGTTTGTAGTCCAGGGAATCTTTGAAATGTTTGAAGTGCTCTTAAGCTACTTTTCAAACACGCTTTCCTTTGTGCGTATCGGTGCTTTCGCTGTCAGCCATGCGGCAATGATGGAGGTTGTACTGATGCTCGCGGGCGCGGAGAGCGGCAGCCTGAACTGGCTGGTCGTAATCCTCGGAAACCTGTTTGTATGCGGTATGGAGGGCCTGATCGTCGGAATTCAGGTTCTTCGTCTGGAATACTATGAGATATTCAGCCGCTTTTATAAAGGTACCGGACGGAAATTTGAACCTTTCCGATCCACAAAAACAAATTAATTTTTTAAGAGGAGGTCATCTATCATGACAGTTATGACACAAATTGTATTAGCAGCAGCACTTGTATTAAGCATTATCCTTCCATTCGGCTATTACCTGATCGGGCAAAAGAACCGCGGCCGTTATAAAACAGCCATTGGCGTAAACGCCTTTTTCTTCTTCGGGACCATGCTGATAGCCATCACTATGATGTTTGCAGGCAGAACCTCTGTACAGGCAGCCGCAGGCGCAGATGCCGGCCTGGCAACAGGTATGGGCTACATCGCAGCCGCCCTTGTTACCGGCCTTTCCTGTATCGGCGGTGGTATTGCCGTGGCCAGCGCGGCAAGTGCAGCATTGGGAGCAATCAGCGAGGACCAGAGTATTCTTGGTAAATCCCTGATCTTCGTAGGTCTGGCAGAAGGTGTTGCCCTCTACGGACTGATCATCTCCTTCATGATCTTAGGTCAGTTATAAGATGCAGATGTATTTAATCAGCGACAATATCGATACCTACACAGGGATGCGGCTGGCAGGTGTGGAAGGCGTAGTCGTCCATGAGCGTGACGAGCTTCGTGAAGCACTGGAAACAGCCATCGCCAACAAAGAAATCGGGATCATTCTCCTGACCGAGAAGTTCGGCAGAGAATTCCCGGAGCTTGTGGACGATGTCAAGCTTCACCACAAGACGCCTCTCATCATCGAAATTCCCGACAGGCACGGTACTGGACGTAAACCGGACTTTATCACTTCATATGTGAACGAGGCGATAGGACTAAAACTATAGGCAGGTGATAGTATGACAATTGAAGAAAAGCTGCAGCATTTCTATGATGCCTCTGTGGAGGATGCACGCCACGAGGCTGCAAAGGAGCTGGAGGACCACAAAAAAGCTCTTGAGGAAATGCTGTCCGAACATAAAAAGACCAGAAGGCAGAACGCCGAGGCTGAGATCAAGGCAGAAACCGAAAATTCCCGCCGCGAAGTAAACAAGGCTCTCTCCGCCAAACAGCTTATGATCAAGCGTAACTGGACTAAAAAACAAAACGAGCTGAAGGAAAAGCTGTTCGTAGAGGTCAAGGACCGGCTGGAACAGTTCATGACCACGCCTCAGTATGAGGATTACCTCTGTACCAAAATCCGGGAGGCCAAGGCTTTTGCGGGCGAGGATGAAATTTTTATCTACCTCTCTCCCGCTGACAGCGCGCGTATCCACTCCCTGGTGGCAAGGACCGGATTCCCTCTGCAGGTCGCAGACGAATCCTTTATGGGCGGGATCAAAGCTATGATTCCCAGCAAAAACATTCTCATTGACAATTCCTTCCTGGAAAATTTCCAGTCAATGCGCAAAGAGTTTAAATTTGACGGAGGGCTGAAGCATGAGTAAAACTGGTATTATCTACGGCGTCAACGGCCCTGTCATTTACCTGAAAGGCGACCCGGGATTTAAAATATCCGAGATGGTCCATGTCGGCCCGGAAAATCTGGTTGGCGAGGTCATCGGGCTGAAAAAAGGAATGACCACCATCCAGGTCTTTGAGGAAACAACAGGTCTGAAGCCGGGTGAAACCGTTACGGGCACAGGAGACGCAATCTCCGTACTGTTAGGCCCCGGTATCATCCATAATATTTTCGACGGCATCCAGCGCCCTCTGGAGGAGATTGCTAAGAACTCAGGCAAATATATCTCCAGAGGTGTAAGTGTAAACTCTTTGGATACTGAAAAGAAATGGGACGTACACATTACCGTAAATAAGGGCGATATCGTAGGCCCCGGCACCATCATTGCCGAGACCCAGGAGACAGATTCCATCCTGCACAAATCCATGGTCCCTCCCAACATCGTGGAGGCAACCGTAGTCAGTACTGTTCCGGATGGTTCCTACACCATCATCGATCCTATCGTGACCCTGCGCCTGCCGGACGGTACGCAGACTGAGCTTGCCCTTGCCCAGAAATGGCCTATCCGTATCCCGCGGCCCACGCATCAGCGTTTCCCGGCCAGTGTGCCGCTGATAACCGGACAACGTATCCTGGACACTCTGTTCCCCATTGCAAAGGGCGGTACAGCGGCTGTTCCCGGCGGTTTCGGTACAGGCAAGACCATGACACAGCACCAGATTGCGAAATGGTCAGATGCGGATATCATCATTTATATTGGCTGCGGCGAGCGTGGGAACGAAATGACACAGGTTCTTGAGGATTTCAGCAAGCTCATCGACCCGAAATCCGGCAACCTCATGATGGACCGTACCACACTGATCGCCAACACCTCCAATATGCCTGTGGCTGCCCGTGAGGCTTCCATTTATACAGGTGTGACTTTGGCCGAGTATTACCGTGACATGGGCTATGATGTGGCGATCATGGCAGACTCCACCTCCCGTTGGGCTGAGGCTCTGCGTGAGCTTTCCGGCCGTCTGGAGGAGATGCCCGCGGAGGAAGGCTTCCCGGCATATCTCGCATCCAAGCTCTCCGCGTTCTATGAGAGAGCCGGTATGATGCAGAACTTAAACGGCACCGAAGGCTCTGTAACCATCATTGGAGCGGTTTCCCCCCAGGGCGGCGACTTCTCCGAGCCTGTTACCCAGAATACGAAGCGTTTCGTACGCTGCTTCTGGGGCCTTGATAAATCCCTGGCTTATGCCCGGCATTTCCCGGCTATCCACTGGCTTACCAGCTACAGCGAATACCTGGAGGACTTAAGCCCCTGGTACAGAAACAATGTGTCCCCGAAATTTGTGTCTGACAGAAATCAGATCATGGCTATCCTAAATCAGGAAAGCTCTTTGATGGAGATAGTGAAGCTTATCGGAAGCGATGTCCTGCCGGATGACCAGAAGCTGACCCTGGAGATTGCCAGAGTGATCCGTCTGGGCTTCCTGCAGCAGAACGCCTTCCATCCGGAGGACACCTGTGTTCCTATGGAAAAACAGTTCCAGATGATGGAGATCATCCTCTATCTCTACGAAAAAGCGCGTGCCCTGGTAAACCGCGGCATGCCTGTGTCCGTACTGAAGGAGGACAACATCTTTGAGCATATCATTTCCATCAAATATGACGTGCCGAACAAAGAGCTTGACCGATTTACCCATTACAAAGACGAAATTGACAGATTCTATAACCATGTATTAGAGAAGAACGGCTAAGGAGGAGTAGTTTATGGCAATCGAATATTTAGGCTTAAGCGAAATAAACGGCCCTCTTGTAGTCCTGGAAGGCGTAAAGAACGCATCCTATGAGGAAATCGTAGAATTCCGCATGGACGACGGGACGCAAAAAATCGGCCGTATTGTAGAAATATATGATGACAAAGCAGTCATCCAGGTGTTTGAGGGTACAGACAACATGTCCCTCGGCAACACCCATACCCGTCTCACCGGGCATCCTATGGAAATCGGGCTTTCCCCGGAAATCCTGGGACGTACCTTCAACGGCATCGGCCAGCCTATCGATGGTTTAGGCGAAATCACCCCAGAGGTGAGCTTAAACATCAATGGTCTGCCCCTAAACCCCGTTACCCGGGAATATCCGCGTAACTATATCAACACCGGTATTTCGGCCATTGACGGCCTTACCACCCTGATCCGCGGCCAGAAGCTGCCGATTTTCTCCGGAAACGGCCTGCCCCATGACAAGCTGGCTGCCCAGATCGTGCAGCAGGCATCCTTAGGAGGCGGCTCAGATGACAACTTCGCCATCGTGTTCGCGGCCATGGGTGTAAAATATGACGTGGCTGAGTTTTTCCGCCGTACCTTTGAGGAAAGCGGTGCGTCCGACCATGTAGTCATGTTCCTCAACCTTGCCAATGACCCTGTGGTAGAGCGTCTGCTCACACCAAAGATTGCGCTTACGGCTGCGGAATATCTGGCTTTTGAGCTGGGTATGCACATTCTTGTTATTTTGACGGATATCACCTCCTTCTGTGAGGCTATGCGTGAGGTTTCCTCCTCCAAGGGAGAGATTCCTTCCAGAAAGGGATATCCGGGTTATCTTTACAGTGAGCTTGCCACTCTTTACGAGCGTGCAGGCATTGTCCGGGGCGGAAGCGGTTCTGTGACCCAGATACCGATTCTGACCATGCCCAATGACGATATTACCCACCCCATCCCTGACCTGACAGGCTACATCACCGAGGGCCAGATCGTGCTTGACCGCCAGCTTCACGGCCAGGCTGTCTATCCGCCCATCAACGTGCTGCCGTCACTTTCCCGTCTGATGAAGGACGGTATCGGAGAGGGATTTACAAGAGCTGACCATCAGGATGTGGCAAACCAGCTTTTCTCCTGCTACGCAAAAGTAGGAGACGCCAGAGCGCTTGCCTCGGTTATCGGTGAGGATGAGCTTTCTCCGCTGGATAAACGTTATCTGGTATTCGGCAAAGCCTTTGAGGCGGAGTTCGTAGGCCAGAGCGAGACGGAGAACAGGAGCATCACAGAGACACTGGATAAGGGCTGGGAGCTTCTGGGACTGCTGCCCCGTGATGAGCTTGACCGAATTGACACCAAGGTTCTTGACCAGTATTACAGGGAAACTGTCCGCTAATCAAAGTGAGGTGATTTCATGGATCCTAATACCTTTCCCACCAAGGGAAATCTCATACTTGCAAAGAACTCACTGGCACTTTCCCGCCAGGGCTTTGAGCTCATGGACAAAAAGCGGAACATCCTCATCCGTGAGATGATGGAGCTGATCGACCAGGCCAAGGATATCCAGACACAAATTGACGAAACCTTCCGCGCGGCCTACGCTGCGCTTCAGAAGGCCAACATGGAAATCGGCATTGCGTTCGTACAGCAGATTTCCTACACGGTGCCTATCGAGAATTCCATCCGCATCAAGACCCGCAGCGTCATGGGCACGGAAATCCCGCTGGTCGAATACGACAAGACCAGCAATACGCCCACCTACGCCTATTACAGTACAAAGATGTCTCTGGATGAAGCCAAGGCAGCGTTTGAACGCGTGAAGGAGCTCTCCATACGCCTGTCCATGATTGAAAACGCCGCCATCCGGCTGGCTGCCAACATTAAGAAAACACAGAAGCGCGCCAATGCGCTGAAAAACATCACCATCCCGAAATTCGAAGCACTCACCAAAGATATCACCAATGCTTTGGAGGAAAAAGAGAGAGAAGAATTCACCAGACTTAAGGTGATCAAGAGGATGAAACAGCACGGATAGTATGCCGCAGACATGCAGCGCCACTAAGAGTGCATGCAGACAACACCAGCAAGCGGATAGGCTGACAGTACCTCCAAGCAGACATGCTGACGATGCCACCGCATTGTTTCCTTCCTCTGCTTTGTGCTGACGCAAATATGAAGCACTGTTTACTTCGAAATTAATATAACGCTGTATTAGCAAGTTCACATGCAAATACATCTGCCTGGCATACTATCTAACTTACCAATCACTTTACTTACCGCAGAAAAAATAAAACCGGAGAAACGCCCGTAATCGAGCGTTTCTCCGGTTTTTACGTTATTGAAGGTCTTTTATATGCATTTCGCCTTTAATTGCCTGTACAAACGTATTTAAGCCTTTCTCCCGGAGCGGTCTTCTCAGGGCTGTTCTCCCGAGGTTCTGGCCTCTCCGGGATTCTCTCCTCCTGGCAGGCTCTGACAAAATGAGCCTTTACTTTTTAAGTTTATGGCAGTACAAGTAATTTTGTGTCAATCCCTTTCCCCGATAATCTTATGTGGATGAAAATCATCCGTGAATATTGTCTGAAAACAGCTTTCACTATTTCCAAATTATGTCTTTATCAAAAAAAATTCTATGGAATTTTGAATTTGAAAATGTCAAGGGAATTTCCTGTTTTTTTGTCGGTTTTTGAAGATTTATGATTTTTAACCAAAACATCTGTTTCAAAAAATCTTATGTAAATCTCCTCATCCACACACTATCCATGTGGATAATGTGGATAACTTTGTGTATAACTCTATTTTTCAGGGTTTTCCACCTGTGCCGGATGTGGATAGATATTGTATTTAAATTTGTACAATCCACATCAGGCCGACACATTTTGTGCAATATGTCAAAACTTCTGTTTTTTTCGACTAATCCATATAAGTTCCGACAGCCGTTGGCTGACGGTAGTCATAATCCGAGATTTTAATCCCCGTAGCTGAGGTACTTGCGTGAATGATCTTTGCGTCCCCAATATACAGAGCAACATGGTCTATACCATAATCACCATAGAAAACGAGGTCGCCCGGCTCAATATCCTTGACCTCTTTCGCAGATGCGGCAGTACACTGGTCCGCTGCTACCCTGGGAAGCTCATAGCCGAATTCCTTAAACACCGACATCACGAATCCGGAGCAGTCAGCCCCGTTCGTAAGACTGGTTCCGCCATATACATAAGGATTCCCCTCAAACTGAAGAGCAAAGTCCACAACCTCCTGCCGCTTGGCCAGGCGCTCTTCCTCCGCCTTTTTGGCTGCCTCCTCTGCCTTACGCTTCTCCTCTTCCGCTTTACGGGCCGCTTCCTCGGCCTTACGGCGTGCTTCCTCTGCTTTGCGCTGTGCTTCTTTCTCCTCGGCTGCCTTCTTGGCTGCCTCACGCTCTTCTTTATACTTCTGGGCTTCTTCCTCGGTACGTTTCACAAGATTGTTCGCCATAGCATCCATATCTCCCTCAGGGGTCCGGCCGTCAGAAAAAATATCTCCGCCGTTATCTGCTGACCGCGACACGGCGCTTTTATTCACGGAATTATCCTTTGCCGCAAAAACCGTCTGCGGAAGAGCAATTGTCATAATACTGAGTCCTAATATAAAAGTTGTTAATTTTTTACGCATGATTTTATACACTCCTTAATACGTTTTTCGTAATTATTACAAACTTATTACATGCTATTAAGCATTGGTGTATAATATCACAACTATTTTCTTTTGTCAAATTTGATGGGGGCCCCCGGGAAGGTTGTTGAACGGTGCGGAGAAGGAAATGGGCGGCCGGGGGAGGCGGTATTCGGGGCGGGCTGATGCACGCTTGCCTTCAACTAATTGCCAACTGCGACTAAGACTCTCACGAAGAGCGTTCGAGTCTAAGTCTCCGTAGGCAATGGATTTTCAGGCGCGCTTACGCAAATCAGCCCGCCCCGAATACCGCCTCCCCCGGCCGCCCATTTCCTCCTCCGCACCTTCCTCTACGTTTTCCCACCCCCATTCTACGGCTCGTCCCTTTCTCCGGGACGTTATAATATGTGAAAGGGAAATTTTGCCATGGCATTGGTCATTGCGTTGCATGATAAGAATCTGTATGATATGGTTTCATATGGCATGGCTTTGTATTGTATGTTTTCACATGACGCGACTTTACATGGTGCCACTTCGCATTGCACTGCTTTGCGTAGCATGGTTTCTGTATGACACAACTTTGCAGGGTATCCCTTCGCATTGCACTGCTTTGCACAGCACGGTTTTATACCACACGACTTTACAGGGTATAGCTTTTCATTGTATTGTCTAACATTGGCCCAACATAGAATTGCTCTGCATGGTATAGAATGAAAAATTAACAATTTCCACCATCTCGATTCAGCACACGAAAAAAAACACCGCCAAACCCAACAGGTTCGACGGTGCCCGCCTGACAAAATAGTCCAATAATCTTCTAAAACGATACGCACATGCAGAAAAAACTTCCGCTCTCCACTATCTTCCGGCGAAAGGAGCCGCTCAGTATAAGGGTGCGGAAACGTAGTGGCAGGCAGGGAGGAGAAATCCGGGGGCTGTGGGAGGTGTTATCCCAGACAGGCTGATTTTGCGGAAGCGCGCCTGAAAATCCAGTTCTTACGGAGACTTAAGCGCGAAAGCTCTTCTGAGCGCTTTAGTCGCAGTTAGAACTTAGTTGAAGGCAAGCGAGCATCAGCCTGTCCGGGATAACACCTCCCACAGCCCCCGGATTTCTCCTCCCCGCCGTTCAACACCTTTCCGCAGGTCCCCTTATACCGTCAATAGATAGTGCTGTGCCGCCACCACCGCATTGGCCCCGTCAGAAACCGCCGTTACCACCTGTCTGAGCGCCTTAGTCCGTATATCCCCCGCCGCAAACACTCCCGGCGTGCTGGTAATCCCTTCCTCTCCAGCCATGATATACCCTCCGTCATCCAGCTTCACAAGCTCCTTAAAAAGTCCTGTATTCGGTATGATCCCCACCGCAATAAACACCCCATCCGTGGAAATCACCCTTTCTTCCTCTGTCTTTACATTACGCACCTTTAACCCCGTAACCTGCTCCTTGCCCTGGATTTCCAGCGGAACGCTGTCCCAGACCATCTCCACATTTTCACAGGCAAACAGCCGCTCCTGAAGTATCTTCTCCGCACGCATCTCGTCGCGTCGGTGAACCACATAAACCTTTTTACAAAGTCGCGCAAGAAAAACAGCATCCTCGGCAGCCACGTTTCCTCCGCCTACCACCACTGTTACACGGTCCTTAAAAAAAGCTCCGTCACAGGTCGCGCAGTAAGACACGCCCATTCCGCTGAGCTCCTTCTCTCCCGGGATTCCAAGCTCACGGTGGGCAGCTCCGAACGCGAGAATCAGCGTTTTCGCCTTATATTCGTGTTTTCTCGTACGAATGACTTTCACATCGCCTTCATCCTCAACAGAGAGGACATTCTCACGTTTCGGGGTGATTCCAAGCTTCTCTGCGTGTGCTCCCATGGCCTCGCCTAAATCCATTCCTGTCATTCCTGGAAGGCCGGGATAGTTGTCCACCTCATACGTATCTGTAATCTGTCCTCCCGGTACAAATTTCTTCTCAAGCCATATAGTCTCAAGCTTTGCGCGGGCTGCATAAATCGCGGCACTGATTCCCGCGGGACCGGCGCCAAGAATGGCTAAATCATATACATCCGACATGTTCTTTCTCCTTTATATTCTTTGTTTTTTCAGTAATCTTCTTTCCACATGATAGCATAGAATCCATCCTTTTCCAATAAGATAGTAAAAACAGGAACCTGCCGAAAGGATCTTCTATGTCCTTCAAACTCCCTAAATCGAAAAAGCCCCTGTGGGCGGCTCTTTTTTTATGTCTGACCCTGATTCTTGGTATTAGTATTGGCTATCTTACCAACCATGTATTCTCAGAAAACGCAAAATTTACAGCTTTTACAGATGAAATATTTAAGAAGGAGGTATCCGGGAGCACCCTCACGCTCCATTACTCCCTGGCCCACCCGGAGAAACTGGGTATTGCCCGGCCTGCGGCAAGTCTGGGAACCGTGGACACTGATATGGAAAAAACTTATCAGCTCTGTGAGGAATATGAGCAAAAGCTAAAAAGCTTCTCTTATTCAAAGCTATCCAAGGAAAACCAACTTACCCTAGATATGCTGCTTTTGTATTTTCATACACAGCGTTCTCTGGGGGATAACTACCTGCTTGAGGAGGTTCTGGGCCCCAGTCTCGGTATTCAGGCACAGCTCCCCGTACTTTTGGCGGAATATGCATTTTATGAGGATCAGGATATTGTGGATTACCTGAACCTATTGGCAAGCATCCGGCCATATTTCCAGAGTATCCTGAAATTTGAGCAGGAAAAGTCAGCGGCAGGTTTTTTCATGAGCGATACGACCCTTGACCGGATTCGCAAGCAGTGTGACTCTTTTATCAAAAATCCGGATGAGAACTATATGCTGGAAATTTTCGACCAGAAGCTTAAGGATTATGGAAAGTTTTCTGAGGAGGATTTGAGCAAGCTCAGCTCCAAACACAAGGATATTTTAGTTAAGCAGGTGATACCGGCATATCAGGAGCTGATGGCCGGCCTCGAAAAACTGCGCGGTACAGGGAAAAGCAGCCAAGGGCTTGCAAATTATGAGGGAGGGCAGGAATATTACCTTTATCTGCTTAAGAGTCAGGTGGGAACTTACGTGCCTGTCAAACAGATGGAGCAGCGGCTTGCCAGCCAGCTTATGTCTGACTGCCGGGAAATCAATCTGATGCTCCGGGAGCAGCCCTCTCTTCTTTCAAAGCTTACAGGAGGCGCGGACCTGCCGAAGATGGAACCTGTCAAGATTATGGAAAACCTGCAGCAGCAAATGGGAAATGACTTTCCTGAAATGGAAGAAACGCCGTATGAAATCCGGTATGTGCATGAATCTATGCAGGATTATTTGAGTCCGGCTTTTTACCTCACGCCGCCCCTGGACACCGGAAGCCCTAATGTAATCTATATTAACCAAGCTGGACGAAGCTCTAACCTCGAGCTTTTCACTACCCTGGCCCACGAAGGTTTTCCGGGTCATCTTTATCAGACTGTGTCCTTTGGCCGGCAAGAGCCTTCTCATATCCGTTATCTCATTGATTCCAGCGGCTATGTGGAGGGCTGGGCTACTTATGTGGAATCCTATGCCTACGGCTACGCAGCTTCTCTGATGGATGATGCGGCTGCAACGGATGTGACAAGGCTTGCCTGGCTGAATCGAAGCGTCAATCTTTGTATTTACTCTCTTGTTGATATTGGCATCCATTACCACGGATGGGACCAGGCCAGGACTGCCAGCTTTTTGAAGGCCTTTGGCATCCGGGACGCGGCAGTTGCCGGGGAAATCTTCCAGTACATTGTAGAAACACCGGCGAATTATCTGAAATACTACTGGGGGTACTTGAACTTCCTGGATTTAAAGACTTCCCAGGAACGGAAATTAGGAGAGGACTTTAACCTTTTGGAATTTCACAGGGAGATTCTGGAGATTGGACCGGTACAGTTTCCGGTTTTGGAGAAATACATAAAGCAGGATGATTCTAAAAAAGAGGAGGCGCTGCTCTTGGGCAGTTCCTCCTCATACTTGTCTGTTTTTACAGATATGTCTTGAAGAATTTTTGCAGCTTTAGCAGAGCGTTGGTGAGTGCCTCTGTCTCCTCCATGTTTAAGTCCTTGAGCACTGCAAGTACCATCTTGTCATGGAACTTTTGATGGTGGTGAAAGGCTTTTGCACCTTTTTCAGAAAGAGATATGAGCACTACACGGCGGTCCTCCTGACTTCGCACACGTTCTACATAGCCCTTCTTCACCAAATTATTGATTGCAATGGTCAAGGTGCCTACGGTTACGGATAATGCTCTTGCCACGGTGGACATGTTTTTTGGCTCACGTACACCGATTGCTTCTATAATATGCATATCGTTCACCGAGATGTCTTTGAACTCTGAGGTGATCAGGGCCTTTTCTTCAATATCCATAATTTCATTGAATAGTTTTACCAACACTTCGTTGATAGCTTCGTAATGATTCATCCCGGTCCTCCTTGTCGATTTTGTTTATACTGTCAAATCTGTGATTTGCGGCTTGCTTCTATTATACACTAATTTAATTTGATATACAAAGTATATTTTGAAAGAAAAACTTTCTTTGCTTAGTATAATTTGCTATAATGAGATTCGAGGGGGCAATCTCAGAGTTGCGAAAGCCCGAATTCCCCCTCGAGCTCCCCCTGTTGGGCACGCCTATTGTATGTTTTGCGTTATTTGTTTACTGGGTTATGTGTAGAAGGTCGGTTGGGTATGCGAGGTGGGACGTGTGCACTTGCGTATTGTGTGAGGGGTGCTCTTTGAAATTTGTAGGATGTTTGGACTGGGTGCTTGTATAGGCAATATATATTGGAGTTGGCTGGATATGTGCAACTGTGTGGTTGTATAGTAACTATTTATTACGACTGGTTGGATGTCTGTAATTGTGTTTGTAGAATATGACGGTGACTTTAACGAAATAAGTGAGAATTTTCCCATCTCTACAGGTGGTGAGATAAATTGCCAAAAACAAGATTAACGGCAGTGGTGGGCGGAGATAAATCGGTATCCCCACTGACACGAGGACAAGACACGCAGCCATAAAAGTCGTACTCTGTGAAATTACCGAGCGTGGGTTGAAACGGTGTGAAGGAAAATACTTATGAAGAAGAATAGAAATATACCACTTAATTATAAAGAGAGAAATAATTCGCGTATTAGTTTTGTCTGTTCTGTTGTTGTGTTGGCTGTTTTGTTTTTGATTTTTCATCAGATGGACTATAGTATGATTCGTAAGCCCGCGGAGGATGCGGCTAAGGCGGCGGCTTTGGAGAAGCAGAAGGCGGAGGAGGCGGCAAGTACGCCGCAGATTAGTACGGCGAGTGTTATCGCTGTGGGGGATAATCTTTATCATGGTACGCTTATTGACTCGGGGCGGAATGAGTCGGGGGAATGGAATTATGACCATATCTATGCGAATGTGCTGGATGAGATTCAGGCTGCTGATGTGAGGATGATCGACCAGGAGACGGTGCTTACGACGGACCATGATGCAGTGAGTTCTTATCCTTCTTTTGCTACTCCGGTTGAGGTGGGGGATGCAATCGTGAAGGCTGGGTTTAATGTGATCGAATCTGCTACGAATCATGTGGATGATTATGGTTATGACTTTATGGCTCAGACTCTGGAATTCTGGAGGACTAAGCATCCGGAGATGACTTTGCTTGGTATCCATGAGACTCAGGAGGATGCTGACTCTGTGAAAACCATGGAGGTTAATGGTATTAAAATCGCGTTTCTTGATTATACATATGGAACGAATAACTCTGGCGCCGGAGAAGGTAAGGAGTTTATGATTGATATTTTCGATAAGGATAAGGTTGCCGCCGCTATCCAGAAAGCTAAGGAGGTCAGTGATTGTATCATCTTTGTGGCGCACTGGGGCAGTGAGGATGAGACCATGCCTAACGAGTATGAAAAGCAGTGGGCGGCTTTCTTACTGGAGCAGGGTGTGGACGTGGTGATTGGCGGGCATCCGCATGTATTGCAGCCATATGGCAGGCTTTCTGATGACCAGGGAAATGAGATGGTTATCTTTTATTCTCTCGGGAATTTTGTTTCTACACAGCAGGAGCTGTTGGAGCTTTTAGGGGGTATGGCTAAGTTTACGATTGAAAAAACGGTCCTCGATGGACAGACTTCTGTGCGTATTCTTACCCCGGAAATCAAACCTCTGGTCATGCATTATAATTCCGATCAGGGTGTGTTTGGTCCCTACATGCTTGAGGATTATACGGAAGAGCTTGCGTCTCAGCACGGGGTACGTGATTATATCGGCGATGAATTCACTCTTGACCAGCTTAAGCAGAAGTATGATGAAATCATGAATATGAACGTGAAGCCGTCTACGAACACGAATCTTCTTAATGTGCGTTTTGATTACGATGGCAATATGATTGACAAAACCACCGGAAATGTGGTGGAAGATACGGAATCTATTCATTCGTGGGAATATTATGAGCAGCTTAATTCCGGTTCCGGGAATTCTGATTCCGGTGACTCTGAAAACGATTCGGATAATTCTGGGGAGAGCGGCGATGACAATTCCGATGATGATGGTGAATATGATGACGAGTATGATGATGAGTATTAAAGAAAATACCCGTTTCTCTCTGTGATTAATCTCTTCCCTTTTTTGAGAAGCACAACCAGTATAAGAGCTTGTGCTTCTCGGGATTGCGGGCGGAGATTGCGCAGGCCACGCCACTTATGATTATGATAATCAGAAATATGCCTATCATAATACTACTGCTGCTTCTCCATTCCCTCTCCTGATGCCAGGTGAGGTCGAAGGTCACATATATGTTTCCATTTCCATCGCCCATACTGCACACATGATAGTAAGCATCCCTTGAGCGGCTTGCCGGCTTATACTCCGCATAGACTGAAAATGTGGTGTCTTTAACGTCAGGTTCCCGAAGCAAGTGGATGTTTTTCGCATACTCCCAGAAATCCTTTATAACAAATGGTTCCTCCTGGTTCTGCAGGTAAAATACCAAATCCTCCTCAGACTCATAGACGTTCTCTATAGATGCCTCGAAATGCTCTGATGTCATCTCTGAAGGATGCAGATTCAGGCTTAACAAAAATCCTCCCAAAAGTGTCAGCAGCAAAGCCCCAATAAACACAAAATCATGGGAAACTGCCAAATTTCCATTAATCGCTTTCCTGGGACGCCTGAAAACTCTTGGTATGTGTTCTCCTTTGTTTGCTTCTGCGTATCCTTTTTGAGCAGCATGGATAAATCTCTCACCGCCCTCCATCAGAGCGCTGACCGCTATTGATGTTTCCCCTACAATGAGGTAGACGTCTGTTGTTTTACAAATCCCAGTGATATCCTTATAAGCATATTTCCTCTTAACCATCCAGAAATTCCGTACTACAAACGAAGTTTTATCATACCAGATTCTCTCACTAATCCATTGCCAAACCATGACAACACATGCAATAAGAAACACACTCGAGCAAGGGAGAAGTCCAAGATTCTCTCTGTTGATATGCGACAATAATGTAATATAAATAAACCAACCCCAAAATATAAAAGCAACAATTCCAAAAATCAGGCAGAAGATTTTCAGCCTTGCGTAACCCCGTTTCGAGTTCTTTGATGCTCTTCGCCCATAATTCAAAGCAAGGTGGCCCAACCCGGAAATCACCATTATAAAAACTATTCCTAAAACAATTCTAAGCATAAACTCCACCTACCGTTAAGTTCCCAATGTCAATGCAGTCTCAATACTGTTTGTTATCGACGTTTCCCCTTTTTTGAGAAGCATAGCTTATATAGGAGCTTGTACTTCTCCGGATTTCGAGAGGTAATTACACAGGCCACGCCATAGATTACCATCAGGACCAGCAAACCTCCACAGGCAATTGTCAAAGACATTCTCACTCCACGTTCCTGCTGCCAGGTCATGTCAAAGGTGACATATACGTTTCCATTTTCATCACTCATACTGTATACTTGATAGTGCCCGCTTGCTGTTCTGTGTCCCGGTTTATACTCTGCATACACGGACAGTTTCTGAGATTTACTGACAGTCTCCCAGAGCATGTCTATATTCTGCGCGTAATTCCTGAAGTCCTCAATAACAAAAGGTTCCTCCTGGCTTGTTAAGTAAAACGTCATGTCCTCCGTACCTACAGAGGCATTCTCCATAGGCGCTTCGAAATGCTCCGACGTTATCTCCGAAGGACGCACATAGAAAGATAGGAGCATCCCTCCGAAAAAAGCCAGCAATAGAATACCAATCACAATATAACCATCTGAGTCCGCAATATTACCGTTAAATGCATCCCTGGGAAGCCGTCTGGCTCTCGGTATCTCCTCCCCATTGTTTGCCTCCGCATATCCCTTTATGGCAGCTCGCACAAATTTGTCCCCGCCGGCAATAGAACTGTCAATAGAAATTTTTGTTTTTCCTACAATTATGTATACGTGTGATGTTCGGAAAATTCCTGTAATATCTTTATAGGCATATTTTCTCTTAATCATCCAAAAATTCCGTACCGCAAACGATGCTTCATCATACCATATTCTTTGGCTGATCCATTGCCATATCATTACCATCCCGGCAAAAAAGATAACCAAAAAGACGGGTGTCAGCCCAAAATTAAGTCTGCTTCTGTGGCTTGAAAGCATAATATAAATAGTACCGGCGGACAGTATAACACAGCCCAATCCAACAATCGGGTATAATGGCCTTACCTTTGCACACCCGTATTTCGACTTTCTCGGTGCACTGAGCATACAACTCAAAAGAAGGTTACCCAATCCCGAAATAACCGCAATCAAAACGATTCCCAAAATAATCCTCAACATAAGGACCACCTCCCATTAAGGCCATTTTACCATAACAGGTGTGAATGTTGTATTGTCTGTTTGGAAATAGTAATTATTTCCTACAATTATTCCCTGTCGATTTGTTTCCAGCCTCTGAAGCTTGAATATGCCCCAATGATCGCTGCTGCGACGGCCACGGATATCCGGGTAAAGTATATGCTGTTTGTCTCCATCAGACAGGTATAATTTGTCAATAACACCGGTTGAAATATTGCCAAAAGGTAGATTACTCTTCCGCTGAAAGTAAATAGCAGCACGATAGGAAGCCCCCAAATAAGAGCCGCACTAAGCATAGAACGCACCGTAGTATCAGCTTTAGACGATACGAATACAATCACCCCGGTAAGCATAAGTATCGCGCAGAATGCTGTAAATATATACAATCCCACAAAGCTACTGATATTCCAATGTGACATGCTGTAAAACTCCCGCATCTGCATAACAATCCCCGTTTTCATGGTTGCCCCGTCAAAGCCAAATACCGCCCCGCAGAGCAAAAACAGCAAAGCAGTCACCAGTAAATAGGAGGAAGCTGCAACCGTAAATGCAGCACTGATCCGCGCTGTAATATCTGTGCTTCTGCCTTTGTCTGTAGTAAAAATAAGTGGCCTCATTCTATTCTGTTTTTCCTCGCAAAAAAGCGGTGCCAGGGTAATGATCAGCCATACACTCAGAAACCAGCCTGCCATCTGAGACATTTCCAAAAATTTTTCCCAGCCCTTTACATATGCAAATTCCACCCCGTCTCTGTTCTTTTCCATGCCATCTCCGCCCTTTTCCACACCGTCCCTGTTCTTTTCCACGCCGTCCTCACCCTTTTCCACGTAACTGCCTAACGCAGATTTCTCCAAAGGCTGTATGTTCTGTGCCACTTTATAATCATCCCAGCCAGCAAAATAACCGTCAGAACAATACTCTGTTACAAATCCATTCAAATAATTTTCATCCATCCAGCTTCCATAATCCTCTTTCACCTCGTCGGGAAAACCGTACTTTTCAATGATACTTCCGACCTCGATGTCCGTCAAAATCCCTTTATATTCCTCTGTGATTTCTCTATCCGCTTGAATGGCATCATAGCCATAAAACACCTTCCCCTCCACCTTTGAATGCTCCCCGGCTATGCCCTCCAGGCCAAAAAAGGCAGCCAGCCACACCAACATAACGCCAAATAATATCCATACTATTTTCCTGTGCAGTATCCTATATAATTCCATTTTGTATAATGTCATATCCGCCCTCCCAATGGTCTTATCTCTGTTCTTATTTCCGATTCTATCTGGAGGCTTATTGTGGTACAATCTGCCTTACAAGCTATAGGCTTACTCATCGCACATATTAAGATAATAAAGATACGCGTCCTCCAGGGATGCCTCGGGATGTACAGCCTGGGCACATGGTTTTTCTGTAGAAATGACCCGCAGCAGTACATTCTCCTGTTGATTTTTCAGATTGGCAATCACATATTTGCCACGCATACTTTCCGCCTCTCCCGCTGTTACCAAACATTGCCATACATACTTTCCTACACTCGCTACAATCTCTTCTACCGTTCCCTCCGCTGTAATGTGTCCCTGCTTCATCATCATGATTTCATCCGCAATGTACTCGATATCTGACACGATATGCGTGGACAAAATAATGGTTTTCTGCTTGCTCAGCGAGCTGATGATATTGCGGAATCTAACGCGCTCATTAGGATCCAGACCGGACGTCGGCTCGTCCAAAATAAGAATCTCCGGATCATTCAAAAGCGCCTGGGCAATGCCGATTCTCTTTATCATTCCACCGGAAAAGGTTTTAAGCTTCTTATTCTCTTCTTCTGATAAGTGGACCAACTCCAAAAGCTCTGTGATTCTCCGCTCTGCATAATCCATAGGTAAGGCCTTTAAGGCAGCCATATATCTGAGAAAACGCCGCGCTGTATAATCCGGATAATATCCAAAATTCTGCGGCAGATAGCCCAGCAATCTGCGGTATTGCCCTCCCAGTCTGCTGATTTCGGTTCCGTCGCACAGAATTTGACCGCGGCTCGGCTCCAACAGCCCGCAGAGCATCCGCATCAGAGTCGTCTTTCCCGCGCCGTTTTCCCCTAACAGACCATAAACGCCACTTCTTAAAACCGTATCAATCTCACAAATCGCAGTCTTTCCTTTAAAGCCCTTACCAAGCCCGGATATTCTTAATTCATGCACAGTGTTTCCCCCTTTTCCACTCTACGTATGAGCAAAACAGTCTCCGTAATATAAAACAACGCTCCTATGACTAATATGATAACCCATACACCCATTGCCGCCTGCTCATAAATCTTACGAACAGACGACATAGCCGCAAATACCGCAGCCATAAACATACCAATTGCCGACAGGACGGCATTTCCGCACTTTCCCGCACCGCTTAACAGTACCGCGTACAAAAGGCAGCCTGTGACAAGAAAAGGCACCAAGATGTATATTCCCACCTCATACATACTTCTGTCCGCATTACTTCCAATGATTAGAATCATTCCTGCCAGTATCATCATATTTATGGACGTGTGCAAAACCATTTGCAGCACACAGATCTGGCGGTTATTGAAGCAGCACACCCCTGCCACCTCCCGGATGCCACAAGCCTCATCACGGCTGAACGTAAGCGCCGCAAAAATACTGAACAAGGCAGCCGCAATCGCTCCCACAGTAAAAATATCATTGCTTCCTAACCTCTGTCCAAAGGCTGTATATAATAGAATCACCAAAAGAAAGCATAGCAATTGAAACGCCATATTTCTTTTATCCATGAACCACAGTTGGTTTCTGATCAGCTCCAATTTTGATGCCCGCGGAACAATTGTTTTCCTCGCCGTCTCCGATTTCAACGCCTGTATTGCTGCGGATTTTTTCTCACTGCTTAGATATTTCTTGAAATTTTCATCCGTTTCACATGTTCGAAACATGTCTTTTATTGCTTTACTATCCATATGCACCTGCTCCTGTTCTAAAATACCACCTATTATAATTTAAATTTAGGCAGCTCCTTTTGCAGACTGCGAATCCCCAGCCGCAGTCTGGATTTCACCGTAGAAATATTCACTCCCAGGATTTTCGAGATTTCTGAGAGCTTCAATTCGCTGTAGAACCGCAGAATAATGACCTCCCGCTGAGCCTCCGGAAGCTTTGACAGCATTTCCACCAGAATCATCTGATTCTCTACTCCTTCATATTCGTCAATATCACAGCATTTTTGCCCTGCATCCTCAAATGGCTCTGTGACTATTTTGCCTTTCCAGTAATCCACACATAAGTTTCTGGCGATTGTAAGCAGATACCCTTTCAGATTACCATACTCATAACGGTCCACACTCCTGATAAAGCGGTAAAAAGTCTCCTGCGTCAAATCGTAAGAAGTGGAAACATCTTTAACCTGATAGATACAGAAATGAAGGATTTCATCGTAATACTTTTCGATAACTGTGTTGAGCAGTTCTTTATTTCCCCGCTGAATCTGTTGAATCAGCTTTTTATCTTTCAAATGTTCCCACCTCCTCTCTGATTGCATTCTGATTGCATTCTGATTGCATTCGCCTTATATATACTATAACTGAAACGGACATAAAAAAGTTTAAAAAAACTGCCGCTTCCCGAATTTTTATTCGAAAAGCGACAGTCTTATCTATTGCATAAGTCTCAGCCTCTGTTAATTGTATGTCTTTGCAATATCTCCTCAAGTATCTCTTTATCAGATTTGATTCTGGAAGCTGCAAGCAGTTCATGTTCCTGATTTTGATCCAGCATTCGTTTCAAATTTCCCATTTGAATAATCTCAGGTGTACGTCTCTGCCACCTTTGTGCGTCAGCAACATAATCAATTGCCTTTTTCACCGATTCCTTATTCATTTCTAAAAACATTTTCACCTTATTGATATCCATAAACCGTTCTTCATATAGCCGCAGTAAGATAGCCTTAAACGGAACCGAAAAGATTGCCATTAACTGAATAACATCTTCCAGATTTTGGTTTTCCCGAGAGATTCTATAAATATTCATTTGTTCAAACAAAAGCTTCGGTGGAACAAGAAGCAGCCCGGAAAAAGCGTTTGCTTCCCGGTCTTCGTTACTTTTTACATCTTCATCCATATCTGATGCATTCAAAAAAGAACCCTTTCGTAATACACTTGTATCTTTTTCTTCTATATAACACCAAATATGATATAATTCATGTGCTGCCGCAAAAATCTGTTTTGATAATGGGAGCCAGGAATTAACATAGACAAAAATTTTTCCTTTTTTTATACAGGTCAGGGCACAAAAATCATCATCCTTTGTGGGAAACCGTAATGATTCCAGTTCTATTTCCTTCGTCCGGGCATAATTCTTCAATACAGAAAAAATATCGTCCTGAATAATATTGCTTCCATTATATTGAACGTTAAATGATTCAACGGCTTTGGACAGTTCTTCGAATTTATCCCGCTTTTGTACAAAAAGACTATTCTCTAATACATTTCCCATTAAAAATCTGTCCACTCCTTCCTCATAGCTATGCCATTTTCTCTGACCTTATCCTGAAACAGTATCAGCTCTATCAATTTATCAATATCCCGTACAGCCTGCTTCGCTTCCTCTGTCCCGGTTTTTCCCATAAATACCCGAAACACATCGTTCTCTTCATAGTTCTGAGGAATCGTTGTCAGTTCTTCCATACTGGTATTAAAAAAATCAGCAGATTTCCGCAGCTCTCCTGCACTGATCGTCCGGCTGCCATTCAACATTTTATTTACTGTCTGTCTCGAAACATTCAGGTATTCGGCCAGCTGCACCTGCTTTTTATTCTGTTTTTCAAGCCACATGCAGATGTTATTTGCGATAACTCCGTTCATATCTACCATATTCTGATTCCTCCTTCTCATGCTTCTATTATATGTAGTCTCACTCTTTTTGTCAACGTTATAGAAACAAATATTGATTATATATTCTCTTTTTTATTTTCTGTTATCTATTTAGATACATTTTATAATTAAACACACGTACCCTATGCAGTAAAAAAAACTGCCGTCTCCCCAATTTTCATTTGAGAAAACGACAGTTCAAATCCATCTCTTAAAACACCAGCCCAACCGAAGCCAGAGCAATCGCAATCAGTGATACAAGTATCGGTGTGATTACACTGGTTACAAAAATATCTATATAGCTTTCCTTAAAGCTGCATCCACAGTAATTCAGCAGAGCCACTGCTCCCGGAGGAAGCGTATCCAAACCGCCTGAAGACAAGGATGTAATCCTGTGGAATACAGTAAGCGGGATTCCCGTACTTTCGGACAATGCAATAATACGGTCTCCCAGTACAGATAACGCTATGCTCATTCCACCGGATGCAGAACCACAGATACCCGCCAATATATTAACCGCGATCATTACAATTAAAAGCGGGCTGACAGGCAGACCGAACACACTATCCGCCAGGGAATTAAAGGAATCTGTCATCTTCACAACAGAACCGAACCCTACTACCGACGCCGTAACCAGCGAAATCGGTAAAGAAGATATCGCACCTTCATTCACTGTATCAAGCAGTTTTCTCAGCTTCACCTGGTTGATACCGCAAATCATATTTACAATAATACCTGCTGCCAGAGCGATTGTCGCATCCATTTCAAAAACATTCAGAACCACTACTACCGTGATAAGCGGCAGAAAGGACAGAACCTTATTCATTTTTGGAATTTCAAAGCCTGATGCGAGACTTGCATCATTGGGATTCTCGGTCCATCCGATTCCCTTCCTCGCCCATACCTTTTCTCGGTGAGTCATCCATGCTACACCCGCCCCAAAAAGGAGGATGGAACAGACAATTCCAAGTACCGGAGCTGCCATAGCATTCGTACCGAAATATTCCATAGGAATCAGATTCTGGATCTGAGGTGAACCGGGCAGTCCTGTCATGGTAAAGGTATAGCACCCCACCGCATATGCTCCCGGAAAAAGCTGCCGCGGGATATTGCTCTCACGGAATGCTGCTGCTGCGATTGGATAAATTACAAACATTACGATAAATAAAGAAATTCCGCCATAGGTCATGATTGCACAGGCCAGGATTACCGCAAGGATTGCCCTCTTTTTCCCGACCAGCTTTACCACTACCTCTCCCACTGCCGCAGCCGCACCGGTAACCTCCATCATTTTCCCAAAAACACCACCCAACAGGAATACCATAAGATAATCCCGCGAGAAATCTGCGAAGCCCTGCATGAAGGTGCCCGCAAATGAATTAAATACCTCCAGACCATTAGTAGCCGCCACGATAATCGCACAGATGGGTGCTGTCCATAGCGGCGACAAACCTTTAAAGCACGCATAGCTTAGCAAAACAAGTGCTAAAATAATTCCTAATAACTGCATATATATCCCTCCTCTGTTAACGTACACCTATATACTTGCTGCGAGTTGCCGTAAGATGAATCCCGGCGCAGACAGGGTATACATTACCCATGCCTGCGCCGGACATTTTCCCTCAGGTTTCTTTAAGATTTTTTCTTTGTTTACCAGATGTCCCCAATAGTAAAACCATTCGGGAATGGATCCGACTCATCCAGAACCCACTTATTGAATCCGTAAATCCAGCACTGTCCGCCGACTGTGGGAACCACGGCCTTATGTCCATAGAAATCGTCAATTTCCTCTACAATACGTCCTTCAAACTGAATCCCCAGAAGTCCCTCATTCATAAATGGTTCGCCCGCTTTCAGACGCCCCTTGGCATGCTCCGTTGCCATGAGCGCACACGTTCCTGTTCCGCATACACCACGGTCCAGCGCACCTGTCCATGTAGTCGGATTGTCAAAATCCACCGGACCGGTCGCATACCAGTTGGAGGAACGCATATAAGTCCCCGGCGTTACAGGCGGCTGATGCATCATGGAAAGTGTAATGCCTACGCCCGGATAATCGGGATGCTCTACCGGAAGCTGCTCAATGGCTGCCGTTGTGATCAGAGCAGAAAGCTTGGAAATTTCCTTTCCGTTTTCAGGTTTAAGTTCCAAACCGTTTGGCCCATACTGCTTGAACTGTGTAGAATCAATGATGCAGTAGAACATTCCTCCCCACGCAATATCAACCGTAACTTTGCCAAGATGGGGAACCTCAATCTCCTTATCCAGATAAACCGGAAAGGCCGGAACATTCTTAAATGTAACCTTTGTGCATTTATGTCTGGTAAGGTCACACTCTGCCTCGATTCCGATCACACCTGCAGGTGCCTCCAGATTAAAGGACATATGCTCACTGGTCATAGGAATCATGCCTGTTTCCAGAAGTGCAGTAGCCACGGCAATGGTATTTCCGCCGCTCATCATGGGATATTCAACCTGCTCCATGATGATATAACCGGCCTTACAGTCTTCGCGGTTTGTATTCACGATAAGATTACAGCAGGTTGCCGGGATTCCTCTCGGCTCACGCAGCATCAGCAGACGGAGCTGGTCGTCATTTTTTTCCAGCCATTTACATTTCTCATATACCGTATTACCGGGGATAGATGGAATACCGCTGGTCACAACGCGCATCGGCTCTCCCTCGTGGCATTCTACTGAATCAAATTGTCTTATAAAGCTCATATTGTTACCCTCCTTCTCCTTTAACTTACTCAGCCAAGTTCAGCCGACAGCTCCTTTGCTCTCTGTGCACAGGAAGCCGCGTCCTCGGTATAGGCATCCGCGCCAATCTGGTCCGCGAATTCCTGGGTGATGGGCGCTCCGCCCACCATAATCTTGATTTTGGAACGAAATTCCTGTTTGTTTAAAAGTTCTACCGCTTCCTGCAATGCAGGCATTGTTGTTGTCAAAAGAGCAGAACAGCCAATGATTTTAGTATCCGGATTTTCAAGATATGTTTCCACAAACTTTTCCTTTGGCACATCAACACCCAGGTCGATCACTTCAAACCCTGCGGATTCCAGCATCATGATAACCAGGTTCTTACCGATATCGTGTAAATCACCTGCCACGGTTCCCATGATGAACTTCCCTGCGGCACCTGCCACACCGGAAGCCAGATGAGGCTTTAAGACCTCAACTCCGTTTTTCATTGCCTTTGCCGCAATCAGCATTTCCGGAACAAAAATTTCGCCGTTTTTGAACTTATTGCCGACAACATCCATGGCGTCAATCATTCCTTCATTTAAAATCGCCGTGGGGTCACAACCTTCATCCAATGCTGCCTGAACTGCTGCCGCAACCTTTTTTGCCTTACCTTTTTCTACTAACTCGTATACTTCCTGAATTCCTGACATTTTACCTCTCCTTATATCTGTGTTTTCTCCGCATTGTCTCCAAATAATCTTTACGCTATATCATTTATGTACTGCGCAATCCCTGTTTTTTTATTTCTTTGGTCCGAAAATCCCATCCCGGTATGCACCAATGTACTCCATGCAGTAATCATCATTGCCCAGAAGCGCATCTGTGGCGTAAATAACGCCCATCATATCACGGTTTAAAGGATCGAGAATTGCACTGTCCAGTCCCGCATTCATGGCCAGCACGGTAAATCCAAGATTAATCATCTTACGAACCGGAAGATTAAAGGAAATATTGCTCACAGCCGCCGTAATGTGAATATTCGGATAACGCTCCCTCACAGTGCTGATCACCTCCACATTCATAGCAATCCCATCCTCTGAAGTGCAGAGCATCTCTACCAGCGGGTCAATATGTATACGATTCGGGGCAATCCCGTACTGCTTTGCCTTCGCCATTGTATCGTCAAAAACCTTCAGACGGTCTGCCGCGCATTTGGGAATTCCACTGTCATCAGACAACAGGCAGATGACCTCCCATTTGGTATCGGCAATTGCCGGAAATATTTTTTCAATCTTATCGCCTTCTCCTGATACTGAATTGATCAAGCCCGGTTTTTTACAATAGGGAAAAACCTGCAGCAATACGTCCGCACTTGGGCTGTCCACACAAATCGGGACATCTGTCGCCTCCTGGATGCAGTCGATCATCCATTTCAGAGTTTCCACCTCCTGCGCCTCCGGCACCGATGCACAGCAGTCAATAAAGGTTGCTCCCGCTTCCGCCTGCGCTTTTGCACGGTTTTTAATAAACTCCGCGTCGCGATTGGCAATTGCCTCGGCAACCGCTGGAATTGAACCATTGATTTTCTCGCCGATAATTATCATGTAAGACTCCTCCTGTATATGTTTTGCTTACCGTTATTCTTCTCTCTCTTTTTCCTCCAACAGCCACTTCTTCTGATCTTCTGTGAGTGTCAGATCATAATCCAGACGGTGTGTGGTTGCTTTTACAAAACCGATGGCATTGATCAACAATATAACCAAAATCGGAAGTCCAAGCATGATTACTGACTGCTGGACTGCATTTAATCCTCCTGACTGCAGAAGCACATAACCCATGACTGCGATTGCGCCTCCCCAGAAAACCTTCAAATATACAGGTGATTTCTGCTCGCCGATATCTGTCTCTCCTCTGTCCGCCGCTGTCATACCTGCCATGGTATAGGTCATGGACTCGGATTGTGTGAGGAATGACATAAATACCGCTACAAACCCAAGAAGCATCATAATCTGCGGCCATGGCAGAGCTTTCAGGTATGCAAAGAACGAAACCGGGAATCCAAACTGCTCAATTGCACCCCAGATATCCACACCATTCATCTGCTGAAAGATAGCCGAGGAACCAAATGTTCCGAACCAGATGACCACAAAGCCGATGGGTATAAACATGTTGACGAGTACAAACTGGCGGATTGTTCTGCCCTTGGCAAGCTTCATCAGGAAAAGTCCTGTAAGCGGCGCTACCGTAAGCCACCATGCCCAGTAATACAGGGTCCAGGATTGCAGCCAGCCGCTCTGTATCGCCGGTTCCATATAGAAGGAATTGGGGATGAGAATCTTGAGATACTGTCCCACTGCGGTAACCATATTGTTAATCGTAAACTGTGTACCGCCGAAAACAAACGCCCATCCTACCAGCACAATAAATACAATCATATTCGCTGAGGATACATACTTAATTGCCCTATGTATTCCGGAGCACGCACAAAGGATTCCGCATCCGCAGATAATCAAAATCACGATAGGGGCTAAGAGCTGGTCAGAAACCGACACATTAAACGCATACTTCAATCCCGCCGAAAGCTGCAGTGTGGCAAGCCCCACATTCGTTCCCAGTGTTGCAACCATAACGTACATACATAACCAGTTTACAATCTTTCCCGGTGCGCCCTTTTCCCCTTTTTCACCTAATAACGGATATAATCCGGAGGAAAGTGTAAAGCTTCTTTTACAGTTCCAATATACGAAGGCAAAACCAAGCCCTGCTCCCGTATAAATCGCGTATGGATGGAAGCCCCAATGAAACAATACATAAGACAAAGCTTCCTCCGCCGCCTGAGCACTTCCTGCTACAGCAGAAGAAAATCCCGGCGGATCCATATAGTTCATTAATCCTTCGCCAGCTCCATAGAATACAACACCAAGCGCCATACCAGAAGTGAAAGTAATTGCTATCCATGACAGCATGCTCATCGTAGGCTTCGCGTCCTTACCGCCAAGACGGATTTTTCCCACCTTGCTGAACGCTGCCCAAAAACAAAAAATCATCAGTAAAAACAGTCCTACCTGGTAAAACCACCCAAGATTGCCGGACAGCCATCCCGAAGCCGTCGTAATCACCGTTCCAAAAGCATCCGGCGCAATAACACCGATTACCAGAATAATGACTGTGAGGACTGCCGGTACTATAAACGCATCTTTATCTACCTTTTTAAAAAAATTCCCCATAGTTACCTCCGCAATAACATTTTATCTTTTTGTCCTCTTGTTCAATTCCCGGCAAATGCAATCATATCTGCCTCTAACGGCACATTTCCCGCCAATCCGGCGACCTGTACGCAGGCGCGTGTCGGCTTATAATCTCCAAAAAACTCCGCATAGGCTTCATTCATCAACGGAAAATCATCCCACGATTTCAGGTATACATTCACTCTGGCCACTGTTTCCTTACATCCGTCGCCAGCCTCCACAATACTAAGCAGATTACTAAGGACCAGCTTTGTAGCTTCCTTAACCTCAAATACATATTCTCCGTCCTTCGTCAGGGGAATCTGCCCTGACGTGATGATCATATCCCCAAACTTTCTTCCATGGCAATACGGTCCCAACGCCGGTGATGCCTGACTGCTTACTAATTCTTCCCCCTTCATGATATTTCCCTCCTTTCCTGTTTTTTCTACAACTGTCCAACACCTTCACTGTACCGCTTCACGGAATACTGCGCGTTGGACAGTTACTTTATCTCTTACTTATCGTGTCCTTATATACTGTATTTTTACTTGCTATATCTTTACTTGCTGTATCTTCACTTGCTGTATCTTCACTTGCTGTCTTTTTACTTACTATGTCTCGCCACATAAGCATCAAGTTCTTCTTCTACTGCCGGGTCAAGCATCGAATCCGGTGCTTCCTCCAGGCGGCGTTTCCATTCTGCGTTTGCTTTACGCAGTACATAGGTATAATCCTCATCTCCTATAGCCTTTGGATCTCTGTTCCAGTCTGTGTATTTCGGATACCATGCGTCATGCATCAGGTCTATGGTGTCCTCCTCGAGAAGGAAGGTTCCGCCGCTTCCTACCTCTTTAATGGTTTCAACCGCAGCAGCTTCCTCGTTCACATCAATACCGTCACGGATATATAACAGGCGGCTGGTAATTTCCTCGTCGAGGATTGTCTTTTCATAGGATGTGGTCATCAGGGAATCCAAAGTTCCAATCTCACCTAACTGGTAGTCTGCGCCGGATAAAATATTGCACATGGTTCCTTCATAGGATTCCATTCCGGCCTGCCAGTCGTTTAAGGAGCTTTCAGTTGTATAAGGTTCGGTTCTGGCCGGAAGATTGTAGAATCTCTTTGCCATTTCAATGGAACCAATCTGAAGCATCACACGTCCGGGTGAACCGCAGCAGTATTTCGCACCTCTCATATTTGCCGGGCAGGCTGCCACACCGTAACCCACTGCATTTCCTGGGTTGATGAGCTGTGTGAGGACCAGTCCTGCAAGCTGTTCTGCATTCTGCATGACCACAGTCCCAAAAATCTGAATCGGTCCTGTGACGCCCGTAGTGGTAGCAGACCCCAGGGTAACTACCTGGCCTCTCTCTGCCAATGCCACAATATTGTCTGCCACCTCACGGCTATAAGCCATAGGACTTAAGGATGGACAGGAGCCCGGCGCAAGCCAGATTTTTCCGCCCTTCTCAAGCTTCTCTCCCACCACGATTTCCACCATATCCATGGCCTCGTTCATCTCATCATAATCGAACAAGCGGGTATACATCGGCTTATCGGTATGCCTGAGAAGCATTCTCATGACTTCCAGATGGCGGTTCTTTACGGGTACATCATTGGCTTCCACACCGTTATTCGTATTGATATTGATCACATCGCTGGCCTGGTAAATCTTCGTCAGCTCTTCCGCTGCCTTCAAGGTTCCCGGGCGGATACCATCATCGAGCGTCCTGGTATTGATCGGTCCGATCGGAGTACATACTCCATAATCTCCTCCGCCCAGATCCAGGCTTTTCTTAGGATCTCTTGCATGGATGACAAAGTGGGAGGGAACAGTCTGAAGCGCTTTATCCACCTGCTCCTCCGTGATATAAATCTGACTTCCTTCCACCTTAAAACCATGTTTTTTAAAGATTTCCAGAACTCGGTCGTTTGCAATATTAACACCGTTTTCCCACAATAATTTTAATGAAGCATTATGTACACGCTGCATATCTTCCTGGGTAAACATGGATAACTTTACGTTTCGCATCTCTATTACTCCTTTCTTAAATCCGGTCTCTTACAAAGTCTCCTTCTTTCATAATAACACACATATTGTCTACTGCAACCGCACGAATATTTTCGAGAGGATTTCCGTCAATCACCAATAAATCGGCACTTTTTCCAGCCTCAAGGGAACCTGTGATATCGTCTACCCGCAGGACCTTAGCCCCGTTTAAAGTAGCCGCAGCAATCGTGTCCATCTCACTGATTCCTGCGCATTCTACAAAGGCATGCAGTTCACCCACAGCAGTCTCACCGTATGGAGTCATCTGGGAGTTAAAGGAATCTGAACCGATGGTAAGCATGATTCCTTTTTCATTTGCCTTCTTAAGATTCGCGTATATACGGTTTAAATCCTTTTCCGCCACGGTTTCACCCGGATATTGGTCGTGTAATGCAGTGTCATATTTAGGAGGAAATGTCTTAAGCCATTCCGGCATGAAATTAATGGTAGGGCAAAGAGCAATTCCTTTTTCCGCCATAAGATCCAGGGTTTCATCATCTAATGACTGGCCGTGAATGATCAGGTCCACCCCTGCCTTCACTGAGTTCTCAGCGCTTCCAAAACAGTGTGACCATACAGGGATGTGGCGCATTTGGCATTCATCCACGATTGCCTGTACCTCTTCCATGGTATAATGCTGATCCATGGCTGTCTCCCACCGCCAGATTCCGCCTCCGGTAGCCCAGATTTTGATTGCGTCCGGATTCTCACGCATTCTCCGGCGTACTGCTTTTCTCAGGTCCCAGGGGCTGTCCACGCATTCACCCCAGGGATGAGACTGTCTGTTCTGTTCGATAGAGGCGTGATGGGAATCTCCGTGTGAGCAGGTAGCACAGAAGCCCCGCCCTGTGGCAACTACTCTGGGTCCCTTCATGACTTTTCTTTCTATCATATTGCGGATGTGGATGCCGAAAAGAGAAATTTCACCTACAGTGGTAAGCCCTGCTTCCAGACACTCGTGCGCCTGCTGAACTGCCACAACCGCTTTTTGGAAATTATCCTCCGTCACCCAGTCCGTATCATTATCTGTAAGATTACCGGAAAAATGAAGGTGTGCATCTATTAATCCCGGCATAATGGTTTTGCCGCTGATATCTTTTATTTCATAGTCCTCAGGAATTTCCTTCATGGATCCGGCATAGGCAATCTTTTCTCCGTCAATCAGCACAAGACTGTCTGCCACTGCCATACTGCCGGTTCCGTCTATCAGCAGGCCGCCCTGAAACGCGTATTTATTCATAGCTGTACTGGTCCTTTCTTAACTGTACTTGATAAGTAGAGCATCTGCAATCGCTGCACCTTCCGGGGTAACAAACACCGGATTGATATCCAGTTCTTTTACCGTTTCCTTACACTCTGCGGCCATTTCACTAATCTGCACAAGGAGCTTTGCCAGAGCTTCTACATCACATTTCTCTGAACCACGGTATCCGTTAAGAAGAGGATAAGATTTCAGAGAATGAATCATCTTAAGCGCCTGTTTCCGGGAAAGCGGAGCAGGTGCAAGCTGCACATCCTTAAACAATTCTACAAAAACGCCACCCATTCCAATCATGATCATGGGGCCGAAATCCTTATCATTATTTACACCGATGATCATCTCTGTTCCGGGTTTCAGCATTGGTTTTAAAAGCACACCCTTCAGAACAGCATCGGGAGCTTTCTTAGAGCAGCTCTCCATAATATCTTCAAACGCCTTTTTTAATTCTGTTTCATTCCTGATACCCAGCTTAACTCCTCCTACATCGGATTTATGCTGGATATCGCGGGAATGAATTTTTACAGACAGCGGATAGCCCAGCGTCTTTGCAGCTACTACCGCTTCCTCGGCTGTAGCCGCCACTGCCTGCGGAGGAATTGTTACACCGTGTTTCTCCAGGAAGCAGAGGCTCTCATATTCACTTAAGCCTTCTGTTTTGGTTTTCCTGGTTTCCGGGATTGCTGCCTCCATATCCTCAAACTCTGTGGTTGAAAAAGTCAGAATCTTTTTCAGAGCATCACAGCCATAGCGGCCGGAGGGCAACAACGGCACGCCTGCCTGTTTGAGAGCATCAGCACTCTCCTGATCTCTGGTGTGCTCGATGAAAGGAAGCCATACAACCGGCTTCATATCAGGATTCTGTTTTGCAATAGAGGCAGCCTCTACCATATGAGTAATGGTATCGTCCCAGACCTCCGGTGTAATCGTGTAAGCAATGCAGATCACGTCTACATTTTCGTCCCTGGATATCGCCTCCATGGCCTTTACCATAACGGGCGTATTATATCCGATTCCGGCAGTCATATCAAAAGGATTATTTACAGAACCGTAATCAGGTACCAGGGTCTGCAGATAGGCCTTTGTTTCCGGTTTATATTCCGCCAGCTCAATTCCGTATTCCTCCGCCAGGTCAGCCATAACGCCCGCCTCACCGCCAGATACGTTCATAAACACGCAGCGTTCCCCTTTCGGCAGCTTATCCAGCCAGGAGAAAGCAGTGGCAAGTCCCATTAGCTCTTCCAGGTCGTTGGCCTCGATCACGCCGTAGCGGCGGAATAATGCCCGCAGAACCTTATCCGCTCCAGACAGGGAGCCTGTATGGGATGCGGCAAGCTGCTGGGATTTCGCGGATTTTCCTGTTTTTAAAATAACGATTGGCTTTTTCTTTATTGCTGCCTTGCGGAAGGTCTTAATCAATTTATCCGGTTTTGTAACTCCTTCTATGTAAGCAGCCACTACCTTGGTATCTTCATCGTCCACCAGAAATTCCAGATAATCCTCCACCTTAACATTGCAGGAGTTTCCGGATGAGATTACGTGGCTGAAGCCCATAGTACGGCTGTCCAGACCGCCTAAAACTATCTGTCCGCTCTGGGAGACCATGCCGATATTTCCGGAACGGTCCCTTTCCTCCACCAGAAACGCAAAGGCGAAAATCCCGTTAATAAAATTGGCAAAGCCTGCACAGTTCGGTCCCATCACAGCAATCCCAAGGCTGTTGGCTTTCTCAACCAGTTCCTCCTGGAGCGCCTTACCTTCCGCCCCAACTTCGCTGTAGCCGCTCGCGAAAATCACCGCACCTCCGCAGTTTTTCTGGGCAGCCTGCTCTAATAAGGAAATTATTGTTTTCTGCGGTGTACACAAAATCACCAAATCTACATCTGCGGGAATATCTGCCAGTGTATGATAAGCCGGACGGCCGAAAATTGTATCTCTTCCGGGATTCACAAAGAACACATTGTCCAGATTTTTGGAAAATTTCAAATAGTTTCTGGTTGTGTCTCCGCCGAAGCCTGCCTTCTCGCTGGCACCCACAATTGCCACAGTACGTGGCTTTAACAATTTATTCAGATCCATTTTATACCTCTCTATACGGTCTCTGTGTTTGCGCAGCCCGCCTCAAAACAGTCAAGGTTCGGCTGTCCGTTTTTACCTTTTTTCTCAAAATACTCAAGCAGGGTTTTTCCAAAGCTCTTTTCGTCGAGAACTCCTGTGCTGTGTACCATGCTGCCCAGCATAACCAGGTTTGCTCCCCGGGAATTTTTAAGGCTGGCAGCGATATCCATACATTTGATTCCCACAACCTTTACGCCGTCCTGATGTTTCCCCGCGTTCTCATCAAACAGGGAGGTATTGATTACAATCGTGCCGCCGGGACGGACCTGTTCACCGTATTTCTGATAGCTGTTCTCGTCCATACAGCAGAGAATATCCAGATAATCCGGGTACGGAGTACCGATCTCCTCCTCGGACACCACCACACGGGCAAGTGCATAGCCGCCGCGCATCTCTGCGGAATACTCACTGGTCCAGCATACGTTATGTGACTGGGCAGCTATCTCTGTGAGGATTTTGCCTGCGGTAAGCACGCCCTGACCGCCTGCGCCTGCAAACATAATATCAGCCATTACTTGTCACCTCCGTTATCTACATAAACCTTAACCGGAAAAATCTCCTGGTTAGCATTTTTAATTTTTTCCATTGCTTCCACAGGGCTGAGTTTCCAGTTTGTGGGGCATGGGGAAAGTATTTCGATGATGGAAAAGCCCTTATTGTCCCTCTGATATTCCATGCCTTTTTTGATCAGCTTCTTTGTCTCATCAATGTGCTGTGGGTCATAGAGCGCGCCTCTTGCCGCAAACGCAACGGGAAGGCTCTGGATCATAGTTAGTGTGTCGAAGGGCTCTCCTGCTGTATGAGGATCACGGCCATACGGACTTGATACGGTCTTGTCCCCTACCAAAGTGGTGGCCGGACACATCTGGCCGCCTGTCATACCGAAAATCCCGTTATTTACAACAATCATTGTGATTGGGATATTTCTCGCAGCGGCGTACAGGGTTTCCTCCAGGCCGATTACGTAGGAGCAGCCGTCCCCTGCGCAGACATATACATTGGCATCCGGGCGTACCTTCTTAATGCCGGTGGCAACTGCAGCCGGACGGCCATGGGGACCTGCAATGCCGTCACAGTTCAAGGTATCAATGGACCAGTAGGCACAGGCAATGTCCAGCACCTGTACTGTCTTTTCCACCAAGCCCAGCTCTTCGCAGGACTCCGCGATCAATCTCTGGATGATTCCGTGACCGCAGCCTCCGCACCAGCCTACCTGCTGGTTTATCATTTGGGGTTTTGTCATTCTAACAGCCATTTCAGAACACCTCCAATTCTTTGACTTTGCCAGCAAGGACGTCACTGCAGAAGTCGACGATTCCCTGTGTGGTAGGAATGTATTTTGTGGTAAGATAGCTGTACACCGGCTTTTTGCAGCGGACTGCCATCATCAGATCCTGTCCCATCTGTGCTGACAAGCTCATTTCAACAGTTGCCAGACCCTTTACTGTTTCCGGCAGATCGCGGAATGCTTTTTCCGGGAACGGCCAAACAGAAATCGGGCGGATGAGGCCAAGCCTCATGCCGTTTTCTCTTGCCCTGCGAACAGCAGATTTACAGACTCTGGAAGAAATTCCAATCGCAACAAGAACGAATTCCGCATCCTCTGTCATAAAATTCTCCCATCGCTGCTCATTCTCATGCATGGTCCTGAATTTATCCTGCATCATCTGATTGTATTCTTCATAGCTGTCCATGGAACGGTCTGTATTGGTGACCTTCACCTTTGTCTCTTCCGGTTTTTTATAGCCTTTAATGGCCCAGTCGTATTGGTCCTTGTCGTGCTCCTTATGCTCGGGTAAATATACTTTTTCAATCATCTGACCGATGCTTCCGTCGCTCAGCAGGATTACCTGCGTGCGGTATTTGAAGGCAAGATCAAATGCTTCGTATGTAAGGTCCGCGCTTTCCTGTACGGATGCCGGGGCCAGAACAATCTGACGGGAATCTCCGTGTCCGCCGCCCTTTGTCGCCAGCCAGTAAGAATCCTGCCCTGCGGTAATCTCACCGTCACCTGTTCCGTAGCGCATAACGTCTGCAATAACAGCCGGCAGGTTATAGGATGCGAAGTAGGAAATCCCCTCCTGCTTCAGATCATAACCCGGACCGGAGGAGCTGGTCATGACTCTTTCGCCGCAGGCAGCCGCGCCCCACAGCATACTCATACTTGCAATTTCACTTTCACCCTGGAGAAATACACCTCCCCGCTCTGCCATATGAGCAGACATATACTGGAGAATTTCACTCTGAGGGGTAATGGGATATCCGGCATAGAAACGGCAGCCTGCACGAAGAGCAGCCTCCGCCATTGCCTCGTTCCCTTTCATTACTCTATATTCTTTGCTCATTTTCCTGCCCTCCCTATTCTAACGTATGGATTGTAAACACATAATCAGGACAAATCTTGTAACAACGGCCACAGCCAATACAAAGCTCTTCGTTGATTCTGATTATTTTATATCCCTTTGCATTGAGCTCTTCTAAGGGCTCGATCGCATTCTTAGGGCAGTAACTCACACATAGCCTGCACTCCTTGCAAAGGCTTGTATCTGCAGTTGCTTTTGCTTTTGCCATTTTTACACCTCTCTGCTAATTTTATTTCAATTTTGGTACTAATCACTGTAACGGTTTACATACTCTAAACTCTTACTTAAGTTCTTATTTGCATTTTCTTTTTTATTCCTTTCTCTTCACTCCTCGCTTTTTAGTTTCATTTTTCATTTTGTCGTTTCACTTTTTATATTATAGTTTCATTGTAATTACATTTGTTTTATTTGTCAACAAATTAGTTTCAAATATCCTCACAAAAATGCACTATTATATTTATGCAATTTGTATAAAAACAGCAAATATTTTTGCACTATTATGATACAATTTCCTCAAATTCAAGAATCGAAACAAAACAATAGTACACATGCTATTTCTATAAACAGCAGTGCATTTCAAAATATTATTCCTTATTTCACTTTTTGTAAAAATAGATTGCATTCTTTACAGGGAGATTATATAATTAGAATGAAAAGGAGGTCGTTATGCCATATGCCATCAAAAAATCCAGAAACCAAAATTGAACCTATCCAGGCCGTTGAGCGCGCATTAGCGATATTAGAATTACTTTCGCAAAAAGGAAGCATGGGATTGAATGAACTACATAAAGAATTGAATGTAAATAAAGCTTCTGTTTTAAGACTGGCTCACACTCTGGTTCAGAGCGGCTATTTGAGTAAGAATGAAGAGAATGGTAGTTATTCCCTGACTTTGAAGCCTTATGAGATTGGTGCAAAGGCTATTAAGGTATTGGACAAAATGACCTTGATCAGCTCTGCTCTTGCTGATCTGAATTCCATTACAGGACGTATTGCCCAGTTTTCTATTGAGGATAATAACGAAATTCTTTGTCTGCAGAGTATCGGCCAGAAGGAAAATTTGTTTTCCATCTATACCAACCTGGGCGGCAGATCCCCTCTATACTCTACGAGCGCCGGAAAAGCCCTGCTTTCCAGTTATACAAACACGGAAATTTTAGAGAAATGGCCTCTTCTGGATGTCCATCAGCTTACCGAGCATACCATCACAGACGTACAGGAAATGCTGCGCGATATATGTCTTACCCGGCAGCGCGGTTACGCTCTGGATAAGGAAGAAAACGAATACAACCTGTTCTGCATCGGAACGATCATCAAGGATGCTTCCAGCAAGCCCATCGGTGCCCTCAGCCTCAGCGGAAATACGCTTACCGAAACAGAGGAAAGCCAATTGGCCCAGGCACTGCTGCCTATGGCAAAGCGGTTGTCTATTATGATGGGGTATATACCGGTTTAAACGCACGGCCAGAAATACAGAAAAGGCTGCCGCTTCCCGAATGTTTATTCGAAAATGCGACAGCCTGATTAGATTTCCCCTAATATATTTTTAAGTCTATCCTGAACCGCTTTTCTTGATTGCAGCATCCTCGAATCTCTTATATCCCCAATTACCACAGTAAACGGCTTGTTTTCAAAATGAAATAACATAATCTATCACCTCTCACTCCCATTATATAGCCTTTATGAGCAATAATTAATACTTATTCATATATAAGGCTATATTTTTATTTTATAGCCTTAATTGGCTATTTTCTTTTTTGGGGAGGTATCGTTAATTTGTTTAGTCGGTAACGTTTTCATATTTGGATTTTTTCCGCCCAACAGAAAAAGGGACTACCGATTTCCCGACAGCCCCCATCTTATGCTTGGACACAATGTACCTTGTGGTACTCGATTTATATAATTTCTCTTTCTGTAGAACTGGTTTTGATTATTTTTGTAGCCAAATTATAGCCAGTCATAGCCTCTGCACTTTATCTATTTACATCATACTTCAATCCCAAATCTTTCCCCATCTGTCCGTGCAACTTCCACGATATCCCCATGCATGCTACAGGTGAATGTATATGAAACACCATCCACCTCAACCGCTACTGTCATTCCATCCTCTTCTAACATACAAAAGTCTGCAAAAGCTAAAGAATGTCTATCCCTCTCAGCCTTTGATGCTCCACATCCAGTAAGCAGTAGCACCAATATACAGATGCATATCTTTTTCATACTCTGCCTTTCAGGCGAATATGCAAAAGGCACCCAACCTCAGTTAGTTACCATCATTTTAACTTAATACCCCGTATATAAGTCTCAACTGCTCGTTTCTCGTTGTCTGACAGGCTTTCCCATGTCTCCAAAACATGCTGCTGCTCCAGGCTTAAATCTGGGCGTTCTTCATTATCTGCAAAGAACTGAGCCAGAGTGATTCCTAAGCCCTCGCATATCCGATTCAGTGTATGAAAAGTTGGGATGCTTCCACGTTTCGTCAAATTGGATAATGATGATTGGCTAATATTTGTTTTTTGGGAAAGAGCATACATAGACATATCCTTTTTAGCACATAATTCTTGTATTCGATTTGCAATATACTTTTCATCTAACAAGGACTACACCTCAATCCTAAATATGGTATCTCTAGTTTACCTATTTTTGAATTGAATTATTAGAATCCTTTTGCGAAAGTATATTACTTCTTAGTTGAGTAGTATTCAATTAAAAAAATATACATATTTGCCTGGTGATTTATTTAATTACATTAAATTGTTTTTCTCAGCTTTTCATTTTGCAAGCTATACATTGCAATTATACGCAATTTTTATACTAGTATCAATACATATACAAAATATTTACTGAAGGATCGATAGACTTATGGCACAAAAATTAAAACAAACGCATGATATCTCAATCGGAAATAATCTTCGTAATCTAAGAAATAATGCCAAACTAACGCAAGAGCAGGTTGTGGCACAATTGCAAATCCGTAATATAGACATAACACGCAGCAAATACTCCCAGATTGAATCTGGCATTTATAACATTCGAATTAGCGAGTTACTTGCTCTGGTCGAGATTTTTCACACTGATTTTAATACGGTCTTCAAAGGGTTACACTACGATAATTAACCTTGGATGAACAAATTCATATAGTCATCCAAGGTTATTTTTTATATAGGGTATTCGGGATTTCCCCAACAAACACAAAATTAACACGTATATATATAACACGTATTCCTATAATACGCATTATGTGTTATAATAAAAATGCAAGGAGGATATAATATGCCAAAGAAACCAAGAGAATTGGAAAAGGTTATCCTTGCGGATGGTTGGGTATTCAAATCACAGGAAGGGTCTCATAGACATTATGTACATCCCATAAAAAAGGGAAGGTTACAATCCCTTTCCATTGCAAGAGCTTACCCATAGGTACAGAAAAATCCATCCTAAAACAAGCAGGGCTGAAATAAGCCCTGCGTCCTATTCATAACATTAAGAAGGAGGTAGTCATAATGTTATCAGCATACCCGGCATGTTTTTTTAAGGAAAAAGATAGTTACTCAGTAATATTTCCAGACCTTAATTATTTGTCAACATGTGGAGAGACGCTGCACGAGGCTCTGGAAATGGCGGTGGAGTGTCTTGCAGGATATTTGTATACCTGTAAAAGGGAAGGAGAAGAGGTATCTGAACCGTCTGAAATAGACAAAATCGATATAAAAGCGCTTCGAAATGAATTAGAAATTGAAGCATCTCAAGCTTTTATAAATATAGTCACTGTAGATGTGATAGAATATGCAAAATCACATTTTGAGCGTTCTGTAAAGAAAACATTGTCTATACCAGAATGGCTAAATACAGCTGCAATGGAAAAAAATATAAATTTTTCACAAGTATTACAAGAGGCACTTAAAGAGCGTTTGCATGTAAGCTAACAGAAAAACCCCGGAAACCTTACGGTTCCGGGGCATCTTATGCTTGGACACAATGTACCTTGCGGTACTCGATTTATATAATTTAAGGTAGTTCTTTTCGCAATGCTCAAAGAACGGCTTTCACACTAAATTCGTGTAAGCACTCATTAAGTGTTCAATGCCAATTACTCGATAACTGTAGCAACACGGCCTGAACCAACTGTACGTCCACCTTCACGGATAGCGAAAGTAAGACCCTGGCTCATAGCGATCGGATGAATCAGCTCGATTGTCATTTCGATGTTATCTCCAGGCATGCACATCTCAACGCCTTCTGGCAGGTTGCAGACACCTGTTACGTCTGTTGTTCTGAAGTAGAACTGCGGACGATAGTTGTTGAAGAATGGTGTATGACGGCCACCCTCGTCTTTAGTCAGAACGTAAACCTGAGCGGTGAATTTGGTGTGGCAGGTAATGCTGCCTGGTTTTGCAAGAACCTGTCCTCTTTCGATTTCAGTTCTCTGAACACCACGAAGCAGAGCACCGATGTTATCACCAGCCTGAGCCTCATCCAGTAATTTACGGAACATTTCGATACCAGTTACGACAACTTTACGTGTCTCTTCTTTGATACCAACGATTTCAACTTCTTCAGATACGTGAAGAACACCAGCCTCTACTCTACCAGTAGCAACAGTACCACGTCCAGTGATGGAGAATACGTCCTCTACAGGCATAACGAAAGGTTTGTCAGTTTCACGCTGAGGATCCGGAACGTAATCATCTACAGCTTCCATCAGCTCAAGGATCTTGTCGCCCCATGCGCTTGTAGGATCTTCCAGAGCTTTCAGAGCAGAACCCTGGATAACCGGAATGTCATCTCCCGGGAAGTCATACTCGCTTAACAGCTCGCGGATTTCCATCTCTACTAATTCAAGAAGCTCTTCATCGTCTACCATGTCACATTTGTTCATGAATACAACGATGTAAGGAACACCTACCTGACGGGAAAGAAGGATGTGCTCTTTTGTCTGAGCCATAACACCGTCTGTAGCAGCAACAACAAGGATAGCGCCGTCCATCTGAGCAGCACCAGTGATCATGTTCTTAACGTAGTCAGCATGTCCTGGGCAGTCAACGTGTGCGTAATGTCTCTTATTTGTCTCATACTCAACGTGAGCTGTGGAGATTGTGATACCACGCTCTCTTTCTTCCGGAGCTTTATCGATGTTCTCGAATGCAACAGCCTCACCTGTTCCTAATCTCTCATGCAGAGTCTTGGTGATAGCAGCTGTTAAAGTTGTTTTACCATGGTCAACGTGACCAATGGTACCGATGTTACAATGCGGTTTGTTTCTCTCAAACTTAGCTTTTGCCATTTTAAAACGTCCTCCTTAAAACTTGGCTCTTTCTATCAGAGCATATTATTTTCGGTTAAAAACTTGCTATCCTTGATTATATTGCAAATCAAGGATATTTGCAAGTATTTCTTTTGTATATCAGTCTTTCTTAGTAAGGATTTTTTCCTGTACAGACTTCGGTACTGGCTCGTATTTCTCGAAGAACATGGAGTAGTTACCACGTCCCTGTGTTCTGGAACGTAAATCTGTTGCGTAGCCGAACATCTCGGACAGCGGAACGAATCCACGGATCATCTTGCCGCCGCCGATGTCGTCCATACCTTCGATACGTCCACGACGGGAGTTGATGTCACCGATAACGTCACCCATATAATCCTCCGGTGTGGTAACCTCGACTCTCATGATAGGCTCAAGGAGAATCGGTGCTGCCTTACGCATAGCATCCTTGAATGCAAGAGAACCTGCAATGTGGAATGCCATTTCTGAGGAGTCGACTTCATGGTAAGAACCATCGTATACATTTGCATGTATGCCGACTACCGGGTAACCGCCTAAGATACCGGCTTTCATAGCTTCTTCGATACCTTCGCCGACTGCCGGGATGTATTCCTTCGGAATAGCACCGCCAACAACAGTGGTTTCGAACTTGTACAGTTCTTCTCCATTGGCATCCATAGGACCGAATTTAACTTTACAGTGACCATACTGTCCACGTCCACCAGACTGTTTTGCGTACTTGCTGTCCACATCCACATCCTTGGTGATTGTTTCTTTGTATGCTACCTGAGGAGCACCAACGTTTGCCTCTACCTTGAATTCACGAAGGAGGCGGTCAACGATGATTTCCAGATGCAGCTCACCCATACCGGCGATAATGGTCTGTCCTGTTTCATGATCTGTATGCGCACGGAAGGTCGGGTCTTCTTCTGCAAGTTTTGCAAGAGCCTCACCCAGTTTGCCCTGTCCTGCTTTTGTCTTAGGTTCGATAGCCAGCTCGATAACTGGTTCCGGGAATTCCATGGATTCCAGGATTACCGGATGCTGGTCATCACAGATGGTATCACCTGTTGTAGTAAATTTGAATCCAATCGCAGCAGCGATATCACCGGAATAAACCTTATCCAGCTCCATACGCTTGTTTGCGTGCATCTGCAGGATACGTCCAACACGTTCCTTCTTATTCTTAGTTGCATTAAGCACATAAGAACCGGAATTCATAGTACCGGAGTATACGCGGAAATATGCCAGCTTACCAACAAACGGGTCTGTCATAATCTTAAATGCAAGTGCTGCAAACGGCTCATCATCAGATGAGTGTCTTACGATTGCGTTGCCGTCCAGGTCAGTACCCTCGATAGCGGGGATATCGATCGGAGCCGGCATGTACTCAATAACAGCATCCAAAAGCTTCTGAACACCTTTGTTCCTGTAAGCTGTACCACAGCATACCGGAACTGCAGAGCAGTCGCAGGTACCTTTTCTTAAGGCAGCCTTGAGCATTTCTACGCTTGGTTCTTCACCTTCCAGATATTCCATCATTAAGTCATCATCTAACTCGCAGATCTTCTCTACAAGCTCTGTATGATAAAGCTCAGCATCATCCTTCATATCATCCGGAATGTCAACGATAGAGATGTCTTCACCCTTATCATCGTTGTAGATGTAAGCTTTCATTTCAAATAAGTCAATAATTCCTTTGAACTCATCTTCTTTTCCGATTGGCAGCTGCAGGCAGATAGCATTCTTACCCAGTCGGGTTTTGATCTGTTCTACAGCACCGTAAAAGTCCGCACCCAGGATGTCCATCTTATTGATGAAAGCCATACGGGGTACATTATAGGTGTCAGCCTGACGCCAAACGTTCTCAGACTGCGGTTCTACACCACCCTTTGCGCAGAAAACGCCTACGGCGCCGTCAAGTACACGCAGGGAACGCTCTACCTCAACCGTAAAGTCAACGTGTCCTGGGGTATCAATGATATTGATACGATGCTCCAGAGCACCTGGCTTGGGCTGGCAGTTTTCCTGCTGTGTCCAATGACATGTGGTAGCGGCTGATGTAATGGTAATACCTCTCTCCTGCTCCTGCTCCATCCAGTCCATGGTAGCAGTACCCTCGTGAGTATCACCAATCTTGTAGTTGACACCTGTATAATAAAGGATACGTTCTGTAAGAGTTGTTTTACCCGCATCGATGTGAGCCATAATACCAATATTCCTGGTTCTCTCTAATGGGTATTCTCTTCCTTCTTTTCCAGCCAATGGGTTTTCCTCCTCTATTAGAAGCGATAGTGAGCAAATGCTTTGTTTGCCTCAGCCATCTTGTGCATGTCTTCTTTCTTCTTAACAGATGCGCCTGTATTGTTCATTGCATCTAAAAGCTCGTTTGCCAGTCTTTCCTCCATGGTCTTCTCGCCTCTTTTACGAGAATAGGTGGTCAGCCAGCGAAGAGCCAGTGCCTGACGTCTGTCTGCTCTTACCTCGATCGGAACCTGATAAGTAGCACCACCGATACGTCTTGCTTTTACTTCCAGAAGCGGCATGATGTTGTTCATAGCCTCCTCAAATACTTCAAGTGCTGGTTTACCAGCTTTTTCTTCGATTCTGGTGAATGCACCGTATACAATCTTCTGAGCGACACCCTTCTTACCGTCTAACATGATGTTATTGATAAGCTTGGTAACCACTTTGTTGTTGTACATCGGGTCTGCCAGAACGTCTCTTTTCTGAGTATGTCCTTTACGTGGCACGTTACTTCCCTCCTTAATCATTCTTGATTAAATCATCGGTACTCACGCAGTAAACTATTGCATGTTCGCACTGGTAAGGTCCTATATTTAACCCGCAACCGACAGGGTATATGGAATACCGTACAAATCTTCTATAGTCTCCGCAGTAATACATCGGATGATTAAATGCAGCGGTCTCTTCTTAATCGCTTCGCAATCAAGAAGCAGCGAAAATCGCTCCGCAATTTTTTTTATTTCTTTTTCGGTCTCTTAGCGCCGTATTTGGAACGGGCCTGTTTTCTGTTAGCGACACCTGCGGTATCCAGAGTACCTCTGATGATATGATATCTGGTACCAGGTAAGTCCTTAACCCTTCCACCACGGATAAGTACAACGCTATGCTCCTGAAGGTTGTGACCTTCACCTGGGATATAGCTTGTTACTTCGATACCGTTTGAAAGACGAACTCTGGCAATTTTTCTAAGAGCAGAGTTAGGCTTCTTAGGAGTTGCTGTCTTAACAGCAGTACATACGCCACGTTTCTGTGGTGCGGACTGTTCTACTGATTTCTTTCTTAAAGAGTTAAAAGTTTTCTGCAGAGCCGGAGCTGTGGATTTTTTAACAGCTGTCTGGCGTCCTTTTCTTACTAACTGGTTGAATGTTGGCATTCCATTTCACCTCCCGATTTATTTCTCCATAAGTCTTTATGGGGCCTTGCGGTTGCTATTGTCAAAATTATGCGCGCAAAAAATCAGCGTTGCTTTTGCACGCTTGCTCATTATAGACCGTAAAACCGCGCGTGTCAAGGTGTTTTATAGGAAAAAATGGCGATTTTTTAAGAGGGGATGGGGGCCCCCTGGGAAGTTGTTGAACGGCTAGGGGGAGGCGCTTGGGGCCGGGGAGGCGTTAGCTGCGTTGGGCTGATGCACGCTTCCCTTCAACTAAATGCCAACTGCGACTAAGCCGCTCGAGAAGAGCTCTCGCGGCTAAGTCTCCGTAGGCATTGGATTTTCAGGCGCGCTTACGCAAATCAGCCCAACGCAGCTAACACCTCCCCGGCCCCAAGCGCCTCCCCCTAGCCTTCCACTACGTTCCCGTCCCCTTCCTGGTGCTGAGCGTTTTCACCGGATGGCTTATCTAGCGCGAAAAGATAAGCTTCCGCATTTAATGAATTTTTGGCGAAAAACACAAGCTTTGTTGGTGGACAAATCAGGAATATAGTGGTTATATACTTGCCTTTACAAACGCTACAGTACGTTGTAGTAATATATTAGCTAATTACCAAGCTTTGCAAACAATGCACAGATGTAGTAGTTATTCACCAATCTTTACAAACAGTACGCAAACGTAGTGGCATTCGCCATTCCCTCCAAATGGGGGATGGAAACGTAGTGGTAGGTGAGACGGAGGAACTTGAGCGCTGGGGGAGGGCTTATCCGTGTCGGGCTGATTTGCGGAAAGCGAGCCTGAAAATCCAGTTCTTACGGAGACTTAAGCGCGAAAGCTCTTCTTGAGCGCTTTAGTCGCAGTTAGAACTTAGTTGAAGGCGAGCGGGCATCAGCCCGACACGGATAAGCCCTCCCCCAGCGCTCAAGTTCCTCCGTCTCACCGTTCAACCCCCTTCCAGGGGCCCCCCATACATCTTTATTTTCCTAGAGCAATTGCATTTTGCCCCCACCTTCATTATAATAAAACCATACGCCATACAATTTTATTTTCCCCACGACCTGGGAATTTTATACAAAATCCAAAGAAAGGTAAACCTATGAAGAAAAAAATCAACCCCATGGCAGTGCTGCTTTTTCTGACCGGGCTCCTGTGTATTGGTGCTCTTTTCCTATTCAGTTATAAAACATATGAGCAAATCGGCGATACGGCGAAAGACGTGGAAAAGGTAATGGAACAAATCTCTGTGAAGCAGCTCGAGCTGAAAGCGGACGAAGAAATTTTCGCCCGAACTGTGGAGAAGAAACAAGCGGCCATTACGTATGCCCAGCAAAAAGCAAAAGCTGCAAGTGAAAAAAAGAAGCAGGAGCGGGCGCCTGTTGAAAATGAGGGGGACTCTAAGCCTTCTGTGTTCCATGAAGGGACTGACGGGGATACATTTTCCGCCTCGAACGGACACGTGGTAGGGATTGACCCCGGCCACCAGAGTGAAGCTGTTGATATGAGCGGGCTGGAACCGCTTGGTCCCGGCTCAGAGGAGATGAAGGCCATGGCTTCCACGGGTACGCAGGGCGCGTACACCGGAGTTCCGGAATACCAGCTTAATCTGGATGTTTCTCTCAGGCTGAAAACAGAGCTGGAGAGCCGCGGTTACCAGGTGGTGATGACCCGAACAGACAATGAGACGGCTATCAGTAATAAAGAAAGGGCACAATATGTGGCAGAGCAGGGCGCGGAGATCTATGTACGGATTCACGCAAATGGTGAAGACTCTCATACTGCAAGCGGTGCTCTGACAATGTCGCCTTCGGCACAGAATCCTTATGTACCGCAGCTCTACGAAGAGTCTAACCGCCTTTCCCAGACAATCCTAGATGCTTATTGTAATGCTACAGGTTTTAAAAATCTGGGCGTGCAGTATTATGACAATATGACGGGAATCAACTGGAGTGCGGTGCCCGTGACCATCCTTGAAATGGGCTTCATGACTTTTGAGAGCGATGACAGGCAGATGAATGACTCCGGATTCCAGCAGACAATGGTTCAAGGCATTGCCGATGGCATTGACGCGTACTTCGGATAACAGAAGGGAGAAAAAAATGAATGATTTACAGCCAAAAAAACCTATTTTTCTATATGTAGTGATCACCGTCCTTACCCTGGCGCTTATTTCACTGGGAGTGCTTACCTTCTTTTCCCTGGACAGGCTTGCATCCCTCCAGAATAAAGTAGGAGAGCTGCAGAGAACAGTGCAGGAGATTTCCGATTCCGCCGCGTCCCTCAGCGAAAAAGCGGATGAGCTGGAAAAGCTGCAGATTCAGGAGCAGCAGGCAGCCGCGGCTGCACAAGAGAGTACCGCGCAGGAGCAGCAGGAAGCCCAGGAGCCACAGGAAGCGCAGAACGAGGGAACGCTCTCTCCATCCAGCGGCGGAACGTTTACGGAAAATACGGACGAGAGCATGGACAATCTTTTATCTCAGATCAACGGGCTGCTGCCTCAGGACAATGGCACCTGGTCTGTATATGTGTGTAACCTTTTGAAAAACTCTGAGGGTTCCATCAACGACCATCCCATGCAGGCCGCGAGTCTCATTAAGCTTTTTATCATGGGTACTGTGTATGAAAATTATCAGGATCTTGCCGGGCAGTATGGAGTGGACAGCCTGGATGCCAACCTTAACAGCATGATCACCGTAAGTGACAACGATGCGGCCAACACACTTGTAAACTGGCTTGGAGGCGGTGACAACGGGGCAGGCATGGCTAAGGTAAACGCATTTTGCCAGGCTCACGGCTATACCAGCACCTCTATGGGACGTATGCTTCTCCAGAGCACGGAAAACGGTGATAATTATACCTCTGTAAAGGATTGCGGCAAATTCCTCAAGGAAGTCTACCAGATTAATAACGGTACAGCGGAAAATGCTTCTCTCTCAAACGCGGAGGCGATGTATTACCTGCTGAAGCTTCAGACAAGGACAAACAAAATCCCCGCCGCTATGCCCGAAGGTGTGCGCGTGGCCAACAAAACCGGGGAGCTTGACACAGTAGAGAATGACGCCGGTATCGTCTACAGCACGGCCAACGGCATTGACCTGGTCATCTGCTTCATGTCAGAAAACCTCGCTGACACAGGCGCTGCCCAGTCAAGCATCGCCCAAAACAGCAGACTGATATACGGATATTATAACGAATAAAATCGAAACTTAATATTATAAGATAACAGGAAGTAAAATGCATGGGGAGTAAATCGTATAGGAGCAAATGATATAAGAGTAAACCCTATAAGAACAAATCATATAAAAGTAAACCCTATAAGAACAAATCATATAAAAGTAAACCCTATAAGAGCAAATCATATAAGAGTAAACCCTATAAGAGCAAATCATATAAGAGTAAACTCTATAAGAGCAAATGATATAGAAAGTAATTTAAATAGCAGCAAGCGAAGTAGGAGCAGGAGGCATGAATGTCACATATTCAAATCATCAAGGCAAGCGAAGGTAATTTAAAGAATGTAAGCGTGGACATTCCCAAAAACAAGCTGGTGGTTTTCACCGGGCTCTCCGGGTCGGGCAAATCCACTCTGCTTATTGATGTGCTTTTTAACGAATGCCAGCGTCTCTACCTGGAGGCGATCACGCTCCAGGGCATCCGCAAGCCTAAGGTAGAGCGTATTCGGGGTGCCTCCCCGGCGATTGCCATCACGCAGACAAACTCCAATACAAATCCCCGCTCCACTGTGGGAACAATGACGGATGTGTACACAGACCTGCGTATGATTTACGAAAAGCTGGGTGTACGCATCTGCCCGCACTGCGGCGAAATCATCTCTTCCGCAAAATGCAAGGAGGAGACGGAGAAAATCGGGACTGACTTTTACGTGTATATGTACTGCAGCAAATGCGGCAAGCGCATGGACAAGCTCACCCGCACCAACTTTTCCTTTAACACTAAGGAAGGCGCCTGTCCTACATGCCAGGGCCTTGGCCAGATTCATTCTATTATAAAAGACAAGACCGTAGATGACACACGTTCCCTGGAGGACGGCGCTGTGCTCTGCTGGGAAAAGCAATATGGAAAATATCAGATTTCTGTATTATATTCCGCCTACAAGCATTATGGTCTTTCGATTCCCAATAATATCCCCGTATACCAATTCAATGAGCTGCAAAAGGCAATTCTCTATGAGGGCGTAACCAGCGCCGCTGTTCTCTCCCTCTGCCCGGACATCACCCCGCCTAAAGCGGTTGCCGCCGGACGCTTCGAAGGCGTTTATCCTATTCTATGGCGGAGGCTTGCAGATAAGGAGGGAAATTCCAGGCAGCTTGAGGAGTATTTTGATATTGTGGAATGTCCCGACTGCCATGGAGAAAGGCTTTGCGAATTAAGCCGCAGCGTTACGGTAAACGGCACGCGTCTCCCGGAGCTTGCTCAGTACTCCCTGGAAAGACTTGCCTTGTGGGCGGATGAGCTTGCCGCAGCACTGCCTCCGAAGCATCTTGCATTGGTGAATGATTATTTTCTCGACATTCGTACCAAGCTCAACCGCTATATGAATGTAGGGTTAGGTTATCTCACACTGGACCGCCAGATTATCACCCTGTCCGGAGGAGAGCTTCAGCGGGCGAGACTGGCGGCTGTGCTTGACTCGGAATTGACCGGAGTAATCTATATCCTTGATGAACCTACCGCGGGCCTTCACCCCCAGGCAACCGCCGGACTGATTTCTATCCTGAAAAGACTGCGCGATCTAGGAAACTCTGTGCTGGTCATTGAGCATGACGAGGACGTCATGGCTGCTGCCGACTACATTATCGACATGGGACCCGGCTCCGGAAAATGCGGGGGCGAGATCATTGCCTCCGGTACCCTGGACGAGCTTATGAAACAGGACGCATCTGTCACCGGCGGCTGGCTTCGCAGTTCTCACCCCGGAAAGACCACTTTCCGCAAGCCTTCCGGCTTTATCCATATCAAAAACGCGCATCAATTTAACCTTAAACATATAAATGTGGAAATCCCTCTGGGCTGCATCACCGCAGTCACCGGACCGTCAGGCTCAGGCAAATCCACCCTTATCTTTGATGTACTGGCAAAAAACGGCGGCGGCGGTAAATGGGGAAGTATCGAGGGCCTGGAGCAATTTGACAATATCGTGGGAATCCAGCAGACCTCCATCACCAGAATGAAGCGCTCCAACATCGCCACCTACACAGATGTGTACAGCGAAATCCGAAGCGTGTTCGCAAAGACAGATGCCGCAAAAAAAGCGGGTCTTACGGCAAAACACTTCTCCTTTAACACCCCCGGCGGCAGATGTGAGAATTGTCAGGGAATGGGATATGTAGACAACAACATGCTGTTTTTCACGGATAACCAGATTGTATGCCCTGTGTGCGGCGGAGACCGCTTTGAGCCGAATGTTCTTGAGGTAAAATACAAAGGACTTTCCATTAAAGATGTGCTCCTGCTCTCTGTGAGTGAAGCCGCTGTATTATTTGCAGATAACCCCAAAATCACACGGATTCTGGGGCTTTTAGAAGATGTAGGACTTGAATATCCGGAGCTCGGACAGACGCTTACCACCTTGTCCGGCGGAGAAGGACAGCGGCTAAAGCTCGCAAGGGAATTGATCAATAACAGCACAGATAAAAAAACATTGTATTTATTGGATGAACCTACCACCGGGCTTCACCCAAAGGATATTGAGCACTTTCTCGTACTTCTCAACCGCCTGGCGGACGCAGGCAATACCCTTGTGGTTGTGGAGCATAACCAGCAGCTTATCAAAAACTGCGACTGGATCATTGACTTAGGCCCGGAAGGCGGAGAAAAAGGCGGCGAGCTTGTCTTTACCGGAACGCCGGTAAAATCTGACGCCCGATAATTACTGCCCTGCCGCCTGCTATACAGACATTACGCTACCGTGTAGTCCCTCCATCCACAAACTTCACCGGGAGAATTGTAAGAATCTCTGTTTCCTCACCGCGGATTTTCTTAAGAATCATCTCCACACTTTTTCTCGCCATCTCCTCTACCGGCTGGGCGATACTGGACACCATATATCCCCCTCTGTTCATCATGCGCAGACCGTCATGGCCGATGATCTGCGCCTCCTCCGGAACCTGGATGCCAAGCTTACGCATCTGGGTGAGGAGAACCCAGGCCAGGGAGTCTGTGCTGGTATATATGCCGTCATAGCGCATCCTGCCGGTGCGTCTGCAGGAAATCAAAAAGTTGCATAAGGCATCATCTATGGAAGAGCTGCCATTCTCAAAAATCTGAAAATCATCGCCAAGGTCAACTGTCTCACAGGGAATCCCATTAGCCTTACAGCAGTCTGCAAATCCGCTTCCTCTTTTCAACGTTTCTCCTGAGACAGCGGAACCACTTCGCAGATAGAGCAGGCTCTTACTTCCTGTGGAGATCATTTTACGGGCTGCCAGCTCTCCGCCGAGATAATTATCGGAGCTGATGCAGCTCACCCTTTTTTCAAAGTGGCGGTCAAGAGATACCAGCGGAATCTCCTCAGACACATAAGGCTCCGCGTCGCGATAGGTCACACAGATAATTCCATCCACCTTATTCTGTGCCGCCATCCGGAAATAATGTTCCTCTTTTTCAACGGTCCCCTGCGTGTTGCACAAAAGCATTTTATATCCGTTTTTGTACAATTCCTGCTCAATATGGTAAACCCAGATTGCAAAAAAGGGATTCAAAATCTCCGGCACAATGGCAGCAACTGTATAAGTATTCCGGGTTTTCAGCCCACGGGCATAAAAATTCATCTGATACCCCAGTTTCCTCACTGACTCTTCGACCTTCATTCTGTTTTTCTCACTGACATACTGGCCGTTTATCACTTTTGAAACCGTACCGACCGCAACGCCGGCATCCTGTGCAACATCCTTAATGGTCACCATAATATTCTCCAAATTCTCGGCAATTCAAATTTTCGGGAAACTTTCCATACCTTCACCGTTTCTTTTCACAACTCACCGCCGCAATCCGCTCCTGCGCTGCCGCGCGCGGCTCATTTACACGGAATAAGGACACCATCGGCATACAGCATCCAGAGTGTCGGATACTTTCAGCTCCCATACCTTACCAAGAATATCCTCTTCCGTCTCCGCTATACCATAAATTGTACCATTTCCCCCAAAAAATTCAATGGCTTCCTGATCTATAATCACCATTATTTTCTGGGGTTTTTCAGAATTGAAGCAGGCATTTGTGATATCCATATGTGTATCCTGGTTGAGAATATTAAATATACCATTTCCAAAGTCTGCCGTCACTGCCAGACTTCCAATTTGAAGCTTCCATTCTCCCCGGGCTTTTCCCTTGGTTTCAAGCTGAATACATACGGCCTCCCCCTCCGGGTTAAATGTCTGTCCGGAAAACTCCCGGAATTCTCCCTCAGCCTCGGAAATTTCCCGGGCCGGCCGGAATCCCACAATATATTCTCCGTCTCTGTCAATAAGGAAAAGCTCTGTCGGAAGAGACATCAGCCCTCTGTAATTTCCTCTGTCATTGTTCATCCGGAGCCATGCCATGCTAATGACCCTGCCCGGAGTTCCGCTGAAAGTCTGAGCCGCATAAGGCAGCCTGGTGCTGTAGGCCATCTGCCGCTGACCCTCGGCCTTAAAAGAGAAGCCGTCAAAATCTCCAACCACGTAGTAGCCGTCAGCAGACCAAAATACCCACTTACGTTTTCCCGGCATGTTTTCCACATCCAAAAGGAATAAATCCGGACATTCCCACATGCCTGGGATTTCCAGCCTTTGCGTCTCTTGCCAATCCAGCAGATTCTCGGAACGGTACAGGGCAAATTCATTTCCGTCAAGATATAAGACCATGATATATGCCCTACTTTCTTCGTGATAGAAAATTTTAGGATCACGGTTCTCATTCACAATGTGTTCCATAAAAAATTTGTCAGAGGGAATAAGCGTCTCTCCTCCGTCTACCGAATAGGCCAGACGCTGTGTAAAGAGGTTTCCCGCTTCCCGGGACCACTCATTCCTCCCCCCTGCTGCTGTATAATAAAAGAGGAGGGTATTTTTTCCGCAGCCTGCGAGATTATCCTTGTCCAGTATCCCGCAGCCGGAATACATGGTGCCAAGCTCATTAGGGGCAAGGACGGCCGGTTTGTGCTCCCAATGGATAAGGTCTGTGCTCTGCACATGCCCCCAATGCATATTTCCCCAGGCAACCCCATAAGGATTCCACTGGTAATACAGATGGTATACACCGTCTGCATACACCATTCCATTGGGATCGTTGTGCCAGCCTGTCTCCGGGCAGAAATGAAGCTTCGGGCGGAAAGGATATACATTCTGAGGCTTTTCCGAGTAGCAGAAAATCCCTCTGAGCAATGTCTCATCTTCGCATTCGATTGTAATCTCTTTGCCCATGAACAACGATGTATCCATGGCCGTATAGAAGCCGCTCCCTGTCTCTCCCAGATGAATATCTATCTCCTGGACTTTTTTTCCTTCTATATATAAATGGAGCTTTTTCTCCTTTGCGTTTTTGTCCACGGGAAGCCATAAATACGGCCCCGTAATTTTTAAAGTCATGCTGATTCCTCCTGTCGGTTTGATTGCTCATTTATAAATTATAGGGTATCGGCCACTTTCCAGCCGCTGGCGCTTTAGTTTTTCGCGCCTGTGGAGGCGATTCCGGCCACATAGTATTTCTGCATGGACAGGAAAAGGATCAGGACCGGAATGGTGACTATTGTAAGACCCGCCATAACATTACCATAGTTTACCGGCTGGATGTTAAACAAACTGCTGAGAGCCATCTGGATCGTCTGCTTCGTAGTGTCGGAGATTACCATAACCGGCCATACGAAGTCATTCCAATAAGCAATGAACACTAAGATGGTCACTGTGGCGTATACGGGCTTTGCCAGGGGCACGATCAGCTGGAAAAAGGTCCTGAGCGCGCTGGCTCCGTCAATCTTGGCCGCCTCCTCAATACTCTCCGGAATGCCCATGAAATTCTGCCTGAACAGGAAAATATACATAGGGCTTGCAATTGCCGGAAGTATCAGGGCAAGATAAGAATTGGACAGCCCCATTCTATAAATAATAGAAAATTGCGGAAGCATGACCGTCTGTGCCGGTATGATCATGACTGCAAGAATAATGGAAAAGATCAAATTTTTCTTCGGAAATTTTAATCTTGCAAAGGCATAGCCTGCCATGGAATTTACCGTCAGACCTAAGATGATGATCACAGCTATGTATCCGAATGAATTCAGCATAGCCTGAAGCAGCGGCAATTTATTGATCACCTCTTTATAGTTAAAGAAAACATCTGCGTTAAAGCTTGGTATAAATGCTTTCAGGCTTGTAATGTCGGTAAAGATTTTTGCATCGTCCTTAAACGAGCTCATCACCATCCAAAGGAGAGGAAACATAAAAACCAGTGCAATGACGATAAGCACAATATAGTTGACCACTTTTCTGGAGGTCGTCATTTTTCTCTGCATCTATAGCACTCTCCTTTCTTAATCCTCGTTGCTTTTTGATGTGATTTTGTTCTGGATCAAGGTAATGATCAGAACCAATAACGTGAAAACAAATGCCATAGCTGAAGCATACCCCATCTGGCTGTATTTGAAGCCGGTCTGGTAAATTTCGTACACAATGGTCATCGTAGAGTTCTGCGGCCCGCCTCCCGTCATCATCATTGGCTGCACGATAAGCTGGAATGCGCTGACCACAATGGAAAGACTGATAAACACGGTGATATTCCGAAGTCCCGGTATTGTAATATTGCGGAACTGCTGAAAAGGTGTCGCTCCGTCTACTGCTGCCGCCTCGTAAAGGTAAGCCGGTATGTCCTGAAGCCCGGAAAGGAAAATCATCATCTGGAAGCCGCAGCCCTGCCAGGCCGAAAGTATAACGATGCAGAGCATTGCCGTTTTCGGGTCATTCAGGAACTTAAACGGCCCAATCCCCACGCTCCCCAAAAGAGAGTTCAAAAGACCGTTGTTTGGATTATAGATATAGGTCCACAGGATAGACACTACTACCAGGGACAATACCGTAGGAGCAAAAAAGGCCATACGGAAAACAGAAATCCCTTTTAATTTCTTATTGATCAAAAGCGCCAGGCCAAGAGCCAGCCCGACCTGAATCGGCACTACCAGAAGCACGAACACAAAGGTATTGATGATACTCTTCATAAAAACAGTGTCCTGTGTAAGCTTTATGAAGTTTTTCAGCCCTATAAATTCCATTGCCTGAGGTTTCAGGATGTTGTAATTGGTAAAGCTGTAGCCAAGGGTCATCAGAAACGGAATAAACAGGAAAATAAACAGCAGGACGGCTGCGGGTGTGATAAATGCAAGCCCTGTCCAATTCTCCTTGGTCAGCTTTTTTCTTTTAACTGCGGCCGATGATTTCATAGGTCACATCCCCCTTTCTCTTTCTTGTTATAGAACACTGCAGGGGAAAACTTGAGTCTTCCCCTTATGCAGCCTGATTGAATGTTATTCCGTATCCGTCTGGAAATTATACTGAGTAACTGCCTCGTCCAAAGCCTCTTTCGGCTCCATTCCGGTTAATACGTTCTGTACCGCTGTGGCAAATTGATTGCTCAGCACTGCATAATTCACAGATACAGGTCTTGACTGTGCAGTATTTGCAAGCTGATACTGGAATACATCGAGAGGCTCTTTGCCAAATGCCTCGATTTCATTGAAGGCGGACTGTCTTGCAGGAGGCATTGCGTTAGCTTCATACATTCTCTTTCCTGCGTCAGCGCTTGTCATGAATTTAATCAGCTCTGCGGCGCCATCTCTCTTCTCTTCGGCGCAGTTACTTGACATTGCAAAGGTCCATGATCCGCAGGCGGAAGCCGGCTGGGCATCAGCGTCATATTTAGCCATTGGCATAAGGCCCCAGTTTATATCGTATTTTGCCAGGTTTCCCGGTTCCCAGGAGCCGGAAATCGCCATTGCGCACTGACCCAGGCCAAAGCAGTTATCAGCCGGTGTGGCGCTGACATATCCCTTGTCTACCATGTCCTTGATCCAGGTCAAAGTGTTCACTGCCGCATCACCGTTTAAGTATCCGTCAGCCTTTACGCCTGCCTCGTCAATGACATTGCTGCTCTGCGACTGAATGAGCGGCAGGAAAAAGTAGATCAGTGTTTCATCCTTGGAGCCTAAGGACATTGTAAGGCCATAGCATTCATCCGTGGTAAGCTTTTCTGCTGCCGAAGTCAATTCCTCCAGTGTCCAGGGGTTCTCTTTGGTAGCGGGAGTGATTCCGGCTGCCTCGAACATATCTTTATTGTAAAAAATACCCACGGAGGAGTCCATTGCTCCCAGCGTGTAAAGCTTGCTGTCATAGGTTCCCTGCTGGATGATCGACGGGTTAAAATCCTTTAAGTCCGCTTCCTCGAAATAATCTCCGATCGGAACAATGGCCTCCGCTTCCGCATATTTCGCAACCGTTACTCCGTCTACTGTAAATACGTCCGGAAGACCGCCGTTGCTGATCGCCGCGTTTACCTTATCGTCATAACCGCCGGCATCACCGCTTCTGGCAATCTGAGTAAGGACAGCATGATATTTTCCTTTATTCTGTTCATTAAATTCATCCACCAGAGCTTTGTATAACTGACCTTCTGCACTGTCTGTCTCATGTACCCAGATGGATAGCTCCTCGGAGTCGTCTGCGCCTTCCTCTGTCTTTGCAGTGTCTTCCGCCTTTGCTCCTTCGGAACCGCTGTTTCCTCCATTTCCGCACCCTGCCAACAGGCTTCCGGCCATAACTGCTGCTAATGTGAGTCCTAATAATCGTTTCTTCATTCTCTGATCCTCCCTGATTTTGTGCGTCTGCACTTTCTTAGCTTTTCATTGTATTTAATTGGTAGTGACTATTTGAAACGTTTCAACTTCATTCATTTTTTATGCACCTCTGATTTCTCCGGGTGCATTTGAAATGTAATATTTTTGTCTCACATCTAGTTGTAATTTGTTAAAGCGAATTTGAAACGTTTCAACTTTATGGGCTTATTATATCTTTGAAAATTCTTTATGTCAATAGCGTTTTACGTGATTTTTATGTGCCAGAACAATTTCGGTTATTTCTCATAAAAATGTGCTTTCCAAATTGTATGAATTACACAAAATAAGAAGCGCTTTCCAAAACCAGAGGAAGCGCTTCTTTTTCTAAAATCTATCTGAAACATATCCGTGTTATTCTGCCCCTTCTTCGTAGGACATTTCCCAGATATCCGCAAACACAGCCAGCGGACAGTCCGTGAGGAGGCACATCAGCAGAAAGCATTCATAAGGATTGACTATGTAAATTTCACTCATCCCGCAGCGCTGGAGAATATCCTGGATTTCCTCCAGAAAGTGATGATACCTTGTATAAGGGTCATCGTCCGCCATCTCCTGGGATACGATGAAAAATTCCAGGGTTATGAGGTCAAACCGCTCCACCGGAAGCTTATGGTTGAGTATATTCGTAATCCTCTGGCGGCTGAAGCGCTTCTGGCTGAAATGACGGGCAAGGATGGAGGCGGACATTTTTTTGAGATTGCCCATTTTGTTGATGGGGATGCCGCTGCAGATGACTTTTTCCACATCCGAGGGCGTGATATTCTCCGCTTTCCATATTTTCCCCCGTTTCTTTTCCTCCTCATCCTTCTGATACATAGTAGCGATAATCTCCTTGGCACGGTAAAGAAGCTTCATAAACTCCTGGAATGCCTGGCTCTTTTCAGAACGCGGGTCATCCCTGCCAACCTTGAGATAAGCCAAGTATTCTAAAAGCTTCTCATCGCTGTCCAGACACAGGCCGCCGCCTAAAATAATGATTCCCTCCGGCTTCTGCTTTGCAGGGGGCATTTCCTCATATTTCTGCTTAAATTCCTCTGCCTTATAATAGCCGAGCTGATGGCAATAACAGTACCAATAAATCACTTCTTCAGGATTATGGAAGTCAAAGTCCTGCTCACGCAGCACTCTGGTTAGAAAATCCGTCACATCTTCCGCACTCATACGTAACCCGAATCCCAACAGAAAAACAGTCTCACGCTTCACGGAGGCCTGATTCAGCCAGTTATTTACAAGAGACGGCAGCTTGGTGGAGGTTGGATTCATCGACTTGGGCGTACACGTTTCCCTAAAAGAATCCAGTACAATATCCCGGTAAATATCCTGCGTCACATCGGCAAACGGCTCCTCCAGATCTGCCCGTTCATATATGTACCGTTTCAGATGATCCCCAAAGGAAACCAGCTCCATCTCCTTATACAGATAGTGAAAGATCACATCCGCGTCCTCATCCTCAAAGCTTTCCAGACTGACTACCTGACGGAATTTCTGAGCAGCCCTTCTCGTAAATTCAAAATCTTTCACCGAGTCAAAGGCCACCGTCTGTTCAAAATCCAAATCCTGAATACGGTTCTTCATCATACATCACCTTCATGTTTATCTTTCTTAAAATTATCCAGCCATGTCATGACCGGGTTTTTGTTTTCCTGCTCAGTGATCTCGCAGAGCACGATGGTCACATTATCCTTGCCCCCTTTGATCAGCGTGCGTTCTAAAAGTATGCCCACTGTCTCATCCACCGGAATCTCACGGGTAAGGATATCCGCAATCTCTCCGTCTGAGAGCATATCCGTCATACCGTCTGAGCACATGAGATAACGGCTCTTGGGTAAATATTCGGCAGCGGCCACCCAAGGCTCCAGCGCCAGGTCCTCCTCCGTCATCCCCAGATATTGAGTAAGCGGCGCTTTGCCAAACATTCTGTCCCCCAGCACATGGTCCTTGGAAATCTGCCGGAATTGTCCGTCATAGGACTGATAAATCCTACTGTCGCCGAGATTGCAGGCATAAACCGCTTCCGGAGCAAAAATGGTAAGAGCCATGGTGGTCCCCATGCACCCTACCCGGTTGTCCAGACTATAGCGTTCCACAGCCTCATTCATATTCAGGCAAGCTTCCTGGATAAATTTAGCTGCGGATCTCCTTATATACTTTTTATTCTTGCCATAATATTTGCCAAACTCCTCTGCCGCAAGATACGCGGCTATCTCGCCGCAGCTCTCGCCTCCCATACCGTCAAAAACGGCCAGGGCCGGGAGCCTGCACTGAGATATTTTTCCGGAATGCACACCTTCAATCCCCTGATTTTCTGCCGGAAGCTGCGTTCCGCAGCACCAGAAATTATCTTCGTTATTGGCGCGTACCTTTCCCATATGGCATGTATATGCGTAATCAATTTGATAGGACATTGTTTACCCTTCCATTTCTCATAACTGCTCAAACACTTTGAACTGTTACAATTTCTCAGCATTCCAGAGCCTCATCACATACTCATGGCATCTGGTTCTAATTCTTTCAGGGATTTTTCCCAGTATTTCTTTCCTCGTTCCTTAAATTCGCTGTTACTTGCAGGACTGTCATGGCATATCCCCTGCATATCTATCCAACGGATAAGCTCACCGTCTTTGTAGTAGTATAAATCCACATTCTTGTCGTCTAGCCATATATAGGCATAAAATAACTCTTCATTCCAATAATAATACTCCTCGTAAAGCCCCTCATCCGAAGCCGCCGGGTAAACCAAGGCTTTCATAAGCTGCTGGTGGCTGTCGCTGACCCGCTTCAAATAGTGAAGTTTATAGCCCTCAGTGCCAATCACGTCATATGTTTGAAGCTCATTGACGATTGCGGTAGCTTTAGATTTGATATCCTGTATTTCTTCGCCCAGAGAGCTGGTATCATCCACGGTAACTTTGTAGTTATTATCCCATACATCTGCAGTCTGCCATTCCTCTGTCTCTGATTCTACCGGGTCATCAAGGAGAAGCTTTATGTATACTGCGGTGATAATGCACGCCGCGATGGCTACCACAATAACGGCAATCGTCCACGGCGACACCGAATCTTTTCTCTTTTTCTTATTGCGCGCAGATGTGGAGCGCATTGGCGGCAGCTCCTGCACCTTAATCTCCTGCATCCTCGACTCCTGGGACCTGGATGTGGGTCTGGCGGATTGGGACTTGGAGGTCTGCTTTTGCTGTGTTTTTTTCTGCACCGGCAAAAGATAACGCTGCGTCAAATCTCCCGGTTCTGTAGTCTGCTGCTTTGATTGACCTTTTATCTGTCTCTGAGCTACGCGACCTCCGCCGGCATTTCCCTGCGGCGCTGCGCCCTCTGCTGCCTGGCCGGATTCCATGGCTGATGGTTTATCAAAAATCCCCGCTCCCCAGATTCTTTCCATCCGCTCCCGCTCAAGCCTGTTCTTCTTATCTTCCTCCGACTCCTGCGAAACGGTGGTCTTCGACGATGCGGCGGGCTCCGGTGATATGGCAGCCTTCGACGATGTAGCATGCTCCTGCAATGCGTCGGCTTTCGACGATGCGGCAGACTCCTGCAATGCGGCGGCTTTCGACGATACGGCAGGCTCCGGTAATACAGCAGCTCCCTGAAATGCAGCGGCTTCCGGTAATTTCTCCGCCTGTCCGTACATCCCATTTTGCAAACGTTCCATATCCCTGCGGAAATCTTCAGGCTCCTGGTAGCGCTGCTCCGGACGGTAGGCGCAGGCCTTTAAGATAATCTCGCCAAACTGCTCCCCTGCATCCGCAGGCTTGGGCGGCGTCTCACCTGACATACGCCTTGCCAAGGCATTTTCCTTATCCCTGTAGGTGATCAACTGCTTTTCCAGATTCAGGAAAGGCAGCCGGTTATGATTCATCAATTTATAAAGCACAAGCCCCAGCGAATAAATATCCACCCTGCTGTCATACTGCTCGCCCCTGTACATCTCCGGCGCCATATAGGAAAAAGTTCCCTTCTTGGAAAGGCCGCTCATGCTCCTCTCCAATTCTCTGGCAATCCCGAAATCACCCAGCTTGAAATCCCCGAAGCGGGACACAAAAATATTTTCCGGCTTGATATCCCTGTGGATGATATTCAGCTTTCTGCAATACTGCAGAGTCTTGCACAGATCGATTCCCAGCCGGACAACCTCTTCCTCACTCAGGCTTTTCCCGGTACAATAATCAATGAAGCTGGTCAGATACTCCATTCGGATATAAATATCCCAGCCGATCACATCCAGGTATTCCACCACCTTAAAATCTTCCACAGATACCACATGGGAATTCCCCCGGAAGTATTCCATGGTGCTGACCTCCTGGATACACTCCTCAACCAGATTCTGGAAATATTCCCTCGTCGATTTCTCATCCGTTGTTTCGGAACGCACACTATTCAGCTCACTCTGGCTGGAGGGGATGGTAATGATCTTAATTGCAGAATAAAAACTCCTTCCCCTTTCGCACCGCTCAGCCTTATATACCTTTCCAAACGAGCCTTCGCCGATTTTCTCGACAATCCTCCACTCCGGCCACACAGAAACCGGCAGCTCCTTATCCATACGCGTCCCTCCCCTCTTGCTGATAAAACCATTATACTAAAATTCTACCATAAATGATAGTAGTCGCTGTATTTTTAGCTTAAAAGGGAGAAAGTGGCAGGGGGCCGGAAATGTGTTGAACGGTGAGGCGGGGGAAGCTGGGGGACGGACGGGGGCTTATCCGCGACGGCTGATGCCCGCTTCCCCCGCCTCACCTACCACTACGTTTTGACCTTTTTCACGTAAAAACACCCGCTGCCATTTCCCATAGCAGCGGGTGTCAATTCGTTTATTTTTGATTACTCTGTCTGGATAGCTCTCTTGAAAGATTAATCTTCCTCAGAAACTACTTCCTCGTCTTCATCCTCAAAGTCGTCATCCAGGTCGTCTTCGATATCGTCCTCGAGTTCCTCTTCAGACAAATCTTCTTCCATAGTGAGAAGCTCTTCCTCATCCAGGTCCTCTGTATCTGCTGGCTCTTCTTCGACGTCTTCAATCTCGTCGATTTCCTCGAATTCTTCCGGAAGCTCCTCCGGCATGCCGGTATCCAGCTCTACTTCACTGTAGCGCTTCATACCTGTTCCGGCAGGAATCAGTTTACCGATGATAACATTTTCCTTCAGACCGATCAGCGGGTCAACCTTGCCCTTGATGGCAGCCTCGGTGAGCACCTTGGTAGTCTCCTGGAAGGATGCGGCGGAAAGGAAGGAATTGGTTGCCAGGGATGCCTTGGTGATACCAAGCATAACCTGTTTGCCCTCTGCAGGCAGCATACCCTCATTTTCCATCTGCTCGTTGGTCTCCTCGTAATCCAGGACATCCACAAGACTTCCCGGAAGGAATTCGGTATCTCCGTTGTTCTCGATGCGGATTTTCTTAAGCATCTGACGCACAATAACCTCGATATGCTTATCGTTGATCTCAACACCCTGGAGACGGTATACACGCTGTACCTCACGGATCATGTAATCCTGTACGGCACGTACGCCCTTGATGCGCAGGATATCATGCGGATTCACACTACCTTCGGTCAGCTCATCACCGGCCTCAAGAACCTGGCCGTCCATAATCTTCACACGGGAGCCATACGGAATCAAATAAGTCTTGGATTCACCACTCTCGGAATCCGTGACAATAACCTCACGCTTCTTCTTGGTATCGTTGATGACCGCAACACCCTTAATATCAGTGATGATCGCCAGACCTTTCGGCTTTCTGGCCTCGAAAAGCTCCTCGACACGGGGAAGACCCTGTGTGATATCGCCGCCGGCCACACCGCCGGTATGGAAGGTACGCATGGTAAGCTGTGTACCCGGCTCACCGATGGACTGAGCGGCAATGATACCAACGGATTCACCAACCTGTACGGGCTCGCCTGTCGCCATGTTGGCGCCGTAGCACTTCGCACAGATTCCCACCTTACACTTACAGGTGAGGATGGTACGGATTTTCACTTTCTCGATTGTACCGCCGTTTTCGTTATTCACACCCTCACTCATGATGCGGGCCGCACGTCTCGGCGTGATCATATGGTTAGCTTTTACAAGCACTTCACCATCTTTATTTTTAATGGTCTCACAGGAGAATCTTCCTGTGATACGCTCCTGCAGGCTCTCAATCTCTTCCTTGCCGTCCACAAAGCCTTTGACAAACATACCGGAGATTTCGTCTCTTGTCTCGCAGCAGTCCATCTCGCGGACGATCAGATCCTGGGAAACGTCAACCAGACGTCTTGTCAGGTAACCGGAGTCAGCGGTACGGAGCGCGGTATCGGACAGACCTTTACGCGCACCATGTGCGGACATGAAGTATTCCAATACGTCCAGACCTTCACGGAAATTGGACTTGATAGGAAGCTCGATGGTGTGACCGGTTGTATCGGCCATCAAACCACGCATACCTGCAAGCTGTTTGATCTGCTTATCAGAACCACGGGCACCGGAGTCAGCCATCATGAAGATGTTGTTGTACTTGTCAAGACCGGTCAGCAGAGCCTTGGTAAGCTCATCGTCAGTCTTCTTCCAGGTATCCACAACCTCTTTGTAGCGCTCCTCCTCAGTGATGAGGCCTCGCTTGTAGTTCTTGGTGATCATATCCACGGTATCCTGTGCCTGTTTGATCATCTCAGGCTTCTGCGGCGGCACGGTCATATCGGAAATGGATACGGTCATAGCCGCGCGTGTGGAATATTTGTAACCCATAGCCTTGATGGAGTCAAGTACCTCAGCGGTCTTGGTCGCACCATGGGTATTGATAACTTTTTCCAGAATCTGCTTCAGCTGCTTCTTACCTACCAGGAAATCAACCTCCAGAAGGAGTTCATTGCCCGGCTCTCTTCTGTCAACAAATCCTAAATCCTGAGGAAGGATTTCGTTAAACAGGAAACGGCCCAGTGTAGATTCTACGTTGCCCTGCAGTACAGTGCCATCCGGCATTGTTTTCTGGCAGCGCACAACAATTTTGGACTGTAAGGTGATGACCTTATTCTCGTATGCCAGAATCGCCTCGTTGACGCTTCTGAATACCTTGCCTTCTCCCTTATTTCCTGGTCTCTCCTGTGTCAGATAATAGATACCGAGGACCATATCCTGGGAAGGAACGGCCACAGGTCCACCGTCAGACGGTTTCAGCAGGTTGTTCGGAGACAGGAGCAGGAAACGGCACTCTGCCTGCGCTTCTACGGACAGCGGAAGATGGACAGCCATCTGGTCACCGTCGAAGTCAGCGTTGAACGCGGTACATACAAGCGGATGAAGCTTGATCGCCTTACCTTCTACCAGGATCGGCTCAAAGGCCTGGATTCCCAGACGGTGGAGGGTAGGTGCACGGTTCAGCATAACCGGATGCTCTTTGATAACATCCTCGAGCACGTCCCAAACCTCAGGCTGCAGCTTCTCTACCATTTTCTTGGCATTTTTGATGTTGTGTGAGGTGCCGTTGGCAACAAGCTCTTTCATAACAAAAGGCTTGAACAGCTCGATCGCCATTTCCTTAGGCAGACCACACTGGTAAATCTTAAGCTCCGGACCTACGACAATAACGGAACGTCCGGAATAGTCAACACGTTTACCCAGAAGGTTCTGGCGGAAACGGCCGGATTTACCTTTCAGCATATCGGAAAGAGATTTCAGCGCTCTGTTTCCAGGTCCGGTTACCGGACGGCCGCGGCGGCCATTGTCAATAAGGGCATCCACTGCCTCCTGGAGCATACGCTTCTCATTTCGTACAATAATGTCCGGAGCACCAAGCTCCAGCAGTCTTTTCAGACGGTTGTTGCGGTTGATGATCCTTCTGTATAAGTCATTCAAGTCAGAGGTGGCAAAACGGCCGCCGTCCAGCTGTACCATCGGACGAAGGTCCGGCGGGATCACAGGAATCACGGTCATGATCATCCACTCCGGGCGGTTGCCGGACTCACGGAAGGACTCCACAACCTCCAGACGTTTGATGATACGCGCACGCTTCTGGCCTGTAGCATCCTTCAGCTCTTTCTTGAGCTCAACAGCATCTTTCTCCAGATCGATGGCTTCCAGGAGCTCCATGATGGACTCAGCGCCCATGCCCACACGGAAATTGTATCCGTAGGACTCACGCGCATCCTGGTACTCCTTCTCTGTCAGCACCTGCTTGTACTGAAGCCCGGAGTCAGCCGGGTCAAGAACGATATAGTTTGCAAAGTAAAGCACCTTCTCCAGTGTTCTAGGAGAAAGGTCGAGAATCAGTCCCATACGGGACGGGATTCCCTTGAAATACCAGATGTGGGAAACAGGAGCAGCCAGCTCGATGTGTCCCATACGCTCCCTGCGGACAGACGCTTTGGTGACTTCTACACCACAGCGGTCGCAGACAACGCCTTTATATCGGATTTTTTTATACTTTCCACAGTGGCACTCCCAGTCCTTGCTCGGCCCGAAGATCCTTTCGCAGAAAAGACCGTCTTTCTCAGGCTTTAAGGTACGGTAGTTGATGGTCTCGGGTTTTAAAACCTCGCCTCTTGACCACTCTCTGATCTTCTCAGGGGACGCCAGTCCTATTTTGATGGCATCGAAAGTCATTGGCTGATATGTTTCATTGGTATTCGTTGATTCTGCCATGTATTCTTTCCCCTTTCTATTCTTCATCAAGAGTCTCTTCAAACTCTATGAAATCGTCTTCCACATCTTCTTCCTCGTCCACGTCGACGAGCTCATCTCCTTCAAACTCCTGCTGTGTATAGCCGTGTTTGCCAAAGGATTCTTCGTCTCTGCTTCTGCGGGAATCGCCCTCGATGACAGAACGCAGGTCGGTATCGCCCATATCCACGGTCTCCATAATCTCCACCTCAGTCTGATCCTCACGGAGGACTTTTACATCCAGTCCGAGGGACTGAAGCTCTTTTAAGAGTACCTTAAAGGATTCCGGAATACCCGGCTCAGGTATATTGTCACCCTTGATGATTGCTTCGTAGGTCTTAACACGTCCCACAACGTCATCGGATTTCACGGTAAGGATCTCCTGCAGGGTGTAGGATGCGCCATAAGCCTCCAGAGCCCAAACCTCCATCTCTCCGAAACGCTGTCCGCCGAACTGAGCTTTACCACCCAGAGGCTGCTGTGTTACCAGGGAGTATGGTCCTGTTGAACGTGCGTGGATCTTATCATCTACCAGATGATGCAGCTTCAGGTAGTGCATGTGTCCGATGGTAACCGGGCTGTCGAAATAATCACCGGTACGGCCATCGCGCAGGCGCACTTTACCGTCTCTGGAAATAGGAACGCCTTTCCACAGGAATCTGTGGTCCTTATTCTCATCCAGATACTGCATAACATCCGGGGCTAAAATGTCTTGATATTTCTCGCGGAACTCCTCAAAGTCCTCGATGTTTACATAGTCGTTTGCCAGATCCAGAGTATCCTGGATATCGTCCTCATTCGCACCGTCAAATACCGGAGTGGCAATGTTGAAGCCGAGAGCTCTGGCAGCCAGACTTAAATGAATCTCCAGGACCTGACCAATGTTCATACGTGACGGCACACCCAGAGGGTTCAGCACGATGTCCAGCGGACGTCCGTTCGGCAGGAACGGCATATCCTCCACAGGAAGCACACGGGAAACAACACCCTTGTTTCCGTGACGGCCGGCCATCTTGTCACCGACGGAAATCTTTCTCTTCTGTGCGATATAGATGCGGACAGACTGGTTCACACCCGGAGACAGCTCATCGCCGTTCTCTCTCGTGAATACCTTGGCGTCAACAACAATACCGTACTCGCCGTGCGGCACCTTCAGAGAGGTATCACGCACTTCACGTGCTTTCTCACCGAAAATCGCACGCAGCAGGCGCTCCTCGGCAGTCAGCTCAGTCTCTCCCTTAGGAGTTACCTTACCAACCAGGATATCGCCGGCACGGACCTCAGCGCCGATACGGATAATACCGCGCTCATCCAGATCCTTGAGGGCATCGTCACCTACGCCTGGAACGTCACGGGTAATCTCCTCCGGTCCAAGCTTGGTGTCACGGGCCTCTGCCTCATATTCTTCAATGTGGACGGATGTATACACATCGTCCTGTACTAATTTTTCACTTAAGAGGACAGCATCCTCGTAGTTGTAGCCTTCCCAGGTCATGAATCCGATAAGCGGGTTCTTGCCCAAAGCCAGCTCGCCGTTGGCTGTGGAAGGACCGTCTGCGATGACATCCCCTGCCTCAACATGCTCACCCTGGAACACGATCGGTCTCTGGTTGTAGCAGTTGCTCTGGTTGCTTCGCAGGAACTTGGTCAGATGGTAATCACTCTTCGTGCCGTCGTCATTCTTGATGCTGATGTCTGTCGAGGTAGAACGCAGCACAGTACCTGCCTTCTTAGCCACAATACAAACACCGGAGTCAACGGCTGTCTTAGTCTCCATACCTGTACCTACTACAGGCGCCTCCGTAGTCAGAAGCGGCACTGCCTGACGCTGCATGTTAGAACCCATCAGCGCACGGTTCGCATCGTCATTCTGAAGGAATGGAATCAGGGCTGTAGCTACTGAGAACACCATCTTAGGAGATACGTCCATGTAATCAAACATGTTGCGCTCGTATTCCTGTGTCTCCTCGCGGTAACGACCGGATACGTTCTTATGGACAAAGTGTCCGTCCGCATCCAGAAGCTCATTCGCCTGTGCTACATGGTAATTATCCTCTTCATCCGCGGTCATATAGATAACCTCATCCGTTACGCGCGGGTTGGAGGGATCCGTTTTATCTATCTTACGGTAAGGCGCCTCAACAAAACCGTACTGATTAATTCTCGCATAGGATGCCAGAGAGTTGATCAGACCGATGTTAGGACCCTCAGGAGTCTCGATGGGGCACATCCTGCCGTAATGGGAATAATGAACGTCTCGTACCTCGAATCCGGCTCTGTCTCGTGACAGACCGCCAGGTCCCAATGCAGAAAGACGTCTCTTGTGTGTCAGCTCGCCCAGAGGGTTATTCTGGTCCATGAACTGTGAAAGCTGTGAAGAACCGAAGAACTCTTTCACCGCTGCGGTCACCGGTTTGATATTGATAAGGGACTGCGGGGAAATATTCTCTGTATCCTGGGTGGTCATTCTCTCACGAACAACACGCTCCAGTCTGGAAAGACCGATGCGGTACTGGTTCTGGAGCAGCTCGCCCACAGCACGGATACGGCGGTTTCCTAAATGGTCAATGTCATCGTCATTGCCAATGCCGTATTCCAGATGCATATTATAGTTGATGGAAGCGATAATGTCGTCCTTGGTGATATGCTTCGGAATCAGGTCGTGGATATCTCTGCGGATAGCCGCCTTCCTATCCTCAAGGGTGTCATTTTCTTCCAGAATTTTTTCAAGCACTGGGTAGTATACTAATTCTGTAACACCTAAGTCCTTCGGATTCTCGAGCTCAGGCAGGAAATGGCGGATGTCCACCATCATGCTGGAGAGAACCTTAATCTTACGGTCCTCCTCTCCCTGAATCCAAACATAGGGAACCGCGGCATTCTGAATAGCGTCCGCCAGCTCTCTGGTGACATTGGCGCCTTCCTCCGCGAGAATCTCGCCTGTGGAAGCATCTACAACGTCCTCAGCCAGCTTATGACCGACGATTCGTTTATTAAAATGAAGCTTTTTATTAAATTTATAACGTCCAACCTTCGCGAGATCGTATCTTCTGGGGTCGAAGAACATCGCAGTAATAAGGCTCTCCGCGCTCTCTACTGCAAGCGGCTCGCCCGGACGGATTTTCTTATATAATTCCAAAAGACCTTCCTGGTAATTCGTGGAAGTATCCTTGGTAAAGCTGGCGAGGATTTTCGGTTCTTCACCGAAAAGCTCAACGATCTCTGCATTCGTACCGATACCCAGGGCGCGGATCAGCACGGTAATAGGAACTTTTCTAGTCCTGTCTACTCTTACATAGAAAACATCGTTGGAATCCGTCTCATATTCCAGCCATGCACCTCTGTTGGGGATCACGGTACTGGAAAATAACCTTTTACCAACTTTATCATGGGCAATGGCATAATAGATTCCAGGGGAACGTACTAACTGGCTAACGATTACACGTTCTGCACCGTTGATGACAAAGGTACCTGTAGCCGTCATTAACGGTAAATCTCCCATGAAAATCTCGTGTTCGTTGATTTCTTCTGTTTCTTTGTTAATCAGTCGCACTCGAACCTTCAAAGGTGCGGCGTAAGTTACGTCACGTTCTTTACACTGCTCGATGGTATATTTCGCATCTTTCTCTTCGAATGTAAAGTCGATGAATTCCAGACTGAGCTTGCCGCCGTAGTCCGCGATTGGAGAAATATCATCAAAGACTTCCTTCAACCCTTCGTCGAGAAACCACTGGTAGGAATCTTTCTGGACTTCGATCAAATTCGGCATTTCCAGGACTTCTTTTTGTCTCTGGTAGCTCATGCGCATGCTTTTTCCAGTTTTTACAGAACGAATTCTGTTTTTTTCCATTGACGTTTCACCCCTGTTTTTTCTTTATATTTATTACAACATGATCCGGCTTGTCTTTTGGGACAAGTAGGCATATCTTGCCATAATATAGCATTCTTCACTATAGCACAATAAAAAAGGGGTGTCAAGCATTTTTCACAGCTTTTTTTAGGGGTTCAGGGGGTCCCCTGGAAGGGGGTTGGACGGTAAGGATGAGAGACTTGGGGGCCGGGGCAGGGGGAATGCTTGTCAGGCTGATGCCCGCTCCCCTTCAACTAATTGCCAACTGCGACTAAGACGCTCACGAGAACGTTCGCGCCTAAGTCTCCGTAGGCAATGGATTTTCAGGCTCGCTTTCCGCAAATCAGCCTGACAAGCATTCCCCCTGCCCCGGCCCCCAAGTCTCTCATCCTTACCTACCACTACGCTTCCGTCCCCTTCAAATTTGCTGTCCCTTATTCCGGACGACTCGTCAAGACGAAAAATTGGCTGCGCTAAGGTATCCACTACCCGCTTCACTTTTCCAACCCCTTAGCAGAACACCTCTCACCGAAAAATAAACTATCCATTCCCTCGACGGAATACCTCCCGCCAGAAACGACCACTCAGTTCCTCAAGGGAATACCCTCCGCTAGAAACGACCGCTCAGCTCCTCAAGGGAATGCCTTCCTCCAAAAACCACCGTTCAGCTCCGCAAGGGAATTCCTTCCTCCAAAAACCACCGTTCAGCTCCGCAAGGGAATTCCTTCCTCCAAAAAC
>JNKJ01000034.1 GCA_000702025.1 Blautia schinkii DSM 10518
GAATTCAGCGAAGTAAAGTCTGTCATAGACAGCTACATGGATTACTATAATAATGAGCGTTACCAGTGGGATCTTGCAAAGCTTTCCCCAAACGAGTTTTATGAATTTTTCACCACCGGGGAATATCCGCTGGATATCCCTGGCAGGCCGGCCTGCCCGGTGATCGCCAAAAAACCGGAGGAATTAGGCGCCGGGGTGCTTCAAGGCACAATAGCTACTTAAAACATCATAGAATACCATGATAATAGAAAACAGGACATCTGGGCACAGGATACAGGCACCAAAGAGGTGGCAAAACTAAATCGCCCCACTTTCAAAAATGTCCTTGACAAGGGGTACAGTTCAGAAGTTGGAGGCCAGGGCAGGTATTGTCCGTGACGGGCCGATTTTGCGGAAGCGCGCCTGAAAATCCAGCGCCTACGGAGACTTAGCTGCGAACGCTCTTCGTGAGCTGCTTAGTCGCAGTTGGCGATTAGTTGAAGGGAAGCGAGCATCGGCCCGTCACGGACAATACCTGCCCTGGCCTCCAACTTCCTCCGCCTCGCCGTTCAACAACCTTCCAGGGGCCCCTTCCGACACATAAAAAACGCCGCAAGCCAGGTCAATCCCCCCGCTCATCCCGGGTAAAGATACAACCTGCATCCTGCAGCGTTAATTTTATTTCACTTTATGCTGTCTGTAACTTCTGAACGTGCGCTGTTATATACGACTCCATCTTATTCTTCGGTATCCCTAAAAGCTTAGACAATTCAGAATAAAGATTCTCTTCTGCCAGCTTAAGATATCTCTCATCTGTAGCAGTAACCTTCTTCCCGTTAGATACCCGCGTAGTCTTACGCTGATAGATAGTCTTAATGATACGGACCAGGTCACGGCAGTCACAACTCTTAATGCATTGCTTGTATTTTTCTTCCCGGAGTTTGTCATCTGGAGTATCAATGGCCTCAATCTCCGGAATAATATCTAATAAATCTTCCGCCTCCTGCTTGGACAGGATTCTGCGGATGACAAGTCTGGTATTGTCCACTGGTGTGAAAATCTTACCATCAGTTTCGCCATCAGGCCTTAATACATAGTAAAGACGGTCTTTAGAAATTCCATCCATGTCCATGGTCGTCACATCCAATACCTGACAGATCCCGGTGTGTCCATATACGATATAATCTCCTTTTTTAAACATTCAGTTTCCACTTCCTTTCTAAACGAACATGTCTGCTCGCGCAGGCATCTCAATCTACGAGTGTCTGTCACCCCTCCGAGATGAGATAAAAACTCCTTGCCAGTTATCTGGTGCAAGGAGTCTAAGGTTTCCTATTTCCAGGCGAAAGCACCCGGCCTGAAACCGGGTGCCACTTCGCCTGATGTTATTGTAACACGTTTCGTCTGGAAACGCAATGTACTTTTTTGTATTTTCAAAATATTTGTGAAATTCGCGCATGTATAATACCTATATACATTGTGCAAATCGCGCATAGGAAACCCAAAATGAGCATATCTAATCCTCCTGGTTCGTAAAGGATTTCTTTCTCTGCTTCACACATTCCGTAAGGAGATATTCTATCTGGCCGTTGATGGAGCGGAATTCGTCCTCTGCCCAGCGCGCAAGTTCGTCGTACAGGGTGGCGGAAACCCTCAATGGTATCTGCTTCTTTACTTTATCCCTTGGTTTCGCATCGGCCATCTGCCACCCTCCTTTCTCATATATCTACCGGTTCGTGTCTGGCTGGTATCCGTTTTAGTAAATGGAACCGCTGTTGACAATTGGCTGTGCATCCTTGTTTCCACAGAGCACTACCAGAAGATTGCTGACCATAGCGGCCTTGCGCTCCTCGTCAAGCTCTACGATCTGATTCTCGCTGAGCTGCTGGAGAGCCATCTCTACCATGCTCACTGCGCCCTCCACGATCTTTTGTCTTGCATCGATGATCGCGGTGGCCTGCTGTCGCTGAAGCATTGCGGAGGCAATCTCCGGTGCGTAAGCCAGGTGGGTGATGCGCACATCTATAATCTCGATTCCTGCTTCCAGAACTTTTTTCTGAAGCTCTTCCTGCATGATATCGGCTATTTCCTGGCTGCTGCCCCGTAATGTCTTCTCGTCGCTGCCATCATTGGCATCATAGGGATAATTGCGGGCTGCATTTCTGGTAATTGCATCACACTGAATGGACAGGAATTCTTTAAAATTTTCTACATTGAGCACTGCCTTGGTAGCATTGCGTACCTTCCAGATGACAATAGTACCAATCTCAATAGGATTACCAAGTTCATCGTTGACTTTCTGTTTTTTGTTATCCAGAGTCATGGTTTTCAGAGAAACTTTTTTGGAAGCTGACGAACCGTTTACATTGACATTGATGGACAGTTCCTTGCCGGAGCCCTCTTCTTTCGCTTCCTTAATGCCAGCCGTCGGGTTAATGGCTGTGCAGAAAGGATTTACCCAGTAAAAACCTGCTTGATATAAGGTTCCATAGTAATTACCGAATAATGTGAGCACCAATGCTTCGTTTGGGTGAATGATACGTAGACCGCACATCACAAGTACTCCTGCCAGGATAAGCAAAACGCCTAAAATAATTGATATTGCCAGTAGTAAACCGCCTCTTCCTGTGGCCTCATCAAAACCGATAGCACCGATAACAATAATGGGCACGCTTAACAGACACATAAGAATCCCCAGAAAGAGCATTGCCATGCCCGGTTTTGCGTGTAAAATCTTTTCCTCTGTAAATTTTTCTTTTTCCATCCTTGTATCCCCCTTCTTAAGAGATTCTATTTTGATATCAATTTGATATCATCATAATATATCTTTATCATCGGGTTGTCAATACTTTTCAAAAGAAATTTCGGCATTTTCCACCGAAAAAAATGCCGGCATCTCACTTGCCGGCATTCATCAGTATCTAAATGTATTTATTAGTCTGTATAGCAGATTCAAAACGCTGAATTCTATTACTCCTCTGTCTCTATCTTTTTCTTTCCAAGGCGTACTTCTTCCATATAATCTGCCATCTCCTCCGGCATATGGTCAAAAAGATAGTTGCGGCTGCTCTGCCTTTTCTCATGCCATTCCTGTCGGAGCTGCCTGGCCGCCTCTTCAATCTCCTCCTTAAGCCCCAGCGCGGAAATCCGCGTGGCTCCCTGCCCAAGAATGATCACCTGCTCCAATCGATCCGAGGTGGCAACCGTCACCTGGTACTCACGGCCGATGCGGTGTACGGTTTTCTCAATATATTGGTCTGCCGTCTCCGCCTCCTTGGTATAGACAACGTGGATGTTGTGGTAGGGGAAAACCTCCTCAGCATGGCCCTCAAGCTTATAAGCATCAAATACAAGTATGAGGGTGCATTTTTTATACCCCTGGTAATTGCTGAGTATGTCCATGAGCTTATCACACGCAGCATGGATGTCCGCCTCGGCCAGTTCCCGAAGCTCCTGCCACGCAAAAATGATGTTATAACCGTCAACCAGCAGATATTCCTCCTGGCCTTTTTTCTTTGTTTGGTACCTGGGTGCGGACGGAGCAGAATGTACTACACGTTTATGTACGATAGCTTTATCATGCTTTACCGGACCAAACGTACGCTCGAAAATCGCCTGCAGTTCTTTGTCATCTTCATAGCTTCCCGCATAAGCAGAAGCCGGGGGATGATACGCAGCCGCTTCTTCCTCTTTTTCTGCGTTCTCTGTATCTTCCTCTGCGAAATCAACGCCGCTGTCCAGATGCATGTATTCCTCCACCTCATACCAGGGCACGACGAAGCCGGCTCCATGAGCGCAGAACACCGAGCCGGTAGGATTATCTAAATCTCGTTCCGAATCATAGCCTGCCGCCTCCACAATCTCCTCCTGATTCTGACATGGCGCATATCCTTTCAGGGAGCAGAACAGCCGCCCGCGGCCTTTTGTATAGGAAATCACCTGGCTCTGGTAATCACGCATGGCCGCCACAGGGGCACTGCCTTTCAGTACCGTCATCTCTCCCTCTGTCTCCGGAGGAAGAAAAGTCCCCTGCATTTTCTGGATATCAGCCATTGCCCGCCCCACCATCTCTGCGGGCACCTCAAGGCGGAACTCATAGTATGGCTCAAGCAAAACACTTTTCGCCTTTTTGAGGCCCTGGCGTACAGCCCGGTAGGTGGCCTGCCGGAAATCGCCGCCCTCTGTGTGCTTGATGTGTGACCTGCCCGTAAGCAGCGTAATCTGCATATCTGTAATCGCAGAGCCCGTAAGCACGCCCCGGTGTTCTTTTTCCTCCAGATGGGTGAGAATGAGCCTCTGCCAGTTTCGGTCCAGCACATCCTCGCTGCAGGCCGTAAAAAACTGAAGTCCGCTTCCCCGCTCTCCGGGCTCAAGCAGGAGATGTACCTCCGCATAGTGCCGCAGCGGTTCGAAATGTCCCACGCCCTCTACCGGCTCAAGTATGGTTTCTTTATATACAATATTTCCAGTGCCAAATTCCACTGCCACATGAAAGCGTTCCCAGATCAGGCGTTTGAGGATTTCTATCTGAACCTCGCCCATGAGCATGGCGTGGATCTCACTTAATTGCTCGTCCCATACAATATGCAGCTGGGGTTCCTCTTCCTCGAGCTGGCGAAGCTTCAGAAGCATCTGATGTACGTCACAATCCGGCGGAAGCTGTATTTGGTAATTGAGCACGGGTTCCAGAACAGGCAGCTCTGATTCCGGTTCTATTCCCAGGCCCTGTCCCGGATAGGTACGCGTAAGCCCGGTGACTGCACATATTGTGCCGGCCGGTGCTTCTTTTACCATTTCAAATTTTGCGCCGGAATAAATACGAATCTGATCCGCCTTTTCCTCCCAGATTTCCACTCGTGAATCCCTGCGGTTTGTGAGCTGTGATTTGACTTTCAGCACACCGCCGGTGATTTTCATGTAAGTCAAACGGCTGCCCTGATCGTCGCGCGCGATTTTATATATCTTTGCTCCAAACTGCGAAGGATAGGAGGGCGGCTTTGCATAAGCTTCGATACCGTTTATCAGTTCTTCCACTCCTGTCATTTTAAGGGCAGAACCGAAATAACAGGGGAAAACCTTACGCGCGGTAATGAGCTGCGTAATTTCGCTCTTCGAGACCTGGCCGCTCTCCAGATACCGTTCCAGCAAAGTCTCTTCACACATTGCCAGATTTTCCATAAATTCATCCTGGTCCTGATCAGGAGCGAAATCCATACAGTTTTCATCCAGGCGTTTTTTTAAGTCAGCAAGCAGAGCATCATGGTCTGTGCCCTCCTGGTCCATTTTATTCACGAATAAAAACACAGGAATCTGATACCGTTTCAGCAGCCGCCAAAGCGTCATGGTATGTCCCTGCACTCCGTCTGCACCGTTGATCACAAGAATGGCGTAATCCAACACCTGCAAAGTGCGCTCCATCTCTGCGGAAAAATCCACATGCCCCGGCGTGTCCAGAAGTGTAACCTCCAGATTTCCCATCGTAAGCTGGGCCTGTTTGGAAAAAATCGTAATCCCCCGCTCCCGCTCCAGCTCAAAGTTGTCTAAATAGGCATCCCCATGGTCCACTCTGCCTAATTTTCTGATTTTTCCGCATAGGTATAAAAGACTCTCCGAGAGAGTGGTCTTCCCGGCGTCTACGTGGGCCAAGATGCCAATGCAGAGGTGCTTCGACGGTTTTTCAACCAAATTTTTGTTCATAAATGTATCCGTACTTTTAGACGTATCTCCCATCGAAATACCCTTTCTGTTTGTTAAATCACTGTAATATTGCAAAACATATGCCTTCGTGTATTCTAAACTGCGCTATGTATGCTTCAAATGCAATCTGCATACACATGTACTGTTATCACCATGATCATCATCATACCAAAGCACATTAAAAACTCTTCCCGTCATGTATCCATATAGTCTGTGATTACCAGTCACTCTTAATGATATCAACGACTCTGCTTCTATATATTTCGAGGCCAATCTATCTCTCGCATCTTTATTCAGCTCAGACAAATCCAACGAATGATTCTGATTTTTATCACGAACTAATATTTCACTCCAAGTTTGAGTTTCTAATGCCTTTAATCTTGGAAATACCTCTTTCCAAAACAAGTTTCCAATATGGTCCTGTGAAAATGCCCACATCTCCTGATCCGAGTTCGCAAACGTCTATGCTGGATTTTCCGAATAATATCGCTCAGGATTTCCACCCTGAGCGATACGCTTTCCATTAGGAATTTCTTTTTGTCTTACTTCTTTTTTTCGCTTACAGTCCGCCATAGTATAATGCCATACTTTCCTTTGAAATTACATTATTGCACCCTGCCCCAGACGGAACTCCCTTCCTCGCTTGAACCCAAGGATCCTCCATATGTGTCAACTGGCTAAGCCACTGAGCGTTGTGGTTGCCATAGTGTTCTAGTACTCTATCAATGGTGTCTTTTTGATTTTCAGACAAGTCTTCTTCACCACCCGTTTCATCACTCGCACTTGCCGAGTACTTACCGAGTACTTACCTTGGGTTTTGAAAAACAATTCAGAACATACCGGACCGTTAGTCCATGCCTGAAAGTCTTCATTAAATAAAGGAGAATCGTCCCAAACAAGAGACCATGCTTGAGAATAATAGCACAACTTCTGGAGCTTCATGGTTGACATAGTTCCAGATTGTTCCAAAATATATTTTGCTGTATCAAAAACATTTGCCATTTTCTTCACCCTCCTTCCTACTAGCTATAATATAACACTAATTAAGAATCTTGAACAGTAGACAAATTGTGAATTTCGTATGATGCTATCCGTGTAGTTTCTATTTTTCGTCATAGCCAATCCAATTTAGTTAAATTTATAAAAAAGACTAACTTGTCAATTACCATCTTCAATGCTATCATAATATAAAAAAACTGCCATCATTGCAAAATACCCAGCAAACAACGGCAAAGTACCACTTCAAAATTTAAACCCAGTCAATACACCAGGAGGAAAAAATGAAGATACCAAAAGAAATGCAGAGTACATATGATGTGATTTCAAAGCTTATCATTGATTACAGTACGGAATATCTCAGTAAGGAATATGAAGGTCTGTGCCTGCATGCATTAGAAAAACTATGCCGTAAACGCCCGTCACCGCTGAAAAGCGGCCGTAGTAATAGCTGGGCTGCCGGAATAGTCTATGCAATTGGGAGCAATAACTTTATTTTTGACAAAAGCCAGCCGATTCATATGACTGCAAAAGAACTAGCCGAACCATTCGGTGTTGCTGTATCAACAGCATCGTCTAAGGCGGCAGAGATTAAGAAGATGCTGAAAATAGATTATTTTCGTGCCGAATGGTGTCTGCCTTCAGAAATTGACGACAACATCATGCTATGGATGGTATCCATAGACGGATTACCATTTGATGCCAGACAGCTGCCGGTAGAAATGCAAGAAATATGTTTTGAAAAAGGACTGATTCCATATGTTCCTGCATACAAGAATAAAAACATCTAATATCGAACCGCTATAGCAGAAAACGATAACTCGCCACAAAAGGGGCTGCAGCTGCAGCCCCTTAATTTATGACGTTAATTTCCAATCTTACTGTCAAAACTTATTTCGTTAAATCTGTTTACTTTTATTAATGATGCTTATATGAATGCTCATACCTGCTCCAGCGGATGTCTGCCGCGGAAGTGATAAAACGCTCCCAGCATCCCGGCGTCATTTCGATGTCTGGCAAATCTGAGGGTGGTTTTTTGTGCAATGCTTGGCACAAGATAATGATCCAGCGAAGCCCTGATCTTGTCCTTCAGGTAATCCTCCTGGGCCATAATCCCACCGCCCAGCACTACTACCTCGGGGTTCAGTACATAGCAGATATTCGCAATTCCACGCCCCAAAACATCCGTCATCTCCTGGATTGCCTGCACGCAGATTTCGTCACCTTTCCGCGCAGCCTCAAACACCGCATATCCGTTCCATCTTCTGCGGCCGTTGCCGCTACCGTCCTCATTGCTGCCGCTACCACCGCCGCTGCCCTTGTTGCCAGCACTATCATTGCTGCCGCCATCACCGTTTCTGCCACCATCATCGCCTCCGGTACCGCCCTTGCGTTCTGTGACTTTACGGGTAAGGATGCTGGCCGCGCCCAATGTTTGGAAATCACTGTCAAACATGTGCATATACCCAACCTCGCAGGCGCTGTTGCTGTACCCATGGAAAACCTCTCCGTTGATCACAATGCATCCTCCGATTCCGGTGCCTACCGTCAGCGTAAGCGAAATACTGCTGCCCTTTGCGGCGCCTGAGACACTTTCCGCCAGCCCGGCACAGTTTACATCGTTCTCCACCTCACAGGGAATACGGAATTTCTCCTCTATGGTCCTCTTAAAGTTTGTGCCCGCATATTCCGGTATCAGAGGAGCGGCATAAAAAATCTCACCCTTTTCTACATCCACCATCCCGGCGGTAGAAATACACACGCCTGCCGGATGTACCTTTTCCCGGAAGCTCTCCACAATACCGACCGTCTTTTCCAAAATAGCCGGGCCGCCCTTATAGGCCTGCGTGGGCATCTCGAAACGCTCAAGGATATTGCCTTTCACATCGATCAGCCCATATTTAATTGCCGTGCCTCCGATATCTATGCTTACATATCTCTCCATGAAGCCCTCCCTGTTTCCTGCAAATGCTGCCCATAATTCCCATGGATCATATTGCGCTCTTAATCATACCATACTTTATGTAAAATCACACGTATTTCTCAATAGCATCCCGCACCATTTGGGCAGCCTCTTTCACAATCGGCATATCCGCCTCGATCAGCTCTGCCAAAGGCGCACGAACGCTGCCGATGTCCAGCTTCTCGTTGATACGCAGGATTTCTTTAATCACTGCATACATATTTCCATGACAGGAGCACATTTTATAGATAATCTCATTGATGGCATACTGCAGCTCTCTCGCTTTCTCCATCTCATTGGCTCTGACATGCTCATCCAGCTTTAAAAACAGCTCCGGCATCACACCGTAGGTGCCGCCGATTCCTGCCTCTGCACCGATCACACGGCCGCTCATGAACTGCTCGTCCGGACCGTTAAAGATGACATAGTCGTCACCTGCCGCAGCCTTAAACATCTGGATGTCCTGCACCGGCATGGAGGAATTTTTCACGCCAATCACCCGCGGATTTTCCCGCATTTTCTCAAACAACCCCATTGTGAGCGCCACACCTGCAAGCTGCGGGATATTATAGATTACAAAATCCGTATTCGGCGCAGCCGCGCTCATCGCATTCCAATAATCAGCAATGGCATATTCCGGCAGCCGGAAGTAAATCGGTGGAATCGCCGCAATTGCATCAACGCCCAAACTCTCGGCATGCTTTGCCAGCTCCACGCTGTCCTTCGTATTATTGCAGGCAACATGGGCAATGATCGTGAGCTTGCCTTTTGCCACAGCCATCACGTTTTCCAGGACGATTTTACGGTCCTCCACACTCTGATAAATACACTCTCCTGAGGAGCCGTTCACATAAAGTCCTTTTACGCCCTTTTTCATATGATATTCCGTAAGCGCCCGCACTCTCTCCGGGCTGATCCCGCCGTCATCACCATAACATGCGTAAAAGGCCGGAATCACACCCTTATATTTTTCTAAATCTCTCATCTGAATTCCCTCTCTCTCAGCTCCCGGAGCTCTTTATTGCTCCGAAGCCTCTTACTCTGTTCCGAAAGTTATCTCTTTGCTCTGAAAGCTCCTTTTGCTCCGGCGCCTCTGTCTACTCAAGCACCTCTGCGAAAGCCTTGGTGATAAGCTGCGGTCTGGTGATAATGGATCCTACCACCACGCTGAAGCAGCCCAGCTCGATCACACGCTTCACCTTTTCCGGTGTATTAATATTTCCTTCGGCAATCACCGGATGCTTTGCCTTTGCAAGGATTTCACGGATTATCTCGAAATCGTTTGTCTCAATGCGCAGCTCCCTGCTCTGGTCTGTATAACCCACCATAGTGGTGCCGATGAAGTCAAAGCCCAGCTCATCTGCGTGAAGGGCTTCCTCCACAGTAGAACAGTCTGCCATGAAAAGCTGCTGTGGATACCGCGCCTTTACCTCATGGAAAAACTCATCTAAGGTTTTCCCGCCCGGACGCAGCGCGCCTGTGGCATCCATGGCAATAATCTCCGGCTGCACCTCCATCAGTTCCTCAACTTCCTTCAAGGTTGCCGTGATATATACTTTTGAGTCCTCATAATCACGTTTGACAATACCGATCACCGGCAAGTCCACACGCGACTTAATCTCTGCAATATCCTCTTTTGTATTGGCACGTATGCCTCTTGCTCCGCCTTCCTTTGCAGCAACAGCCATCCTTCCCATAATAAAGGATGAATGCAGGGGCTCATGAGGCAGTGCCTGACATGACACGATCAATTTTCCTTTTAAGCTCTCTAATCTTTTATCCATATAGCTTCCTCCTGCTTTTGTTAAGCGGATTATAATTGTTTTAAAACTTCATAATCTACTGCTAAACCACAGAAACCTTGACTACACATTTCTTTAATCTGCGGTTCTCCTCCGCTGCGATACCGGGCATATGCGGCTCCTGGGCCATGCAGACAATGAACCTGTCCTTTCCCATCACACAAGAGGCTGAACGCTTGCACACGACTGTGCCGAAATCCGTATCAGGGTTGAATTCGTCAAGAGCACTCTCTGAATCCAAACCGATTTCTATGATTTCCGTACCCTCCAGGTCAATCTGAATATCCATATATTTCTTATGGATCTCAAATTTCCCCGACTCAGCGTCATGGGCCTGTGCTTCCATCACATTGACAAACACCTTGTCGCCCCACACCTCCGTGCGTCCTAAAGGCAGAGAGCCTAAATCTGTGTCAGCCAAAAAGTCCAGGGCCACATCCAGCCATTTTGAAATTCCATGATATCTTTTTACATTTTCCAGCCTGTCGTATATCATAACCTTCTCCAATTCATAAACCAGCCGTTAAGCCATCTGCATTATTCCGGCCATCATCAGCCCTTGACAGCGCCCATGGTGATACCCTGGGTAAAGTATTTCTGGAATACCAGGAATACCGTTACGATTGGCACAGCGGCCAGTGCGGCACCGGCCATAATCAAACCGTAGTTGGTAGCCATCTCTGCCTGCAGTGTGGCAACACCCAGGGAGATTGTCAGCTTGTTTCTCGAGGAAAGCATAACCAACTGCATAAAGTAATCATTCCAGGTATTGATAAAGGTAAATATCGCTAACGCTGCAAAACCCGGCTTTACGATAGGAAATGCAATATTGGTAAAGGTTTTCAGCTCATTACATCCGTCAATCTTGGCTGATTCCAGAAGCTCGGTGGGAATGTTTTCACTGAACTGCTTCATCAGGAACACACCGAAGGGCCAGCCGATGAGCGGAAGGATTACCGCCGCAAGCGTATCATGGATACCCATGAAGCTGATAATACGCACAAGGGGGACCAGGATAACCTGCTTCGGAAGTGCCATCGCTCCGATAAAAATAGAGAATAAAAGTTTCTGTCCGTAAAATCGCTTCTTTGCCAGCACGTAGCCTGCCAATGATGAGGTCACACATACCAGGAGCATGGTGATGAGTGCGATAAGCACACTGTTGATCAGCCAGCTTCCTGCAGGATTCTGTACCAGCAGCTTTTGAAAGTTTTCCAGGGTAGGATTCTGGGGCCACCACTGCGGCGGTATCTTGATCGTATCCCCCTGAGACTTGAATGCGCCTGTCATAATCCAATAAAACGGAAATACAAACATGATCGTAAGCAGACTGAGGATGATAATTGTAATTACACTAAACGGTGTCCATTTTTTCTTTGTCATTGTCTCTCCTCCCCCTTAATATTCAACGTCATTGCCCAGAAGCTTAAACTGTGCAAAGCTGATCAGACCGATTAAAGCAGCGAGGAACACGCCCATGGTATTCGCATATCCGTATTCGGAAAGCTTGAACGCTTTTTCGTACAGATAATACATGATGGTGCTCGTCGCATAATTGGGTCCGCCGTTCGTCAATAGCTGTATGAGCGAGAAACACTGGAAAGAGTTGATAGTCGTGATGACAACTATGTACAAGGTGGTCGGCAGAAGACTTGGCCATTTGATTTTCCAGAACACCTGGAACTCCGTAGCGCCGTCCACTCTCGCTGCCTCCACAAGAGACTGGTCGATATTTCCCATAGCCGCAATATAAAGGATGATTGGCTGGCCCACCGCTGTGGTCAAAAGAATGATAATGATCGCCAGCAGTGCATAACGCTTGTCGCCAAGCCAGCTGATCGGCTGACTGATCACACTTGCGGAACGGAGAAGATAATTCAGAATACCGGAGAGCGGGTCGTAGATCCATTTCCATACAACCACTACTGCAACCGTACCAGTAACAACCGGCAGGAAAAATACACAACGGAAAAAAGAACGGGTGAATACGTTTCTCTCATAGGTCTGAGATGCAACGAACAATGCAAAAATAACTACTACCGGAACAGAACCGACCACGATGATCAGTGTATTTCTCAGGGATTTGAGGAATATCGGGTCTGTAAACATACGTACATAATTCTTAAGCCCCACAAAGGTAAAATCCGTCATGGTATAATTAAAAAAGCTGGTTACAAGTCCCATTATCATAGGCGCCAGCACAAATACCAGGAAAAAGAGTAAAACCGGAGCAAGGAAAATATAGGAAACAATCGTTTCCCTCATTCTTAATTTATTGAATTTCATGATGTCTTACCTCCACTGACTATCTTGCGAGATAAATGGAGCTGTCAGAAAATGAATGGTATACACTATATCTGGTTAGGCAGAAACCGTGTCCGCAACAATATATAGTGCTTGAATTTCATTTTCCGACAGCCCCGATGATCTAGTTTGCTTTATTGTGCTGCTTTTGCGATGGTTTCGTTAGCTTTTGCAGTGAAGTCTGCCAATGCTTCCTTCGGCTCTACATCACCGTTGGAGATAGCCTGGCACATTGGGAACCATAAGGTTCTCATCTCTGCAAAACCATCGATGGTGTTGTAGTATGGAGAATAATATTTAGTCCAGCTGCCCAGAGTCTGCATTCTATCGTCCTCATACAGATCTCCGAAAGAGGTACGAACCGGGAAAGAACCTGTTCTGATAACGTCCTTTGGTCCCCATTCTGCGTCATCACACATGAACTGGATGAATTTCTTGGAAGCTTCAATCTTAGCGTCGTCGCCGTTGTTGAATACGCAGAAACCATTTACAAGGTATTCCAGTGCCGGAACTCCGTCGTCAGACGGGAACGGAACTTCAATGAATTCCACGCCGCTGCTCTCAAGCAGTGCTGCCTGGGTTCCTGGCTGTGCCGGTGACCAGAGGATGGAGAAAGAGGTCTGGCCGTTTGCAAAGTTCTGGATATCTGCGGATCCGTCATACTGTGCGCCGTTCATCAGTAAACCATCATCGATCAGAGATTTGATAAGCTCCATAGCTTTTACGGAATTCTCATCGTCTGTGGTGTACTTGGTAACAGCTTCATCTGTGATTGCTGTGCTGTACAGGTTGGTGAAGAATGCACGCGGACCCTGGTCGCCGCCCTGGCCGTTACAGAAGAAAGAGCCTGGGTTGTAGCCTTTGTCCTTTAATGCTGTGAGAACTTCTACGAACTCATCTGTGGTCCAACCGTCTTTAATCTTATCTGCAACGCCTGCGTCCTCTGCCATCTGTTTGTTAAATACCATGTAGAACGGTGCGGAGCTGATTGGATACATATAAGCGGTATCCCCTGCCTTGCAGGCGGAAAGTAATGCATCGTTATTTACATCTTTTACGAATTCATCTGTGAACATGTCATCCAGAGGAGCCAGCTTGCCGGCTTTTCCATATGTAATGATACGTCCTGGTGCATCGAAAAGAACGTCTGCCATTGTTCCGGCTTCGATTGCTGTTGTGATTTTCTCCGGTCCTGCTGTGAAGTCGATTGTCTCTAACTTAACGCTGATGTCCGGGTTCGCTGCCTGGAATGCATCAATGATGGTCTGCTCGTAGGTTCCTACACCATCATCCGCGTTTTCCTGGGTGTAAGTCGGGAATGCCCACCAGGTAATTTCTGTTTGCTCTGCTGCCATAACAGATGTGCCGCCCACTCCCAGTGATGCAACCATTGCACCAGTCAACAGAACAGATAATAATCTCTTTCTCATGTTTTTTTCCTCCTTAGGCTTTTTGCATTCTTTGTTTATTATGTTCGTTTGAAAAACAGTATGTGAACTTTTTTCGTGTTTTTCACTAAAACAAATATAGCATATGTGGAAATATTTTTTAATATTATTTTAAGAAAAAAATATTTTTTATTTTCTATTTGCATATAGCATTGTAAGGTGGTATGATAAATTATGGAGAAATTGTGTTTTGATCGGTGTCTGGGTGCAAACAGTTTCCGCGGATACAGATACTTTGATACTTTGATACTTAGATACTTAAGAATTTTGTAAGATTACGCGACCAAGGAGGAATTAAGATATGGCTTCCTATATAAATACAAAAAATATAAATGCAAAGAATATCAAGACGATCGTCTGCTTTGGTGATTCCAATACGCATGGTTATAATTCTTTTGACGGCGGACGCTTCGGTACGGAGGAACGCTGGCCCTGTGTCTTAGAGAGTCTGCTGCCTGAGGACTACACGGTAAGGGAGGAAGGCTTAAGCGGTCGTACTACCGTTTTCAGCGATCCCTTATTCGAGGGGCTGGACGGTCTTTCCTATATTTTTCCGTGTCTTATGACGCATGAGCCTGTGGATCTGCTGATCATCATGCTGGGCACCAATGATACGAAGGAGCGCTTCTGCGTCAATCCGGAAAACATTGCCAAGGGCATGGGACGCCTGCTCCAGAAAGCACTGGTTGCCAGGGACGCATGGCGGAACAGCCCCAATATCCTCGTCATCGCTCCGCCTCCTATTGAAGATGGTTATGAAAATTCGGACATTGGAAGCGAGATGGGCCGGGGCTGTGTGGAAAAATCCCGCAGACTTGCCCCGCTTTTTAAAGAAGTGGCTGAGCAGAACGGCTGCCGCTTTCTGGACGCCGGGGCTATAGAAGGGGTACACATGGCCCCTTATGATCACATGCATTTAAGCAGGGAAAGCCACCGGCTGATGGCCGAGCGGCTGGCCAAGGAAATTCCGAAGCTCATTTAACCTTTCTGCATATTGCGGACATCCTCCGGAAGTCCGGCAGCCAAAAAACCTCCCAAGATACGTGAAGTCCTCACATATCCGGGAGGTTTTTCTATACTTTCTATATAATGATATCTCAGTTACTAATATCTAAGTTACTATCCTAAGTTTCTCCGCCACATCATCCTCATCTTCTCTGCCACCCGGGGTGCAACTACTTTCAAATAGGCATCATTTCCGAAATGACAGGCACGTACTGAAGCGGTCAGCCCTGTGCCGTTGACTTCATTGGAATCCGTATCCCTTGGTATTTCTACATAAGTCTGCGGATTCCAGGAACGGTAATTCTCCCAGATACGTGCACATTCACCCTGGGCATACCAGTGCCCGACTGTTTCCACGTTATACCACACATCACGGTCCCAGTCCCCTTTAAAGACACGTCCGGGGAATCTCTCCCGGAAATACATAAGGAAATCCTTCGTCATCTTCTCAAAGCCAGCCATATGTCCCGCCGCATCCCCGGCATCCTGCTCACCCTGAATCCACACAACGCCCAGGAATTTGTTAGCCTCATTCAAGTTAAGCGCATATTCGATGCGAGCCTTCATTGCCATATAATATGCCGAATCCACACCCCACCGCAAAATTCCCGGTTCCGGGCGCAGCTCTTTCTCCAGATACGCACCCGGCTCTCCTACGGTAAAGCCCGTTCCGCCGTAAGCACAGGAGATTACGAGAATCTGATAATCCTCAGGGATATCATCCAGAAGTAAATCGCAAAGCGGCAGATGGATTCCCTTGGTACCCTGATTGGGTTCCCGGTTATCCGGGTTGCTGTAGGGCCGAAGGTCCTGATAGCTCTGCGCACATACGCCCAGGGGAATCAGTTTTAAATTGTCAGCCCCGTAGAGCCCTAACTGCCGAATCCGCCCACCCCGAAACTGTTTTACATATCCAGGTTTCACACAGGACTCGTCGTATCCCACCGCATTGGACTGTCCGGCTACACACAATATCATAAATTTTTGATTTTCATTCTGCATATCAGCTCCCCCTTTTTAAACTGACAGTTTGAAACTTTTTTCCATTTTTGTATTTTACCATGTACTGCGAAACCTGTAAACAGATGGAGTGGGATTAATCGCATACATTATACACGTTTACTCAATCTTTATTATTTCTTAGGAAATCCTCAAATCTAAGTTAATGTACCCCGCGGCGGCATCCTTTATAATAAGCTTAAAATACCGTGAGCAACACGATACGAGGAGAACTTACTATGAAAATTATGATATTTTACTTTTCATTCCCCTCTCTCAAACATAGTTGATTATTTTGTAATACTTCCCAGCAAAGCCGCCATACCGCCTGTATGCAGGAAAACAATTACTTGTCCACTGTGAAATATGCCGGTTTCATTCAATTCCAACAAACCGGCAAATGCCTTTCCCGTGTAAATGGGGTCTAAAAATATCCCTTCCAAAGCTGCCATCTTCTCCATCGCCGCACGCCCTTTTGATGTTTCTGAACCGTGTCCTTTTCCGCAGGAAAAAAAGATGTGCATATCTTCTTCTGTCACCATGGCGTTGGTTCCCAAAAGCCGTTGTGCCTCATTCGCCATTTTGCAAAGAGTTTCTTTATGGCAGAAACGCCTGCCAATAGAAACAACCGTGGCCGTCGTAGAAGGACTATACAGCTTTGTTCCAAGGATGACTCCCGCATAAGTATTTCCTGTTCCGCCGCAGCACACGATATGATCAATGGAGACTCCCATATTTGCCGCCTGTTCATACATTTCCTTCATGACATCTGTATAACCCAAGACTCCATGCACGGAAGATGCGCCGGGAGGAATGATATAGGGATTATACCCCTGTTCCTGCAAAACCTTGGCAGTTTGGCGAATCAATTTCGCCACGGAATTACCTGGTTCATTCTCCGAAATAATAATAGAAGCTCCCATTTGTTCAGACAAACGCCGGATGATAGCATTTGTTGTTTTTGGTAAAATTAAGTAAGCGGGAAGGCCAACCCGATTAGCACAGGCTGCCGCGGCAATCGGCTGATTGGACAGAGAACCTCCGCCGGTTACGATACAGTCGCAGTTTTGACTGATTGCATCACCTAACAAGTATTCCAGCTTTCGTATTTTATTGCCGCCAAATCCAATGCCGCACAAATCTTCACGTTTGAGATATAGCCGTTTTCCGTCACCCATGACACGGCTTATATTGGGCAGTTCGTGAAGTGGGGTAGGATAACAGCCAAGGGGAATCTTTGCAATAGAATCCACTCTGTTCACACAGACTCACCTCTTTCTAATACTGCGCTTCCCGCACAGCATAACATCCCAGCCGGTGGAACAGAAACCATTCTTCGATTGTTTCATCGGGAGCTGCATGGAGTATCCGCAATATTTCTCTGGCAAAGTCGATTGGGGCTGTTCCATTTGCAGTTACAATATTATGGTCACTAACCACATTTCGCGCAATATAACACTCCGCGCCAGTGTATGCGTCTTTCGCATAAGATTTCAAATCTGACAGGTCATTGCTGGTATGTTTAGAACCGGAAGGCGCCTGTTTGCGATCCACATCGGAATATTCCCGAATTGCAGAGCAGACCGTGATTTTATAAGATTCAAACAGTTTTCCCCGGCCTTCTTTCTGGCTCATGCGGTGCTGCATCACATTCCCTCCTTTGTGGGTTTTACCTCAAACAATACAACGACCTTTGCCATTTTTACTTCCTCCTGTTTTTATGTTAGATTTCTTGTACATCAATATTCAGAAAATCACCAATTAAATATCGGTGACAATGCTCCGGCGGCGCTTCAAAGCACAGCAAAAGCAAAGGACGGTTTCCGTGCTTCTCATATATCTTTTTCAGCAGTTCCCGCGTAGCCTCCCGATCCAGCACACCTAATATCTCTTTGCTGTAACGGGGAGCAAATGCAGCCCAATCCTTTGTGGGATGGCATTCATCAAGCATTGCCGAAGTCGGGCCAAAAGTATCGGAGAGATCCACATATTCGTATGCTTCCATAAACCATGCAGGCGGCTCGTCATGGGAAACACGCACAAAGGTGTATGCGTTTTCTTCCAGACTCGGCACACGGTCATAATAAGTAGAAAATATTTTCATAAATCAACGCCTCCATTTTTTATCATTTTCATGATCTCTTGCTTCATTTTGTGTTGTGGCATAAACATATCTCATGTCCATTTTCATAAATTTTCCCCGATTGGCTGAGAAACAGTTCCGCAGGCTTGTCCAACGAAGAAAATTGCATGGGCGACAGGACTGCCCCATAGCTTCCGGCATTGGTGATGATTATCAGATCACCCGGTTCCAATGCGGGAAGAATAATGCCCTCTGCGATTACATCCGTGGCCGTACAGAGATTTCCCACTAATGTAACGGTTTCTGTTTTTTGCGATACCGAGGGAATGGTTAAAAACGCAAAAGCGTCCAAAGCGGTAAATAATGGTTCACTGCTAACTGGAAAATCTCCCGTTGCATACTTATTAACCAGTCTGGCGATTGAGGGACGGAGAAAACCATTCAATGTATTGGCCAGAATTACATAGGTATTGCCATAAGAAGTCTTTTTATCCAACACCCTCGTTACATAGGAACCGGATTTTCCGACTGCGTATCGGCCGACTTCAATCAACACCCTTGTCTGTGGGAATTTTAAACGGAACTCCTGAAGCATTTTTTGCATCTGCTGCCCCATCCAAACTGTGTTCAAAGGAGTGTCTTGTTGGGAATACTCGATTCCCATACCCGAACCCATATTTAGAAATTCCAATGGACACCCAAGAACGGTTTGGAATGTTTCTGCAAGTAAAAACATCTTGCGGTAATATCGGAGCAGCGTTTCTTTATTTAACTCTTGACTGCGCAAATGGACATGAATACCCGTAATTTTAATATTCGGATAGGTCTGCCAAAGAGGAATGGCTGCCAAAGCCTGTTCCTCATCAATTCCAAACTTGGATGAAACACCGTGGCTTTCGTCAAAGGTAAAATTGGGATTGATCCTCACGCCGATGGATACGGTCAATCCCAATTCTCCCGCGATTTGATTAATCCGCTCTACTTCATTCAGACTATCCGCAATCAGAGTTGCCCGGTGAATGGAATTTTGAATGTCGCGCTCGGTTTTTCCCGGAGCAGAGTAGAAGATATTCGTTTGACCCAAGCCATTCTCCGAACCTATTTCCACTTCCTTCAGGCTGGCCGCATCTACGCCAAAGCCATTTGACAATATACATTGGACAACATCCGGGTTGTGATTTGATTTGATGGAATACAAAAATTGAATGCCCTCAAAATCTCGGATTAATTGTGCGGTGGATTCCAGTATGCTTTTTTCATCATATAAATAAAAACTTACATACCTCCGTGCCAATTCCTGCAACTGCGTTTCGTTCAACATATGTCCTCTCCCTCTTTATGTTCCAGAAAGCATCCCGGCTCATGGGAATATATCACCCCCACCGCCTGCATATAAGAATACACAATGGTCGTTCCTACAAACTTCATTTATTTCCTTTGATGCTGTCAGCGGCGCATTTGCCAATCCAGCCAATTCCGGCCGCTCTCTAATCTGCCAATCCCCACCAAATCCGCGCCGTTTGCTAACAGCAATTCTTTTAATTCCTGCGTCAAATCTTTTTTCACAATTTCCCTCCACGCTAAAGCGCCGTTCCCCTTGTCGGAACGAACAAATCACTCATATTGACACCCTCCAAAGTGAGCAGGCGAACTTTTTTGTCCACACCACCAGCATACCCTGTCAGACTGCCGTTTCTTCCAACAACCCGATGGCAGGGAATTATGATTGAGATCTCGTTGTGTCCTACTGCGCCGCCTACCGCTTGGGCTGACATCCGTTCTTTCCCACGGCTGGCGGCAATCTGCTTTGCAATCTCACCATAAGTGGTCGTTTCACAGTAGGGAATTTGTTTTAAAATATTCCAAACGGAGAGTTGGAAGGTCGAGCCTATCATATGGATTGGCGGCATAAAGCCCGGATTTGTACCGGAGAAATAAAGATCGAGCCAATGTTTGACTTCTCCAAAAACCGGCACTTCTTTTTCCTCATGCTCCGGGGCAAGGTTTTTCGCATAGAACTTTTCTCCGTCAAACCAAAGTCCCGTCAGCCCTATATCATCGGCTGCTAAAAGGATTTTGCCTAAAGGCGATAAATAAGTAGCTGTATATTGCATCGTAAGCACCTCGCATTTCTAAATAGTCTTATGCGTTCCACAAGTTAATCACGGCATAACTCTGCCATGGCCGCCATTGCTTGGCCAGCGCCAGCATTTCTTTTTGGGAATATCCCGGTAAAGCGTGTTTCACTCCAATATCCGTCTCCAGAAACGCGTCCGGCCACCCCATTGTACGCATGGCGATATATTGTGCCGTCCAGCTTCCAATGCCTTTGATAGCGCGAAGTTTTATCATCTCCTGCTCCGGGTCAGCACTTTGGTCGAGAATAATTTTCTTCTCTATCAAGGCATTTGCAAGGTTCAGGATACACATAGAGCGGGCGGCAATGACTCCCAGCACGCCAAGGCGTTCCTTCACCTCATCCCCTAAAGCGGCAATATCTTCCGCTGTGGGGAACGTATGCGTCAGTCCATCCACGCCGGTGTCAACCGGATGTCCCAGATTTACCACAATCCGACCGGCCAAGGTACTTGCCGCTTTTACCGTAATCTGCTGTCCTAAAATAGCCCTCACCGACATTTCAAACGGTTCAAAACACCCCGGCAGCCGCGTTCCGGGAACACATAGACCGGGGTGCAGCCGGTTCATCTCCTGAAGTGTTTCGTATACCACGTCCGGGTCACAATAAAGGTCAAAAAGACGCCGAACGCGGGCCAAAACCTGAGACAAGACCGGAATGAGTGTGTCACTAAGCGTCACATCCAACCGGTTCTTCTGCTTACGATGTGTAACCTTAATCCAGCCATCATGTGGCTTTCCAACCTTATCTGTCAGGCGTACCGTGCGCATATAAGCATCATTTTTAATTCGTTCTATGCCCGGTATCGCTCTGGCGGCAAGGAAGTTAAGCATTTCTTCCCAGCGGTAAGGGGGCCGGTATCCCAGTCCCACTGTAATTTCACCAGAATGTGTTTTTCCTTCCGCCGCTTTTTTTCGCAAAGCGGTCGGAGACAGCTTATATTCCTTTTGGAATAAATCATTCAACCGGCGCAGGCTGCCGAATCCAGCCGCCATTGCCACATCCAAAACCGATAAATCCGTATCCGTCAGCAAATTTTTTGCCAAGAGAAGTCGGCAGGTCTGGGCATACCTTACGGGGGAAACATGATATTCCTCCATAAATACACGGCGCAGATGCCTTCCAGTACAGCCCAATCTTCCCGCCAAGGCCTCCAAACTCTGACCGCTGCCGCAGTTTTCTTCTAACAATCGGGCTGCTTTGCGGGCCAACACCTAGGAGGCGTCTACCAAGGAATTCCCCGGAGCCAGCTCCGGCCTGCACAAAAGGCAAGGGCGATAGCCAGCCTGTTCCGCTTCCGCTGCGGAAGAAAAGAAGGTGCAGCTTGACCGTTTGGCCTGTCTTGCCCAGCAGATGGGACGGCAGTAAACGCCGGTGGATGAGATACCTACAAAAAAACGACCGTCAAACCGGGCATCTTTCGCTTTGAATGCCTCATATAAGGCATGATCCCGTTCTGTCATGTTGCCACCTCCTCCTTTAGTATAATGCAGATGTTCCGTTTCATCTCGCCATTTTCGGACATGGTTTCAAATGTTGACATGGCGCGATTTACTCTTTTAACTCCTGAAAGTGGATTAAGGCGGCATAAGCGCCATTACGCGTCATCAATTCATTGTGCGAGCCAAGCTCACTGATTCTGCCGTTTTCAATCACCGCTATCCTGTCTGCGTTCTTCACCGTGGATAGACGATGTGCGATGACGATGGTGGTACGCCCTTTGGACAGCTTTTCAAAAGTTTGCTGTATTTTCATCTCGGTTACACTGTCCAAAGCCGAAGTCGCCTCGTCTAAAATCAGCACCGGGGGGTTTTTCAGGAAAATACGTGCAATGGAGATACGCTGCTTTTGCCCACCGGAGAGAAGCACGCCACGCTCGCCTACGTTCGTTTCAAAGCCGTCCGGCATCGCGCAAATATCTTCATAGATTTCAGCCAGCTTTGCCGCCTCAATCACTTCTTCCATTGTGGCGTCCAAACGTCCGTATCGAATATTTTCCGCAATGCTCCCTGCAAAGAGAAACACATCCTGCTGAACAACTCCAATGCTTTTATGCAGAGATTCCTCCGTCACTCCCCGCACATCATGACCGTCAATACGGATATTTCCCGCTGTCACATCATAGAAACGGGGAATCAACTGGCTTAGAGTCGTCTTACCGCCGCCGGACGGCCCCACAAAAGCCACCGTTTCACCGGGATGAATATGCAGGGATACATCATGCAGTACCGCGCGATTCTCCTGATAAGCGAAACTGACGTGTTCCACTTGGATTTCGCCGCTGACATTCTGTAAGGCAACCGCATTCGGCGCGTCAGTCAATGTGGGTTCTGTCTGCATCAATTCCACAAAACGGTGCAGTCCCGCCGTCCCGTTGGCAATCAATTCAGAAGTCACCGCCAGCCTGCGGATAGGACTTACGAAGGTTGTGACATAGAGACTGAACGCAATCAGATCAATCGTGGTGAGCTGACCGGTCATAATCAATGCGCCCCCTACCGCAATGACTACCACCGAAAGCATACACAGGAAAAATTCCATGACGGAGTTGAAAATGCCCATGGCTCTGTGATATTGGTATTTTGCATTTTTGAAGCTGCCGTTGGCTGTATCAAACTTATGTAATTCTGTCGTTTCATTTGCAAACGCTTTCGCCGTTTTAATCCCGGACAGTCCCGATTCAAAATCCGCATTGATGGAAGCGGTCGTTTGTTTCACCCTTCGTGACGCATCCCGCATCGCTCTGCGCCGGCTCCAAACGATAGCCAGAAAGACCGGAATCATGACGGCAATAACCAACGCCAATTTCCACTGGATTGAAAACATAATGATTAAAGCACCGGTAATTGTAACAGCGGAAACAAAAATATCTTCCGGGCCATGGTGGGCCAGTTCCGTAATATCAAATAAATCAGCCGTTAAACGGCTCATCAACTGACCGACCCGGTTGTTATCAAAATAATCAAAACCAAGTTTTTGAATGTGCCGGAACAGATCCCGCCGAATATCCGTTTCCACTAAAATACCAAAATTGTGTCCCCAGTACCAAATGATATAGGTAAACACTGACCGCAGGATATAAAATACAAATACAATCCCCATCACTGCCCAAAATGTATTCCACGCATTTTGTGGGAGCAGCGTATACATACACCAGCGCGAAATAAACGGAAAAGCGAGATCAATCATTGCAATCATGAGCGCACAGACCATATCTAAAATAAACAGTTTTTTATGAGGTGCAAAATAAGACAAAAAAATCCGAAGTTCTTTTTTCTCTTTCCAAGGTTTCGTTGACACCATAATTCCCTCCTTTGATTTCTTGACGGATGCCCTCTGTCGTGTTACTATTATATCGTTATTTCAAAACATAAACTATTAAATTATAGCACTGTTTTATCATAATATCTCCAATTTGCTTGTAACAATGGAAAGAGAGGAAGTTATGGAAGAACACGATTATCTAAACTCTATAAATTTGAAAACGGAAAGTAATTTTCCGTATCTGATTATGGATGCCACAAGCAAAAGCAGTATCCCAAAGCCTCCCGGTTTTCATGTCATGCATTGGCACGAGGATTTTCAGTTGATTTACGTCATTTCGGGAAATATCTATCTGAAAACTTTATCTCACACACACTCGATACATAAAAGAGAAGCGGTCTTTATCAATAAAAATGTTGTCCACCAGCTTCAGGGTAGCCATGACTGCCATTATAAAAGCATCTTATTTCCCGAATATTTAGTGGAATTTTATCCGGGAGGGCCAGCCAGAAAATATGTTTCCGCTCTTGCTGACAATGCCCAACTGACCACATATATTTTCTCCGGTGGAAACACTTGGCATCATACCGTGTTAGGGTTATTGGAAAATTTAATTGATCTCGAAAACGCACCTTCTTCTATCTATGAATACGAAGTATTAGTATATCTTTCCCGGCTATGGCTGGAAATGATTAAAAATATGGAACTGCCGGTTGAAGATAAAAAAACGGAAGTCGCGGCACGAATGCAAAAGTTTTTAAGGTGTATTGAACAGCATTACAGCGAAGATTTATCTTTAGACGAATTGGCAAAAAGTGCAAATGTCTGCAAATCGGAATGTCTGCGATGTTTTAAACTGACTATGCAGACCACACCCTATAAGTACCTGATGGAATACCGTCTGCAACAGGCAGCCTTCCTTTTGCAGAATACGGATTTGACAGTTGGCGAAATTGCCGAAAGAGTCGGTTTTCACCAAATGAGCCACTTTGGGAAATGCTTTAAAGAGAAAACAGGTTATTCCCCCAAGGAATACCGAAAGCAAAAGTAGCTGCCATTTGGGGGGGCTACGCATAAAACAGTATCACAACAAACTGAAAACTGAACAGACGGTTATGCTATATGATGCAACAAGGCATTTATGATGATGTAAAAGTTCCTCTTGATAGCCGCAATATCCCATAGGCAGGAAAGGACTTTTTTTAATAGGCTACTGATTAGAAAACAGTGTTGATATAAAACGGACATGACGATACCTCCAAAGATACCGCCATGTGCTTAAAAATGGGCGACTTTATCACATCCCCGTAAATCCAATTTTGCAAAAGGAGAACGGCGGCTTTATCTTCATAAAACTGTCGCCTAAGTTGCAATCTGTCAGCAATCGCATAGGTTGTCAAAAAAAGAAAGAGCCGATAACCGCATTTCAAACCTGCGTGTTATCGGCTCTGCGTCTGTGCGTCTGGCTCTTTGATAACTAATATATTCATTTGCTGTACGTTAATAAGAGTTTCCTGTTTGCATTTCGGGCAGTATAGGGGAAAGTTTTTCAGTTCGGTATCGCCCCGTATTCTCAACCTTGTTTTGCTCTGACATATGGGGCATATTATCCATTCAGTATTCATGCTAAATGCCCCAATCTTGACTAATCATTTGCAGCTTTACCATGTGGGGATAAATCTTACCTGTGTTCATCAGGTCCCCCGGCGTTCCCTGTTCGGCAACAGAACCGTCTGAAAGCACAACTACTTTATCCGCGCCGCTTACGGTACGCATACGGTGGGCGATAACAAGTACGGTCTTATCCTTTATCAGCCTTGACAAGGCAGCCTGTATCAATGTTTCATTTTCTACATCAAGGCTTGCCGTTGCTTCGTCAAGTAAGATGATAGGAGAATTTTTGAGGAAAGCGCGGGCGATTGAAATACGCTGCCTTTCACCGCCGGACAGTTCGCAGCCGTTTTCACCAATCATACTGTGATAACCGTCCGGGAGCTTTGCCGCAAATTCCTCACAATTTGCCAATCTTGCCGCCGCAATCACTTCTTCATCTGTGGCGTCCTTTCTACCAATTCTGATATTCTCCATGATTGTATTGTTAAACAGCGTTACATCCTGAAACACGATAGAGTACAGCGACAGCAATGTTTCCGGCTCTATTTTGGATATATCCATACCGCCGACAGTAATTTTACCTTTGCTTATATCCCAAAACCGCGCGGCAAGGCGTGATACCGTAGTTTTACCTCCGCCGGACGGTCCGACCAATGCGGTAACTTCCCCCTGTTTTGCCGTAAAGGACACGTCATTCAAAACGGTTTCCCCAGTGTTATAAGCAAATCCTACATGGTCGAATACAATGTCATAGCCTTTATTTGTTACATGCTTGCTGCCTGTTTGAATGGGCTGGTCAAGGATTTCGTTCATACGGTTTATGTTCGTTTTGGTGGAGATTACCGCAGCAAGATTTTGTAATGCGCCCTCAAGCGGGGCATACAGCCTTGAAGCTACAAGTAAAAACATAAAGAACAACGGAATATCAATCTCCACACGAATAAGTAGAGCAGAGCCTACAAGCGCAACCGTAGCAATCCCAAACTTTAATATCAACGTAGATGAAACAACGAAAAGGGCAGTCCCAAGCTCTGTTATAATATGCCGCTTTTCCACATTATCAATTTTCTTATCCAGCCCTTTCAGATAACTTTCTTCCGCATTGTTCGCCTTTAAGTCCTGCAAACTCTCGATACACTCCTGTACGCCGCTTTCAAGCGCGACATTTGCCGCTACGGATTTACGGTTAAAGTATTCCTGTATGCGGGCTGAAAAGAATGTAATTGTAAATGCTATCGGCAAAACCCAAACAGCCGCAAGAGCCATACGAAAGTCTATAGCAAACAGACAAATCGCAATCAGCGTTGTTGAAATAAGGGAGCCTGCCAAAGCGGGTACATAGTGGGAAAATGCCTGTTCAAGTGTGGCACAATCGCCCATAATGGAGTTTGTTAAATCGGCAAGGTCTTTTTTCCCAAAAAAGGATAAGGGGATTTTGCGGAGCTGCTCTGCTAACGAAATGCGTCTTACTCCGCTTTCCACATAAGTCGCTAAATAGGTGGCGTTATATTGAAACCAAGTTACAACAAAGATAAGGCATAAGCAAACCAAAGCGCCAACCCCATAGAAAGCAATGCGGCTTCCATTTACGCCCCCGTTCATGGTGTCAATGACAAAATTATAGAGCAAACCCACCGGAAGCATAAAGGATATGTCCTGCAAAACGCAAGCAATACAGCCTTTTATTAAATCGACAGCTCCTTGTCTTGATAACGCAAATCGTCTTTGCAATGTCTTAATCATGCTGTTACCTCCTTTGCAATTTTCCATTCTGCCGCTTCGGAATAATTCCTCCACATTCTCGTAAATACGCCGTTTCTCTCTATCAGCTCATTATGTGTGCCGCTCTCGACAATCTCACCGTCTTGCATAACATAAATACAATCTGCACCTGTGATTGACGACAGCCTGTGTGCAATCATGATAACCGTTTTTCCTTTTGAAAGGGCAGACAAAGCCTGTTGTACGCGCACCTCATTGTCGGGGTCTGCAAACGCGGTCGCTTCATCAAGAATTAGGATAGGCGCATTTTTCAAAATTGCGCGGGCAATCGCTATTCTTTGCTGCTCACCGCCGGACAGGTACACGCCTTTTGTACCCACAACCGTATCAATGCCATTCGGTAATTTTTCAATAATATCCAAGCATTGTGCAGCTTTCAAAGCATGGGTGATTTCTTCGCGCGAGGCGTCAGGTTTCGCCATACGCACATTTTCCATTATGGACGCTTTGATAAGGCGGCTATTCTGAAAAACAAAGGACACCTTGTTCATCAATGTTTCCTTTGGAATATCGCGTATGTCAATATTGCCAATCAGTATGCGTCCTTTTTGTGGGTCAAAAAATCTTGTTACAATATTTGCAAGGGTCGTCTTGCCGCCGCCGGACGCACCTACCAATGCAATCACCTGTCCCGGTGCAACCCGAAGTGACACATCATTCAGCGCGTTTTTTTCTCCGTCATAGCTGTAACTAACGTGTTCTAATGTAATTCCATTGTCTTTAGGGATATTATTCACGCTGCTTTCAGACAATGGCTTTTCGTTTAGTACTTCATCAATTCTGCCTAATGCGTCCCCTACAATCATTGCGTCCTCACTCATAAACATAATTTTTGTGAGTGTTGTACCAATAACAGGAGTAATCACAATATAAAAGATAAGGTTTAGCAGCAGTTCATTTGTTACGCCGCCCCTTGTAAAGAGAATACCTCCGGCAATCAGAAACGCGAATACGCCGTTGATTGCCGTTGTATAGAACATCATGGGCAGACGCAACCCCTTTGTGTACGCAATTACCCATGTTTCGTAATTGTCTATCGCATCTTTGAAGCGTTTGAAAGAAAAGATTGTCTGCCCGAACGTCTTTACTACGGGTACACCCCGTACATATTCAACGGCTTCATTTGACATATCGAAAAGTGAATTTTGGTATTGCTCCATTCTCTGCGCCATGTCTTTTCCGGTCATTTTCATCATAATCAAAAAGCCAAGCACAACAGGAACAAGGCTCAAAAGCCCTAACCGCCAATCGAAAGCAAGCGGTAGAAAGAGCAGCCCTATGGGGGTAGCAATCGCTCCCGCTTTGTCGGGGAGCCTGTGTGCAAGATAGGTTTCCGTTGCGGCGCTTGAGGTGTTGACAATCCTTCGCAGATTGCCGCTTCCGTACTTTTCCGTTACCCCCAGCGGCAGGGCTGTAATGTGCCGCATAAGCTCTTTTCGGATATTGGCGGCAACCCGGAATGCGCTCATGTGGGAACACATCAGACCGGCGATATAGACAACAATAGAGAGTACCGCAAACAATACCGCAGACCAACCATAGCTTGCAATATTCCCCGCCTGTGAGAAGTCCGGGGACACTTCCAGTATGTCGTGAACAATACGCCATATGTACCAAAATGGCACAAGAGCCAACAGCGCACTCATGATTGACAGTATCCATGAAAGATAGATCAATATCTTATGCCCTCCGGCATAACCCATCAATCGTGATAAGTTAGACTGTTTTTTCATTGAAAAAAACCTCCTTAATTTTTTTGTGTATGATAAAAGGGCTTATGATAAACCGCAAATATCCAATTTAATAGTTAGCATTAGCTAACTCGTGTGTAAAAATTATAGGGCTTATTGCCCCATAATTTTCATCCACCCGGCGGTGTAAAAAGCTCGCATTTCTTTTAGATAATGCTTTGCTTCTTCAAGCGGCATTTCATGTATAATCAATTCAAAAAAAGTGTTGAACATTCCAGTAATCAAAATATGCTCTAACCGTTTATCAATCGAGGGAACCGGCCTGCCCAACCTTTCAAGCACCTTGAAATAATCATGTGTTGCATTTGTTTCTATTTCCACCATTTCGTCAATCAGCTTTGAAAAGCGCGTTCCCTCGGAACAACAAAGAATGAGCTTAAATTCATTCAAGTGTTCATAGGCGTACAAAAGCATTTCATACATACACTCGCCAGAAGTAGAGGTGAGATTGTCAGGCTGTTCCTCCGGCGGGATTTCTGCAAATTCTTTTTGCGCCTTGCGAAAGCAATCTAACAGAAAGTTGTAATGTTTGCCGACCAACGCTTCAAATAATTCTTCCTTGCTGTCATAGTAACCATAAAACGCCCCAGTTGTCACGCCCGCCGTCTTGACAATATTCCGCAAAGAAGCGGACTTAAAGCCTTTTTCAAGAAATTCTTGCATAGCGGCTGAAAATATCTGGTGTAATGTCGTCTGCTCTACTTCATTCATTAACTCACTCCTCGCATATAACAGTGCTATATAACACTGTTATATAATACAGCAAAGAGGGTGCTTTGTCAATAGTTTAAAATTTTTTGTATTATAGATTTGGCATTTTTCGATTTTTCTTGTACTAAGAAGTGAGAAAACTTTTTGAAAAATTTTCTCTGAAACTTTGGCAAAATCGACCCCTGTGGTGTTGTAGATAGTGAAAGGGATTTTTTCCAAAAAGCAGGCAGAAATGCCGTATGTAAACGTCTTATTAGCGAAAGGGGCCAACGCATGGAAAACAGAAAACGGAATGTGCAAATCATTGTGCGGGTAACAGAGGAAGAAAGGGTGTTGATTGAGGAAAAAATGAAGCAGATACAAGAAAATCCGCGCTGTGATGAAGCCCAAAGGGGAAGCGGGCGAACATCTTTGTACCACTCCGCCCTACGGTTACACGAAAGACCCCGACAACAAAAAACGTTGGATTGTAGATGAACCCGCCGCTGAGGTGGCCAAGCGGATATTTGCTCTTTGCTTAGAGGGTTACGGGCCGTCGCAGATTGCCCGTATTCTGAAAACAGACAAGGTACTTACTCCTGCCGCTTACTGGCAATTGCAAGTGAAAACGACCAATCAGCCTGTGCCGGAAAATCCCTATTCATGGGTGAGCGCAACGGTAGCTGACATTTTGGAGAAAAAGGAATACTTGGGGCATACGGTGAACTTCAAGACCTACAAGCAATCCTACAAATCCAAAAAGAAGTGTTACAATCCCGAAGAAAAACAGATTGTGTTTAAGGACACTCACGAAGCCATTATCGGCGCTGACACATGGGAACGGGTGCAGGAATTACGGAAGAACAAACGCCGCCCGACGAGGACGGGAAAGACAAATCTATTCTCTGGCATTGTCCGCTGCGCCGACTGTGGGGAAAAGCTGTATTACTGCACAAGCAAGAACTTTGAAGCGCGGCAAGACCATTTTGTTTGCTCCACTTCAAGGCTGAAAGGGAAAGAGGTTTGCCCGACGCATTTTATCCGCGCCGTTGTGTTGGAACAGGGTGTATTGGCTCATATGCGGCTTGTGATTGCCTGTGTGTCTACCCATGAGGAACGCTTTAGAAAAGCTATGGGTGCAAAGCAGAAAGCCGAAGCGAAAAAGGAACTTACGGCGAAGCGGCGGCAACTGACGCAAGCGGAACGCCGGATTGAAGAACTTGACCGACTATTCAAGCGTATTTACGAAGATAACGCCAACGGGAAATTATCCGACAGCAGATTTCAAATGCTCTCCGACGATTACGAGCAGGAGCAGGAAGAACTGCGGGAAAAGCTGTTGCAACTGAATGAAGAAATTATACAGCAGGAAGAACAGGCAGAAAACATTGACAGGTTTATCGGCAAGATACGGAAGTATCTCGATTTGGACGAGCTGACGCCCGCCATTCTGAATGATATGGTAAAGGCGGTATATGTTCACGCTCCCGACAAGTCAAGCGGACATAGGGAACAGCAGATTGACATTTCCTATGACCTTGTGGGAATACTCCCCATTTCCTTGCTCTATGACCTATCAAACGGAGAAACGGCATAGCCGAAGCTATGCCGTTTCTCGAAAACAACTCTATGCTGTTTTATGAGTGCCGCCCTTTCGGCAGCTACTCATATTTCCCAGCCTTTCAACACTCTGGTATTCTTTTTTTAAGTTCAAACCAGAAGATACTGCCCTGTCCAAGTTTACTGTCCACACCGAAGTCGGCTTCCAGCATCAATAAAATGGATTTGGTAATGGCAAGTCCCAGCCCTGATTTGTTTCCATCACTTCTCCGATTTTTTGATGTAAAATACCTGTCCCAAATATAGGGCAATTCCTCCTTTGGAATCCCCGACCCATGATCGCGGACTTCGATCCGGACACCAGGTCCGGCCTCCCGCAATGAAACATCAATCTCATGATTCCCTGAATGAGTGACAGCGTTGTCAATCAGGTTATATAATACACGTTTCAGCAGTTTCTCATTGCCGTTTACCCATAGTCCGGGTTCCATCGACAATTTGATTTGACAATCGCTTTGTTCACATAGGGGGATAAATTGTTCTGCAACGCACTGCACGATAGAACCTAAGTCAAGGCTTTGAAATTCAACAGATAAATCGCGGGACTGCATCGCTGAATATTCTAAAATGTCATTCACAAGTCCTGTCAACCGATCGGCCTCTCTGATGATAATCGCCAAATCACCATTCCGCGTGTTTTCATCGTTCCATGAAATATCCCGTATCATTTCTGCATAACCCTTTATCATGGTCAGCGGCGTCCGCAAGTCATGGGATACATTAGCCAGCAGTTCCCGCCGTGCGTTTTCCAGTTGCTGCAAAGAAGCCGTGGTTTCTTCCAGTGTGGCTGACAGATCATCAAGCTCCTGACAAAAGCCTCTCTCATAATCGCCCGCAAATTCTCCGGTTGCCATTCGTTTTGCCTGTATAGAAATAGCAGATATCGGTCTGGAAAATTGTCTGGATAGAAAATATGCGATGATAAATGCGATAACAAAAGATACAAGCGTCACCCAAATAAGCTGTATGCGTAAAATACCGGTCGTCGCGCCAACCGCTCCAAGCTGCATACTAATATACAGAACGGCCTTTTCACTGCCAAACTGTACGGAATCCGGCAGCACCATTCCATAAACATAGGCCGTATTATTTTCTGTTGGAAATCCTATCGTTCCATCTTGGCTGGAGGATAACTGTTCTAAAAAATCAGAATAGTTTTGTGGCAGATTACGATATGCCCCAATCTGCCAATTCATAGGTTCATCGGAATTCCGATAAGGGTTGCCCCCGCTGCTGTTTTCAATGTTCCAATTTTGATGTTTTTCATAAACAGAGTTGTGTTCGTCCGCACTATATATGACATTACCGTTCCAATCAGTCAGAAAAATCAGCAGGGAGTATTCCAACGCATACTCGTCAATCAGGCTGTCCAAAACATCGCTGTCCCGCTGCTCGGCTATCTGTGCGGCGGCCTGTTTTATATTGTGTACGGCCATGCCATTATAAAAACTTTGCAGGAATACGGTTTGCAGCAGCCATAAAGCCGCAAAAATAATTGCTGCGAAGCCAACGAAATAAAGCCACAATTTCACACCAAAAGATTTACGGTTCCGCTTCAAATTTATATCCCACCCCTCGCAGCGTTACAATCCAGCTTCTATAGTTCCCCAAATTATTCCGCAATCGTTTTATCTGCCAGTCTACGGTACGGTCATCGCCGTAGTATTCGTACCCCCATACGGCGTTTAAAATTTGATTCCTGGAGAGTGCAATTCCTTTATTCTCAACAAAATACATTAATAAGTCGTATTCCTTGGCAGTCAGTTCCGTCTTTGCGCCGTCCACAAATACATTCCGGCCTAACGTGTCTATTCGTAAGCCTGCCAGTACGATTTCAGATTGCGGCCGGTCTTGTGGTTTATGGCGGTTTACAATGACGTTTACCCGCGCCATTAATTCTTTCGGTGAAAACGGCTTAACCACATAATCGTCCACACCCACATCAAAACCAAGCAACTTATCATACTCCGCGCCACGGGCTGACAGCATGAGTATGGGAATATCTTTCTCCTTGCGGATTTCTTTACAGGCAGTGAATCCGTCCATATCCGGCATCATGACATCCATAATAATTATATCAAAATGGTTGTTTTGGCAGAGCGTAACCGCCTCTGATCCATTAGAAGCTCCGATTGTCTCGTAACCCTCATGCTCTGCAAATCTTTTAATAAGCTGGTAAATATCAGGTTCATCATCTACAACAAGAATTTTTGTCATCGCAGATACCTCCGTTTCTGTACGATACAACAACTATTATATCAGAAAATAGGTATCTTCTCAATTTGACAAAATTTGATATGCGGCAGCAAACCGGCGCGGCCAATGCTGCGCCGGTCTGTTATGCTTGTTGGCTATTTGGAAAGATACCCGTTGATTGCATCAGCCTGCTCCTGTGTAATAATTCCGTTACTTAAGAGTTCGCTGATCGAATCGCCGTCAAAGCCGTCTGACTTGAAGCTCTCATAAAAACCATGAAGTTCTTCCGGGGTCATATCAGACTTGCTGGCATACTTGGAGTGAAAATCATCATGCTTCTGGGCAGCGGCGGCCGTGATTTTATCCGCTGTTGACTGGTCGATAATGCCAGCCTTTACAAGCTCCTCGGCATCTACGTGCTGTGCCGCGCTGTAAGGGCCATCGCCGCCAATTCCCTGCGCCTCAAAAAAGGCTTCCCGATCTGCGTCTGACGTGAAGTTTGCGGCTTCTTCAAACTGTGCGTGTCGGCTGGCGTTGTTCTGCTGCCCGGTCAGATAGCCGTAGGAAGCGTTGGGTTCTGCAGCGAATGCCGTTGTACCGATTGAAGCCGCAATGGTAAGTGCGGTCAATGCTGCGGCTGCCATCCTAAGTTTTGTTTTCATATTCTTTACCTGCTTTCTAATTATTCTGCTCTTCGCAGTGTCTTTATTATGCGCCCTGACATTGGAAAGACAGTGGAATTCATTAGGAATCCGTGTGGAATTAACCATTATGTCGATAGGTAAGGCCGTTTGGAAATATACATATTTAAAAGTGGCGTCAGCAACTTACATTTTATTCTAACAATCAGGAAAAGACGTATATCCTCTCCGCATTCCCCCCAAGCATCAGCAGCTTTTCCTCTTCTGTAACATCCAGCTTCTTCACAAACTCCGGACCTCCGGTCAACCATTCTTTTCTTACCGGATATGAGGTCCCCCAGATAATATGATCCGCCCCAAGTACCTTCACGGCAAATTCCAGCGCGTCTTTTCCCCACGGCTGTGCATGGGACATCTCAAAATAAATATGCTTACGGAAACGTTCCTTCATGCGCCCGTTATCCGCCTGAATACGGCTGATTTCTTCTTTCCCCTTGGGTGGTTCGGGAAACATCAGGTTTGCAATGGCGAAAAAGCCGCCGCCCATCATGGAATGAACGAACCTGATATCCGGGCATCGTTCAAACAGGTCACTGTAGACCTCCCGTCCCACGGCCAGCCCCTGATCCACGATACGTCCGTATGATCTCCGCACATTATTATAGGCAAGGAACGACTGATATTCTGCCGGGATTGGTGTGTGATGCACATAAACGTTCATCTTAAGTTCATTTACCTTTTCAAAAAAAGCAGCAAATTTCATATCATCCAGATAAGCATCTCCATAATGCGCACTCACCTGTACAGCTGTCATCCCCAGTTCACCATGGCATCGTTCCAGCTCCGCCAAACTCTCCGGCGTTCCATAAGGCGGAACTACCGCAACGGGGATCAGACGCCCTCCGCTCTTTTGAAAATGCTCCCACATTCCGTCATTAAACATTTTGCAGAACTCCAGGCTCATCCACTCATGGCAGCCCGGCACCTTCAGGAGCGCTTTATCCACACCCGCGGCGTCCATATCCGCTAACTGTCCTTCCACCGTATAATCTCCCTGGAGGTAATTCAAATTCTGGCTTCCCACAGGCTTTTCCAGAACAATCTGCTTCTTCCCTGTCCCCGGAACCTCCTCGCAGCGTGCGTGCCACCCGAACCGGACCTCCCCCAGAAAACGTTCCAGCAGGCTGTCATCCGTAAAAATCTTTTCCGGTATGTAGTACATATTTGCATCAATAATCATTGTTAATCTCCTTATATCAACCTCGTAAGGTAAGCTTTATTCTAAACTTTATTCGTCCACGTCAATGTCAAGCCGTTTGAGAGCCTCTCTTGCCGGCGCCCCTACATGATCTTTCCGGACTGCTGCTTTCCGGTACCATGCTACAGCCTGCTCCAAGTCCGCATTTCCGCAAAGCCCCTCCTCACATATTTTCCCAAGCATATACTTGCTGCTGATATCACCGCGCCCGGCGCCTTTTTGATACCAGCTTTCCGCTTCGCTCCAGTTCCTTTCACACCCCATTCCTTCCGCACACATTTGGCCCAGAAAACGAGGCGCTTTCATATCCTGCAATTTATCAGCACGCAGAAAGCATTCCCGGGCTTTTGTATAATCCGGTGCACCGCAGTGCCCCTCAAGGTATAAGATTCCAAGAACCGTAGCCGCTCTTGCATTCCCCTGCTCTGCCGCCAGCTTTGCATACCGGTACGCTTTTTCATAATCCGGCTGTCCGGTAAACTGTCCATGCAGGTTCCCCTCCGCCAGATGGGCTGCCGCTTCCATATCACCGCCTTCAGCACATTGTATCAGTTCATCCTCCCTTGGCATTCCCATAGCCTTTTCCTCCTTTTTCAAATTCAAACAGGGTATTCCTCGTCTGAAGGATACCCTGTCACGTTCATATTTTTATTTCGTTCCGCCTTGAAAACCAGTACCAATGAAGCTTTGCCATGGCCATTTTAGATGGTCTTCCCAGCTCTCTCCAAGTGCAAATCCCGGGGTCAGCACCATCCCTTCCAACTCACTGATTGCCTTTGGAAGCGCTTCTGCCGTATAGTAAGATTTTTCAAAGGTAATCTCTTTACCATCCACCTGTTTCATTTCGGTCTGATTGTAAAGGCGGTCATACGACACGGTATGTCCCTCCAGGCGCACGCCGCATTCTTCATCACAGTTGAATGCCTTGGCATCGGCAGCCTCGCTGACAAGAACGCCATTCCCCGATTCATCCTCTCCATAATAAGCAGTATTGCCTTCCTCATCCGTCCATACAAGCGTATAGGTTGCCGATTTAAACACCTGGGATGGTTCCGTCAAATTCTCAAAACCAAAATATGTCCAGCTCTGTGTTCCGGTTGGTCCTCCGGACATTACCGAATATACATATACACTGGCAATTTCATAATCATAAGAAAAAACATCCGGCTTCTCATACATTAACTCATCACAATTCACATTCCCTGTATTAATTTCCACACGCAATGTGGTATACACCGGTGCATATGCCCAATAAATATAGTCCAATGTGATTCTTGTTTCTGAGTTTTGCGCATCAATCACAAAGTCCTCACCACCGTTCAAAACAAGCTCATCACCGTAAGCACTGACAAGTGTAAGCGAAATATCATCTGGTGTAAGTGCCGAAGCATCATAGGAAACCGGCCACTTTACCTGAAGCACATCAGGATACGCATCGCAGAGCACTGGAATTTGTTCCTGAGAGGTCCAGACTGGCTCCGTATCTCTGATTATGCTGCCTCCGTCTACAGAGAATGTCCGTCCATACGTGTAAAAATCCGTCCGTACCACCACTTGGGAAAGCGGCAGCCTATTGTATGTAAGACCATTGATTCCAATACGAAAATCATAATGTCCGTTCCCATCCCCACCCTGGGGTGAGAATGTGCCGCTGATATTTCCGAAACTATATTCTGAAACACCATCGTTCCAATTTCCGCTCAGGCTTCCCGGCTCAAATTCATACTGTTCTGTAAGATATCCGTCCCCATCCAATAATTCGATTACTGCATTGCTGTCGTCAATCTTTGTGTCATCAATACCTTCCAACACGAGCTGCAGTTCTACACTTGCATCAATTAATTCCAACTCGCCATTTGCATTTCCGGTAATCATGCCATCTGCCCGAACCTCCGGAATGACAACTTCTCCAATCTGTTCAGCACTGTCCTGATACTGACCATGGTTTTCACCCGTGACCCAGATTGTACTTTTGCCCGTAGGTTTAAAGAACAGTTCATAGCTGCCATTATGTGAAAAACCGCTAATTTTCGATGCATCAACTGTAAGCTTTAATGAGGTTGGTACTTCCTCTTCTTCGCCCTCTGCCGTTCCGTATACAAGATTGGCAACGCCAATCCCTTCTGCATCTGTAAATGCAGGATTTCCGTGCTCATCCACAAGCCATGAGGTTACATCCATATTATCCGCGATATTCCACTTCCAGCCTTCATTTGCACTTAGTGTTACCGTGTACACTTCATTTCCCACAATATCCACCTGTTCATCAACCGTATAATATTGATTGTCCGCAGATGCAATGACTCCATATCCACAGATGAGCACACATCCAAATAATAATCCGACTATATGTTTCTTCATGTTTCCCTCCCTATCTTCAAGCTTCTGACGACAACGCCCGCACCTTCCGCACGTCATAAATCACACACGTCCCCGCATGCAGCATTTTCCGCTTATACCCAAGCTCCGCCGGATCCTCCCAATGACGGTCCGGGCCATGGGGCATACGCCTGTCATAAATCACCGTGCCTCTGTCTGCCTTATCCGACTCAGCCGCCTCATCCGCTGATGCAGCCATATTTCCCGTTTCCGCCTCCATAATCTGCCCTTCGTGTCCGGCCAGTATGTAGTCCATATTCTCAGCCAGACGGTCAATCAGTCCTGCATCAGCGATACCGGGGCCGCCGCAGATCAGCCGTATCTTATCTCTGTACGCCTGAACCCTCTGCAGGTAGCTACGAAACGTTTCCACATAACCAGTCACCGGCTTCCCGAAAGGCATGGTCATCTCATCACCGCAGAACAAAATCCCGTCCCGGCTGTCGAGGAGGAGAATGCTTCCCACTGCATGATCCGGTGTCTTAAAAACAAGCAGGTCACGTCCTCCAAGGGAGATCACATCCCCTTCCTCCACAATCCTCTTCTGGTAATCCCTGGGGAACTTGATTCCCGCAAAGCTTGGGAAAGGTAAAGTTGCCAGCTCCGCTGTTTCTGCCGACATATACACTGCCTCAAAATAACCGTTTCCCGCCGTATGGTCAAAATGATCATGGGTATTCACCGCGTACTTCACCGGCTTTTTTGTGAGACTCTGGGCAAAGCTGCGGATATTGCCGCAGCCGTAGCCCGTATCAATAAGAACCGCCTGCTCACTGCCCTCGACCAGATAGCAGTAGTCTCCGCTGCTTTCAATCTGCCATGTTCCCGGCATCACAAGCTTTGCCCGGAAATATGGTACGTCCATAGGACAAAGTGTTCCGTCCCCATTTTCGATCATAATATCATGCTTACAGCTAAAATCGATCTTCTTTCTGCTTTGGGTAAACAGCCAGTCGTGGATTGCCGTAATATAATACGCCTTTCTCCACGTCATCACATGGTATATGCCGCCGTTTAAGCCGGATGTATCCTGCTGCAGCTCTTCGGGCAGAACCGTGTCTCCCTCAAACCAGGTGAAAAATAAATTGGTTCCGTTTCCTATTAAGTACCGCACTTGTGCATTCTGAATCTCAAGAGGTGCATTCCCGTCAATTCCCCCCCTCGTCACCCGGCCTCCGGCTTTCTCAATCTGCGCCATACACGCCTGCATGACCGGAAACGCCTTGCCGTCCTTGGCTGATACAAGTACCCAGGTATTGGTGTTCTTGATTGCCGCCATGGTCTGGGGATTCCACTGTCCGGCCACCAGGAAGCCGCCTCCGAAAAAGTCAGGATAACGGACATTCATCTCACAGAGCATCATACTTCCCATAGACTGTCCTGTCCCGTAAATTCTGTTTTCATCAATCTCGTACTTGGTCAACAGCAGTTTCACCAGCTCTATTGTGGCCTCCGCCTCCCAGCCCACCTCAAAATCATCATTTGCCGCCTTTTCTCCATACTGCGGTGCCAGTACAAAGCAGGGGTGCTTCTCCTGCGCCTCCTTTCCGGCCCAGACAAGTGCTCCCACCCCCTGATTCAGGGTCGCCGTTGCCTCCTGTGAGCAGGCGGACAAATCATGCAAAAACAGTACCAGAGGATATTTCTCTCCTTTTTCCATATGCTCAGGAATAAACAGATTATATGGAATCCGGTGCTCTGTGCCGGGTATTTCAAATACAAAGCTTTGAAACTTCTCTGCCACACACTGCATTTCGTCTGTCAATACTTCTCTCATCATCAATTATTGTTCTCCTACTCTTCTCCCTTACAATAATTAGGGAGCTTTTTATATTTCATACTCTTTTCCGTCAAAAACCAAACGATACTGAGAATGGCTGCGGCTGCCTGACTGCCGGCTCCTGAAATCAATCCATCTACGTCCGCACCTGCTCCGTAAATCTCGGCAAAAACCGTACAGATAAGCAGCAGAAGCAACGCTGCCATTGACAGCTTCAGCGCCTTCACAAGCTGCAGTGCGGTGCTCTTATACTGATACACCGTCATATCCCTGGGTGCGGCCACGTAAAAAATCAGGATCCAGGCCAGCCATATAAAGCACAGCATATTCAGTCCCTGACAGACTACCACTGCCGGATTCTGGTTCCGGGAAGCAGCGCTGAATCCGCCCCTGATAAAGAAATACAGCTCCAGCCCAAACAGCAGCACATAACAAACGCGCAGTAAAATCTGCCGCGTCCGGGTCAAATCCTGGCGGTAATAATACCCCTCATATACATACTCCCGGTGCGTACCCTTCCCGTTTTTATTGGGCACTATATTTTCTTTGAAGTCCTCAAAATATTTCTCATAGTATCGTTTTCTTTTCATCACTCTACCCCGCGTATCAGTTAATCTCTTCCACCCTGCAGCAGGAAACAAAATGACCCTTTTCAAGCTCCCGAAGCTCCTGGGGCTGATGGCACTTTTCCGCTGCATACGGGCATCTTGCCGCAAAACGGCAGCCCGGTTTCGGTTCAATAGGCGATACAATCTCCCCCTGCAGCAGGATACGTTTTTTCCGGTTATGGATATCAATAGAAGGGATTGCGGACAGCAGCGCCTTTGTATAAGGATGCAGCGGCCGTTCAAACAGTTCTCTGGAGGATGTGGTTTCCACAAGCTGTCCAAGATACATCACACAGATATGGTCGGAAATATGCTTTACCACTGACAAGTCGTGGGTCACAAACATATAGGTCACACCGGACTGTTCCTGCAGATCCTGCAAAAGGTTCAATACCTGTGCCTGAATGGAAACATCGAGTGCTGATACCGGCTCATCACAGACAACAAATGCCGGATTCAAGGCAAGGGCACGCCCGATCCCTACTCTCTGGCGGCGGCCGCCGTCCAGCTCATGAGGATAGGAATGGCGCAGGCGCTCATCAATGCCCACCATATCCATAATGCGCTCTGTCTCTTCCATAAGGGCATTTCTTTTAAACTTTCCGGACAGCTCCAGAGGCTCCCTTATGGTTTCCTCCACAGTCATACGGGGATTCAGGGATGCAAAAGGGTCCTGGAAAATAATCTGCATTTTTTCCCGCAGTTCATGGAGTTTTTTCTTATTTACATGGGTAATATCCCCGCCTTCAAACAGAATCTGTCCATCCGTGCTCTCATACAGGTGAATCAGCGTACGCCCAAGGGTAGATTTGCCGCAGCCGGATTCCCCCACAACTCCCATTGTTTTCCCCTTTTCTATGGAGAAAGTAACATCATCCACCGCATGAAGAGTTCCCTTTGGCGTATCAAAAAACTTTTTTAAATGCTTTACCTCGATCAATGGCGTACTCATGTCACTCCTCCTTTCCTCTGTTGATGCAGCGGCACAAATGTGTTCCGTCGATTTTGTCCAGCCCGATCTTTTGTCTGCTGCACTCTTCCGTTGCATATGGACATCTTGGCGAGAATGCACAGCCCTTCGGCAGATTACTGGGATCCGGCGGCATACCTGCGATAGGAGAAAGCCGCTCCACATCAGAATTGATATCCGGCAGCGAGCCGAACAATCCAATGGTATACGGATGGGCAGGATGGTCGAAAATCTCTTCCAAATTTCCGAACTCCACAACCTCCCCTGCGTAGATGACAGCCACATGGTCACAGACCTCCGCCACAATCCCCAGGTCATGGGTGATCATGATCATAGCTGTATTCAGCTTCTTCTGCAGCTCCTTGATGATATCCAGCACCTGGGCCTGTATCGTCACGTCAAGAGCTGTTGTCGGCTCGTCAGCCAGGAGAATATCCGGGCTGCAGGCAAGTGCCATGGCGATCACCACACGCTGCTTCATACCGCCGGAAAACTGATGAGGATAATCACGGTAACGGGAAGCAGGGATTCCAACCATTTCCAGCATTTCCTGAGCACGCTTTTCTGCCTCTGCCCGGGATACCTTTTCGTGAAGGGCCACCCCTTCGGCAATCTGTTCCCCCACCCGCATAACCGGATTCAGTGCGGTCATAGGGTCCTGGAAAATCATAGAAATCCGTTTGCCGCGGATTTTCTGCATTTCCTGGGCCGGAAGCTCTAAAAGATTTCTTCCCTCCAGCAGGATTGCTCCCTGATCCACATGTGCGGGAGGCTCCGGCAGAATGCGGAGGATTGATTTTGCAATCGTGGTCTTGCCCGCCCCTGTCTCGCCTACCAGACCGAGAGTCTGGCCTTTTTCTATGGTAAGTGAAACATTGTTCACTGCATGGATTTCTTTTCCTTCGGAGGTATAATGAACAACGAGATCCCGAACCTCCAAAAAGGGCACGTTTTGTTTTTCAGTCATTCCTTTTTCCTCCTCGTACTACTGTTTCAGCTTCGGGTCAAGGGCATCACGCAATCCATCACCAAGCATATTCAGCGAAAGCACCACAAGTGCAATGGCAAGCCCGGGGAACAGCACCATATGGGGATAGTCCCGCATATAAGTACGGGCGCCGGAAAGCATTGCGCCCCATTCCGGTGTGGGCGGCTGTACGCCAAGTCCTATATAGCTTAAAGATGCTGCCATCAATATGGTATTACCGATTCCCATTGTCACAGAAACTATGATGGGCGAGATACTGTTTGGCAGAATATGTTTCATAATAAGCCGGGGTACCGAGCAGTTAATCGTCTGAGCGGCCTCAAGATATTCCATTTTCCGCACACCCATGATCGACCCCCGCAGCAGACGTACTGTCATCGGTATCCCGCCAATGGAAAGGGCAAGAATTGTATTGAAAAATCCGCTTCCCAGACATGCAGAGATTGCGATTGCCAGCAAAACTCCGGGAATCGCCTGGAGGATATCCACAAGACGCATGACCGTCGTATCCACAATTCCACCAAAGTAGCCCACAATAGAGCCAATCAACATACCCACCGCCGTAGAAAAAATCGTCGCCAGAAAGCCCAGCTCCAGAGATGCCCTGGCCCCATACAAAAGACGGCTAAAAATATCTCTTCCCATCTCGTCAGTACCGCATAAATGCTTTAGCGAAGGCGGTGCAAAACGGTTCAGCATATCCATTTCCTCATACCCATAGGGCATGATCACCGGGGCTAAAAGTGCTGCCAGAAAAAGGAGCAGGATGATCACAAGCCCGGCCATTGCAACCTTATTTTTACTCAAACGCTTCATGACCAGGGTAAACTGGCCTTCTTTTTTTCTGCGCGCCCGGACATCCGGCCCAGCCGCAGCAATTGCTTTGTCAGCCATTTTTGCTCCTCCTTTTCCGTTTTTGCTGCCCCTCATACTGGGCCTTAATACGCGGATCAACATACGCATAAATAATGTCTACCAGCAGCATGATGAGACTGAATACCGCTCCCAGGAACAATACGCCGCCCATAACAATAGGATAGTCCCTGTTGTTGATGGCATTTGTCGTATACATACCAATGCCGGGAATCGAAAAGACGGATTCAATCACCACCGTGCCGCCCAGCATCATTCCCATACCATTGCCTACCACCGTAATGATAGGAATCAGCGCATTGGGAAGAGCATGTTTATAGAGAATGTCCCGCTCGGACAATCCCTTTGCCCGGGCTGTTACGATATAGTCTGACCGGATCACCTCCAGCATACTGGAACGTGTCTGCCTGGCCTGGGATGCAATTCCCGCAAAAGCGTTGGCAATACAGGGCAGGATAAAATACTGAATCCCTCCCACACCGTAGGGCGGCAGCCAGCCAAGCTTTACGGAAAAAAACAGTACGAGCATCATTGCCAGCCAAAAGCCAGGGATAGAAACGCCTGCCAAAGCAATGATCATACATGCGCGGTCTGCAAAGCCGTTCTGATGCGTCGCCGCAGTAATGCCAAGGGGTGTCCCGATAAAAATCTGAAGCAGCATGCACAGAGCCGCAATTATCAGTGTATATGGCATACGATATAAAATGCCGGACAGTACGGACTGATTCTGAAAATAAGAATCTCCAAGATCAAAATGCAGGAACACTTGATTTAAGTAGGACAGCAGACGGACAAGATACGGCTGGTCCAATCCCATTTCAATACGTTTCGCCTCGATAGCCGCCGGTGTTGCTCCGTTTCCAAGGATTGCCATGGCCGGATCACCGGGGCAGAAGTACATGATCGTAAAGATCACGACTGAAATTCCAAGAAGCACGGGAATCATCCAAAGCAGCCGCTTTACGACATATTTCCACATAGCCAGAACTCCTTTCTCCTCAAAGGTACGCATGATTTTCTGCGTACTTCGTACAAAAGGGGCTGCCTTGTGACAGCCCCGCATTTTTTATTATGCCGTCTTTTTAAAAGATGGATTATTCTGCGTACGTACAGCCGCCGGGAAGAATCTGGTTACGCATGTCGAGTGCAACATCTGTGATATATGCTGAATGTACGATATTAACCGGTCCCTGTACAACGCCGTAGCCGTAACACTGCTCCATCAGATAATCATGGAATGCTTCAATACTTTCCGGCCCGTAGGTTTCTGTATTCAGACACGCCTGCATCAGCTCGTCCAATTTCTCATCTACTACAAAGTTAGCAGTACCGCCAGTCATATCCCGGTAATCCCGTGCATCCCAGCAAAGCTTCCACTGGTTCACGATAAAGTCTGTAGACCCCGTTGTCTTCAACAGTATATCGAAACCGTCCTTATTATACTGTTCCTGCTGCCCCATCATCTGATCATACGGAACAAGCTCCACGGTAACGCCAATCTGTCCAAGATAAGCCTGAATCAACTGTGCGATCATATCCATGTTGCTGTCGGTAATGTACTCCAGACGCAGGGTGCTTCCGTCGTAATTGGACTGGGCTAAATATTCCTTTGCCTTGTCCACGTCATAATCGAAATATTCTTCATTATCCCATTCCGGGTTATAGTCCGGGTATTTGGAATTTCCAAAATCCTTTACCGCCATTCCTTCACCGTTAAAGACTCCAAGATTGATGCCCTCCCTGTCAATTGCATGTGCGATAGCAAGACGGAGATTCAGGTCATCCTGGAACACAGAGGCATCGGACATGTTATACTCAAGGTCATAGGTTGGGTTATCCAGTACCGCAGAAACGATATTGCCCTCAGCAAACTCTCCGCCTTCCCGGAATTTGTCAATGTCTGTGGCCGGTACACCGTTAGAGATATCTACTGTATGAGTAGAAATCGCATTTGTATGCTGGGAAGGATCTGTTATGATCTGGAAAATAATCTTGTCTGCATTATGTAAACTGGTTCCATGTACAAGGGATTCATCTGTCTGCCAGTAGTCACCGGTATTTGTAAAAACAATTTCAGAACCCGGCACGTAGCTGTCCACCTTGTAAGCTGTAGTTCCCACCGGAGTCGTGGCCATCTGGTCTGCAGATGCTTCATATGCTGCCTGTGTCACAATGGCACATTCCAGCATAATGTTCTCAAACTCGCCCATTTCCAATTCCTTGTTGAATTTGAACTGTACGTTGTAATCATCAACCGCGGTCACGCTTTCGACAGGAGAAAGCTTTCCATAGTTCTTTGTGGCGATCGCGGTTTCAAAACTGAATACAATATCAGATGCGGTCAACGGATTTCCGGCTGCATCATGAATATAATCATATAACTCCACATCATATGTCTGCTTGTCTACTTCTGTCCAGTTCTTTGCAAGCACGCCGTATGCCTGACCATCCTCACGGGTAATCATATACTCATAAGTAGTAAACAAAACGGCAATACGTCCCAGGGACATTCCTGACCAGGGCCCCATGTTCTCCGGATCGGCCATAACTCCCACAACCACAGCTTCCGGATTAGCTCTTGTGTATTCTGCCGCGCTTACCGAAACGCTCGTTCCCAGGATAGAACCAAGCAGACATCCCGCTGTTAAAAGTGCTACAAGTTTCTTCTTCATTATTACTTCGCTCCTTTTCATTTCATACTTGATGATTGGGACGGCCGACTTTTTTTAATCATTTCTTTTCAGTTTGATAAATCAGCAGTTGATTCTTATCTTCCTGTCTTATCTGCTTTTTATCACTATCTCTCTGTGCAGAATTGCATTAAAAAAATATATTTTTGCATATATTTCGTGCAATTTACCGTCTTTTGTTTCATCATCTGATTTATTTGATAGTCATATTATAGAATTATACCTGTAATTATACAATGTAGTTTTTTTTGCTTCATCCGACATTTTTTATTTGTATGAGCAAAAAATCCAGCTTGTACCGCCCAGCCAGTCATGATACAATAAAAAAAACAGACGCAGCACATTTTTCAGGCTGCTCATCGTATAAGAATCATTCACACAGGTATTTTCACAGGCAACGACTTAAAAGAGGAACTATACATTATGAAAACCAGATTTTTTTATCTGACCCAAAAACAGATACACACTGAAATTGACCGTCTCTTCGCGAGAAGCCATAAACCAGTCAGTCTGCGAAAGGCCATCCTGAATTGCTATGACCGCGGCGAATATTCCGAGAAACACAACAACCATCAGCTTTTCGAACAGCTCTACAAATGCCCTGACGAGGAGTTTCTGGATAATTACCGGCAGCTCTCCATTGAATATGACTATGAAGCGCTCATGCAGCCGGCACAGCCCATCTTCGCCCCCGGCTCCTACCAGCAGACGCCGCAGCATCAGAAACGGGTAGATGTCTATGTAGAAAATGTATTCTATCATACCATTGGCGACCTCCACACGCACGAAAATGCATTCGAAGTGCTGTTCGTGTACCACGGCGTATGCCATTTCACCTTTGAGAACCAACAGAAGGAGCTGCGCACCGGTGATTTCTGCATTATCGCTCCCGGTTCCCGCCACGATATTTCCGTGGACGGGCCGGATGACTTTGTAATCCAGCAGTATATTTTCAGCGAGCATTTCCGCTCCTCTTTTGTGAAACTGCTGGAAGATGAAAGCATTCTTTCCCACTTTTTTAAGATGATTCTTACGAATCAGGAGCGGGGAAATTATCTGCTCTTCTCCACACCCGGTGCATCCAGCATCCTGCAGATTGCGCGCAACCTGTATCTTGAGCAGTTCAAATACGATGAATATTCTCCTTCCTGTACTTTTTTCTGGATGCAGCTTTTGTTTTCCAACATTTTGCGGGAAGGCATCCATTCATACCAGCTTTCTGCTGATTTTATGAATGCAGACTTCACTCCTGTGCTTGACTATCTGCAGAAAAATTATAAAACCGCCACGCTTTCCGACATAGCGGCAGAATTTCATTACTCTGTGGCATATCTGTCCACTTGTATTAAAAAAATGACAGGAAGCAGTTACTCCTCCATTGTCCGTGACCTGAAAATGAAGGAGGCCGAAGAATACCTTCTGTATACAAACAGGAGTATTGACGAGATTTCTGCACTGGTGGGATATCACTCAGCGGATCATTTTTCCCGGGTTTTCCGGTCTTATTACGGAAAAGCTCCGTCGGATTTCAGAAGCGGCGGGCGGCCTGAGCAAGGATAAACGCTCGCCGCCAGGCGTACGCAAAAACGGGCACTGCCATGATATCTTTGCAGTACCCGTTTTTTTAACTATTTATGTTTTTTAACTATTTATGTTTTTTTAACTATTTATCCGCAGATTCTTACTTACTGTCCCAGTCCGGCAAGTGCTGATTGTGCTTCTTCCAGTACGCTTTCCATTTCCTCGCTCTTGCTGCCTGTATTTTCAAGGTCCAGGTTCTCCTGTGCCGCTTCTTTTGCCTTCGCATAATAATCGGCCGCTGCCTCCGCATCCGCCTCAACGCCCAGGCCTTCCTCATAAAAACGTCCCAGTGACAAGTATGTCTGGGGGATTCCAAGCATGGTTGCATGAACATTTTCATCCGAGACAGCCTTCATATAGAACTCTACCGCCTTGGCATAATCCTGTTCAACACCCTCACGCCCTTCTTCATAATAGGTTCCCAGCTTATAGCATGCAGTACCGTCAAAGGTTCTGCCGTTTCCCTCTGCCGCCTTCAGATAACCTTCCTCTGCTTTCACATAATCCGGCTCTACGTGCGTTCCGTCATCCTGGTCATATCCTGTGTCAAACATATCCGCTGCATATCTCGGTCCTTTGAAATCCGCCTCCTGCAGTCCCTCACCCTGATAGGAAAGGAGAAAATTCCCAATTGCCTTGTCATTACTGTGTTCGATTCCCGGATACGTACCGTCCTCTGCCTGATAAAGAAGCCCCAGGCTTGCATAACCGTTGCCCTTGCCAAGCTCCTCTGCATTAAATTCATAAATCTGGACCGCCTTGTCAATATCCTGTTCAACTCCGCTGCCGTCCCGCAGAAGATCTCCCAAGCTGCCAATACCCCTCAGCAAAGGATCCTCAAAGAAAAATGCGTCATCATAATAAACTGCATATGCTTTTTCAAAATCCCCCTCCTGACTGGCCGTCACTCCGGTGCGGAAAAATTCAAATACATCTCCCTGTCCGTCGGGGCTGTTATCCAGGACTTCCTGTTTGTGAGCTTCCAAGTCCACAAGCGCCTGCGCAGCTTCTTCGCTTCCGGCTTCCGATGCAGCCTCATAGTATACGGCTGCCATTGCATACCACTGTACCACACCGTCACCGTTTTCGTACTGCCGGCCTTTTGCAAGCAATTCCTCAGCAGACAGACCGTCCGTTTCTGCCTCCAGTGCAAAGGATGCTTTTAACTCCTCCAGTGTCACTGCCCCGCTGGCCCACACATTCACCGCACAGCCCGCCATGCACCCAACGGCCAGCAAAGCTGTCAGTCTCATTTTCATGCTCCTCATTTTTTTGTCCTCCTATTCCGGGCAGGATAACTCAATCGCGGCAATATGCATCATCCGACATTTTTTATCTTAAATCTGAGATATGTCAGCTTATTATTTTAACTTATATTCCTAACATAATTGCCAGATAAATATCGCATGAGCCAATATTGTTATGTATTATTACGATTCGCCATCCTTTTTGGTCCCTTTATGTGGATATTTTACTATTTGGAGCAAATATAAACCATGTATTTTTTTATTCTCTATCCGTTCTTTTTTTCTTTTCAATTCACTCTTTCCGGCAGATTTGCTCAATCCAACCGCATACCTCACCCGGATAATCCGCCTGGCCATGGGGCTGGTCCCACACAAGGGCATAATCCACATTTTTTCCGGCTTCTGAGAGCCGCAATGCCAGGGCCATACTGACGGCCCAGGAGGTGTCCGCGTCAAACGCCCCCACCCGGATGCGGTAATAGTCCGGTGCGTTCCCTTCCCGTCCTTTGCCAATATAATTCATGGGATTATACAACGAAACCCTCTGCGCCTGTGCCTCGTCCACCGTATCCTTTCGGTATGACTCATAATATTGCTCATATTCCTGGGGAAAACTTTCTTTCAGCGTCTGTATGCTCTCTGCCACCTCTCTGCTGAAATGGATAAAAGGATGCCCGGCCGTTCCGAAAACCTCATTTTCATTACATGTCCCATTCAAGATGTCAAATGCAGTACAGGGTTTCATGCGCCTGCGATACTCAAGCACATAAATATCCAAATCCCGGATATGTGCTTGTTCTCCATCCCAGTCAAGCCATTCTTTTCTTTCTGAGACATACTGATTCACAGCGATACCGTCGCTGACTTCGCTATCCTTTTTCCGCCTCAAAAAATCGGCAGCCGAATTTTCAAGACAATCCATAAGATAGCTATAACCGCTTCCACTGCGTCCGTCGTCGCCCAGCGTAAGTATTTCATCTGTCTGCGGGTGCTTTAGCTTCAGGTTGTTAAAATACCGAATATATCTTTTCCGCAATTCTCTGGACAATGCCTCCTGAAATGGGGTCATCACTCCGGCAGGTCCGGCGTGTGATGCCTCATTTTCACGGTCAGCCCCAAAGTTCCACTCATATGCCAGATCAGCATGTTCAAGGTCAATAATGGGACAATAAATCTGAGCAGCATATACATCATCCCTCTCCTCCATAATTGCCCCGTTTTCCCGTAGGTATGGTTCATAATCCCGGTGGTTTCCCGTCACCGCCAGCAATGTGGACATTGCCCCGCCTGCACTGCAGCCCACGGAAATAATCCTCTCATAATTTCCCGGCAGCCACTCCTGGTTATAACGCAGGAAACGGATTGCAGTTTTCAAATCCACCAGATTCGCCGGAACTTTGCCGCATAACAGACCGTGTTCATCCACCGATTCCTTTCCCCTGTTCCCGCAGGAAATATAAACAAACCCACAATCCAGATATTGCTGTGCCATGCAGCGTCCGTCATCCAGCCATTTGTGCTTCATCTGCATATAACCGGCAGAATTATTCTCGAAAACAACAGGCACATTGCGGGCGTTATACCCGTTCATCCGTCCCTCTTCGTCAATCACACCCTTTTCCTTCATGTAAGGCTTTGGCACAAAAATGCTTAACCGTTGATACTCCGGAGCCATTGCCTTTTCTGTATATAAGACATCAGTCAGACACCAGCACTTACGCTTTTCATTATAAAACCATTTTTCTCTAAAATTGACTAGTTCCATGTATTTTTCCTCCTATTGATGCTGTAAGATACCACACAATTTTATATGATGCTGCTTACGGCGTCTTCGCGCTCAGTTCCCGATACGTCATTCTGATCACCACTGCCGCGATTAAAAACGTCAGTATATCCGACACCGGCATGGAATACAGCACTCCGTTTAAGCCGAAAACAGGTGGCAGAAGAAGTGCAAAGCCAACGCCGAAAACCACCTCCCTGACCAAAGAGATCACAGTGGACACGATTGCTTTTCCGAGGGACTGCAGGTAAATAAAGGTTCCCTTGTTCACGGTTGCAAATATCATCATACACAGATAGATACGGAAGCATTTCACTGCGTAATCCGTATAATAAACGCTCTCATTCGCAGCTCCGAATATCCCGATAAGCTGATGGGGAAAAAGCTCAACAATCACAAGTGCCACGGCTCCGACCAACGCCTCGGCCGTCAGCAGATAAGTAAACAGCTGCTTTGCCCTGTCTTTCCTCTGGGCGCCGATATTATAACCCACCACAGGAATGCAGCCTGCCGCAAGCCCCACGGATATAGATATGACAATCTGAAAGAACTTCATCACTATCCCCAGTACAGCCATAGGAATCTGCGCATACTCCGCCTGTCCGAAAACCGGGTCCAGCGCACCGTATTTTAAAGTCATATTCTGGATAGCCGCCATTGCCGCCACAAGGGAAATCTGAGATAAAAAGCTTGTGAGGCCAAGCGGAATAAACCGTTTCATCAGCTTACCCCATATGCCAAAGCTGGCCCGCTGGATACGGATTGCTTTCATATGGCATAAATACCAAACAGACAGGGCGGCCGTTAAAATCTGTCCGGCAACCGTTGCCACAGCCGCTCCCATCATGCCCCATTTGAATATAAAAATAAATATAGGATCAAGGACAAGATTTACGGCTGCTCCCAGCAGAGTGCATACCATAGCAAACTTCGGGCTTCCGTCTGACCGGATAATGGGATTCAGCGCCTGCCCGAACATATAAAACGGAATTCCCAGTGTTATATAAAAGAAATACTCTTTTGCATGGGAAAAGGTTTCCTCGTTTACACGTCCGCCAAATGCCGTGAGAATTGCATTCTGTAAAATCAGATAAACGACCATCAGCACAACGCCGCTGATTATTGTCAGCAATACGGCATTACCCACACTTTTGTGCGCCTCCTCCTTTTTACCCGCGCCAAGACAGATACTCACGTACGCACAGCAGCCGTCGCCAATCATGACCGCAATGGCCAGGGCCACCACCGTCATTGGGAAAACCACGGTATTCGCCGCATTTCCATATGATCCCAGATAGCTTGCATTGGCAATAAATATCTGATCCACAATATTGTACAGTGCTGCCACAAGCAGCGAAATAATGCACGGAACTGAGTATTTCCGCATAAGACGCCCAAGCGGCTCCGTCTCAAGAAATGAATTTGATTTCTGATTCATAAAAAATAACCTCCTATGTTTTAATTTTGCATCCCGACTATGCCAGTACGTTGTTCCATTACTTTACTCAAGTTAACAGAACATCCGTCTGCACCACGTCCTAATTACACAAAAAGCGCATAGCAAAAAGCTGGATTTACGCTTATGCTATACGCTGTATTATTTACAAACAAAAAACGCATAGCAATCAACCGGATTTACGCAGTTTTGCTACACGCTGTGTTTGTATATTACTTCAATATTTTTTAAAAGTCAACTCATTTTTAGCAAATTAAAATGTCAGACTGAGTCAAATTATCTCTCCCTGCATCATTTATTATTGTAAATATAGTACAGTTATCTACGCAAAAACCCACAAACATATAGCCTGTGGGTTTTCCATTTGTTAGAAATGCTATTCTTGTACTTGCCACTTTCCAGAACGATTGTTGCCCTGTCTAATCAGCATTCCGCTTCTCTGCAACTCAGAGACTATTCTTTTTACAGTTCTCAATGATAATTCCGTTTCTGCCTGCATCTGTTTTTGTGTAATTTCCGGATTCTGCTTTATCAAATCCAAAATTCGTCTCGCATCGGTGCCAATGGTGCCACAAATGGTGCCATTGGTGCCACGAATAGTGTCATTGGTGCCACAAATGATGCCATTGGCATCAAAAGTGTAACCTTTGTCTGAACCAATTCCCATATCAAATGAGTACTCATCATCTAATGGCACAACAATTCGGAACACATCGCCTTCTTCAAACACAGGGTCTTTTCCAGAATAGAACTTTGTATATTTGAACAGCTTATACACACCAGAGCCTAATCTGTCAGCTCTTCCAATATTTCTGAAAAAAGAAGCAATCAATGGATTCTTCGGATTTGGCTCCAGATTTTCCGGTGTAATGAATCCGTTACCCACAGCTCTGTTTGCATTTTCCGTATACATCTGGTCTTTCTTTATCACCAGCTTCGCTGCATAAGAGCTTGTGTATTCGCGATGCATAAGTGTATTGCTGACAATCTCTCTGGCAATGATATTCCTAAGACTTACTCTGTTTTCATCCTCCAGAAAGAACTTATCTGGTAAATGCTTTTTAATAAAATCCATTAGAAAATCGAAGCTTTCAATCAGATTGGTTCGGACAATCTCCCGGTCATCGTAGCGATCTACGTTTACTTTCCGCACCAAAGCATCTGTTTCATAAGCAGGGCAGACATTTTGAATCACTTCATCTTTGCCCAACAACAAAATCGCAGCCAGATTATAGCCAGACTCCCCCGTTGCCACATCCCTTCCATACAGGCCAGCACTTCTCAGCAATTCTTCGTCCGTCATATTCTCCCACGGATGGCTGCCGCCGGCATGATTTACTGCCATCTGCCTAATTCGCGGAAGCAAGTCAGTTCTTAAATCACCAATGGTAGCATACGGATAAATCTTTCGCTCCGTGAAAATATTCTGCTTCCGAATATACATCTGAGCAATCTGGGTCGTTGCAGTCACTTTCACATCGGCATCATTAACACGGTCATAAATAATTTTCTTATAGCTATGAACCTCTGCACTCGGCGGCACATGAACATGAATAATCGTGTATCCTTCATATTCCAGTATCTCCGGAGACAGATAAATTGTTGGAGTAAACAGGGCAGGATTGCTAATAACGGTGATGAAATTCTTCACCATGTCTGGTGCCGCTTTCGGTGGAACACCATTGACCGTTCCATCATCTAATACTCCCATAAATATATCTCCGCCAAAGCGATTCAAAAAGGAGCATACACTTTCATAAGTATCAGATTCGATGCCATCGCCGCATCGCTTAAATTCAACTGCGACCGTTTCACCGATTTTCAATATTGATTTTAAAGTTTTGAAATCCACGGGGCACACCTCCTTCTAAGTAGTTTATCCACATTTGAAAAAAACATCTCAACAGGCCTGCTTCTTATAGCAGTACAATCATTCAATCAATACTTCAGCTACGCCTATCCAGCTTCTCCCAGCTGTTTAGAGGCTTCATAGTGCTCCTTTTCCCGAAAGTTACGGTTTGCATTGAGCTGTTAGAAAAGCTGCTTCTTTTTCTGCATTTGTCATAGTAATGTTTCCTTAACACAAAAATTCTGACTCTCTACCATAGCTTGTGATATATGCGCCTTTCTGTGCACGAGTAAGTGCAACATAAAGCAGGCATTTCTCCGATGCAATAGATTCCGCTTCAGAAACGGCATCCGTTTTGTTAATAGCAGATATCAAAGGAACAATGCGGCTGTTTACGGCTGTAACAAATACATATTTGAACTCCAGGCCCTTTACACGGTGCATCGTGGCAATACGCAAGCGTCCGGAATTAGCTTAACTTCGGCAGGATTCACAATTTGAATTTGCTCCAAGTCTGTCAGAAAGATTGCTTCTTTATCCTTCACAAGCGGAGAAATACCAATGCAGTATAAAGCCTTGTTGCCAAGACTGTTTGTTTCTATTTTTTTGACCATCCATTCTTCATCACGAATGATGACTCTCATTCCGGGAGCAAAATCAACCATAGTGCTGTCTCCTTGTCTTTTGTCCTCTCAGCAAATATGAATCAAATACAATCAGACATCTGCTTTACGATATTTACCACTCTTTACTCTTGCGTCAGCTGGTTTTTCTGCATCGGCTGGAATAATCCAAGAATAGCCTATCTTCTGTGCACCGGGGATTCTGCCCGTCGTACACAAGGTTTGAATTCTCCGCACAGAAATTTCCCATTTATCAGATTGTTTGTTTGATAGATAAATATTCCATAATCCACCTCATTGCAGCTTTTTTCGCCGTTCTTCGCGTACAACATGTCGAGAATATTATACTCTAAACTACGAATAACATCAACCAACGATATTGGTTCTTTTCAAAATACTCATTTTTAGCAAATTAAAATGTCAGCCTGAGTCAAACCATCTCTCCCTGCATCATTTATTCTTGTAAATTTAGTACAGTTATCTCCGCGAAAAAACCCACAAACATATAGTCTGTGGGTTTTGCATATAATAATTTTTCATTAGTATGACCTGTACACCCTTAGAAAACATATTATCACCTCACGTTAAACCAAAGGATTCCTCACCACACAAAAAAACTACATAAGCACTCCAGTCTGAATCTATGGAGCGGATACCTTTTTTTTAAAATAATGACATCATAAACGGAGCTTCCTTAGATGAAACATCCTCCGGAATATCAATTCTGTATTTCTTTGTTCTCTCATCATAATTTAATATTCCAACAATTTTATTTCTATTATTTCTCTTGATTGCGTATCTTCTCAAAATAACACCACCTTTTCCAAATCATCTCCCAAATTTTGTTCACATGAACCTCTGATAAAATATTGTCTATACTTTTGAAAATATAATCTCGATCTTCTGTTTTTAATTCCTGAATCCGTAAATCATATCCTTTTGGTATCAATGACAAATTATACTCTAAGGATTTTGCCCCAATATAGTTATTAACAGGAAAATCTCTCATCACATCTGCTTCTTTAAGAAGTTTTTCATCAAATAATCAATGCAAAACATCTGGTATATATAATTCCCATCCGTTTCTTATTGCAAACTCCAGTGGAGATTCATTTCCTTCTTTTTGCAAGTCATAATATAAATCATATGCCAACTTTTCTTCATTGTTTCTACGGAAATTTTCCGAGACAGAAATCCATGTTTCCTGTTCTTTGCTGTCTACAATAATTTGTGCATGTATCAACTGATATGTCACATGTGGAATTCCCAGGACATTCATTTACACACTCATGTCCAAATACTCAACTGATGATTGACAGCCACCACATAGGTTCCCAACTGACCTGCATAGGATGACTCAAATTCTGTAACCTTTACCTCGACTACTACATAGCAGCGCAGACGAATATGGTAAAACAACATATCAATGAAATTCTCTGTTGCGCCAATTTCAATCCGGTATTCCCGTCCCACAAAGGCAAATCCGTTGCCTAACTCCAGCAGAAACTTCTCGATGTTGTCCATTAGTGCATCCTTCAGTTCCTTTTCATTATAGCTTTGGGTCAATGTAATGAAATCAAACTTATATGGGTCTTTTGTAATCTCCTGTGCCAAATTGCTCTGCACATCCGGACTTGATTTACAAAAAAAGTGCTTTTTGCGCGTCACCTTTACACTTGTCCATGATAATCTTATGGTGTCCCCATGGAATCGCAAAAAGTGGTTCACTTTTATCGCAGCCTTAATCTGGCTCTGGCGAAAGCGTTTACTCACTTCGGAAATCCAATCCCTATATTGATCATTCATTTCTACTAATTTGTCCATATCCGCCTCCATATTATCCCCAGCAATTCGCTCCAGGCCCGTGCCGAAGCTCTCTACATCTTTGGAGTAATACCTTTTCTTATCATCGTCCTCATACACAAAATTTATTCCACTTGTAATCAGCGCCAGCTTGATGAAATGCGCCATTCACTACATGAAAAATCTCCTGTGGTCTATTATATTTGACCTTCGCATAAATGTCTTTTAGGTAAAAAACCCCGAAAGCCGCATAGCTTCGAGGTTTTTGATTGTTGCTTACGCTTGCATAACTCCGAACGCCGTAAATACACCATTTTTAAGCTGTTTGTCAGTTACGTGTTCGTTACCCATATACGCTCATATGTGCGCATACTGTCTCCAATCCATATATTATGCTATTTTTTCCACCGCTATCGGTAAATCATACAGTGTATCCGGGTCAATATCCAAACATTTCGTATTATCTCGATTCCCCCCGATATCCCATGCCAATGTATCATTCATCACTGTACAGGCTTCTTTAAAAACAGTGATATCTTTTAATGAACGAAATACCTCTTTCTCAATCATTTGAGTCATATCATAACATACGATTTTACCATCTTCAAAGTATACATATACCGAATAATTTTCCATTGGTATTACCTGCACAACCTTCGGAAACATAACATTCACCTCACTTTTAAACTAACGGATTGATTCGGTTCATCGGTTTTCCATCCTTTGATAATTCCCAATTTCGCATGGAAATGTGGAGGATTATGGTCATCATAATACATTGTAACTCTGATTCCGTAAAACAACGATATCTCTGGCATTATATTTACCTCCTCATTTCATTCTATCGCATATATAGTTAACTATATACTTGACAATATAAGTTTACCACAGTTATCACCTAAAAAAAGGGGCTGTCGCACCAATGATACAAAAATCATTGGCGTGGCAGCCCCTTCTCTTTTTACATTTTTTAGTAGTGGGTTTGTTTTTAAATTTGACGGTTTCTTTTGCATATGCCCCCCGTTTTCGGGAGGCTTTAAACAGCAATAAGTTTTGTTAAATTCCCCCAGTTTATTTAGGGGGAATTATACTATATTAACTACCAATTTTATCCTACAAACAACATCATATTTTCCTTATTTAATCCTTAAAACATCCTATTTTAACAAACACAACATCCTTTTCCTAATTCATATAAGTGCAATCAGTTCTGCTACCTATCACAGTAAATAGGTTCACTTTATGGGTCAAATTTATAGCCGATTCCGTGAATGCTTTTGATGTAATCTTGCGAATTAGCCTCAATTCTGAGTTTTTGCCTGACTCGGCTTATGAGGTTGCTAACCACCTTGGAGGAAACATCTGCATATTCTTCACCCCATACAAATATTGAAATCATTTTAAATGTCATTACCCGCTTACGATTAGAAAATAACAAATATAATGCATCAAATTCCTGTCGCGTAAAATTTATTTCTATTCCACTGACCTGCACAACACGCTGTTCCAGGCAAACACATAAATCTTTGTCAGTAATAACAGTCAATGGTTTATTCGTATCTATGTGATCAATATAGTTGTCTATATCTTTAATCCTGTCCAAATTGTTTTCTGAGTTTTTGGAGCCTAATAAATATTGAAAAATAAATTGTGCTCGACTCTAGACACTATATTTTGGTGATACTACAAGAATGGGAATCGTCTTGATCTGACGAAGGGCCTCTATGTACGACTGAAATTCTAACATTCTAGTATGAAACACTACACAAGCATAATCGCGATTGCTTAACAGTTGTACCGCTTCTTCCGCAGACTCGGCTAATTCTATGTTAACTTTGTATTTAAGCCATTCTTTTTTGGCTTCTAAATACTCTTCACGCATATAGCCAATTCCTAATACAAGACGATTCATTCGAGGCCTCCTTTCCTTTAAAACTATGTCAAGTATAATCTAGGTTTTTTGCCAGTTAATCTTCATGAGTCTTTCAGGATATGTGATGCTCATTTAAATCTATCATTTTAATTTGATAACCACTTCTGGAGCACAGTATAGAGCAAGTCAATCTCCAATGGTTTCGCAAGAAAATCATTCATACCCGCCTCTTTCGCCATATCTCTATCCTCTTGGAACGAGTTGGCCGTTAGGGCGACAATGGGAATTTTTGCCGCGTCAGGATGGCCGGAAGCCCGTATGGCCCTTGTCGCTTCCAGACCTCCCATGTTGGGCATCCTCATATCCATTAAAATGAGATTATAATATCCGGGGGCGCTTTGCTCAAAGCACGCGACTGCCTTTGCTCCATCCTCAGCTAGCTCCACCTGCATTCCCTTCAAGGTTAAAATCTCCATTGCGATTTCTGCATTAATGGCGTTATCCTCTGCCAATAAAATCCGTACATTTTCAAAATCGAAAGAATGCTCTATCTGTGTTTTTAATTCTATGGGCTTTCCAAAACTAAGGGGAATGGAAAAGAAAAATTCGCTTCCCACATTTATCTTGCTTTTCACTTTCAAAGAGCCGCCCATGAGCTGCACAATATTTCGGCTGATGGGTAAGCCCAATCCGGTTCCTTGATTACGCATCCGATTGGCCCCGGCCTGCTCAAAAGATTCAAAAATGCGCTCTAAATCCTCTGCCTTTATACCAATGCCGGAGTCAGAGACCTTAAATAAATAGGTGGCCTGCATGTCCGTTTCTGTAGTTTCCTCTACCGTCAGATGTACCGTTCCTCCTGGTGGTGTAAATTTAATGGCATTGGAAACCAAATTCATCAAAACCTGCTTTAATCGGATCGCATCGCCTTTCAAGTCAGAATGCTTGAAATTTGTGTCACAGCAAAGTTCGATTTCCCGGGCCTGCGCCTGTGTTTGCATCATGCTGCACAGCTCATCAAGCATCTGCCGTAAGGAGAAATCTTCATCTGCAATAGCCAGCATACCATTATCAATTCGGCTCATATCTAAAATATCGTTGATTAGCCCCAGTAAATACTGTGAAGTTGAACTCAGCTTGGCCAAATTTTCTTGTATACTTTCAGGGATATCCTCCTTCATTGCAATGAGCGCGGTCGTTCCGACAATGGCATTCATCGGCGTCCGGATTTCGTGGCTCATTCGGGACAAAAATTCACTTTTGGCTTTGTTATCCGCTTCCGCTTTGGCAATATCTTTTTGCATATTGGCGTTCTTTACACGCATATTGGCTATTATAATAATCACCATTGTGATAAGCAGTAAAATGGTTGAAATAGAGGCGACTGCTAAAATAGGATTGGTCTTTAAAAAACTTTGCAGCGATACCTTTGTGTCTCCAATGGAAATCAGATTATGATCCAAAAGAGAATTCCTGTCATCCTCGGACAAACTGTTGATGCCTTTGTTGATGATGGACAGCAGCTCCGCATTTGCGGGCATGGGCATAGCAAAGCTGATGCTCATACGGTTTGCCGATAAAGTAACAGGAACAACGTTGGTATAAATTTTTTCCTGCATCATCTGTTCCATCCGAGCAGAAAGCCCACAGGCAAAATCCACTTTACCGGTGTTCACCGCGGACAAAACCTCTTCAAGGGTCGCAAAATATGTTACTTCGCTTGCTTTTACATAAGAGGGCAGCTGGCGCCCTTCCAAAAGGCCGCAGGTTAATTCGTCCGCCGGGTAGGTAACAGACCGGTTACGTACAATCAAATCATTTAATGAGGCATAGGATTTGGTCTGTACCAATTCACTCCTCATAGCGTCCGCCGAATCATCGAAGAAAATACCAGCCATATCGGCTTTGCCGTCGATAACGAGTTGTTGTGCATGGGCGTAGGAATCTGCCAATACATAGGAAAACTCGATTCCATATCGTTCGGTTATTTTTTCCAGTAGCTCTGGAACCAGCCCAATATGGTCGCCGTCCTCGTAACCAATACAATATAGAGGGTGATAATAGTTGGGAACCGCCACGGTCACTGTACCTTTCTGCCCAATATAATTTTTTTCTTCCTCGGTCAGCAACAGGTTCTCCACACCTGTATCATCAAAGTACCGGTTATAGACTGTTTCCGAAAAATGGGGGTCCGATAACAGGATGCGCTCCATCGCCCAATTCAACTGCTCAAGCAGTTCCTGGTTGTCCGGCTGCACCACCAGATAATGTGGCTGCGCATCAAAATACGCTACCGCGCGAAACTCGCCTGTATCATCTGTGGCGTTCCCGAGTTTGAGGTCAATTTTACCTGCTTCCAAATCCAGATTGATTTGATTGGCGGCAACTTCCTCGGCGGTGTACGGCTTGAGCGTGTACTCTAAGCCATTGGCAGAGAGGAACTCCTCCAGCCGGCGCACATTCTCGGTTGCCCGCTTCACAACGCCTATGGTCTTCCCATTCAAATCCCTTAAATCATAGCCTTTAATAGCATCATTATCCTGACGCGCCAGCAATACAGCTTTGGTATTGCCGCAGCTATAATCCGGGTAGGCAAAGTATTGCTCAAAGGTCTCTGAATAATAAGTGCCGCCCATAATGTCGTATTTACCGGCAATGAACTCCTTCGTCATGTCATTAGCGTCGGTATCAATAAATTCATATGTCCAGCCGGTGTATTTTGCGATTTCATACAGATAATCTACAACCAAGCCAGAACGGTTCCCATTTTCATCGGTCATGGTAAAGCCTTCCGTTTCCGGAAACGGGATTCGAAGCCGAACGGGCTGCTCTTCCGCGGCAAAAACCGAAACGGTACTTGAAAGCAGAATAACAAGCAATACCATCACAGCAAAAACTTTTCCTTTACGTTTTTTTAACTGTTTTTTAGAATACTTCATATAGACTCCTACTCAAATAGTTGTCTCGCAAAAACATAATATTTCTGTGAGATATTCACCTATTTCTGTTCTAGACTTTAATCCCACCGCAGTGTAAGACGTCGATCCTTGGCCGGGGAGACGGTCCCCGCCTGTTTGACCGCGGAAGTGACCAAATCAATATTACTGCCAATCTCACTGTGGGTGTTCAGCGTGGCTGTGATATAGGATTCGTCAATGGAGGTGGCCCAGGCGGCGACGGTATAAACCCTGCCATCTTCAATCTCGCTGCCATCGGCCAAAGTCAGCTTCAGGACATTCTCATTTTTGTCCCGCCAGGGTGCGTATTCCATGGCAAGGCCAGAAAAAGCGTACATGGCGTTGGCTTCCTCACCATTGATGATGGGGTGTTCCATCAGCTTTTTCAGATCGGCTCCGGTGATCTCATAGGTGGTCAGGTAGTCCTCGGCACCCAGCCCACGCAGGTAAAAGCTATTCAGCAAGGTCACGTCGCCCTTATAGATTTTCGCCAAGTTTCCTTTGTAATAGGTGCCATGGGGAATGAGGGCGATCTCCGCCCCTGTGGCGGAGAGCATAGCGTCCGCAATAAAACAGCTGGTTTCCAATATAGTAAAATCCTCGGCGGCGGTTCCGGAGGGCTTCTCTGGCTCTCGCGAAGCAGAGATGCTTTCCATCATGGCGTCTGTTTCGTCAAGTGCCTGCTCCAGGTTCAGCTTGCCATCCAAATACGCCTTCAGGGTCTGATTGTGAAGCTCGTTTCCAATTCTGTCCGCATAGAAAATCCGCCCGTTCTCAATGCATGTCTGTACGTCCCGATACTCCTCCCGCAGATTTGCCTCCGCGGATTTTACGCTGCTAACTCCCGAAAAGACCTCCAGCAGGGCCTCCTGGCCTTCATTGGTGCTGAGAAATTCAAAAATATCCAGCAGTATCTGTTTTTTGTCGGGGTCTTCCATGGACGCTTTCGAAAGGGCCATACAGCGTCCCGGCGACATCTGCATCCAACGCTCCCCAGGCGTGTCGGAGGGGTAGCCAAAAAAGCCGATCTCACATTCCGGCTGTTCGTCCTCGTAGAGGGAAAACATGGTCAACTGTTCCGGCAGCATGGCGATCTCCCCCGCGTAGAGGGCGTGGCGGTTTTGCGTGAGGCTGGAGGATAAATCTCCTTCCACCACGATGCCCCGGTCGTAAAGATTTTTTAGTACCTCAAAATACGGCTCCAGCAGGCCCTTGCAGGAGGCTTGGCCGCTGCAAAAAAGGTCATACTGCTTTCGCTTTTCCACAGTGGAAAAAACGGTGCGGTTGCTAAGTCCCAGCCCTACCCCATCCGGGGAGTACTTAAAGCAGGGGACAAAGGAACGGATGCCCTGGGCTGAAATTTCCTCGCACAGGGTATAAAACTCATCGATGGTTTCCGGAATTTCCCAACCGTGCGCTTCAAATAGGCTCTTGTTGTAAAAGATTCCCTGCACCGTGTTGTTGATGGGAAGCTGGTGCAGCTTTCCATCGGCACTCAAATCGTTCAGCACGGATTGATAATACCGGGAGGTAAAATCCTCCGCAGATAAATCATAAAAAGCACTGCAGCTTATCCCTGTATCTTTGATATAGCTTGTAACGACAATATCCTCCAAATCCTTCTGTACCCCGGGATGCTTTGCGTGCTCTTCCACATCAGTAATGCTGACCTGATTCAGGATGACAATATCCACATTGGGAAATTCCGCCTCGATAGCAAGCTCCAGCGGCTTTGAATGGCCGGGCGCGTATATGCCGATGGTGATGACCGTTTTGTCAAAATTCACTGCATCATAGGTCAAAATCTCATTGTCCGCGCAGAACCGCGCCTCTGCTTCCGATTTACTCGGCGTATCGCCGCAGCCAGCTATGCCCAACAACACAGTGCCCGCCAATACGAAACTCAAAACCTTCTGTTTTCTCATCCCGTAATCCCTCCTTAACGAATATAATTAACAAACAAATTCTTGACCACATTGATATCCACCGGCTTACTGATATGGGCCTGCATGCCATGGGCAAGCGATTTTTCCACATCCTCCTCAAAAGCGTTTGCGGATAAGGCGATGATGGGGATGCACTGGGCATCCATGTGGGCAGAACTGCGAATGGCTGTAGCTGCCTCCAAACCATTCATCACCGGCATTTGGATGTCCATTAAAATTATCGAATAATACCCCATGAAAGAGCCTTGAAAGCGCTTTACAGCCTCAGCGCCGTCGACCGCACCCTCGACCACAAAGCCCAGTCCGGACAACAGGTCTGAGACGATCTCACGGTTTATCTCGTTATCCTCCGCTAATAGGATTCTCTTTCCAAGCATATATGAAGGCAATTCATCGATGTCGTCATCTTCAGAGTTCGATTCACTCAGTTCGGTCCGCTCCAAAGGAAGCTCTATAACAAATTTGCTTCCTTGGTTCAATTCGCTCTCCGCGTGGATTGTTCCGTTCATCAGAGCCACAAGGCTGTGTACAATCGCCAGACCCAAACCGCTACCTACATGGGCAGAGGTAAGGGAGGACTGTTCCTGCTCAAAGGGATGGAACATATTCAGCATGAACGCTTCGCTCATGCCGATCCCGGTATCCTCGACTATAAAATACGCCCTGGAAGCTTTGTCTTCCTCCATCTCTTCCCGGTAGGTCAGGGTAACTGTTCCCTGTTCGGGCGTAAATTTGATGGCATTGGAAATCAGGTTGATGAGACATTGCTTGATGCGAACAGCGTCTCCCAAAAATCCTCGGTGAAAGTTGTCCGGACAATTCAGGCGGAAGGTCAGCGCCTTCTCGCCTGAAGGATAGGTCTCTAGCTGAACAACAGTCTCCAACAGCTCTTTCATATCAAAAGCCGCGTGGGAAATCCGCAGCTTTCCGCTTTCGATGCGGCTCATATCCAATACGTCGTTGATGATGGAAATCAGATATTCACCAGACTTTTTTGCTTTTTGCGCACAGTCCGCCACAATATCCGGTTTGTCCGCATTGCGCAGCAACAGGTCATTCAGCCCGATCACGGCGGTCAGCGGCGTGCGGATATCATGGGAAACCTTGTTCATAAAATCGCTCTTCAAGGTGACTTTCGCCTGTTCCAGTTTGATTTGCTGCCCCTTTTTCACATAATAATAGAACCAAACGACAGCCATAGCCACAACGGTTGAGAGAGTAAGCACAATCACAATGATTACTTGCCGCATTCCGTCAAAGGTTGTTCGGGCCGTGATTGAAATGGGAACCGCAATGACGATACTGTTACCCTCGCTTTCTGGAAAACTTTGAATACGCCAGGTTTCTCCATCTATCTCTGCTACAAATTCCACCTCATTCTGCTGTTTCAGCGCCTGTTGCAGCATAAGAATTTGCTGCTCGTCCACCCCATATTCCCGCAAGGTATGCAGCATGTTATAACCGCCAAAATAATTATTGGCGGTTGACTCAGTCGGCCGCAGCTCTATCACACCCAGTTGATCCACCACATAGGAAGCGCCCTGGTTCTCATACAAGGCAGTGGCTGCAATTTCTGCGTAAGTGCTCGAGTCCACCAGCAAGATAACACCAAAATACTCTTTATTATCTATGCTCACATTGGAAAGAGGAGACATAAAAACCCAAAAGTCGCCCTTGGCCTGTACCGTACAGAAATCTGCCCGAACCTCATCCGAAATTTTTAGCTGCTTGATTTCTTCCGATTCGGACAGTACGATTTTTTCTCCTTTTAAGGAGATACAGGAACCGTCCTCAGCCAGCAGGTATAACTGCTCAAATGCCTGAAGCAGTTCCTGTCCCTGATCCAGCGACTGGATGTGGTTACTTGTGATGACACAGGCCGCCTGCCGTACCGTATCCTCATAATGTTGCCTCAACAAAAGTAATTTTTCCGAAATGAGGGTGCTCATTTGCTCGACGGAGTCTATCCGCTCTTTTTGAATGGAGTTGTTCAAATGACGATACGTAGCGGTAAACAAAAAAACCTCGCAGATGAGCAGTGCTGCAAGCAGAAGGGTTATCCACCTGAGCCGTGGCAGGATTCCCGCTGGGGCATATTTTATTTTGCCGTTCACCCTCTTTTTCATTTTGGTTCTTCGCCCCCTTCGGTGTGAATAGTACCATAATCATGTCGACTGTTTTATGTTGGGGTGACTGTTTCAACTATTTCCATAGCTGAGAGCCATCGTATAGGTCTTGAACCGTTTTCCAATAACCTAGCCTTTTACATTCCTCAATGGTGAGTTGATGGGTAAACCTAAATATCTCCGCAGCCTGTTTTGAAAAAGCGCTTTGATTTCCGCCGTTCAAAACATTTGCCGCCTCTAGACACCTACGGTGTATTTCTTGTTTGACCGACGCCTTTCCTCTATGGATCAGTTTAGGTATTTTTCGGCCGATCCGATAGTTTTTCAGTATAATCGTATAGATTGACCGCAGGGCTTCATATGGAATATGCTCTGTTAAAAATTCCAGCAGAATAACAGGCGCCGGCTGATACAGACTGCAATTTTTCGCTTCGTCCAGGCGCTGAATGAATGCTTGTATATCCTCGGAAGAAACATGGTCCGCAACAAGGTGAGCCACACCCTCGGCAGTTAAGGAAAGCAGCTCCAAGCTATCGAAATATCTTCTGAGATGGCTGGCGATTAACTTTGGGTCCACATGAATATCATGTAACGCCTCAATATTCGAAGAAACGAAAATTCCTTTCCCCGGAGTGGCCTCCACAACACCCCATTTTTGCAGGCATTGAATGGCCTGCGTCGTCGTGTTTACACTGACGCCGTACTGCTCCTGCAACTGGGCGTGAGAAGGCAGCCTCTCCCCCGGCTGATAATAACCGATCGCAATGAGGCCCAAAATATCCAAGTAAACGCTGGAGTAGCGTTCTTCCGCCGTTTCCATTTTTTGATCCAGCCCCTGAATACCGATGCGAAAGGGCGAATTGTCAGGAACGTAACATTGAAAATCTTCCCTTGAAATCGTAACAAAATGAATATAGGCAAGAAAATCTCTGACAGCATCGCTTGCAGGGGACGCTATTCTGCTCTTTTCGATAAAATCAATCAGAGTCTTCTGATATGCGACGCGTGAATTATAGTTGTTTTCCCTATATTCAACACCGAGAAAGCCAAGGGAATCAACAATATGAAGGCTTAACTCGTTTTCGCATCTGGCGATAAAAAAGCGCCAGATAAGTTTAGAGTTTTTCCAAAAAAGTTTTGGATTCTTAGGATTCAGTTGCTGAACGATTCGTTCGGGGATATCCCAATCGTACTTGTTGCACAGAGAAATCCCATGACAAATGAAAGGATAATAAACAATTTCCGCTGTTTTTAAGATGTCTGTCATAACGGGAATATTCGGCTCCTGCAAACTGTGTACAGAATCGCTTCCCAAGGCGGCTTGCTCATAATCATAAACGACTACAGAAAGCTGCCTTTCTCTTGTCTCGATAAGTCCGGCGTCGGACAGCATGGCCACCACGCGGCGTATCGTTTTGTTGGATACTTTGTACTCCTTGCAAAGATTGGAAAAGGAGGGGAGTATCGTGCCTTTCGGCATCAGTCCGGATTCAATTTTGTTTCTTATAATTTCAAAAATTCTGTCATATTGAAACTTTTCGTATTTCATCTTGTTTTTTCCTCATATGGCGTTTCTTCTGATAGAACCGACAAAAGGCTATTCATAGACTCATCATAAATACAATAGCAGTTTCGTCCCTTTTGTTTTGCTGCATAAAGAGCCTGATCCGCGCAATGAAACAGATCCTCATATTTTGTTGTGTGCGTTGGAGCAAGAGAAATGCCCATACTGGCACAAATATGAAAATCCTGGTACATTCCGCCGATAGATTGAAAAATACGTTCAGCCACAGGCGATATATCATTTTTATATTCGACAAAAACCAAAAATTCATCCCCACCTATTCTTGCCACAATATCTGAAGTCCGCATTGATTTCTGTACTTTACGTGCCGCTTCACGCAGCACTTGGTCCCCGAACATATGCCCATACAGATCATTCGCATTTTTAAAGAAATCCAAATCAAACAGCATAAGCGCATATTTTTTACTCGCGGGATTCTCTCTTGCAAGAATATCCTTTATTCTGCTACAGGCATAGCTCCTGCGGTATAAACCTGTTACCTCGTCAATATGGGCTGTTTTCTTCAAAAAATCCAGCTCCATGATTTCCTCATGAATGTCTGTACATTTTCCGATAACGCCTGTAACTGTCTTTGTATCATTCCCCAGCCAAAGCGGACGGGCTGTGATCTTAAACCATCTCCATTGTCCATTGATACACAGATAGTAGTTTTCCGAAATGGTAGGTTCGTTCGGCGATGCCATCCGAAGTTTATGCCGCAGATCTTGATAGTCCTCAACCTTTATAACCTGGTGAAACAGCTTGTTCTCTTTCAGGTTTACTATAATTTCAGGTAATCCCAGCTGGTCGGCGCCCTCTTCCGATAAAGTCAGAACATCGGTCTGATATGTGTACTCAAAAAGAATTTCCTTTGACATTGCGGCGATGAATTGATACTTTATACGTTCCTGTTCCAAGAGGGCCAATGTTCGGTTGGATGCCTCTCCGCTTTGCAGGATATTGCGAGTGATTTCTGTTACTTCTTCTTTCGTAACATAGCCAAGAGAACGAATTTTTAGTTCCCTCTCCAACACAGGGCCTATCTCTTTCAAACATTGCAGCAGCAACGGATTGAACACACCGCATTGCCCGCTGAAAATTATTTCAAAAGCTTTTTGGTGCGAATAAGCTTCCTTATAAACACGCTGGTGAGTCAATGCATCATACACGTCCGCCAGGGAAACCACCTGTGCCTCAATGGGGATTTCGTCGCCTGTAAGCCCATCCGGATACCCCTTGCCGTCATACCGCTCATGGTGCCACCGGCAAATATCCCTTGCGATTCGCACGATTGCTTCATCGGGATAATATCTAGTTTTTTCCAGCATGTTTGCTCCGATACTGCTGTGCTCTTTTATTTTCTCATATTCTTCGGGTGTGAGTTTACCGGGCTTATTTAATATTTGCTCAGCAATCGAAATTTTCCCGATATCATGCAATGAAGAAGCGTTTGCAATTAAAAGAATTTGGGATTGAAGATTACGGTATTGATTACTTAAAGCGCAGAGTTGCTTTAAAAGCATTTCCGTGATCGTGCGAATGTTAAGGACATGCATCCCGCTCTCGCCGTTACGAAACTCTACAATATGGCTTAAAACCTCAACCATAATCAGATTGCTTTTTTCTTTTTCCAAGACTTGCTCAGTTACTGCATTTTCCAGAAATTTCTGTTTGGAATAAAGCATAATGGTGTTGGAAACACGCCGTCTGATCGTTTTGGGGTCAAAAGGACGATTCACATACTCGGTTGCACCTAAATCATAGGCGGCATCTATGTAGGCCGCTGTTGTTTCTGCCGAAATGATGATGACCGGAATTCGCTCGATCCACTTGTTTTTGTTCATGATTGCCAGCACCTCAAACCCATCCATCTCCGGCATGACAATATCCAACAGAATCAAAGAGATCTCAAATTGATGAAATTCCAAAAGTTTTATTGCTTGGAGTCCATTTTCCGCCTCTAAGACTTCATATTCATCGCGGAGCATATCTGCAAGTAGCGAGCGGTTTAATTCCGAATCATCTACTATTAGAACTTTATTTTGGAGTTTCATCCTATCCACCTTCTTCCCGCTATCTATCTAGCAGAGTGTTTATACCCTCCAAAACCAATTCATATGACTTCTTGGTATTTTGAAGCAGCGGTATAATATCATCGTTGGGTTTTCCAATTCGGAGTATCTCAGTAATTTCTTTTGTACTGGCCGCCAGGGATGTCAAACTCAAATTTAAAGCAACCCCTTTTAATGTATGCGCTGCATTAAATGCAGTTTTAAAATCATTTTGCTCAATGGCATTACATAGAGAATCAAAATTTGTATCTCTTTGAAATATTTTTAAGTATTTAATGATTCGTTCGTCATTTCCCATTAAGCGGACAGCTTTTTCGTAATCACCGTCCATTTTTTTGTAACATTCTTTAACGGTCATCGTGATATCACCAACCTTTAATCATGTTTGCGTAATTTTAACCCGCTCTATGTTTTAGTGAAGTAACGCCTATAATTTAGACAAGTCAATTTCTGTGTACCTCTACCAAATAAGTTTATCATAAAAAACGACATGTGTCAATTTATTAGTCTAATATGCAGCTCTGACGAGTAAAATTATTTTTAATGGAGTATTCCCAGTTCGGTAGTGTTTTTTTAGATTGAGTCTTATAGAAAAGCTCACAATCTCCCTGGGGGTTTTCCTTACTATCTTATTTTTCTACTGCGTTCCTGACTCACCTCCTTTCGCTCTGCATCCTTATCCAAAACGTATCTGGAATCCTTTTTCTATTTCTTGTATATACTCTTTTAGATCGTCCCGCTTCCACGACTCCAGTAGCCTGCGGTGCTTCTCCGGCTCTGCTTTACTTTTTTCCACAGCTCTTCCCATGCCTCCATCACCTGCGCTATCATATGTCCGATCTGGATCAGGTAGTAATGGTTTTTCATCCCTTGGTACTGCCTGCTGTACATATGTTCCAGACAGTATCCATAGTTCTTCTGGGTGTTGAAGCCTTCATTTTCAATCTTCCATCTCATCCGTCCCCTCTCTGCCGTTGCTGCCACATTTTTCTTCGTTACCGGAAGATCTGTTATGAACAGGAAACTTTTTTCTTCCCTCTC
>JNKJ01000035.1 GCA_000702025.1 Blautia schinkii DSM 10518
ACCCACGCGTTACTCACCCGTCCGCCACTAAGATCAAAACAACTTCAACCGAAGTCTCTGTTAAATCAATCTCCGTTCGACTTGCATGTGTTAAGCACGCCGCCAGCGTTCATCCTGAGCCAGGATCAAACTCTCTGATAAAGTTTAACCTCTCAAGATAACTACTAGCTATCTCTCGTTTCGTTATTACTGTTTTGGTTCAAAAACCGTTCTTTGAATGTAAAGAATTTTCGAGAATCGTATGTGTTTCACTGTTTAGTTATCAAGGTTGGTCTGCTGTTGCTCGTTTGCGACAGCTTATTTAATTTACCATATCTTCAAGTTTTTGTCAACCCCTTTTTTCGAGTTTTTTCAAACTCTTTTTGAAGTTGTAAAAAGCTTTTTGATCGGATACTGTCAGTCTCTGTCGACAGCTCAGTAAGCATACCATGTTATCTGATGTTTGTCAACAACTTTTTTATTTTTTCTGAAAAGTTTTTGAATTTTCACTTTTTCGGAATCAATTATTTCCGACAGCTAGATTAGGATACTACAAGCGGATGGAGTTGTCAACAGGTTTTTTAACTTTTTCCCATTTTTTTTAAAGAAGTGAAAAATAGGGATGAAAAACCCGGAAGAGTGTCGAACGGTGAGAGGAAAGGAGCTGGGGCCAGGGCTTGGGTCACGTCAGGCAGCTGCCCGCTTGCCTTCAACTAATTGCCAACTGCGGCTAAGACGCTCAAGAAGAGCTTTCGCGCCTAAGCCTTAGTAGGCAATGGATTTTCAGGCGCGCTTTCCGCAAAGCTGCCTGACGTGACCCAAGTCCTGGCCCCAGCTCCTTTCCTCTCACCTTTTTCCACGTTTTCGTTGTTTTAGTATAGAAAGTTTTTTACCGAAAGCCAATTTGTATAAAAATGAATTAACTTTAAGTGGCTACTATTACATTGATTTTTTTTGATTCCAATTTCCGTACTATTTCACGGTCAATTCCACTGTCGGTGATTATACCATCCACATCTCTGGCATTTGTATAATAAATGAGATTGTGCATATTAAATTTGGAGGAATCCGCCAGAATGTAACATTTAATACAGCTTTTCATGACTGTGCTTTTCAATCCAACCTCGGAGGTTGTACCTACATATACATTACCATCTTCATCTATGGCATTTGTACCCAGGAAAGCAATATCAACTTTAAACTTTTTAAGCATTTCTTCTGCAAGAGCGCCGCTGGTAGATAAAGAGTTCTGTCGTAAATCTCCTCCTACGAGTAGTACAGATGATTTCCGCCGGTTGATAACCTCACAGGCAACGTTCAGGCCGTTGGTCAATATCATATTTCTGCAGTCTACCGGCATGTTTTTTGCAACATAGTAGGTCGTCGTTCCGGAATCAAGGAACACATTTTGTCCATTTTCTAAAAATTCAAGTGCTTTTCTGGCTATCTTTTCTTTTTCGTCACAATTTGTCTGGACACGCAATGTATAGGGGGGCTCTCTCATTTCTTTCGTGGAAACCATATAAGCGCCCCCATGTGTCCTGACAATTGATGTGTCCTTTGACAAAGCGTCCAAATCTCTACGGATTGTCATCTCTGTAACATTAAACATTCGGCAAAGAGAACTGATTTCAACCTCTCCGTCATGTTCCAGTATATTCTTAATCTCTTTTAATCGAAATTCTTTAAGCATGGTTTTCCCCCGTAAATATAGTCAATTACCCTTGGTTATATAATACCTGTATTTCCAGTTTATGGCAATATTGTAGGGGATTTTTCTTTTTTGTCATTGGAAAGAATCTGCTATTTCTGTAAAAATCACCCCTAATGCATAGGCTCCGGCATCAGGATACCCAATGCTTCTGTCACCTACCGTACCGGCACGGCCCATTCTGGCTGCAATGTTCTTTGTCTCATCTGCACCGCGCACTGCTGCCTCTGCCGCTTTTCTAAAAGCAGTTTTAAATCCAACTCCTTGATCTGCACTCTCCATCCATGAATCCCTGCATGGAATCAAAGCATCTATCAAAGTCTTATCGCCAACCACTGCGCCTCTTCCAAATGAACGCTCACCTGTTTTTTGGATACCAGTTACTGCGGCATCTAAAAGTCCTGCCAACTGTGATACTGTCAATTGTGTATGATTCCCTGCCGCCTTTGCTGCCGCGCGGAAAGCAGAACCCCAGATAGGACCAGATGCACCACCGCAATATTCCATAATTATGATAGAACATGCATCCAGAAAACCACCAATTGTTTTTGAATTCTTAAGGAGTTCGTTCCATTCTCTTTTTAACTGCCGAAACCCTTTTGCCACGCTCATTCCAAAGTCACCATCTCCAGCATGTGAATCTAAATCACAGAATGGTACTTCATTTTTAATAATGCACTCACTCATTTTGTTTACAATATAGATAATATTACCAATTGTCAAAGTATTCTCATCAGCAATCCTACTATTTCCAGACGCTTCTATATTATACTTCTCTGTGCTTTTTTCGCCATTCAACTCTCTCAAAGTATTATAATCTACCTCTTTTACAGGCCCGGTTACCTTGAAAGCAGGGGCATTACACTCAGCATCCAAAAGCTCCTTGAGTTCCTCATCCAGTTTCATCACAGATACGGAAGCCCCTGCCATATCAATACTGGTCATATAATTGCCAACAAAAGTACGGTAAACCTTCACCTTTTTGCTGTCCAATTCGCGAAAGACCGCTTGATTCAGCAGATATAGTTCCATAAGAGGTGTGCTGCCAAAGCCATTTATCAGAAGCGCAACTTCATCCTTTTGTGACATGCACAGGTCATTAAGAAGACTGCTTACCATACGAGCTGCCAGCTTATCGGCACTGACGGTAGTCTCTCTTTTAATCCCTGGTTCACCATGAATTCCAACACCGTATTCCAACTCATTTTCACTGATTTCAAAGGTCGGCGTACCCTTAGCCGGTACCGTGCAGGAGCTAAATGCAAAGCCAATACTCCTCACATTGTCTGCCGCCTTCTGCGCAGCAGCCTTTACTTCTTCCAGACTTCCGCCTTTTTCCGCTGATGCTCCGGCAATCTTATGTACCAGCACAGTCCCCGCCACACCTCTGCGTCCAACTGTATACAAACTATCCTGTACCGCAATGTCATCCTCTACTTTAACATAGTCCACTTTAAGTCCATCTTCCTCTGCCAGATAAGCTGCGTTCTTAAAGTTCATGACATCTCCGCTGTAATTTTTGATGATCATCAACGTCCCTTTATCGCCCGCAGTTTCTTTTAATGCCTGATAAACCTGTATCTGAGAAGGTGATGCAAACACATCCCCGCACACCGCGGCGTCCAACATTCCCTTTCCCACATAACCTGCATGTGCGGGTTCGTGCCCGCTTCCACCTCCGCTTATAAGACTAACCTTACCGCGGTCCAATTCCTTTTTGCGGATAATCTTGTATTTGGGTATCAACTCTAATTCCGGATGCGCCAAGGCAATTCCTCTGCACATCTCAGTTACAACTGTTTCAGGATTATTTATTATTTTTTTCATCTGCATTCACTCTCACTTATTCTGAAAAACTTTTATGATATGTTTTGCCCGCTCTTTCATAATCGCCTTTGCATTGGCTGCTATTTCATGATAATAGATTGGAGAAGTAGCGTTTTTAATCTGTTCTTCAATCATTGTAGTGGCCGATGTTCCCACTCCTGTAAAGTAATTGAATTTGCGGATGCCGGCATCAATCGCTGCTCGTATCTGCACTTCATCTACTCCCGTAGTTCCATGCATGACAAGTCCCACACCAGGACATAATTCATGTATTTTTTTTACTCGTTCAATATCCAGAACAGGTTTTTCCACAAAAAATCCATGGACTGTTCCGAACGAAATAGTAAGCATATCTACCTTTGTCAGTTTGCAGAATTCTGCCGCCATCTGAGGATCTGTATAGTATTGCTCAATATTCTCAACCCCTACTCCGTATTCTGTACAGCCACCGATACCTTCGATATTACTCGGCATCTGTCCCACTTCTGCTTCCACGATAATTCCAAGCTCATGGGCTATTTTAGCAAACTTAGCAACCTCTTGAGCGTTCTCTTCAAAAGGCAGATGCGCACAATCATACATGATGGATGTAAATCCGTATCTTACTGCTTTCATAACATAATCGTAATCTGTACCGTGATCCAGATGGATAATCACAGGAACCTTTGTCTCCTCGGCAAAGTGACGGAATAATGGGCCGAATACGTTAATAGGCGCATATGGTTCATGAACCTGAGCATGGCTGACCATAATCGGCATATCCAATTCTTCGGCGGCCTCGATAATGGCCTGTATTCCCTCCACTGTAGTTGCGTTGATTCCTGGTATTGCATAGTTATTTTTCTCCGCGTCTCTTAATATTTCTTTTGGATCGGCTATCATCTTTTTTTCCTCCAATTATTTGAAGCCATGCATCAAATCATACAGCTTCTTATACTTGTTATATTTGTTTTTATAATATGGTTCCTTGTCTTTCCTGGGATAATATGTCTTATCTAATTTAACAGCTTTTTCTACGCCGTCTTTAAAATCCTTATATCGACCCGCTGCTGTGGCGGCCAGAATCATACATCCCATGGTTCCAGACTCTTTACTTTTCAGGCAGCTTGCCGGAATTCCAAATACATCTGCCCGCATCTGCAGTGTCAGGTCCGAAGAAGCACCGCCTCCTGTCAATATCATGTGTTCCAGCACAACACCAAGCTCTGCCGCTTTCTCATAGCCCATGAGCATTTGGAAAGTCATTCCCTCTTTCAGGGCCAGATAAATTTCTTCCGGTTTTGTATGAGTAGTAAGTCCGGTGATTGTTCCCCGTACATCATAATCTATATGAGGATTGCCCGAAGAACCAAACTGAGGCAGGATTAATACCTCTGTTTCAATAGAGGAAGCTAATTCATCCATATATTGAAAGAAATCTTTCCCTTCTGCCTTACATCGTATTTTGATACCGTCAAAAATCGCGTCCCGGAACCAGTTTGTCAAAATCCCACACGTTGTAATTTCAAGGCTGGTGAGATAAGTGTCAGGAAAAACGTAGGGCACACACGGCAAATCATAGCTGCGCATAAACTCATTCTTCATTAGTTCCGGCAACATCATAAACATAAATTCACAGGTGCCATGTCCATCCTCTCCTACGCCCTGAGCCGCCAGGCCCCCACCAAGCGCCGCACAGGTCTGGTCATGTCCCCCGGCTGCCACTATTGTATCCGGAGATAAATTCAATTGTTCTGCTATGTCTTTCCTTATACTCCCAATTATGGTTCCGGACGGAACAGGCTCTGACAGCTGTTCCACCCGGATACCGGCCAACTCTAATAAGAATGAGGACCAGCACTTATTATTAATATCAAATGCCATGCTTCTGGCAGCCGAAGAATAGCTAACCTTTCGGTTTCCCGTAAGTACATACCCTACAAAATCCTCGTAAAACAACACCTTACTTGTCCTAGGGAAAATATCTGTATACTTTTTCATCCAGATAAATTTGGGCAGAGAGTACATTTCACTTGGTGGAAGTCCCGTGATATCCATAATCTTGTCGGCTGAAATATAATTTAAGAGTTCTTTTGTCTCCTCAATCCCCCGCGGATCACCGGTTACCATAGATCTGCATAAACTTTTGTCATCCCTGTCAAGACACACGATTGACTCGCCCAGACTGGCGACTGCCAATCCTTCAATCGTCTCCGGCGACAAAGATGCGGCCTCTTTGATCACCTGCATCACACAGGTGATCACCTCCTCCGGATCAATCTCCCTGTAGCCATATTCACCTTTTTCATGGTAGTCCCTCCTAGCCTGGCATAAGATGTCGCCGCGGAGATTATATACAACCATTTTGCATCCGCTTGTACCTACGTCGATTCCTGCAAAAGCCATAATCACCACCTCAACAAACTAATCAAATTTGACTATTATCTTATTACTGGTTTTTCCTGCTACAAATTCCCCGAATTTTTCAGGCATTTCATCAATTGAAATCACTTTTCCAATCAATGGTTCTAAGTTCAGGCCTCCCTTAATCATAGAGACAGCCTGAGGCATAGTTTTTTCCAATGCATAAGATCCGATTATTTTAAGGTCCCGATAATAAATATCAAAGGGATTCACTTTGATTTCGCTGTCAGTAGGGCATACTCCAAAAGCAATGTAAGTTCCTGTATCAGCCAGAAGCTTTATGGCCATCTCAGCCACCTTCGGCACACCCGTGGCTTCTATAATAAAGTCAAATCCTCTTGGGTACAGTGCTCTCAGTTTCTCCTGCACATTGCTGTCTGACATAATCGCATTGTCTGCCCCCAGTTGTTTTGCTTTTTCAAGCTGAGGTTCTTTCAGATCAATAATTGTCACAGTAGCGGCTCCTCTGCGTTTAGCCATCAGAAGCTGCATCAGACCAATGGTCCCCGCGCCGCAAATTAGTACATTGGCGCCTACGGGAACAGCAGCTTTATTATGACTGTTTATGACACAGGCTAAAGGCTCTGCCATAGATCCCACTACCAAGTCCAGCCCATCGGCATGAAATACACACCTTTCAGGAACTGTGACATATTCTGCAAAAGCCCCATTTCTTGTATTTCCAATTACCTGTATATTCTCACAATGAATTTGCTTATTCTGTTTGCAGTAAAAACATTTCTCACAGAAAACATTTGGGTCGGCTATCACCGGATCGCCTGTTTTAAACTGTGTCACTTCGTTTCCTGTTTCTACCACCACACCTGAAAATTCATGTCCCGGAATAATAGGATAATCAGTGACATGCTCCCCCTTGTAGGTATGTATATCTGTACCGCAGAATCCTGCTGCTGCGACCTTTATCAATACTTCATCCGCCTTTGGAACCGGCCGTTCTACCTCATATACTCCGGCCTCATATGGCTTTTTTATGACAAATGCTTTCATAATTTACCTCCTCACTTTTATGGTATCAGCGCTACTTTAAAAGCAGTTTCATCCTTCTCTGCAGTTTCGAATGCTTTCTCCCAGTCTTCAAGAGCAAATTTGTGAGAAATAATCCCATCGGATTTAATCGTTCCGTCCGCAAGACCTTTAATAACAGGTTCATAACAATACGGTCCCAGGTGCGCTCCTAAAATATCAATTTCCTTTGTGTCACCGATGATATTCCAATCTGCCATTATCTCCTTAGGGAATACTCCAAACTGGACAAAGCGTCCCAAATTACGTATCATACCAAGACCCTGCTGAACGCTTTTCTCGCTTCCGGAAGCTTCGATATAGACATCACAGCCATATCCTCCCGTAAGCTTTTTCACTTCTTCTACAACATCCACTTCTTTAGGATTAAGAACAATATCACAGCCAAACTCTTTTCCTTTATTTAGTCTTTCCTCACGCAAATCCAGACCAATGAGAAGTTTTGGGCACTGATTTGATGCTACAGAAACCATACCAAGACCGATAGCGCCAAGCCCGGAAATCACTACCACATCATGATGCCTGATTTTCCCTCTCTCCACCGCATGCATGCTGCAGGCATATGGTTCTATTAAGAGTGCTTTTTCCAGAGGCATATCCTTAGGTATTTTATGATTGATTCCTCTTTTATGAAATTTCATATATTCAGCAAAACCGCCTTGTGTATGATTTTTAAAACCGTAAACATCACTTTCCTGGCACATCCAATACTGTCCTGCCCGGCAATAAACACATTCACCACAAGGTACAATCTGCTCGGAAATCATATGGTCCCCGATTTCCACGCCTTCCACGCCCTTACCGATTTCCACTACCTCGCCGTAAAACTCATGTCCTCCGATACAAGGCGCCTGGATATAACGGTTTTCCGGAGATGTTCCCCAGATACGAATTCCTCCGTGGAGCGTTTTTACATCACCTGCGCAAATTCCGGCTCCTATAATTTTTACAAGGATTTCTCCATCTGCTATCTCCGGTACCGGTACTTCATCAAGACGAAAATCATAAGGTGCATACATCCTAAGTGCTTTCATTTTTTTCATTTTTTGTTCTCAGGGGCCTTTGACCCCGCTCCTTTCTTATATCAAGCTGCCTTACCGACTTTTTTACGTTTCAGTCCGCCCCAAACATCTTTACTCTTCATAGCATCCAGCGTTACCGCAAGAAGTATTACAAGTCCCTGGATAAACTGCTGGTAATACGCAGATACATTTAAAAGGTCCAGCGCATTCTGGATAAGCCCCATGATAATGATTCCAAGGAATGTACCAAAAAGTTTCCCCTTACCACCGCACGTAACGCTGCAGCCACCAATCACACAACCGGTAATGGCTGACATGTCCAACTTATTGGCAATGGACACCGGACAGGAATCCAACCGCGCAATCAGCACGAGTCCGGCAAAGGAACACAGCATACCGGTCACTACATAGACAAGCATGATGATCTTTCGGTTATTTACACCGGCAATTTTTGTTGCAGTCGGATTACCGCCTACTGCATAAATGGTACGTCCTAAAGTAGTATGCGACAAAAATAATGCGAACAGAACAAATAAAAGTATTGTCCATACAACCGACATCGGAACCGGACCGATTCTGCCCGCTCCTACCGATAAAAATCCTTCCGGCAGACCATAGAGCGGTTTTCCCTTTGAAAGCACCAGGTGGAGTCCTCTGGTAATCTGTTCCAGTGCCAGAGTTGCGATCAACGGAGGAATGCCAATCGCCGATACAGCAACGCCATTGATTGCGCCCACCAAAGCGCCGACTGCCAGAGCTGCAAGTAATGCTGCAAACCACGGAACACCACGGAGCATCAGGAATGCCGCAAACCAGGATGATAATGCCAGGGTTCCGCCCACAGACAGATTAATTCCTCCGGTAAGAATTACCATGGTCATGCCGATTGCCGTAATCCCATACACAGATATGTACTGTATGATATTTGTGATATTATTAAATGTAAGGAAGTACGGCGAAGCAAATGTCATAACAATGACAATGGCCACAATAATCACCAAAAGCATAATTTGTTCAGAAATCAAACGATATCCTTTTTTTAGACTTTTCATAGTATCCTCTTTTCTTTAACTTATTTTTGCCATGAGTGTATTTTTATCTAATTCCTCTGTGGAAACTCTTCCTACAATCTTCCCCTTTTTCAAGATGACAATCTCATCGCACACCTCAAGAAGCTCCTCAAGCTCTGAACTGAAGATAAGAACTGCCACACCTTTGGCTGCCATTTCCAGAAGAATCTTATATATTTCCGACTTGGCAAGTACATCCACACCTCTGGTTGGTTCGTCCAGAAGGAACACCTTCGGATTGCTGGCAACACAACGTCCTATAATCACTTTTTGCTGATTACCGCCGCTTAAAGAACCTACCTCCTGCTCCACAGATGACATTTTGACCGTCATCTTCCTGGACAGCTCATCTGCGTAATTCTTCTGTTTATCGAAATCCAGAATCCCTAACTTATTGGCAAAGTTTTTCATGATTGATAAGGAACTGTTTTCCCTTATGGACATCATGGGCACAAACCCTTCTGTCTTTCTATCCTCTGTAACAATAGCCACCTGTTTCTTCATCATTATTTCCGGAGTAACCTTGTGAATCTTCTCTCCATCCAACAGGATTTCACCTGAATCAAATTTATCAATCCCCATGATTGCTCTTGCGATTTCTGTCTTACCAGCCCCTAAAAGCCCGCAAACACCGATGATACTTCCTTTCTGTATCTTCAGATCGATATTTTCAAATTTATATTCGCTGCTGAGATTCTTTAATTCCATAACAACAGGTGTATCTTTGGCAAGCTTTTCACTGTTCCGTTTTCTTACCTCCGCTTTTTTGCCCATCATAGCTGTAATCAATTCATCCTTCGTAATCTGTCCGGCTTCAAAAACGCCATTATTTACTCCGTCCTTTAAAACCGTAATCCGGTCTGACAGTAGCAGGACATCCTCAATAAAATGGGAGATAAATATAATCGAAACTCCTTGCGCTTTCAGACGATTGACAATTCCGATAAAAATCTCTTTTTCTTTCTCATTTAGAGACGATGTGGGTTCATCCAGAACTAAAATTCCTGCATCCATTGTCAGGGCTTTGAGAATCTCAATAATCTGTTTTTCTGCTGCTCTTAAGTTTCTGACAATATCAGTAGCTTTCATATCTACCTGAACCATATCAATTAAATCTTGTGCTTCCTTTATCGTCTGTGCCTTATCAAAAACGCCCCATTTGTTCTTTCTTAAATTGCCAACAAAAATATTTTCAGCCACAGACAGGTCAGGACAGATATTTAATTCCTGATGTACAAAAGCAATTCCCAGCTTTTCGGCATCCTCTACTTTATTGATTTCAGCCTGCTTTCCATTGTATAGAATTTCACCCTCATCATAATTGTAAAGGCCGTTCAATATTTTGATCAGTGTACTCTTTCCTGCTCCATTGGCCCCCATCAGAGAATGAACCTCGCCTTTTCTCAAATGGAAGCTTACATTGTTTAAAACCACATTATCTGAAAACTTTTTTACAATATGGTTCATCTCAATGATATTATTTTGATTATCCAAAGCGTTTCTCCTCCTATAAACAAGGGAGGTGACTCTTCACCTCCCCGCCTCTCCAAATATATACCAAAATCCCTCATTGACGGACCCATTTATCCGCTGCCCAACTATAATTGTTTATCTCTGTTGCAAAAATACGATTACTCTACCTTATATCCCCAAAGAGTTTCTTCCAATTCCTCAATATTATCTTTGCTTACAACATCACCGCTGTAGTAAATCTTTTCTTCAACATCGTTTCCATTCAGGTACTCATTGATTGTCTTTACTACGTCTGTGCCTAAAGTAATTGGCCACTGGGAGAAAGTAGCATCTACCTTGCCGGCCTTAATATAATCAAGAGTTTCACCTGCACCATCCACGGAATAAACGCCAATATGTTTATCCTCGCCTACAAGTCCTGTATACCCTGCCTCATCCAGTGCGCTTAAAATGCCAGGTACCAGAGCATCTGTACATGTAAAGATGACATCTACATCCTGTGACTGTAAATATGTTTTTGTTGTTGCCATAGCTGCTTCGTTACTGTATTCACCTGCAGACGGCTCTCCTACAATCGTTACATTATCCGCTGCTTCCAGAACCTCTTTTACGCCTGCTGTTCTGTCAAGGGTAGGTGTATCAGATAAAACGCCCTGGATAATAAGAACGTTAATATCCTGACCTTCGTAATCCTTAAGTATAGCATTGCCCATATCGCGTCCTACCTGAACATTATCTGTCTCAAGAGTAGCCACAACCTCACCGGAACCGCGTCTGTCAATACAGAATACCGGAACTCCTGCCTTAGAGCATTCATTGATAGCAGTTCCTACAGCTTCGCTGTCGATAGGAGAAATGACAATGGCATCCACCCCCTGGGTCACCTGATTCTTTAATTGTGATACTTGAAGCTCAATATCGCCGTTTGGATCAAGAAGCGTTGCTTCCCAGCCATATTCCTTTGCCTGCTCCTCAACGCCCATCCAACATGCCGCAAAAAATGTGGTGAACATACTTGGGATAGAATACGCAACTTTTACCCCTTCTTTGACTTCTGTCGCAGTCTCCTTTGCATCTTCTGCTTCTGCTGCAAATGCGGTTGTACCAAATGCTGATGATACTGTCATTGTCATTGCCAGTAAACCTGCTAATAATTTTTTCTTCATTCCTTACACCTCCGAAATAGTCTTCTCTTAATTTTTTTAATTGTTGGGTTATCAATGAGTTCCTTTTTCAGTTTTAACCATTCTTTCATGAATCTAATTAAATGAATTTTGGTAATTTAAATTTATGAATGCTATCCCCCCTTCTGACACTCATTCCATATGCTACGGTTTGAGCTCTTGTTATATTTTGTTCGTTTTTGTTTTATCTTTTTAACATAATAGCACATCATTTTTGTATTTGCAATTGACATATGTTACAATAGTTTGCTTTTGTTTTTATCTGTTTTTAATAATTTACATTTTCAAACCACATGTTTTTGACAACTTTTTTGTTCTCCTAACTATTTTACACAATTATACCCTACGTTTTTTTCACACTTTTACCATAACGATTCCCAAATAAAACACTCTTCTTTTTCTTACACAAAACACTTTTTTGCAGTTTAAATAAAAAAGCCGGACCCCTCTATGGAATCCAGCTTTTCATCTTTACAAATGTTCGGCAATGTTCAGTATTGTTTCGTCATACCTATTTACTATAGTAATTCGCTTTCCGCCCGCGCTTTTAATCGTTCCCATCTGCGGTCAATCTCGGCCTGGATGCTCTCGGTGACCTCGCGGTAATCCTCTCCGACGAGGTGCTTGGTCCGGCCCATCATGGTGAACCAGTCGGAAACCGGAATCTTTTTGTTGCTTTTCTCTGGATTATAATTAATATAGGTAATTCCATTTTCAATCTCGAAGAGAGGGAAATAACAGCAGTCTACTGCTGCGGAGATTACTTTGCGCTCAAGATTCGGGCGGTCGTTCCAGTTTAAGGGGCAGGCTGACAGTGCCTTGACATAGGCAGTGCCGTATTCGTCCGCGTAAGCTTTGGCCTTGGCTGCTTTCTTGATGAAATCTGCGGGATTGGACTCAGCAACTGTAGCAACGTAGGGGATATTGGCCGCCGCCATGATCATTGGCATATCCTTGTGGAAAAATGTCTTTCCGTACTGTTTTGGGCCCAGGTGTGAGGTTGAGCTTTTTGCCCCTTTGGGCGTAGAGTAGGAAAGCTGATAGCCTGTATTCATATATCCGCCGTTGTCATATTCGAAGATGATTAATCGATTGTTGCGAAGTGCAGTTCCCAGGGCGGAGCCCATGCCGATATCCATACCTCCATCGCCGCTTACCATGATAAATGTGATGCTGCCCTCCGGGTATTCCCCGCGTTTCTGACGCTGATGGAACATTTCTACAAGTCCAGTGAGGGTAGCCGCTCCGTTCTGGAAAAGATTGTGAACGTAGGGAATCTTAAATGAGGTTTTGGGATAGGAGGTGGTCACGACCATACCACAGCCGGTCTGGAGAAGCATCACCACATTTCCCTCGATTCCGCGCAGAAGCAGATTGATATTAACCGGAATTCCGCACCCCGGGCAGGCTCCATGCCCCGGAGCCAAGCGCTTAGGTACTGCCGTAGTTTCATTCACGCGGCCTCCGGTGACCTTCATGCGGCCGGTTTCCTCATCGAAAGCGCACGACGTACAGCCAGGGGTTGCTTCCTTTTCAGTTATGGGCGCAAAATATTGGTTTTCTTTCATCCTCACTTCTCCGGGATAAATTCCGAAATAATCAAATCGGGGAGCTTCTGGCTGCAAGCAGGAAAGGAAAAATTCTTCTGCATCTGACTCGTAAAAGTCTCGGCCTCCCAGTCCGTACACGCGACTCAACACGCGGCAGGCACTTCCATGCTCCTGGAGCATTGCTTTAAGCTCAAGCGTCATATTTCCACCGCCCGCGCCGTAACTGTCCTGACGGTCGCCCACAAGGATTGTCTCCGCACCTTTGCAAAGCTCGTACAGTTTTTCTCCCGGGAATGGCCGCAGTATATTAGCGGTAAAAACTCCAACCTTTTTTCCCTGCTCCCTAAGCTTATCCACAGCTACTTTTGCCGTATGATAGCTGGAGCCTAAGAGAAAGAGAAGCACTTCGGCGTCTTCGGTGCGGTAGCCTTCCGCCTCCCGGTATCTCCGCCCTGACAGCTCTTCGAATTTTTCAAATACAGCCGGAATGACGCTACGAGCTTCCTCCATTGCCTGATGGAGTTGGAATTTGTTGTTTAAAATATCAGGCTCGTTCATATAAGAACCAATGCTTACCGGATGTTCCAAATCAAGCGCTGAATACTCTGCCTCATATTTCCCCAGAAAATCCTGTACTACTTTGTCATCCTCAAACACAAAGCACTTCCGCTTCTGATGGCTGGTGAAAAATCCATCAAATGCCACGATTACCGGCAGTTTCACACTTTCTGCGATTTTCAGCGCACAGATGTTCATGTCGTAAACTGCCTGAGGTGTATTGGCAAAAAGAATCACCCAGCCGGTATTTAAAGTGTACATGATATCGCTGTGGTCCCCTTTAATGGAAAGTGGACCGGACACGGTGCGGCATGCCACATTCATTACCATAGGAAAGCGGGTACCGGACTGTACCGGGAGCTGTTCCAGAGCATAAAGGAGTCCGTTGGCGCTGGTGGCGTTGAACACACGGCCGCCTCCTGTGGACGCTCCGTAACAGATACCCGCGGCGCTGTGCTCTCCTTCTGCAGCTATCATGGAGATGTCATGGAGGCCGTCAGCTTTCATCTGGTCCAGAAGCTCGGCAATCTGTGTGGAGGGCGTGATAGGATAATAGCCCATCACATGATAGTTGATCTGTCTGGCCGCATAGGCAGCCAGCTCATTGCCGCTCTCGAATAAAACCTTTTGTTTGTTCATCACATCAGCCCTCCGTCTACCCGTTTTTCTGTGAGATACGATTCACTGGTGACCCAGCCGTTCGCTCCCGTATCTTCGAATTCCAGCTTGTCCACAATCAAGTCCTTGTTGCGCACAAACCACTGTGGGTTGGGATGTTCCCGCTCAATGCCGTCCACCAAAGCCCCGGTGGGACAGACCGCCACGCAGCGCAGGCAGCCTTTACAGTGATGATAGTCAAGTCCTGTATTGACCATGGCCTGCCTTCCTTTGTATTCGCCTGGTTTGAACTGGAATACCATATCCGGGCAGGTAGAGTCGCAAAGTCCGCAGTTAATGCATTTATCCTGCAAAAACAGCGGCATATATCCCTCTCGGGAGGCAGACAGATCATTGGAAACCGTACTTCCAAAACGTGTGTTTACACCGCCAATAGGAGCATTTGCATAGCCCCATTTATTTTGTGGTTCCTCATACTCCACTTTTTCATACTGCTCATCAGGCTCAAAAAAGCGTGACACCGTTTCATTGTAGCCTCTGCGTATCCCTTCCAGATTTTTATCCAGCATTTGCGGATATTTCCTGCCGATCGTCTCCTCCGTGAGGCGCAACACGGAATCCAGAGGGATGAAGCCAGACGCCTGGGCAATTGCTCCCAGCATGACCATATTTACTCTTGTTTTTGATTCCATGGCGATTTTTAAGGCATCAATACAATAGATTTCTCCTGCGTAAAGCTTGAGCTTTTCCCGGATTTCCTCCGGGGAGGCATCGGTATTGATGACAATTTTCGTCTCCTCCGTGACACCTGCCGTTACAGGGAGCTTACCTGCCATGGCCTCGTGGAAAAGGCCGAGGATATGGGGTGTCTCCACAGGACTGTTGATCTGGATATCCCTGGACACCTCGCACCAGCGGATAAAAGCTTTTACGGGTGACCCTCTTTTCTCCGAGCCGTAGCTGGAGAAGCTTGCGGAATTAAGGCCCAGATACACCGCTCCCAGCTCGCCCAGCATTTTCCCGCAGAGATTGGCTCCAAGACCGCCGATGCTTTCCAGGCGGATTTCATAATAGCCATATTCATTGCTCACAGGCAACTTTATGTTTTCACTCATACATGCACTCCTCGCTTTCACTATAGCTGCTTATGGTTATTATGGATTTTTTTGGCTTTGGCTATTCATAAAAAAACAGCCTGTATTTCTACAAGCTGTTCGGGAACCAGGTTTTAGCAGTCTTTAGTCGATGCATCTTTGTGACGGACAAAAAAACAAGGACTTTCATTTTAGCTGACGTTCTTCTTTAAGTCGCTTAAGAGAGTAATCCAGAATCCTTATCTTTCTCTCTCGTAACATTGTGATATAAAACTGCTTTTGTAAATCTTCAATGAATGGCATATTCTCAATAATTGCATTAATCTTTCCCATATCAATTTTCGGCACGATTCGTTCCAATGCACGGTTACAGTCGTCATTTTGCAAGGAAGAAAGAAAATCATAATATTTGATTTTCTTTCCATTCAGCATAATGGCCGAGGTAGGAATTTCAAACACCCTGAATTCTAATTCCTGCTCGTTGGAAAGGACATTTTTCATAATTGTTTCATCGGCCTGGGGATACAGACTGCTTCCACAATCATAGACCGGGGCAAGCTCCATCGTATCGTCAAATGTATTATATAAGAATCCCCAGTTACCATTATGCCTGTCCCAATTCCCAATCAATGCATCCACAATGAACATATCCCAAAAATGCTTCGTCAGGGTTGCTCCGTCAACAGCGGTCTGTTGGTCAAAGGTATCCAAGATATCTGAAAGCTCTGTACCGTAACCGTTGCGCGCGGAATCAATAATCTGATTTTTCATAGAAGCAAAATCCTGCAGTACTATACCGGGTTTGGTAAAGTCTCCGCACGCTACCACAATCTTTTGCTTTCCATTTACAGTATACGTTCCGAGTAATGTTTTCTGCACAGGTATACCGATACTCTCAAAAATCTGACATCCAAGATACTCTGAAAAACAGCTATTGCTGTAACTCATATCCTTATTCTTTTTGGGGAAAGGAGGAAATTTCAACATATACTGCTCCCCCTCGTGTACGACAGATATCTTGCTTCCGTTTGCCCCGGCATATGCTTTATTTTTCTTTTGCATATTCGTAAAATCTAATATTTTCAACTATTTTCACCCCGTTCGATTCGCAAATACTTTTCCCGCAGATACCATGCCTGATCGGAACTGATGATTCCATTGACCTCCGCGCTGTTAATATCACTTTGCAGGTTACAATAATCACAATCAATCCTCAGATATTTTTCACCATTATCAACTTTTTTCCATGCAGCCTTCATAGCATTTAAGGATTCCTGCAAAAACCCCGGCAATCCGCATTCAAGGTAGCTTTTATCCTTCGGTAGTCCGGGGGACAGTTGCTCATTAGGTGGATCCAATTGCATGATTTCCTCCATTGTACAGCCCAAAGCCCTGGCAAGCTGCTGGACTGTCTTCGCTGAACAGCGGTCAATCGAGCTGCGGCCCGCACATATATCAATCACCGTAGTTTTCGGAACCCCACTGGCTTTAGAAAGTGAGTATTTTGTCATATTTTTTTCATCCAACATTTGATTTAAATCCACAATCCGCACCTCCTGTTTTCTATCATTGTATCGGTATGCCGACCTATTGTCAAGCAAATTGCAAATTAAAAAAAGCCGGTTCCTGCAAAAGAACCGGCTTACCTCATTTTATGTTTGATGATACTTTTTGTATTTCGTTATATAATTTTCTGCTTCGCTATATATTTCCTATTTCATTATGTAAGAAATCGCATCCTGTATTCTGGATACATAGACCAGCTTGATTCCCTGCGTATTCTCCATGGAGCTTCTGCACACCTCCGGCAGGATGACCGTCTCGAAACCGAGCTTCTTCGCTTCCTGTACGCGCTGTCCTGCCATACTCACGGCGCGTACCTCTCCGCTTAAGCCAATTTCCCCAAAAGCCATCACAGTATCAGGAATCACGATATCCTTATAGCTGGAAACAACAGCCAGGCAGATGCCCAGATCAATGGCAGGCTCTGTCATTTTCATTCCGCCTGCAATATTCACATATGCATCCGCGGAGGCCAGATGGATTCCCACCTTTTTCTCCAGCACTGCCATCAGCAGATTGACTCTGTTGAAATCTGTACCCACGGCAGTTCTTCTTGGGATACCGAAATTACTCTGGCACACAAGAGCCTGGATTTCCACGAGAATGGGCCTTGTGCCTTCCATAGAGCAGGCCACCACCGAACCCGAGGCATCCTCCGGTCTGCCGTTAAGCAGAAATTCGGAAGGATTTTTGACCTCCTCAAGCCCTGAGCTCTGCATTTCAAACACACCGATTTCATTGGTAGAGCCAAAACGGTTTTTTACCGCGCGCAGAATGCGGTAAGAAGCATGGCGGTCTCCCTCGAAATAGAGCACGGTATCTACCATATGCTCCAGAACTCTGGGGCCTGCCACGTTTCCTTCCTTCGTTACATGTCCGACGATAAAAATAGATACCCCCATGCCCTTGGCGAGCTGCATGAGGATATTGGTGGACTCCCGCACCTGGGAAACACTGCCCGGAGCGGAGCTGATGTCCTCATGGAACATCGTCTGGATAGAATCCACAATGACGACATCCGGCTTCTTTCGCTCTATAATCTCACGAATGACCTCCAGATTCGTCTCGCAGAGAAGCTGCAGCTTATCCTTGAAGGTACCGATACGGTTGGCCCGCAGTTTAATCTGACGTAAGGATTCCTCGCCGGAAATATAAAGCACGGACACATCCTTTTCTGCTAAATTCCTGCACACCTGCAGCAGCAGCGTGGATTTACCGATACCCGGATCACCGCCTACTAAAACCAAGGAGCCGGGGACGATTCCGCCACCCAGCACCCTGTCTAGTTCACCTATTCCACATGTCTGCCGTTCATCCTCGGACAAATTGATATCCTTAAGAATCACCGGTTCCTGCCGTTTATCCTGGCTTTTGGCCGCACTGCCGGAGGGCTTCTTCGTGGAAATGGCTTCCTCTACGAAGGTATTCCACGCCTTACAGCCCGGGCACTGGCCCATCCATTTCGCGGATTCAAACCCACATTCCTGGCAGAAATAGACGATTTTCTTATTCTTTAGCATTTGACGATTTTTACTTCCACTTTTGCGGCGCTGCCAAGTTCTGCGCTGAAGGACAGCTTCCCGCCAAGGTTGGTTTTCATCGCGCCTGTGCTGGAACCATTGATGAATACTTCATATTCTGTGTCGCTTTCCAGCTCGACTGTAATCTGTGCATCTTCAGGACCTTCCACCTCAAAGCTGATGCTGGAACCATCCTGTGCCAGGTGAAATACGGACGTTCCTGGTACGGATTCATATACAAACATACCGTTACGCTCCAGCTTGGTAATCTCCTTGAAGGTTTTTACTTTATACATATCGCCCTGGTGCTGGTAATCCGATAACTTTGATTTCTGGTCAAGCTCGTAATCACCAAAACTTATGGTACCGTTCTCTTCTGTGCGAATGAGTTCCTTTACTACTGCCATGATCTTATGTCCTCCCTAAGACTCTTTTGTTTGTTATTCACAAATTTGCTTTTCGCACTTTCATTATATAATAAATTGCTTTTCTTTACCAGAGGGTCGCTAAATATTTTATATCTTTTTCACAATTGGCGGGAGCCCCGGAAAGGTGTTGAACGGTAAGCGGGAGGAAAATGGGGGCGGGAGGCTGGCTGGGCGGTGTGTATCCGCGTGAGGCTGATGCTCGCTTCCCCTCAACTAAGTGATAACTGCGACTAAAGCGCTCACGAAGAGCGTTCGCGCTTAAGTCTCCGTAATCACTGGATTTTCGGGCGCGCTTCCGCAAATCAGCCTCACGCGGATACACACCGCCCAGCCAGCCTCCCGCCCCCATTTTCCTCCCGCTTACCTACCACTACGTTTCCACCCCACTGGAATGACTGCTCCTTACGCAGGAAGGTTCATTGGGTATGAAAGCAAATACCCCGTAGCAAATTTGCATCGCGGCAAAGCTACGGGGTATCATAAGCACAATGTGACAGAACTTCGAGGCATCATGAGCACAGTGCAACAAAGCTACAAGTGTTGAGTTTATACTCCGCTTCAATCTGTGCCGAACATATATATCACTAGTGCTATACCTCGACGTATTTACCCCGGGATGCACTAGCCCACAGCCACTTAACAGCACCACACAAATAAACATGTAGCATGTCCGCATAATAGCATAACACCATGCCGCAGGAATAAACTACCGGGAAACGCGCCATTCCCTACAAAGGGGTGCAAACGTAGTGGAAGGTGAGGAGAAGGAGCTTGGAGGCCTGGGCAGGTCTTATCCGGGTGAGGCCGATTTGCGTAAGCGCGCCTGAAAATCCAGCACTTACGGAGACTTAAGCGCGAACGCTCTTCGTGAGCGCTTTAGTCGCAGTTAGTGATTAGTTGAAGGGAAGCGTGCATCGGCCTCACCCGGATAAGACCTGCCCAGGCCTCCAAGCTCCTTCTCCTCACCGTTCAACCACTTTTGCGGGGTCCCCTTTCTATTTTACTACAAACCGCACTTCCTTTTTGTTCAACTGCACCTGCACAATATCCCCGCGTTTAATATGCCCCTCAAGAATCTCATTAGCCAGCTGATCCTCAATTTTGTTCTGAATGGCGCGGCGCAGTGGCCTTGCACCATACTTACTATCAAAACCAGCCTCAGCCAGATGCTCCTTCACCGAATTGGTCACCTTAAGTGTAATCTCCATCTGCTCCTGGCAGCGGTCTTCGAGTTTTTTAAGGAGTATCGTGACAATCTTCTTAATGTGTTCTTTCGTAAGCGCATGGAATACCATAATCTCATCAATACGATTCAAAAATTCCGGTTTGAACATACGGCGTACTTCTTCCATGACACCTGATTTCATGCGCTCATAATCCTGTTTTTCATCCTCATTGGAGATGAAGCCCAGGCGCTTCGGTTCAATAATGGCCTGTGCGCCTGCGTTTGAGGTCATGATGATAATCGTCTGTTTAAAGTCAACCTTTCTGCCGTGGGCGTCGGTGATATGTCCGTCGTCCAATACCTGAAGCAGGATGTTAAAGACATCCGGGTGGGCTTTCTCAATCTCGTCGAAAAGTATTACGCTGTATGGATTACGGCGTACTTTTTCGCTGAGCTGGCCTCCCTCGTCATAGCCTACATATCCGGGCGGTGAGCCGATGAGCTTGGAAACACTGTGTTTCTCCATGTACTCCGACATGTCCACACGGATCATAGCCTGCTCGCTTCCGAATACAGAATCTGCCAAAGCCTTGGAAAGCTCCGTCTTGCCGACTCCTGTTGGTCCTAAGAAAAGGAAGGAACCGATGGGCCTGTTGGGATCTTTCAGGCCTACACGGCCACGCTTTACTGCCTGGGCCACGGCCTTCACCGCATCCTCCTGTCCGATTACACGCTTGTGCAGTTCTTTTTCCAGATGAGCCAGGCGTTTTGTTTCGCCTTCTGTGAGCCGCTGCACCGGGATTTTGGTCCAGTCAGATACAATATCCGCCACAGATGCTTCCGTGACTACCAAGGGTTTCTTTTTATTTTTGCGGTCCGCCTTTGTTTTCAGCTTTGCAATCTCGGCTTCTACCTGACGCTGGCGTTCCTGCGCGTTTCTGGCACGCTCCAGGTCAGCATCCTTGATTGCTTCTTCTTTTTCTTTAAGAAGATCTTTGATCTCCAGCTCCAGCACTTCCATCTCAGGCGTGGATTTATAGCCTGCAAGCTGCACCTTTGAGGCGGCCTCATCTATAATGTCAATGGCTTTATCCGGAAGGAAGCGGTCATTGATGTACCGTACGGACATTTTTACCGCTGCGTCAAGCGCCTCATCCTCAATCTTTACACCATGGTGCTTCTCGTAGTAGGGACGGAGGCCCTTGAGAATGGCTACAGCCTCCTCTTCAGACGGCTCGTCTACGGTCACCGGCTGGAAACGGCGCTCCAGGGCCGCGTCCTTTTCAATATATTTACGGTATTCCTCAAGTGTGGTCGCACCGATCAGCTGGATTTCTCCTCTGGAAAGGGATGGCTTGAGGATGTTGGATGCATCCAGTGCGCCCTCGGCGCCTCCTGCTCCAATTATAGTATGGAGTTCGTCAATAAAGAGCAGAATTCCCTGATGCTCCCGTACCTCATCTACCACGTTACGGATACGCTCCTCGAACTCGCCGCGGTATTTACTTCCGGCAACCATACCGGATAAATCGAGAACCACCACGCGTTTATTCTTCACTGTGTCCGGAACCATTCCCGAAACAATACGCTGGGCAAGACCTTCTGCGATGGCGGTTTTGCCCACGCCAGGTTCTCCCACAAGGCAAGGGTTGTTCTTGGTCCGGCGGCTCAGAATCTGAATCAGGCGGGCAATCTCCTTTTCCCTTCCCACCACGGGGTCCAGTCTGCCGTCTGCTGCCAAAGCAGTCAGGTCACGGCTGTACTGATCCAGGGTTGGGGTGCTTGTGGCTTTTTTATTCCGCATGGCCTTTGCAGACTGGAATTCCTCTGCTATGGCTTCGTTATCCAGACCCATCGCAGTCAGAATTCCCGCGTAAAGCTTCTGGATATTTACTCCCATGGTATATAAAAGTCTCGTCGCCACACAATCTGTTTCCTTGAGCATGGCGAGAAGAAGATGCTCTGTGCCCGCACGCTCCGCATGCATGGCTTCTGCCTCCTCTAATGCATTGTCAATGAGCTTCTTTGCCCTGGGACTGTATCCGGGGTCGCGCTCTATCGTTGTCTCGGGCGGGGCGATCAGTTTGTCGACTAAGGCCAGAAGGCGGTCTGCCTCCACGCTGAATTCCTCCAGCACCTTACCCGCGGTTCCTTCTTCCTCGCCTAAAAGCCCAATCAAAATGTGTTCTGTTCCAATATAACTATGATTGCAAGACTGTGCTGTTTTTTTCGCCAGCATCAAAGCATTCCATGCCTGTCTGGTAAATTTTTCCTGCATTCTGTCCTCCTGTCTATCTTATTGATATTCATCAAAAATTTCATCAATCAGCTGATGTGCTTCTTCTCTTGTAATATTTTTACAGCAACCTTTGGCAAGCGCCACTGTCATGTTCTGCTTCAGTTCGTTCAACGCCCGCACCTTATCAACATCAATGGCAATTACTGCGCCGCGCCTGCGGTCAATGGTGACAAATCCCTCCTGACGGAGCAGGGAGTATGCCTTGTTGACCGTGTGCATATTGATGCCGATATTCTCGGCGAGCTGCCGTACGGACGGAAGGGGATCACCCTCCTGAAGTCTGGACGTGGCAATGCCCATGATAATCTGGTTGGTTAGCTGTATGTAGATAGCTTCATCGCTGTTAAAGTCTATTTCAATGACCATACGGCCACCTCCTAAGTGATTTTATCGGCAAGGGGCTTATCTATCTGCGTATCAGTACAACGAATAATAAGTAACTGATTATTCGTTGTACCAGGAAAATAAATGCCCATGCCTGCTCACCTGAACATAGGTGAGTGTTATACACATAGTAGCATGGATAGCACTTAAGGTCAACAATTTAATCTTGGTGGATGCTGGGATGGCGGTAAATGAGCCCATCTTATTGTGTGTAATTACTCTATTCCTTAAATTGTTCCGTATCCCTCTATGGCATGATAACAGGGACTTTAACGGTATACACACTTGTGTAGTGTGTACCACTTAATATCGTGTATAAGAAAAAGAACAGGCTTTGCCACCTGCTCTCATCTTCATATAATCTTCCTATGTTTTCTACTCGCCTGCCAGATTTAAAACTATACGTTCAACTGCGTTGCTGACATAAATCCATTCTGTCCTAAACATTTTATAAATTCTTCTTCCGTCATTCCGGCAATCTGTGAACAATATCCGATAGATACTCCACTTTGTTTGTAAAAAGCCTAATGTTTCATTACATAATGTTTATTTTACGCCACATCTGCGATGCATTAGCCACTAAAATATCCTCTTTGCAGAGACGATACTTCTTTGTAGAGACGTTTTAATGCCAAGGGACGCTGGAATATGATATTCATTTATTTGCCGCTTCCGTCATATACAAATCTCCGGAAATCTGCACATTTTTTATGCTCCCGTAAGTCCTGCGCACAGATTCCCACAAAAGCACCGGTAAACCCATAAGTAAAATCATCAGACAAATTCGTTACATCAAATTCCCCGCCGATTAGAATCTTTTTTCCCTCTTTCCGGTAAAAAAACTGTGCCTCACGCTCCCATACCTCCACACCTAACACAAATCGCGGTCCCTGCGTCATCACTTCCTCCATCAGCCGGTATTCGCCTGCATAGATACTTGCCGCACAGAGCATTGTACTATGCTTCTCTTCATCATAGGTGACATAAAGATAGTAAAGATTTTCCTCATTGTATCGCAGAATCAGCCCCGCAGTATGCTGGAAGCATTCAGGTTCATATTCCATCTCCGTAAAAGCCGTAAAACAGAAATCACACTGTCTTCTTGCAAGAAGTGTCTGCCTAAAACGCGAGCAAATACCGTTTTCTCCCAGAAGCCTGAGCCATCCCGGTCTTGCACTCAAAGAATAATCAACCTCTGTATGGGGTAGACGCAAAGTCTGAAAATCCCTCCAAAAACTATCATCTTCAAATACATATTCCCGTCTCACACCACTAAGTCTGTATTCCGGCATGACATGTAATTTTCCCGGAACTTCATAAAACTCCTTGGGGCTGTTTCCCCCGCTTTTCAACCAGGGCCATCCATCTCTCCAGACAATTTCCTGAATCGCCGTCTCCCTGCCCAGCACACAAGACTTCGTACCCGGCAGCGGGCGTGCACAAAGATGTGCCAGATACCATTGTCCAGCCTCAGTTTCACACAGGCTCCCATGACCGGCCTTTTGCAGGTAATCCTTTTCCCCGGAAGTAAGGATAGGATTCCCCGGATGAACCTCATACGGACCCTCAAGCTTACGGCTCCTGGCCACGGTCACTGCATGTTCGTAGCTTGTACCGCCCTCCGCACAGACAAGATAATAATATGCATCCTTCCTGTAGAGATGTGGCCCCTCTGTATATCCAAGCGATGTTCCCTTAAAAATATTAACCGGACTACCGATAAGTCTTTGCTCCCTGACCGAATATTCCTGTAGCAGGATACCGGTGAAGCATTCCGGCCCGCACCCTTTCCGATAGTCCCACTGCATATTTACCAGCCACTTTCTTCCGTCCCTGTCATGGAACAACGAAGGGTCGAATCCGCTGGAATTCAGGTATACAGGTTTTGACCAGGGACCCTGAACTGTCTTGGCGGTCACCAGATAATTATCCATATCCTTTATCCGCCCCTGATTCGTAACAACCGTGTAAACCAGATAAAAACATCCGTCCGCATAGCTTAAATCCGGCGCCCAGATTCCCTCCGATGCAGAAATGCCCCGCATATCAAGCAGTTCCTCCCGGTCAAGGGGCTCTGCTGACAGCCTAAAGTTAACCAAATCCTTTGATTCATAAATCCTTACTCCCGGAAACCATTCAAAGGTGGAATTGGCTATGTAATAGGTGTCCTCCACCCGGATCATACATGGGTCAGGAGCAAATCCCGGTATGACCGGATTGCGCACACTGGTATGTAAAGCTTCTCCTGCTTGTCCTAAAGGATTATGTACAACAGTTTCCTTACTTGTCATCTCCATATAAATCCCTCACCATATTCACCGCCAGTATGTTCCAGTTCAGAAAACCGCCATTCATCACCGGTTCACCGCTAAGAGGATCATAATATTCATGCAGATCTCCTGTTTTCTCCAAATCCTCCCCTAGCAGAAGCAGCGTCCTGCGGCAAAGCTCCTCCGCATCCTCGCGATACCCGTATCTGAGGAGTCCTTTAAACACCACATAATTTGCCACCGTCCACACAGGTCCCAGCCAGTCAGAGGGATTGTTTGTTGCCGCAATACAGTACATTTTTTCATCCTTGGAAAGTGTTGCCAGCCCGTATGGACTACCAAACGTCTCCTCATCCTTCCAGTGCGCAGAAAGTGCCTCCGCCTGTTCTTCAGTGGCAAATCCAGCCCAAAGAGGAATAAATCCGGACCACACACGGATTTTGATGGGCAGTGTTTTCCAGAATACACCCAGACCCTGGTGAAACCAGTCGAATTTTCTGGTGCAGATATCCACATCTACCGAATAGAAAAACGCATCGCGCTTATCCCAGCATTCACTTTGGACCGCTTTGATCAGCTTCTCTCTCTTTTCAAGATAAAACGCCTGCGCTTCTGTTTTACCAAATCTTTCGGCAATTCTTGCCATACAATTTAGTTCCTCCACCATAAAACTGTTAAGGAAAATATTCGCAGTAGAGGCTTTGGGCCGCCCAAAGGTAGCCGGATCATTATCCATGCCTATCATGATATCATCCTGCCATACATAAAGCCCGCAGTTATCATGATAATAGTACTTATCATAACACATAAAGTATTTCTCAAGCTTGCCGAAATTTTCTTCCATCCATCCGAAATCATTCACATAATCACTGATCAGGCATATCTGCTGGCAGAGGAAGGGTTTATGCATATTCATCAGTACGCCTTCTTTATGCTTCATATTCAGATATGGTTCCGGCCAGTCCTGTACTTCAATCATCATCGGAATGTATCCATCCTCAAGCTGATGGTCAAAAAAGTTCTGAACATTTCCTTTGGCATGGATGACAATACGCTCCTGTGTCTCTTCGTCGAAATCCTCCATCATGGACAGCAGGGCGTACACAGACCAGAAAGTATCCCAATCCCACACATTTCCGTCGTAAACAGACCCCGGATCAATAAAAGGATAACGGATAAATTCTCTCGGCTGCTTTAGTACGGTCTGAACATTCTTTTTAACAAATTCCCGGATATCCTTTTCGTATTGTAAATATTTTTTGTCTAACATCTTCTCCACCTCATCCTTTCACAGCCCCGGCTGTCATTCCTTCGATTACTTTTTTATTCAGTACCAGATACATCAGAAGCATGGGCACCACACAGATAGAAACAGAAGCAAAGATCGCGCCCCAGTTTTTCGATCCGAACTCGTCCTGGAAATATAACAATCCTGTCTGTATGGTCTTTAGCTCCGTACTGCTGACAAAAGTCATGGAATACAGAAGATCGTTCCATTTAAAGAAAAATTGGATGACCAGTACCGTAATGATTGAATTCTTCGTAAGCGGCACCACAACCTTTGCCATCAAATTATAAATTCCGCAGCCATCGATTACCGCCGCCTCCATGATTTCATCCGGCAGAGATATCATCGACCCGGTAATCAAATAGATGGAAAAGGAGATTGCTGAAGCCACGTACACCAATATCAGACAGGAGCGTGTATTGATCAGGCTCATCTTCTGGAAAATCTGAAACAATGGAATCAAAGAAGTCGCCACTGGAATCATAATTCCAAAAGCAAAATATTTCTTGAAAAATTCCTTTCCCTTCCACTGCATCTTCGTCAGTGCAAAGGATATGGTAACGGTAAAAAAGATAATAAAAACAAGGGATACCACCGTATTGATCAAACTGTTCCGGAAAAATATCGCCATCTTTCCTCTGGTCCAGGCATCCACATAGTTCTGCAGATAAAAACCAGCATTCAGTGCATATGCAGGCTTCTCCACGAATTCCGCCGGCTGCTTAAAGGAGGCAGTCAGCATCCAGAACAGCGGGTACACGTCAATCAGTACCACCAGCGCGATCAGGAGCCTTTTCATTCCGGTTCCAAGAGTACGTCTTGCTGTTGTATGTTTCATAACAATTCCTCCTTAATCAATCGGTTTCTCAAAGGACCGTATGATACGCGACCCCACCACACAAACCAAGAAAATAAACAGTGCGATCACACTTCCATAACCCGTCTTACTGTAGGTAAACGCTGTGTCATACATATAAATGGACAGTGACTTGGTGGCTCCGCCCGGTCCGCCTCCTGTCAAAGCAAGAGCTGACTCAAACATCTTCACAGTACCTGTAAAGCTGAAAATCACACAGGTGATGATCATCGGCCGAAGCAGCGGCGCGAGTACCATACGGAAAAGCTGCAATGGCCTGCAGCCGTCAATCCTGGCCGCCTCCACTACATCCTCAGGAATGTCCAGCAGCGCTCCGTAAAAAATAATCGCATAAAACCCCACCGCCGTCCAGATATCCATGGCTGACAACGAGCCAAGGGCCGTAGATGCCTGTCCGATCCAGGGCTGCACCAAATCCTGCAGTCCCACAGCCTTAAGGAGACTGTTCAAAAGGCCATAGTGTGGCTGGATTTCATAAATCTTCGCAAACAACTGGCCCACAGCCACAGTGGGCAGAACAACCGGAAAAAATACAATCGTACGTACAAGAGTGGCAAAATGCTTCAACCAGTATTTAAACATCAATGCCAGCAACAGACCAATACACACCTGTCCGGCTGTGACAATACCAATATATTTTAAATTCACAATCAATGCCTTTACGAAATTTTTGTCATGGAAAAGGCGTACAAAGTTGTCAAAACCACAAAATTCCCATTTAATGCCCGGAATACCATCGAAAAAGGTGTAATATCCTGACCACACAACCGGCAGCACCACAAACACGGTATACAATACAAATCCCGGGAATACAAAGAAAAAAATCGCTTTTTTATTACTTAATACAGTTTTCAATTTCATCCCTCATTTCCCACTCAGAAGAGTGTTTATCTCCAAATACACACGAAGACACCAGTTTTTTGGAGTAAAAAAGGCCGGGAGCTTTCATCCGGCCTTTTTATAATTCGATTAGCAGTTACTGTACACAGTAACCATTAATGTGCTGCATCCCAAATATCCTGCAGGGACTCACAGTATTCCTCCGGTGTCACATCCCCGTTCATAAGAGACTGTACATTTTCCTGGGCAATCTGAGAAAGCTCACTGTCCATGGCTGCCTCGAACCAGGTGGCGCTGCCTGTGGATTTTTCAATCTCTTCCGCTACCATCTTGCTGTAGGAGCTCAGATCATCCGGATACTGATCGATCACATAGCCGCGCAGTGTTCCCTGATTGTTGATTGCATAATCTGCTACATTCTCAACAAAATATTTCAGCCAGCCTTCTGTAACCTCATCATATTTGTCATTGCTGAACGCAAGGATTGTTCCACAGTTCATGGAATACTCACCTGCTTTTCCCACACCGCCTTCTACGGTAGGAATATTAAAGAAGCCAATTCCGTCCTCTCCTGCCGGGTTCGTGTCTGCCTGAAGCTGGGATACGTACCAGCTGCCATTGTAGATCATTGCAGCCTCACCGGATAATACCATATTTGCTGCCGTATTCTGGTCTACTGTGGTGGCGCCTTCTCCGAAATATCCCTTTTCCACCATATCCTGGAGCATTTTCGCACCCTCTACGATACCTGCGTCCGTATATTTAATCTCGCCCTTATATGCTTTATCCATGGCATCCGGTCCTAATTTGCGGATTACATAAGCATTGATCAAACGTGTTGCCGGCCAGGAGTCCGCACCGCCGGTTACGAAGGGCTGGATTCCCGCTTCCATCAGCTTGTCGGCATCCTCAAGCATCTCGTCCCAGGTAGCCGGAGGATTCTCGATACCGGCCTTTTCAAATGCAGCCTTATTGTACCAGAAGCCTTCAATATTCTGTCCCAAAGGAAGATCATATAAAGTATCGGTTCCTGTAAGTCCGGTAAGGAAATCCACTGCACTCGGGTCAACCTTGTCATAGATACCAAGCTCGTTCAGCTTCGCCCCCACATCCAGCACAAGTCCTGCATCAATCAACTCAATCAACGGTGTTCCCGCATCATAGGCAAATACATCCGGCAGGTCATTAGATGCCGCCAGTGTTGCGATTTTCTGCTTTAAATTATCTACAGATACCAGCTCAAATTCGTATTTAAAATCAGGATTTACTTCCTGGATATACTGCTCTGTCACATCCTTCAGTATCTGTCCGCTGTCCGCGTCATCCTCAGCCCACATGGATAGAATCTTAAACGTTCTGTCGGTTCCTTTGTCTGCTGCCTGTACCCCTACGGAAAACATACTCGTTGTCATTGCTGCTGTGAGTAGACAAGCGATGATTTTCTTTTTCATGAATCATACCTCCATTTATGTATTATTTTCAGTTACGATTTCCGGAAATCTTTTGATAAATTAAGGATATCACAGACACTTATGCCGGACTAGTGGTAGATTTTTTGCACCTTGTGGAAATTTTTCACATTGTTGTTTTAAATTTTCAAACATATACTGTATGAAACAAAAAAAGAGCCGATAACCAAAGGGATTCCTTGTAGGTTATCGGCTCTGCGCTATATAAGTAAAACCCATATCTCCATACTTGCAGGGTCAGCAGTTACGTCGGTATACTTTTCCGCAGAAAAGGGCTGAATTTGAAGATGGTGCCCCGGAAGCCATGTTTCAAGAAGATACTTTAATGCCTTATCAATCGAAGAAGTCTGAAGCTCCGCAAAGCTTTCAGCTTCAAACCGGCATACGGCATACTCTCCGGCAGGTAATTCCCAAACGGTTAATCCATTTGGAGCAGGCGTGCTGCTGTTTGCAGCGGCGCCTGCAAAATAAATAAATGTACCATCATTTTCTTTGCTCATCATAGACGCACCTAATTCTACGCCGTTTGGCATAAAACAAGTAAGGCTGTTCTTTCGCCTGCGAAAATCCTCCCAAATCTGTCCCGGCCCACTTATTCCGGTCGATTCACCGAAGCTTGCCTGCTCAACGGAAACTTTGCTGGCAATCCCGATGTATGTTTCCGACATGTAAAGCTTTCGGCGGGTAATCTCTATAACAATGTCGTCCGTTATGAGCGGCACATTTTCGTCAATCATTGTATAGGCAAGCAATAAATCAGGCTTCATAATCTGATTAAGATGAACCGGATTATTTCGGTATTCCTCCGGCGTCATCCCAAACGCACGTTTGAATGATTTTGTAAAATGCTCGTGGCTGTTAAATCCGTACTCCAGAGCGATATCCAATATGCGCTTGCTCTTATCTTCAAGTGTTTCACACGCCCTTGCCAACCTACGCATTTTGATATATGAGTTTATAGGGCGTTTCACAAGGCGAGCAAACAACCTTTGAAAGTAAAAGGGTGAAAGGGCCGCAACCTTTGAAAGTTCTTCGGGCGAATGATCTTGCGCCAAATTCTCTTCGATGTAATCCAAAACCTTTTGTATAGCTTCCCATGCATACATAGTAAAACCTCCAATTTTTATTATGTGCTGATTATACACGATAGAAAAAATGCCTGCTTGTTCATCAATGCCCTTTTCAGGCCGCCGCAAAACTTTAAGATATAAATTCTTATTTTCTATACATTTCTTTATATTCATTTGGTGTCATATTTTCATTCTTTTTAAACACTTGGCTGAAATAGCGGTAATCATTATACCCCACTCTCAGGCTCACTTCTGTGACCTTTTCTCCATCACGCAGCAACTCTTTTGCCTTATCCATACGGATTTTGGTGAGATATTTTACATAACTCATTCCCACTCGCTCCTTAAAGAGCATGCTCAGATACGCCGGGTTCATCTTAATAAAATCTGCCAGCTCCTTAAGGCCGATATCCTCTGCATAATGCTCGTCTATGTAGTCAATCAGCGCCTGGATTGCTTTATTTTTTGTCATTCCCTCGCATGCCTGGATGCCATAGGCAAACTCCTTGAAAATTTCCACCGTATACAATCTTACCTCCTGCTTGGTACGCAGCTGCTTCATTTCTGTATAAGGCACAATATTTTTGCGCAGTTCGAACTGTGGCACACGTTCCTTCATTACCTCAATCGCCACATAGATATCTTTCACACACTCGTCCTGGTAGCGCCCCAATTCCATCTGCATGTGTTCCATATCTGCCAGCGCACGCTGCACATAGGTAAGCATCCTCTCCCCGTTCTCTTCCCTGATGCAGCGGATAATCTCCTCGGTAATCTGCTGGCACTGACGCCCGCACTCCTCCAAAGACGCATTTTCCGGAAGGTGCGCAAACTTTTTTTCTTTTAAATAATTGACAGCAGTACTCAAAGCAGCATAGAGCTTATCCTCAGTGATAGGCTTATCCACATAATCCAAAACCCTCAGCTGCAGTGCTTTCCTTGCATAGGAAAAGTCACGGTAGCCGCTGATGACAATATAAGCGGTCTGAGGCAGCTCTTCCATGGTATTCTCAATCAATGACAGACCATCCATACCCGGTATACGGATATCAGTGATCACAATATCCGGCTTTAACTGCCGCAGCAGGGCAAGTCCACGGATACCGTTATAGGCTGTCGCTACTATCCGATAATCCCCTTCTGCTTTCTCCACGGCAGTTTTAATCCAATCCACCACAATCTGCTCATCATCAATAATTGCCAGCGTTGTCATTCGAATCCCCCCTCTTCTTTCATCACCGGAATATGAATATCCACTCTTGTACCAGCTCCATATTCACTGGTCACCTTAATTCCATACTCCTCCCCATAGAACAGATGGATACGGTCTACCACATTACGAATCCCATATCCATTATATATTTGATCCAGATTCTCCATCCCCACGCCGTTGTCCGTCACACTGAAATACAAATCATTTTCCATCCGCTCACCTTTGATTTCCACAAATCCACTGCCGATTTTTGGCTCCAGGCCGTGATACATGGAATTTTCCACAAAAGGCTGCAGGATAAGCTTAATCATATGCAAAGGCAGGATTTCCTCTTCAATTTCCATAATCAGTTCAAATCGTCCCTGATGCCGCACATCCTGGATTTTCATATATCTCTGGATATACTCCATTTCCTCCGCAATGGTAATCTTCTGCTGCCCTTTATTCAACGAAATCTTAAACGTTTCCGAAAGGTCATTGACCATCTCGGCAATCCCATCCTCTCCCTTAAGCTTTGCCTGACAGTAAATGGAGTCCAGGGTATTGTAAAGAAAATGCGGGTTAATCTGTGCCTGCAGAAGGAGCAGCTCGGACTCCCTTTCTTTCAGATCCATCTCCAGCAGACGTTCCTTGAGTTCAATATTATGATTAACGGTTTCCTTCAATGTATTTCCGATTCTGCCGATTTCTCCGTCATCAAATTCCTCGGTAATATTGCGGCTGCCCTGCTGCACCTCTCCCAATACCTTCTCCAGCTTATGCAAAGGCTGATTGATTCTTTTTGAGAGCATAGTCGATAGCAAGATAGAAATCAGAAGAATAAAAATAGCCGCTACTGCCACCGTGGTGCCTACGTACACACTATCTTTACTTAAATCAGAACGTGCAATTCCGTTTACAACCTTCCATCCCGTGACCGAATTCACACAGGTTGTATAAAGATAGGGCTCCCGCTCATCCGGTCCGTTCTCCAGATAATAAGAGATGATCCTCTCATTCGCCGGTTCGTTTCCTGTGTGATAAACAACGTGCTCCGGAGAATTTTCATCGATAATCAGCAGCGTATCACTGGCAAACTCTTTACTATTTCCTACAAGAGAGCTGCGCAGGAAGCTGTTTGTAAGGCGTACCACAAGCATTCCCAGTACTTCCCTGTCAGAGGGAGAGCGTATCTCCTTTACCAGGGAAACCTTGCCCTTAGTATCGTCGGGTATCAGCACATTATAACCAAAATAACATTCTCTTCCCTTCTGATTTTGCGCAAGTTTGTACCATGCTTCCTGGGATACGTCTAAATCCCCGTAAAATTTCTGGTATTTAGAGGAATCCTTTTCTCCCCGGAAGTGCTGATGATAGCGTCCATTATTATCAAATAAAAAGACTGCGTCAATAAGACTGCTCTGGGATTCCAGACTTACAGCCATGCGGTTCAGCGTCCAGCTTGCACTGGTAGAAAAATAGCCGCTGCCTGTTGGATTTTCTTCCTTTAGGATCTGGCATATCTTACCATCGAGCACCTCTGAACGGATTAACTCAGTGACTGCTTCCAGTTTAAAGTCAATGGCACTGCTGAAGGAACGGAGGTTGCTCTCATATGTTTTCGTATAGTTTTCTTCAATGATACGTTTGGAAACCGTCCAGATGGATACCCCCAGCGCGCAGGTGGCAAATAACGTCATAATTACCATTGACACCAAAATCTGTGTTTTCAGCTTCCACTTTCCGATTGCTATTTTCTTCAATCTTCTTCACCTTACTGTAGTTGGGTTAAGTGCTTCTAAAATTCGCACAAAAAAAGAATGCTGCAACTGTATTTCATTGTAGCATCCTTTAACTTTTATCGCAAATATATCTTATTTATAACAATCCCAAATGCTCAAGCAAAATCTTCGCCCCGATCAATATCAGTATCACACCCCCGGCGATTTCAGCCTTGGAGCGGAATTTCGCGCCGAATACATTCCCTATCTTGATTCCCGCCGCACTGAAGCAGAAAGTCACAATACCGATAAAGAGCACTGCCGGAACGATATGTACACGAAGAAACGCAAAGGTCACGCCCACTGCCAGCGCATCGATGCTGGTGGCCACAGCCAGAAGGAGCATGGTCTTCATATCAAAGGAATCGTCCAGCTCCTCGTCCTCCTGCCTCGCCTCCCGGATCATATTGGCACCGATCACCACCAGCAGGACAAAGGCAATCCAATGGTCTACATTCACGATAGCATTCTTAAATTGGCTGCCCAGAAAATATCCGACCAGCGGCATAAGCGCCTGAAAGCCGCCAAAATAGAGTCCCGCCAGAACCGCATTTTTCCATTTCATCTTTGGCATTGATAATCCCTTGCAGATGGAGACGGCAAACGCGTCCATAGACAGGCCCACAGCTATTAAAAACAGTTCTGCAAGTCCCACGATTTCGCTCCTACCTTCCGATCTGCTTTATCTGCTCTTTTGTAAGCACAAGATTAAAGCCCATAGGATTCACCACATATCCAAACGCCTGCTCCATTAGCACGTCTTGAAGCTTCGCGAAGGTCAGCTTGGCAATACGCATCTTTTTGCCCTTGGCAAATTTCTCATACTCCATCACATCTGTAAATATCGGCTGAAGAATCTGGTCTTTTTTGTCCTTAAGGTAAGGAATATTTACCTTCTCCGGCTCATTTTCATTTACTTCCATGGCCATTAAATACTCGGATTTGCGGAGATTTGCCAAAAGCTCCTCCTCAAGCTCACGGAGATTCTTACGCTCCTCTTTTTCCACAGGACGGCGCAGCTCCTGCATGAAATACATGCCAGAAAGCTGCAGGGTAGGATTCAGAAGCGGCCTCTTCTCCGGCTCCAACTTGCTCATATCTGCCTGTCTTGCGATTTCCGGAAGCTCAATCTCAAGCTTCTCTTCCCCGTCTACCCACACAACGGAGTTAATGCCCACTGCGTACAAAGTCCCGTAAAGTCTGGGGAAGTCCTTTTTGTCATAACGCATACCCATGAGGAGAATCTTGTCATCCAGAAGTTTCTTTCCGAATTCTTTGATGCCCTCCTCTGTTGCGAAAATCCATGCCTGGTCATTGTATGTCTCCTCGTCGCAGGTCACGTAGGGCAGCTTCGTTGCCTGTGAGTAAGCGACGAATACATTTTCTCTGTTCTGTAACTCCTTAATGACTGTTTCTTTGTTTAATCCCATTCTTTTATCCTCTCTGTCTCATTTCTCGTATAATATTTTTGGTATCCTTATCAACACGGTACGATTCCACTATTTTCTGCAATGTTTTCTTATAGGTAAACTCATCCAGCCCATGGCTGCCCTGCAGATAGGTCAGGACTTCCTTCGGGAAGGCGGCGAAATACACGGATATCGCCCAAGCCACCGCCATCTTGGCATAGTACCCACTGTGATGGATGCTCTCCAGGCGTACAAGACTCTCTTCAAAATATTCTTCCTTAACAAAATGGCTGAGCAGCATCACCGCTGCAAATCTCGCGTCATACTCCTGGTCAGATGTGAAATATGGTTTCAGGAATTCCCAGTATTCCGCAGGATATTTTCCCGCCTCCTTAAGCGTATTACAAAAGCAGTCACACACGGCCCAGTTATTGATACAGGGCACGAATTCGCGTATAAAACTCAGCCGCTCGTGAATGTCCAGCTTCGCATAACCCACGACCAGACCGCGAAGCATAGTCTCCTCGTAGGAGGTATCATCTGCGGCATGAAACCATTCCTGCCAATCCTGCTTCGCCAGCTTTTTCGCCAGCACACGCAGCTTAGGCAGACGCACACCAATGATGTTCTCCACACCCGGAAGCAGGCTTGAATGAAACTCCCTGTACTCCAGGTCCGCCAAGCTGTTCAATGTTTCCAGTACCTCCCGGGAATTTACCTTTATTCTTTCCATTATCATCCTTTCATAAACTCGACAATTCCATCCAAATGCGCGAGATTATCCTCTTTCAGTGCGGATTTCACAGTCATAGACTCATCGTAGATATCCATCTTCTTCATCTGGGAAAGAATCTCTCTCATCTGCTTGCCCGCGCTGGCTGCCCAGGTACCGTTATCAAGCACGGCAACACGGCGGTTCTGAAGATTATGCGCCTTCATTTCCAGGAGCAGGGCTTCCATTTTAGGGAAAATTCCTGCGTTATATGTAGGAGAAGCAAAAATAATCCTGTCACAGCGGAAAGCCTCGGAGAGCAGATAAGAGGCATCCGTACCGGAAACATCGTACATGGCGATATTCTTCTCTCCTGCATCTGCAAGCTTCCCGGCCAGAACATCCATGGTATTCTCCGTATTTCCGTAAATCGAAGCATAAAGCACCAAAACAGTGTGATCCTCTGGTGTATAGGTGCTCCACTTCTGATATTTGTCAATATACCAGTCAAGGTTCTCTCTCCACACCGGACCGTGCAGAGGACAGATGATAAGGATGTCCAGAGCCGCGGTCTTTTTCAACGCTGTCTGTACCTGTGTTCCGTATTTGCCTACAATATTGGTATAATATCTCCGGGCATCATCCAGCCATTCACTCTCGAAATTGACTTCATCCGCAAAAATATTTCCGTTAAGCGCTCCAAAGGTACCAAAAGCATCTGCGCTGAAGAGCACCTTGTCGCACGCATCATATGTAACCATAGCTTCCGGCCAGTGAACCATAGGAATCATGGCAAAGGCCAGCGTATGTCTGCCCGTGCAGATGGTATCACCTTCCTTGATCACAAGCGCATGGGAATCCACATCAAAGGAGAAGAACTGCTTCATCATGGTAAAAGTCTTTGCATTTCCCACAAGCTTCACATCCGGGTAGCGTCTCACCACATCCTCAATCACTGCACAGTGGTCCGGCTCCATGTGGTTTACCACCAGGTAATCAAGCACACGGCCATCCAGTACATGTGTGAGGTTTTCAAAAAAAGCTCCGCTTACTGCCCTGTCCACAGTGTCCAGCAGAACGGTTTTCTCATCCATCAGCACATAGGAATTATAAGAAACCCCTTTAGGAAGGGGATAAATATTCTCAAACAACGCCAGCCGTCTGTCGCTGACACCGATCCAGTAAATATCATCGGTCACATTCTTTACACAGTACATTTTATTTCCTCCTACTCTGACTGTACTTGGCGCCCCCTGTTCTACCTCAGCGTAACTGTTCAGTACCTTCACAGCTGTCGCTCCGCATTACTACCTACTGAACAATTCCCCCTCATCATTAACTCATACATAATTTCATAAACCTTGGGTACACCATTTTCATACAATGCAGTTTCTTCAACCAATAGTTATTCATTTTTAAGGGAGACTGCAGCATCGTGATGCCGTCCGTCTCCCTCACTGATTTAATCATTATCCGCCAGTCACAGGCATATCTGCCTTGCATTGCCGTTGGATTTCAGGTGTCAGCCGCACCAGCGGATTGACGCTCACTTTCATCTAATTATTATACGCAATACCGTGGAAAATAGCAAACTATTTTTTCGGCATAGCACGTCCCAAAATCTATTCAAAAAGAGCAGACGTGTAATACACAATTCTGCCTATAGCGCCGCCTGTATTGATTTCTTCAAGTCCAACATTTCAAATTGTTTTCCATCAGAGGCAGTTGCCGAGGATTCCTCGATAACTGCCTCTGGTACTAGTTCCCCGTCCTTAAATATATTTTTTAAATGCAGTGAAATATTATCTATACTACATTCAAATAACTGTGCCATAGATTTTTGCGTCAACCAAACATTCTCATCATGTACTCTAACTTGAATTGAATCTGTTGAATTCTGTTTTGTAAATACAAGGAAATCTATTGTACTATTCCTAATTTGAACCTCCTTCTCTGCCATAGGAACCTCCCTTTTCATATCACTTCTATACCATTTGTATCCCTGCTTAATTATTCTACCACACCGAACAAATGTTTGCAATGTAAAAAGCGCCCATTTTCTGAGCGCCTTTTAAGCCTTTTACTATGCGGTATTATTATTTTAATTATTCTAACTGACGTAATTCGGCATTATTTGATAACTGCTTCATCAATCGCCTTCCCAATATCATTCCGCATATACTTATTAGCAAACTGTATCCACCCCGTTGCCTCATAAGCATTCTTCCTCGCTTCCTTCAGATCACTGCCCGTGGCCGTAATCCCCAGCACACGTCCGCCATTGGTGACAATCTGGCCATCCTTAAACTTCGTACCCGCATGGAAACAATAATAACCATCTTTATCCTTGAAATTCTCAAACCCATACATAGGAATACCCTTTTCATATTTCACAGGATAACCGTCACTTGCCAGCACCACACAGACAGCGGCATTGTCCTCGAACTCAAGCTCAATCTGATCCAGTGTGCCGTTGACGCACGCCTCCATAACCTCAACGATGTCGTTCTTCATACGCGGCAGGACTACCTGGGCTTCCGGGTCGCCGAAACGCGCATTATACTCCAGAACTTTCGGTCCTTCAGCAGTCAGCATAAGACCGAAGAATATGATTCCCTGGAAAGGACGTCCCTCAGCCGCCATGGCATCCACGGTAGCCTGATAAATATATTTCCGGCAGAAATCATCCACCTCTTTTGTATAGAATGGACTTGGAGAAAAAGTCCCCATTCCGCCAGTATTCAGCCCTTTATCACCGTCCTGGGCACGCTTATGATCCTGTGCGGAGGTCATAGTGCGGATGGTCTTTCCATCCACGAAGGAGAGCACAGAAACCTCACGTCCTGTCATAAACTCCTCGATGACCATAGTGTTTCCCGCACTTCCGAACTTCTTATCCTCCATGATCTCGCGCACGCCTGCCTCTGCCTCCTCCATGGTATTGCAGATAAGCACGCCTTTGCCCAGAGCCAGGCCATCCGCTTTCAGAACGATCGGCAGCTTCGCCTGGGTGTGCAGGTATTCAAGCGCTTTCTCGGAATCGTCGAAATTTTCATACGCTGCTGTTGGGATATTATATTTTTTCATCAAATCCTTGGAAAATGCCTTGGAGCCTTCCAGGATAGCCGCATTTTTACGCGGTCCGAATACCTTAAGTCCGCGCTCCTCAAATACGTCCACCACGCCGCCAACCAGCGGGTCATCCATGCCGATGATGGTCAAATCTACAGCCTTCTCCTTTGCAAAATCAGCCAGCTTTTCAAACTCCATCGCACCGATATCCACACACTCGGCATACTCGGAAATCCCCGCATTGCCGGGCGCGCAGTAAATCTTCTCAACCTTAGGGCTCTTAGCCACGCTCCAGGCAATGGCATGCTCCCTTCCGCCGCTTCCTACGATCAATACTCTCATTGTACTTTACTCCTTTATAGACACTTTTCCGTCAGTAACCGTAACTTTTCCGTTGGCAATGAGGTTGATGGCTCTTGGCAGGATCACCCATTCCGCCTGCTCCATCACCCTTCTCTGGAGGATTTCCGGAGTATCTCCCTCAAGCACCTCCACAGCCTTCTGAAGAATGATCGGGCCTGTGTCCGTGCCGTTATCAACGAAATGTACCGTAGCCCCGGTCACCTTAGCGCCGCGGTTCAGAACTCCCTCATGTACATGAAGCCCGTAATACCCCACGCCGCAGAAAGACGGAATCAATGAAGGATGAATGTTGATGATCTTATTGGGATAAGCTTCCACCATAATGTCAGGAATCGCCACGAGAAATCCTGCCAGCACCACAAGCTCCACGCCGCTTTCCAAAAGCTTGGCAAGAAGAGCCTTATGAAATTCTTCCCTGCTCTCAAACTGCTTCGGGGAAATACACACAGCCTCAATCCCCCGCTGCTTTGCCCTCTCCAGAGCATAAGCACTCTGGTTATTGCTGATCACAAGCTCCACACTTACGTTTGTAATTTTGCCGCAGTCAACAGCATCCAGGATTGCCTGCAGATTCGTGCCGCCTCCGGATACGAGTACGCCCAGCTTTAGCATAAGGTCACTCCCTTTTCGCCCTCTTCAATGCGTCCTACCACATAAGGGGTCTCTCCCGCAGCCTTGATTGCTTCCATTGTCTTATCCACATCTGCCGCGTCCACAGCCATGACCATGCCAAGGCCCATGTTATAGGTGTTGTACATCATCTTCTCTTCAATGTCTCCGGTCTTTGCCAGCAGTTTGAAGATAGGCAGTACCGGATAGCTGTCCTTCTCAATCACAGCTCTGGTGCCTTCCTTCAGCATACGGGGAACATTCTCGTAGAAGCCGCCGCCTGTGATATGGCTGCACGCATGGATACGCACACCAGCGTCCTTGATGCTCTTTAATGCTTTTACATAAATCTTGGTTGGAGCGATGAGCGCTTCGCCAAGTGTTGTCCCTAATTCCTCATAATAGGTCTCCAGAGATTCTTTTGTAATCTCAAATACCTTACGTACCAGAGAAAAGCCGTTGCTGTGCACACCTGAGGAAGCCATACCGATCAGCACATCCCCGGCCTTCAGTTCCTCTCCGGTAATCAGATCTTTTTTATCTACAATACCCACAGCAAAGCCGGCCAGATCGTATTCGTCCTCCGGATAAAAGCCCGGCATCTCAGCAGTCTCGCCACCGATCAGGGCAGCGTTTGACTGGCCGCAGCCGTCTGCCACGCCCTTGACAATCTCAGCGATTTTCTCCGGAAAATTCTTGCCGCAGGCAATGTAATCCAGAAAGAAAAGCGGTTCTCCGCCTGCGCACGCAATGTCATTCACGCACATTGCCACACAGTCAATGCCTACTGTGTCATGCTTGTCCATAACAAAAGCAAGCTTCAGCTTCGTGCCCACGCCGTCGGTTCCGGATACCAGCGTCGGTTCCTCCATATCCTTAAAGGCACTCATGGAAAAAGCGCCGGAAAATCCGCCGATGCCGCCCAACACCTCCGGCCTCATGGTCTTGGCAATGTGCTGCTTCATCAGCTCTACTGATTTGTAACCTGCTTCTATATCTACGCCTGCGTTCTTATAATCCATATTTTCCTCCTCGCGCCGCATCTCTTGCGGTTCTGTGCTTTATTTAAGGAAGTTCGATTCACTAAATTCAGCTTTCGCCTTCGGCTCGGCTTCATTAAGTTCCTTCGAACTAAGTTCGCACTAAATTCATTTCCTCGCTTACGCTCGTCATTCATTAAGTGCTCTACTTAATATTCTTTATATCCGACTTCCTGTAATCTGGCGTCTTTTGCCACTACCTGTTCTTTTAATTCCTGGCTGTATGCTTTCAGACGTTCGAGAAGCTCTGCGTCAGAGGTGGCCAGAATTTTAGCTGCCAGAAGTCCTGCGTTGGCGCCTCCGTTGATGGCAACGGTTGCTACCGGAATCCCGGACGGCATCTGTACGATGGAGTACAGGGAGTCTCTTCCGCCGAGAGATGTGGTGTGCATAGGAATTCCAATGACCGGCATCGGGAAGATTGCCGCGCACATACCAGGCAGATGAGCGGCCATACCCGCACCTGCGATGATCACTTTGAAACCTTTCTCTTCCGCTGATTTCGCATACTCAAAGAACACGTCCGGCTCCCTGTGTGCGGAGATGATCTTCATTTCATAATCAACACCAAGCTTCTCCAGGATATCTGCTGCTTTGCTCATTACGGGCATATCTGAGTCGCTGCCCATCACAATTCCTACTTTTGCCATAATAATTCTCCTTTTATTTATATAATCAATCCTCTAAGCGTAGATTCTACTAAGATTCCCTTTTTCTGTCAATAAAAATAGAAAAAAGTATTTTTTTGCTATGCAAACACTTTTTGTAAATTTTACTCCTCAAACGGCTTATTCAGCTCTTCCGTTCCGGGCAGCACAAAGCGTCCGTCCTCAATAATAGAAGTCATTCCTCCGTCATCATCGATCACGCGGATGCTTCCCAGCTCGTCATAAGGAATGGTGATATCCGTATGGCAGTTGTAATAAGCAAGGCTTATATCCTCCTTGCGCAGCAGGGAAATTTCATTGTCTCTGGCAATGATTTCTTTTCCGTCAGGATTATATACCGGAGTATCCTCCTCCCAATTATAGCAGGTATCGCCCACTGCAAAATGCGGCCCCATCTTCTCCGCAATAAGAATCGGCAGCTTGTCCGCAATGCCATACTTCTGAGCCACCACATAGGCCGTGGTATTTGTACCGATGGCAAATTCACCCATAGGCAGCTTCTCATGGTGAAACAGAATATTGTCTTCAATAAATTTCCTGCCCTCTGCCTCATCTTCAAAATTGGCACAGGAATAATCAATAATCTGTCCGCAGTCAAACACAAGCTTCAAATCCTTAAACTGCAGTCCATTCAAATACACCTTTTTCACATGAAGCACACCGCCGGTTCCTGCAAGCTGCGGGGAAGTAAACACCTCTCCCACCGGGATATTCACATCAGCCACACAGTTCTCGAAATTCGTCTGCTTATCCGGCTCTGCAAGTGTATGCAGATGAATTAGAAGGTCTGTCTCATTGCCGTCCTTCCCTTTGATCTCCACCCATTCACAGGTGTCAAGCGTGTTGATGATCGTCTGCTGGATCTGCTGGTACAGCTTATAATCAAGTGTGTTAATCTTCACAGTCTCACGGAAAATCTCCGGGAAATTGCTTCCAATCTCCGGCACCGGATAAGCAATGATCGTAAAGCTACGCTCATCGCCCTTGATATAGCGGTTCACAATCTGTCCGGACTCATTGTCCAGCTCCACCTGAAGCTTCTGCTGGGCCTCGTTAAGCGTCCAGGCCTCCTCCTTGCTTTCCGGTGAGAACGGTGCCTCGCCAAAGGTTTCTATACAAGCCGGACCCCCGTGCACCTCTGCCTGCTCCTTATAAAGCTCATAGGAGGTCTGCAGGGCTCTGAGTTTCCGTTTCACAAAATCAGCATCCAGAAACAGGGCACTGTCCTGACGGTGGTCATAATCATACTGCGGATTTGCAATGCATCCGGTATAACCGATTCGCATCTGGTTTTTCTTATTGACCGCGTGAGTGGCATGACGGTAGATCACAGGTTTCAGCCCAAGCTGTTCAAACTGCAGCACAGCCGCCTTCACCATGCGCTCAAATCCCAGATTGTAACGGATGTTCACACTCTTTTTCTTCGTGATATCCTTTTTCCCCGTAAGGAAGCCCATACGGTAGCCTTCGGTGTAGGTTCTGGCCATCGCGTCAATCTCCTCCTGCGGAAGAGAGTTCAGAAATTCCGCCACACCCAGCTCATTTTCAGAAATATACTCGCCGAAATAGTAGAGATACCGCAGGTCACTCAGGTCCGCTTCCATGATCAGCTTCGCCGCAAAATCCATTTCCGGGTCCACATTCTCACGGATACGCTGCTCCACCATATCCTGACAGTAATCATTCACATAAGAACGCAGGATCTCTTTCACCACATTCTCATCCGGCAGCTCCTCCTGGGTAAATGCGGAATAAACCTCAAGAAACAGCTCCAACGCCACCGTGAAATCCCAAAGCTTCTTTTCATATGCATACACAATCGTACCGCGCAGCTCCGCATACAGAAAAGTAAACGGCTTGCCATATTCTCCCAGCTTCTTAGCAGCATATGCCGGGTTGCCATAGCTTGAAGCGTAATTGTCAGGAAGTATATCCTCATAAAGTGCAAGGTTCCTCTCCTTAAGCTCCTCCAATGACAGGCTGTTGTCTTTCCCGTCCAGCACCTCCATTGTTTTCCTTAAAAAATCCGCTGTTCTCTTAAAAAAATCACAGAACGGCTCCTTCACCAAATCCTCCCCCGCGATTTCCATGATTCTTTCCTTTGCGAGCGTATAACGCTCCATCATCCATTCGTCCAAAATCCCATCTCCTTTACTTTTCTTACAGTATCACTTCATATCATCAATGATATTACCCTTTTCTATATGTTTCTCCACAATCTCCTGCATATATTCCCAGATTTCCCGGGAACCCTCACCTGTACGGCTGTTGCGCTTATAAATCTGGCTCTTTCTCACCCCATGTTCTGCCCAGCTCTTACCGTCCGTGGCATTGTTTAGGAATAACGGCTGAGAATTATCAAGCATGTGGGCAAATTTCGCCTCCGGTGTCTCATAAGCCTCGAACTCCTCCCAAAGCGCTTTCATCTCCTGCCCCTGATCCTCGGGAAGGAGGCCGAAAATCCGCTCTGCCGCCTTCTTTTCCCTCTCAACCTTGGTTGCCGCGCCTGCGTCATCATAAGCATAAGTGTCCCCGGCGTCAATCTCCACAAGGTCATGGACAAGCACCATAGGCAGTACCTTGGCCAAATCCACCTCTTCATTGGCATATTCCTTTAAAAGCACGGCCATCAAAGCCAAATGCCAAGAGTGCTCGGCATCGTTTTCTTTTCTTTTACCATCGGCGATATAAGTCTGGCGGAAGATATTTTTCACCTTGTCCACCTCAAGTATAAATTCCATCTGCTGTTTTAATCTTTCCATATGTTCATACCCCCATTAAAAACAGACCAAGCCATCCTACCATGATCACTCCGTTGGCAATGGAGCCTATGATACTGGTACGGTGGTTACGTTTCACTTCCGAAAAGCTTACCAGTCCCATGATAAATCCATAAACAGAAAGCAGCATGGCAAATAAACCGATACCGCCCACAATGTAGCCCAAACTGCCCTCAAGCAGATACGCCAGCGCCACAGCTGTCAAAAACAGGAGAAAAGAAGCCGCCGCAAGTCCCACAGACAGCTTCCCCTTCCTTGCCTCTTCTTTTTTTGCAAATGCATATCTATATCTTCTTGCCATAATATTTTCTCCTCAGGAAATCGCACACGGCAAACCCCAGATAGCCGACAAGCGCACCCAACGTATTCAGAATCAAGTCATCCACATCAAAGCAGCCGACCTTTGTCACAAGCTGAATCACCTCAACCGTGAGACTCAGCCCGAAGCCGGAAAGCACGATCAAAAATCCGCTGCGCATATGCCGGTTGATAATAGGCAGGATAAATCCAAAAGGAATAAACCCGAGTACATTTCCGAAAATATTCGTAAACAGGGCAAAAATCCCCAATTGCTCACGGTAAATCCAGAATCTGCGGATTTCCACAAATGGCACCAGATTATAACGGTACGCTCTTTCCGCCTCCGCCACCCGTCCATACTCCTCAGAAAAGAACAGGAAATACATCAGCAGCAACACATAAATCACGAACAGCACGATCCCTGTCCGCCGAATGATATGTTTCGTCTCTTTTTTCAATGTTCTCCCCTATCCAAAACCGTCCGAAAAGCCACACGAAACAGCGTGTGGCCTTTCAGACATGTTTATATCAGAATTTCTGATTTTCGTTTGATTAATTTCGCTCCGTTGATGATCATCAATGTGCCGGTTACAATGCCGGTCACAAGTACAATGATGCCAAGGGTTAAACTGCCCGCCCCGGTTCTTGACATGGTTTTGTAGATTTTTTCATTCATCTTCCAGTCCTCCTTCTGCGGTTTTATTGATTTATTCTGCTCCATACTGCTGGTAATATGCGTCAATTGCAGCCTTCAGCGTATCGTCGATGATGACCCTTCCTTTGTACTCTTTATTGTAAAGATGCTCAACCACCTCAGCCATCGTGACGATCGCGGTTGTTTTAAGTCCGTAGGTTTCCTCAATCTCCATAAGCGCGCTCTTGGTTCCCTGGCCTCTTTCCATACGGTCCACAGAAACTACAAGTCCGATGGGGTTCACGTCGCCCTGCGCCTTGATGATCGGCAGCGTCTCCTGGATGGAGGTGCCTGCGGTAGTCACATCCTCGATAATGATAACCTTATCACCATCCTCGATGGGGCTTCCCAGGAGAATTCCTTTATCTCCATGGTCCTTCACTTCCTTGCGGTTGGAGCAGTAGCGGATATCCTTGCCATACGCCTCGCTGATCGCCATGGTCGTGGCTACGGTGAGCGGGATTCCCTTATAAGCAGGTCCAAAAAGCACATCGAAATCAAGACCAAATTTACTCTCGATCGCCTTTGCATAATATTCGCCGAGCTTACGAAGCTGCGCTCCTGTGCGGTAAAAACCTGTGTTCACGAAAAACGGTGTCTTACGTCCGGATTTGGTCACAAAATCTCCGAATTTCAGTACGTTACAGTCAATCATAAACTCAATAAATTCCTGTTTGTATGCTTCCATTTTAATGTCCTCCAGTTATAAATCTGACGTTCTTTTCTATTGATGCCTGCGCCGGCAGACATTTCTTTTTCTCTTTACTTCACGATTCCAATCAGTTCATTGATATCCGCCACTTTTTCGTTTTCCAGGAACTTCTCCATGCCCCTGACCACATCCCGGGTCGCATAGGGATTAAAGAAATTGGCGGTACCCACCGACACAGCCGTCGCGCCTGCCATGATGAACTCCAGAGCATCCTCCGCCGTGGCAATCCCTCCCATACCGATGATCGGCAGGGAAACGGCATTTGCCACCTGGTAGACCATGCGCACTGCAACCGGCTTCACGGCAGGACCGGACATGCCTCCGGTCTTATTCGCCAGGGCAAAGACTCTGCGTTTGATATCAATCTTCATGCCTGTAAGTGTGTTGATGAGAGAAAGCACATCCGCTCCTCCGGCCTCCGCCGCCCGCGCCATCTCGGTGATGTCCGTCACATTGGGGCTCAGCTTCATGATAATCGGCTGTCTCGCATACTTCTTTACTTCTCTTGTAATCTCCTCCAACGCCTTAGGCTGCTGGCCGAAAGCAATGCCGCCCTCCTTCACATTCGGGCAGGATACATTGATCTCCAGCATGTCTACCGGCTCATTGGCGAGCCTTTCCACAACCTCACAGTAATCCTCTGTTGTTTTTCCACATACGTTCACAATAATCTTGGTGTCAAACTGTTTGAGAAAGGGAATATCTCTCTCACAGAACACGTCGATTCCCGGATTCTGCAGGCCAATGGCATTGAGCATCCCGCTTGCAGTCTCAGCCACTCGCGGTGTAGGATTTCCTGTCCAGGGCACATTGGCCACACCCTTGGTGACCACGGCGCCCAGCAGATTCAGATCAACAAATTCACTGTATTCAACCCCAGAGCCAAAGGTACCTGACGCAGTCATCACCGGATTCTTAAGCTCTACTCCGGCCAGGGTTACACTCATCTTACTCATAACTCCACCTCCGTGCTTAAGAATACAGGGCCGTCCTTACATACCCGCTTATTGTGCACCTTAGAATGCTCGTCCACGTCCTTTGACTGGCACACACAGCCCAGACACGCGCCCACGCCGCACGCCATACGCTCCTCCATGGAAATCCAGCAGGGAATCCCTTTCTCCAGAGCATATGCCTTGATTGCCCGCAGCATCGGGGTTGGCCCGCAGGCAAAAATCGCATCGGCCTCAAGCCCGTTCTCGCGGATGGCATCCATCACATTTCCCTTCGTGCCCGCGGAGCCGTCCTCTGTGGCAAGATACACCTTGCCATAGGCTTCAAATTCTGTATTTAAAAACAACTCATCCCGGTAACCGAGGATCATTGTTTTGTCAGCATCAAGCTGCTTGGCTGTCTCAAGCATCGGCGGTATCCCGATACCTCCGCCCATAAGGAATACTCTCTTTCCCTTCACCTCATCCAGGGGAAATCCGTTTCCAAGCGGTCCCAGCGTTTCCACCGGAACTCTGGCGTGCAGGCGGGAAAACTCCTCTGTGCCTGTACCCTTACCGGTAACCCGGTACACAAGGCGGAGCATCCCTTTTTCTTTATCAATCTCACACAGACTGATGGGCCGCGGCAAAAGCTTGCTGCCATCTCTGGTATAGAGGGACACAAACTGTCCCGGCGCGGCTTCCTGTGCAATATTCTCAGTCTTAAGCCACATACTGTAAATATCCGTTGCAATGCATTCCTGGCTTACAATGCTGCAGCTTTCTTTCACTTTTTTACTCATGGTGTTCCTCCTAACGGTTCTCTAACGCACCGCTGATATCCGCAATCATATCTTTTACAGCCGCACGGGAAGCATCCGCATAATTTTCCGCGCCGTAAGCCGCGTATTTCTCCTGCTTGTACGCTGCAATGATACCTCTGGAGGAGTTGACGATTGCACCCAGGCCATCCTCATTAAAGAAATGTACCAGGTCTGCACCCTTGCCGCCCTGTGCGCCATAGCCGGGCACAAGAATAAAGGTCTTAGGCATAAGTCTGCGCAGCACCTTGCCCATCTCAGGGTAGGTCGCACCTACGACCGCGCCGATATAGCTATAGCTGTCACCCATATGCTCCTCACCCCATTTAGCCACCATCTCGCCGACCCACTCGTAGAGCGGACGGCCTTCAATCAGTCTGTCCTGGAACTCCCCGCTGGAGGGATTGGAGGTTTTCACAAGGATGAAAAGTCCCTTGTTTTCCTCTTTACATACATCAATAAAAGGTTTCACGCCGTCTGTGCCCAGATAAGGATTCACCGTTGCAAAATCCTCGTCAAAGGCAGCATAGCTCTTGCTTCCCACCTGTACCTTGCCCAGATGGCCCACCGCGTATGCCGCGGAGGTGGAGCCGATGTCACCGCGCTTGATATCGCCGATGACAACCAGGTCCTTCTGCTTACAATAGTCAATTGTTTTTTTGTATGCTGCGATTCCGGGCAGACCGAACTGCTCGTACATCGCAATCTGCGGCTTTACAGCCGGAATCAGATCACAGGTCGCGTCCACGATGCCTTTATTAAACTGCCAGATTGCCTCTGCCGCGCCCTCCAAAGTCTCGCCGTATTCCGCGAAAGCCTTCTCCTGGATATGAGCGGGAATGTAACCAAGCATTGGGTCCAGGCCCACTACAATGGGAGCGTTTGTCTTTTGGATTTTACTGATAAGCTTATTGATCATGAATGATTCCTCCTGATATCTGTGTTTTATAACTATTCAATACCTTTAATAGTAACAACATTTTATCTTATGTTATACTTGCATATTGCTATTATTACTCTTGTATATTTGTATATCGCTTACATTATTTTTGTATCATGCTTGCATTTTTCTTGTATCATGCTTACATTTTTCTTGTATCACGCTTGCGTTATTCTTATATCACGCTTACGTTATTCTTATATCATGCTTATTTTACTCTTGTATCACTCCTGCTTTATTCCTGTACAATACTTTCATTATCTTTATATACGACCTTACCACCGCAGATGGTATATAATACTTTTCCTTTTACTTTCCAGCCGTTAAACGGTGTGTTGCGGCCCTTGGAAGCAAATTTCGTTTTGTCAATCGCATATTCATGGTCCACATCCACCACGATCACATCTGCAGGATGTCCCTCCTGAAGCGTGCCGCAGTCAAGGCCCAGTATTTTTGCAGGATTCCAGCTCATTTTCTCCACAAGCTCCTGGATGGTGAGTACCCCTTTTTCCACAAGCTCTGTGTAGGTGAGCGCAAAGCTTGTCTCCAGGCCGACGATACCAAAGGCGGCGCTTCTCATGGATCCTGTTTTGTCCTTTGCACCGTGAGGTGCGTGGTCTGTGCTGATGACCTGGATAGCACCGTTTTTCAGGGCACGGAGCAATGCCTCCACATCGTTCTTGGTACGAAGCGGCGGGTTCATTTTATAATTCGGATCATCTCTCTCAATGTCATCTGAGGTAAGAATAAAATGGTGCGGGCAAACCTCCGCAGTCACATTGTCCATACCTGCCGCTTTTGCAAATTCCATCATACGAGCCACACCGAGCGTAGAGCAATGGCAGAGATGAAGGCGCACGCCTGTCTCCAGCGCAAGCAGGATATCTCTCGCCGCAATGGCGTCCTCCGTAGCGTTACAGATACCGGGCAGCCGCAAACGTATCGCGTTTTCGTCATCGTTCATACAGCCGTTCCCTCGCAAGTCAATGTCCTCGCAGTGTGCAAAAATGGGCAGATCATATTTCACGGCCTGCTCCATGGCCTCTTTATAGAGCCTGCTGTTCATCACCGATTTGCCGTCCTCGGAAAGAGCTGGGATTCCCACTTGCGCCATTCCGGCAATATCGGAAAGCTCCTCGCCCTTCTCACCTCTTGTCACGGCGCCGGCCTGCAGTACGTGAATGCTGGCAACCTGGGCTGCCTTGTTGTGCACATAACTTACGCGGTCCGGACTGTCGATCACCGGTGTAGTGTTCGGCATTGCCACCACCGTAGTCACTCCGCCTCTGGCAGCGGCCTTGGCTCCTGTTTCTATATCTTCTTTATATTCCTGTCCCGGGTCGCGGAAATGCACATGCAAGTCCACAAGACCGGGCATTACCAGGCAGCCTTTTGCCTCAATTACCCTGTCATTCTTCTCCTTCTGTTCCAGCTTCTCACCAATCTCTTTGATGACTCCCTCATCCAGGTAAATATCTCCTATCATATCGGTGCTGGATGCCGCGTCGATAATACGGCCTCCGCGAATCAGAATACCCATGCGAATATCTCCCTTCGTGATATAATGTGCTTATGCACCTATTTGACTTTTACGTCAGATTACTCCTAAGATACATAATACACGAAATCATAAATTTAATAAAGCATTTTTTATCATTGACCATTATTCATTTTTTTTACAAAAGTATTCTGATTAGTCCTTGACAATTCAAAAAGCGGGATATATAATCAAGACATGAATTGAGATTATTTAATGTAAAATCACTAGTTTTTAGAGATTATATTTACATGATATAGTCTGTAAAATCTGGTGATTTTTTATCGCCAGAAATGCTTTTTAACTTTTTATTTTTATGGAGGTAACAAAATGAACAACGGAACTGTAAAATGGTTCAACGCAGAAAAAGGTTATGGATTTATCACAGGTGAAGACGGAGCAGACGTTTTCGTACATTTCTCCGCTATCAACGGTGACGGATTCAAGTCCCTTGAAGAAGGTCAGGCCGTAACTTATGACTTAACAGAAGGTGCTCGTGGCATGCAGGCTGCCAACGTTACAAAATTATAAAAGTAACTAGCTAAGCCAATCGCGTTACTGATTTACTAACCAAACGAACAAAAATCCCCGGAAGCGCTTCCGGGGATTTTTCATTTTCATTCATTTTTCAAATTTTTCAACTTACTTCATACTTTTCAGCTTACTCCATACTGCATCATTCAGCTTACTTTATTCCGCATCAGCATCGGCTGTCAGACCGGACACATAATCGTCCAGTGCAGAAGTATCCATCACGGTCTCCTGTCTCACTACTTCCTGGTCTGCGGTCGTCTTACTGTAAACCGAATAGCCAATCCAGCACACGGCTACAAGGCATACCAGCAGTGCTGCCAGCTTCTCGAGCATGAGGATTCTCTTCTCTCTCTTAATGAGTTTCTCTCTGTTTGCTTTTTCCTGCTTATAAGCATCAACTTTCTTCTGGCTCATGATATATCTCCTTTGTCTCACGTATCAGTTAATGAAATAAGTATACCACAACTTTTTCCAAATGAAAAGTGCAACTATTCACAAACAACAGGCCAGCTGTCCGCAAACGGCACTCCCGTAATCCGCATACGATAGCGCAAGATGGGTTTATACAACCACGATCACTCCTCCGTCGTTGGCGTACATGCTGCTTACTCCTGCGGTATCAAGGACAATAATCTTCACTAAACGCATCCTTTCCTGCAGTGCTTCTTTGAGAAGCTGTGCTCTCTCGGCACAGTTGCAGTGGGAAATTGCCAGCACTCTGTGCTCACTGTCCACAGTTCTTTCTATTATATAATCAACCATCTTCACCAAGGCCTTATTCATACCGCGTGCCTGGTCAAGCTGACAGATTGTGCCTTCATCTGTGGCAGCCATCACGGGCTTGATTTTCAGCGCACTGGCGACCAGAGCTTTCATCTTACTGAGACGACCGTTCTTACGCAGAGTCTCCAAATCCTCCAGCACAAAGAACGTATTCTGGCTCTCAATATATTTCTCGACAATACTCACCACATCCTCAAAAGGCAGGCCGGCATTCTCGCATTCCTGAATCTTCATGGCAATCAGTGTCTGACCCACCGATGCGGAACGGGAATTGAAAATGTGGATTTTCTTATGGGGATGGTCCTCCAGGAGCAGATTGCGGCCAAGTACCGCGCTATTGTAAGAACCACTGAGCTCTGCTGACAGAGTCACACCGTAGATGTGGTCAGCGTCACAGTCAAAGGCTCTCATATAACGCTCCGGAGACGGGCAGGCAGATTTCGGGCATTCCGGACAGGCAGCCACCTTGCGCAAAAATTCCGCCTGATTAAATGTTTCATCATCAATAATATGTTCACTCCCCACTGTCAGTGTCAGGGGCACAGATTCTATACGTTCATCGGTTTTCCATTCCTCTAAAAGCTCGCCGCAACTATCTATCACAATCTTATAGCTCAATTATATCGTCCTCTTTTCCATTATATGTAGTATTGAATACCACTTAATCTTATCACATTGCTTTATGTTTGAAAAGACTTTTTATAAAAACTCTGTTCTTTTTTTCTCAAGTGATTTATAATGATTATGAATCATGTAATAGTCATGAATTATGTAATGGCAGAAAGCTGCCGATTCACAACTAAAGGAGTGTATGAATGCTTGCTTTAAATATTACGGATGTTAAGGATTTTATGAATAAGCTTTTGATCGGTCAGGTTTTCGACCACTTTTGGCTGAATGAAGCCACGATCACCACCTATAATACCTTTACTGTGGATGGCAGGCTCCAGCAGGATTTTTTTGATTCCGACGCCCGGGAAGCACTGGCACAGAGTGCGAGGACCTACTCCCTTTGGAAAGAGGTCAAGCCCTTCTGTTATTCCATAATCCGCGGGAAACGTACGCCGCTGAGCTTTAAAATCGTATTTCAGCTCTCTCCCAATAAGGCTGCGGCCGCATTAGGCTCTGCTGATGTGGGTATCGAGCCTGAGAATATAACAGGTCTATATCTGAATCTCCAGTATAAGAATAAGGCTCTCCTATGCACCACCGGAACCTCCCTGAAAACATTCCTTCCCGGCAAACGCCTGGACCAGTATTGGGATAGTATGATCCTTGATTTCTTCCGCCAGAATGAAATCATTTTCGAACAGGTTTAAGCTGTCTCTTATTTATTATTCCTGCTGTTCAAGATAATATGCCAACATATCTACAAATTCACTGTTTGTAGGCCTGTAATTGAGCGAATACCCGGCTATTTCTTCCATGGTTTGTTTATTTGTGGTCCAGCACACATTGATTACCGTTCTGATATCATGCTCCACATTCATGGGCGTAGACTTAAACTTTTTGGCGAGGCAGGGATAGATATCCTTCGTAATCTTCATTGGCTCTTCCTGCGATTCCATTGTCATTTTAACCGCTTCCGCCACAAAATAATATCCTTTGTATTTGGATGTTGCTCCTAACTTTCTGATAAGACCATATACCTTTCTCATGTTCTCTCCTCCTAATATCCTTCGTTATTGTATATAATACGACATTTTTCTGGACATTTCGATTTTTCTAAAAAACTCGTTCATATTCGACACAATTAGAAAAAAATTACTTTTTTTCGATACAATCCGAAATCCTTCATGACCATAAAATGCAGCTCCCAGCAACAGTAGGTATGCTCAGACACACATAAAAATAAGATGTCAAGTAACATGAGAATACGGCAAAAAAACAGGCACCCACTCCTCTATAGAATGAATGCCTGATTCAAGAATCTAAACCTTTGTTCTTTATAATTATTTTGTAAGCAGCATCAGAATATCATTGCTTCTCTGTACAAATCTGGTCATTTCGTCCGGAGAGAGCTGTTTGTGACTGAGCATAGCCAAGTCATAGAGCTGTTCACAGATTACCGGGGTATGGTCGGACTCTTTATTATCAACCAAATACTGTACCAATGGATGATTTGCATTCAGCACCAGTGTTTCCTGGCCGCCGAACATATTCGGGTCCATACCGTACATATTGTACATCTTCATCATATCCTGCATACGGCGGCTCTCCTCAGAAAGAGTAACCATTGCGGATATTTTTTCATTTTTCAGCTTCTCTACGCGTACTTCCAGTTTTTCCTTATTAAGGTTCTTGCGGAAAAGCTCTGTCAGCGCGTTTGCTGTTTCTTCGTCAGCAGCGCCCTCTTCCTTTAATTCCTCTGTCAGGTCAGCGTCTATTCTCATGAAGCGGATAGTCTCATCCTTCTGCTCCAGGTGAGAAATAAACGGAGAGTCGATATTATGTTTAAGGATTACCGCATCCTTGCCTGCAGACTTGAACATATTGATGTACTGGCTCTGCTGTACCTCATCTGTCACATAGAAGATAGTAGTCTTTTCCGGCTCTTTGTCCTCAGCCTTATCTTCTCCATTCACCTCGGCTGTATCCTCTGTCTTGGTTTCCTCTACCCCATCTTCTGCCTTGGTTTCCTCTGCCTCCACAGTATTCTCCTGCGCTTCCTCCTGCTTTTTGTTCGCTTCCACGCAGTCTTTCAGAGTAAGATATTTGCCGTCCAGATTCTTAAAGAGAACATAGTCGTTCATCTTATCCGCAAATTTGGTATCCTTAATGCAGCCGAATTTAATGAACGGGCTGATGTCATCCCAGTATTTCTCATAGGATTCTCTGTCAGTCTTGCACATACCGGTGAGCTTGTCAGCTACCTTTTTCGCAATATACTCAGAAATCTTCTGTACAAAACCGTCATTCTGCAGCGCACTTCTCGATACGTTCAGCGGAAGGTCCGGGCAGTCGATCACACCCTTGAGCAGCAACAGGAATTCCGGAATTACTTCTTTGATATTATCGGCAATAAACACCTGGTTATTGTACAGCTTAATGGTACCCTCAATAGAATCATACTCTGTATTAATCTTCGGGAAGTAAAGGATTCCTTTCAAGTTGAACGGATAGTCCATATTCAGGTGGATCCAGAACAAAGGCTCCTTGTAATCCATAAATACCTTACGGTAAAACTCCTTGTACTCCTCATCTGTACACTCATTGGGATGCTTCATCCACAGCGGATGTGTATCACTTAAAGATACAGGACGTTTGTTGATCTTGACTCTGTCTCTGGCAGGAGAAACCTCAACAATTTCTTTTTCTCCGTTCTCGTTTTCCTTTTCCTCGGTCTTTGCTTCCTCGTGGATATGCTCAACTACCACATCATCGTCCCGAAGGTCTGCCTCATCGATCGTCTCATATTCCTGCTCAGCATTTGCTTTAGAAAGATAAATATTCACAGGCATAAAAGAGCAGTATTTCTCAATAACCTCACGCATACGGTACTCATTAGAGAACTGTACACTCTCCTCATTGAGGAAAAGAGTGATTTCCGTACCGACTGTATTTTTATTTCCCTCCTGCAGGTCATACTCTGTTCCGCCGTCACAGCTCCAGTGTACAGGAGCAGCACCCTCTTTATAAGAAAGCGTATCAATGTGCACCTCGTCGGCCACCATAAATGCAGAATAGAATCCAAGTCCAAAATGACCAATCATCTGATCATCTGTAGTCTTATCTTTATATTTCTCCAAAAACTCAGTTGCACCGGAAAAAGCAATCTGGGTGATATACTCCTCCACCTCATCAGCAGTCATACCGATACCATTATCAATAAATTTCAGAGTTTTCTCTTCCGGATTAACCACAACTTCAATCTTTGCCTTATAATCCTCCGGGAAGCTGTACTCGCCCATTACCTCCAGCTTTTTCAGCTTCGTAATGGCGTCACATCCGTTAGAAACCATTTCCCTAACGAAAATGTCGTGGTCTGAATAAAGCCACTTTTTAATAATCGGGAAGATATTCTCACTGTTGATTGATAAACTACCATGCTTTACAGCCATGCTGTCCACACTCCTTTGTTTGTATTATTATATTGTTAAATTATTTGTATCTTTTGCAGCAGCCCCGGCCTCCCATCACCTTCTGTACTGGCCGTCCGACTGCCGCTTTAAATTCTAAACAATATAGTAATACGTCTCTGGCAAAAAGTCAAGAGAAATTTAGCACTCATCTAACTCGAGTGCTAGTAAGATGAGAAGGGGTGTCCCCTGGGAGGTTTTGATGGGGAAACAGGGGGAAATCCGGGGAGGGGCTTGGGCCATGGCGGGGAGATGCCCGCTTGTCTTCAACTAATTCCCAACTGCGACTAAGCAGCTCGTGAAGAGCACTCGCAGCTAAGTCTCCGTAGGGAATGGATTTTCAGACGCGCTTTCCGCAAATCTCCCCGCCATGGCCCAAGCCCCTCCCCGGATTTCCTCCCGTTTCCCTTCCACTACCTCTTTTCCCCTTCCAGACAACACCATCTTCCCCGGAAGTTTCTTCCGTAACACACTACTGGAAAATGCCCCCTCCAAGAAACAGACAATTGAAAAAAAGCTAGCGAAAAAAAGCCCGAGAAGTAAACCAGAGAAGTGAGCCTGTAAAACAAGCCAGCAAAACGTGCCTGAAAAGTGTGCCAGCGACGTGCTCGAAAACGTAGTGGTAGGTGAGGAGGAGAAACTTGTGCGCCGGGGGAGGACTTATCCTCGGCAGGCTGATTTGCGGAAAGCGAGCCTGAAAATCCATTCCCTACGGAGACTTAGCCGCGAACGCTCTTCGTGAGCGGCTTAGTCGCAGTTGGGAATTAGTTGAAGGGGAGCGGGCATCAGCCTGCCGAGGATAAATCCTCCCCCGGCGCACAAGTTTCTCCTCCTCACCGTTCAACACCTCCCGTTTTTTTCCACCCTCCCCCAAAACACAAAAAAGAGGGAACCCGCAAGCCCCTAAAAGCTAAACGGTTCCCTCTCAAAATCATTTACTTATTTCTTACGTTTCCTATAAAGCACCAGTGCAATAATGCACGCCGCTGCCACCACAAGAATGATGATAAACGGAGCAATATTCGTCGTATCACCTGTCTGTACAGCACTTCTGCGGTTTGCGTCAGATTTCTTAGCAGCCGGTGTCAAACTCTGTCCACTCTTCGGTACACTAATAGTGAAGTTCACCTGCTTGGTATCCTGCTCACCTGTATTAACCCAGTTGCTGCCGTCAAATTTCTGACGGTTAAACGTTACTGTCAAAGTATAATTACCAGCCTGAGCCATACCAAAAGTTACTGTATAAGGACCGCTTGACCAGCTGTTGGTATTGATCACCTTCCAGTTCAGCGGTACATAGCGAACATCACCTGCACGCGGGTTCTCATTGTCCATACCTGCACCCACTGCGGTAAAGGTAATTCTGGACTCTGTGGTATATCCTCCGTCAGAGCTGATTCCCGTAATCTTATTCTGGGATGCATCCGGAACCTTCGCTGTATAACCTTTGACACTTACTTTAACGGAAGTAACAAGGCTGATATCATCCGGATTCTTCACACCCTTAGGAAGGGTTATTTTACCTTTGACATTAAAGGTCTGCTTATCCGTACTCTTCGGGTCATAGGAAGAACCGTTGACATCCCATGTCACTTTCGCTTTCATCTTACCGTTGGAGGTCTTAATCACAACTGTGCCGGGAAGCTTTAATGCATCTGCGGTTTTCTTAGTGCCGTTGGCTAATCCTGTGATATCTGCAGTTTTCTGAATGCCTGTGATGCGGACACTCTTATCCGTAACACTGAAATATGCATTCACAAGTACCTGTACCTCTGCGCTGTTCGGAATTTCGATCACCTCAAGGTAATCACTCTCCTCCAGCCCCTTCTGCGGACGCAGAGTAAAGTTAGCTTTCTCGCCCGGCTTAAGTGTTGATGCGGAAAGTGCACCTACATCAAAGAAATCACTCTGCGGCTGGGTGAGCTGCACTTCGGTATTTCCTTCGTTCGTGATGGTTACTGTCTGTGCTTTCGGCGCTTCCGAATAGCCAACCTCCTTGGAACCAAAATCTACGTCCTCAGGATCTACAGTAAACTTATAAACCGGCTCATCCTTCTCCACAGTAAATACTGCAGTCACAGAAGCCAAAGGCTGAACAGCAGCTGCGTCCTGTGTAGGATTCGCTGTATCTGCCGGATTAATGTTGATAATCTCTTTATACTCACCTGCTGCAAGACCCAGCTTAGGCGCTACTGTAAAGGTAGCTGTTTTGCCGGCTTCCACTTCCAAAGCGGAGAGTGTGCCAATCTCAAAATTCGTTCCTTCCGGCTGCTTAAGCGTAATCTTATCCGCACTGTTGTTAGTGATTGTCACTGTCTGTGCGGCCGGTACCTCTGTATAACCTTCCTTCGCTTTCTCAAAGTTCAAGGTATCAGGATCTGCCTTAACAGGAGCCTCATCCTTACCTACCACTTTGACTTCAGCTAAGAGCTCTGCCTTAATGGCAGTGTCTTCATTCAGCCCAAACACAATCGTGTCACTGTACTGATTCTTAGCAAGGTTTGCTTTTGGAGCAATTGTAAATTCTACAGAGCCGCCCTTTTCTAATGTAATATTACCGGCATCTGCGCCCTCGGCTACATTCGCGGTGACATCGAAATTCACTGCCTGCGGCTGGACGAGTGTAACCTTAGTCTCTCCATTGTAGGTAATGGTAACTTTCTGTCCGATAACTTCAGTATAGCCCTCAAGCAAGTCACTAAATACCAATGCTGACGGATTTACAAGCAATGTGGTTGAATCTGCAACCGCTGTTGTATCGTCCGTACCTTCGTTAAACACGGTTCCGATATCCGAAGCAGTTTCTCCCTCCGGAGCGTCAATCGGCTTCATATCCGGGTCATCTCCGTTTGGTTCCTGATCATCCGGTATCTGCACCTCCGGCTCTTCAATCTTCGGTTCCTCCTGCTCAGCTTCTACATGAACGCTGGCTTCAAAGGAAACCTGTACGCCTTCCTCCGCTGTATAAGTAATCAGTTCCTGATAATCGTTAGACTCCAGCCCGGTGCGCGGCTGTACCCATACACTCACTGATTCGCCCGGAGCCAGTTCAGAAATATCCTGGACCATAAAGAATTCCGGTACAGTTTCGTCAAAAGTAAGGGTTCCGGTTCCGGTATTTTTAATAGTAACAAGTTTAGTCTCTAAATCATCGTCCGTATAACCATAATCCAGCTTACCAAAGTCAAGTGTGTCACCCTCAATTCCGGTAACCTCCGCCTCATAAGTAAGAGGCTCCTGGCTCTTCTGCGGCTCTTTCTCCTGATACACTTCCTCTGTCACCTCGCCAAAGCTTAAATCAGCCGGGTCAAGGCTATCGTCTTCTTCGGTGTAGTCTGTGTCATCCGGAACATCCGTACTGTCATTCCCGGTATCTTCGGGAACGTCCGTATTGTCGTTCTGTGTTTCTTCCGGAATGTCTACATACTCATCTTGCTGCTCCTGCGGTGTGTCGGAAGTATCCTGCGGAGCCTGCGCTCCTTCGCCTGCAATCGCCTCTGTGGATGCTGTAAGAGAGCCGCTCACTCCCTTATCCTCGATGCCTGTAATCTTGAGCACTATCTTGCTGCCCGCATCTTCTGCGGTGACGTCGTAAGATTTACCTGTTCCGACCTCTGTTAATTCCTCTCCCGCCTTTCTGGACCACTGAAAGCTCACATATTCTCCAGTCATCCCCTCGGGTTTCACTTTTGTAAAATCCGCACTCAGGGTACTTCCCACTGCTGCCGAACCTTTAATCTTCAGCGCACCATCCAGTTCACCGGACGGAGCCGCCGCAAAGACTAACGACGGAAGCATGGTAATTACCATGAGCACAGCCATGACAATTGATAAAAATCTCTTAGTCTTCATATGCCATCCTCCTTTTCATGTCCCAAATGAAGTCCTTCTATACCTGTATTGTAACTTATTTCCTTCTGCCGTACAAGTAAAGTTTCTATAAAATTTCCAATTCCTCCCCTCCAAAATCTGTCAATTTATTTCACCAGCATACGGATGATCTTATCCTTTTTGCCCCCATATGCAGGGTAACGGATTGGGATATCCGGAAACACAGCTCTGTGTAATATGCTTTTTTGATGGGAGAAGGTTTCAAAACCAGCCTTACCGTGGTAAGAGCCCATACCGCTGCCGCCCACTCCGCCAAAACCCATATAAGGCGTGGCCAGATGGACCAGGGTATCATTCACACACCCTCCGCCAAAGGAAAGCTGCCCCAGTACAAGCCTGCGCGCCTTCGCGCTTCTGGTAAAAAGATATAAAGCCAGCGGCTTTTCCCGCTTCTTGAGAAATGCCACCGTCTTATTAAGACTCTCATACTCCAGCACCGGTAAAACCGGTCCAAAAATCTCTTCGCCCATTATTTTGTGATTCCATTTTACCATATCAATAATCGTAGGTGTAATCTGGAGTTTCCCTGCATCTGTTTTACCCCCGAAGACAATCTTTCCCTCGTCCAGAAGCGCCTCTACACGCCGGAAATGCTTTTCGGAGATCATCCGCGGATACTGCGGGTTTGTAAGAGGATCCTTTCCCCAAAAGGTGCATATCCACTTTTTCATACACGTGATAAGCTCGTCCTTGATATCCTTATGGACCAGGACATAATCAGGTGCCACACAGGTCTGTCCGCAATTAATAAGCTTCCCAAACACGATACGCTTGGCAGCCTGCTCCACATCTGCACTGCGTTCCACAATGCAGGGACTTTTGCCCCCAAGCTCCAGAGTTACAGGAGTGAGGAAGCGGGACGCCTTTTCCATCACCAGACGCCCTACCGCAGGGCTTCCGGTAAAGAAAATATAGTCAAACCGCTCTTCTAACAAAAGCGCATTCTCCTCGCGCCCGCCCTCGATCACCGTGATATATTCCTGCGGAAAAACCTCGGAAAGCATCTTTTTCAACAGTGCGGAGGTTGCGGGTGCATATGCGGACGGCTTCAGCACGCAGCAGTTTCCCGCAGCGATTGCATCGCAAAGCGGCTCCATATTAAGGAGGAACGGATAATTCCACGGTGCCATGATCAGCACCACGCCGTACGGCTCCGGGCGCACCTCCCCATAAGCAGGGAAATGGCACAACGGTGCAGGCACGGTTTTTCCCCTCATCCATCCCCGCAGATGGCGGCGCATATAAGAAATTTCACTGAGCGTAAGGCCAATCTCAGTCATGTATGCCTCGCCTGATGATTTATGAAGATCACTGTATAAAGCTCTGCGGATTTCTCTGTCATATTTTTTTATTACGGTCTCAAGGCGGGCCAGCATTTTGGCTCTGTAAGCGTAAGGGCGGGTATGTCCCGCCCTGTAAAACTCTCTTTGTTTTTCAATGATTTCTTTCATAGGCATTAACCCTCAACAATCAAATACTGTCCATTAGGAAGGGGAAATACTTCGCTTGCCTCCTCCAGCTCGTCCAGTGTCATTCCCTCCACATCAGCACCCATGCTGTCCAGGTATTTTTTCACTTCCTTGATGGAATCCACCACCACAGCCATACAGTCCTCAAGGAAGGCTTCCGCTTCCTCATAAGTGTCAGCCACCGGCTCGTCAAAAAGTTGTCCCTGATTTTCCAGAAATGTCTGGATGCATTCTTCTGTGTACATTTAAATTACCTCCTCTATCATTCCGCCCGCCTCTATCAGTTTTTCCAAAAACGGCTCCACGCGCTCCGTCTCATAATTGGCGGCCTCGCGCACACCGGGCTTGGAATGTGACATGGCAAAGCTGTATTTCACTGATTTAAGCATATCAATATCATTATATTCATCCCCGAAAACAAGACATTCATCCGGAGTAATCCCCAAAACTTCCTGAAACTTTCGTACTCCCTTAGCCTTATTTGTGCCAAAGGGAATGAAATCCACCCACGCAAAACCGGAGGTGACCACAGTACAGCGGTCAGCAAAGCGCTCCTGCCAGTAGCGGATCGCATCCTCGTGCATACCGTCGCGCTCATACACCGCCATTTTCATACACGGCTCCACTATCTCGTCCAGACTTCCCGCGATTTTGCAGTTGCTTTTCATGACCTTAGTCATCAGATCCTCATAATGTGCGGTTTTTGGCATGATATAGTAGTAATCCTTAGTGGAGCAGGAAAACTCTGCCCCCTCTTTCTCACATACAGCGCCAAGAATCTCCTGTACCAGCGCGGAATCGAAGGAATCGCGGTAAAGAATCTTTTCATCCTGGATCGCTATGGCCCCGTTTTCGCAGATAAACGCCATATCCGAGAGCACCGGCTCAAACAAATGCTTCATATTCGCATACTGTCTGCCGCTGGCAGCCACAAAGAGGATTCCCATCTCTTTCAATCTGCGGATAAGCGGAAATATCCCGTCCGGAAGCTGCTGTGCCCCGTCCAGTAGAAGCGTTCCGTCCAAATCACTTGCCACTAATTTAATCATTTGAATACTCCTCGTAAATCTTCAATAAATCCTCGGGCTTCTCAGCAAGCGTATCCGCACCACTACTCAAAAGCTCCTCGCGATCGCGGAACCCCCAGAGCGCTCCCACAGTAAACATGCCGGCTGCCTTGCCTGTCTCCATATCTGTGTGCGTATCGCCCACATACATACATTCCTCAGGCTTCACACCAAATTCCTCCGCAATTTTCAGCGGACCGTCGGGTGCCGGTTTGCGCCGGATATCCTCACTCTGCCCGATCACCAAATCAAAATCATCCCCAAACATCAGGTCAATCACCTTGACAGCAGCGGGATGGGGTTTATTGGAGCAGACGGCAAGCTTCACGTTTCGACGTTTCAGCTCGCGGATCGTCTCCGGCATCCCTTGGTAATGGGTAACCTTATACATAGGGTCCTTTGCAAACATCTCCCTGTATATCCTCTGCCCCTCGTCAAAATGTACAAGCTCGGGGTCCCCGGCATCCCGAAGACATCTGCGCATAAGCATATTGGCACCCTCACCGCAGTAATATTTAAAATTCTCCACCGGAAGTGACTTCAGGGAAAATTTCTCCAGAATCACATTGGCCACATAAGCCATGGATTCCAGCGTATCCGCCAAAGTCCCGTCCAGATCAAATACACATGCTTTAATCATTATTCTCATCCTCTCAAGTCTATTCCCAATTTCTTCATTTCGTAAAACATTCTCGCCACAGGCAGTCCCACCACATTATTGTAGTCTCCGCAGATTCCTTTTACATAGATGCCGAAAAGTCCCTGGATACCGTAGCTTCCGGCCTTATCCATAGGCTCGCCGGTACGCACATAACAGCGGATTTCTTCTTCAGATACAGGGTAAAAGGTCACATCCGTACACTCAGAAAAGGTATGCTCACAAAAGCCGCTCTCATCTTTTATCAGCACGGTGACGCCGGTGTATACCTGGTGCGTGTTTCCCTGGAGCATAAGCAGCGTTTTAACTGCATCCTCTTCATCCGAAGGCTTGCCCAGAATACATCCGCCGCAGGCAACAATCGTATCCGCGCCAATCACAAGAGTCCCCTGCTGGATATCACCTGCAAGCCCCGCTCCTACTGACCGTGCCTTGGTTAGCGATAGCTCCTCCACAACCTTGTGCGGCTCCGTTGAGGTGATAATCTCCTCCCCTATGCTTGGAATTACGTCAAAAACAACTCCGGCTTTATCCAAGAGCTCTTTTCTTCTCGGTGAGGCTGACGCCAAAATAATTTTCCTCATAACTCCTCCTATCCTTTCCAATTTAGTATACCTTGTCTCAAAACAGGACGCAACCGCTTTTTGCGGCTGCGAATATTCAACTGCGAATATTCTTTATTCTTACCCTTTTCTTTTTCTGTCAAAAGTATTACAATAAGGATAACCTGTCTCTGATTTCAACATCAGAACAGACCTACCATTTGGAAAGGAGCAAGGTATAATGGCAAAAATAAACAAATATTGGGGAATGGTTGCACTGGGCGCTTTGACAGCAGCTACAGCAGGCGCTATGGCCGCAGTTTTCATGAAAAAGAAATCCCCGTGCAAGGCCCCTGAATTTGAAGATGACTTCGATGAAGATTTTGATATTCCGGAGGAATTCGATGAGGACAATGAGGACAACGAATTCCAGGAAGATTTCGCCTCCTGGGACGCTGCAGCTCAGGACTCTGAGGAAGAAGATGAGGAATCCGACGAAGCGCTGATGGCCAAAGCTGTAATCTTCGGCGCAGATTATTCAGAGGACGAAGCGTCTTCTGGGGAAGCCGATGATGCGGACGGAGACACAGCAGAGAGTAACGCAGCCCACGATGATACCGCTGACGCTGCACAGAATAGTTCTGCGCAGGCAGATGACGAAAAAGCTGCGGCAGACGAGGCTTCCGAAAAAACTGCTGAATAAGCCACATCCGGCAGAATTCGCCGCATATTTGCATAAAAAGCTAACAAAAGACATGCCAGAGGTCAATACCTTTCCGCATGTCTTTTGTTTTTGTACATTTTGAATTTCGTTATATCTCTTTTTTATACTTCTGTTATGCTTCTTTAATCTCCAGAACTTCCATCGGGCAAGCTTTTGCACAGATACCGCAGGCGATACATTTGCTTGCATACTCTTTGCCTTCTGCCTTAACGATTACGCCGAACGGACAAGCATCCACACATTTGCCGCAGCCAACACATTTTTTCTTGTTGATCATGTAAACACCCTTTGCGTTCTGTGTGATCGCGCCTTCCGGACAGGCCTCTGCACATTTGCCGCACTGTACACAGACAACCGGCTTCGGTGTCACGCCGTCTTTCTTCACGCCAATCTGAATGCAGGAATAATCTTCACTGAATTCCTTGTAAAATGCCTCAGAACAGGCAATTACGCATTCCTTGCATGCCATGCACGCGTCTTTTTTTGCTACGTTGAGCTTCTTCATTTTTGTACCCTCCACACTTTTCACTTTGTACTTTGTCGGCAGATACAGGCGGATATATCCATATGTAATATATCTTGAGATATTTCCATCACCTGCTGCCTTCATATTTAAAGCTCATGGCCGCCTGCCAATACTTTTCGATTAACGTGAAAAGTATAGCAGACAGCTGTAAGCTTTTTCACTTGTCTTTGCCCTCTGACTGATTAACACGCTTTTGTTCTTTTATGCTTTCGGCAGTTTAAATGAGCTTTTCAGGGAAACAATACGGTTAAATACCGGTGCACCTTCTTTGGTATCATGAATATCTGCGCAGAAGAATCCGTTGCGCACAAACTGGAAGCTGTCATATCCTTTTGCTTCCATGAGTGCAGGCTCGACATACGCTTTCACAACAGTCAGTGAATTAGGATTCACATTTAAAGAGCCATCCTCTTTATTGTACACGCCCTTTTCTTCATCCACGATATTCTCGTAGAGACGTACCTCGGCCTGTCCGGCATGAGACGCTTCCACCCAGTGGATGGTGCCCTTTACCTTCCTGCCGTCCGGCGCGTTGCCGCCCTTCGTCTCCGGGTCATACGTACAATGAACCACGAGTGCGTTGCCGTCATCGTCCATCTCAGCACCGGTACAGGTGACAAAGTAGGCATTCATGAGACGCACCTCTGTCCCTAAAAACAGACGTTTATATTTCTTCGGAGGATCGATCATGAAATCCTCTCTTTCAATATACAGCTCTTTTCCGAATGGAATCTTACGGCTGCCTAAAGCTTCGTTCTCCATATTATTCGGCGCATCCAGATATTCCACCTGTCCCTCCGGATAATTATCGATTACCAGCTTGATTGGGTCAAGCACAGCCATCAGACGGGGACGCTTCAACTTTAAATCCTCGCGGATACAGTATTCAAGCATGGCATAATCCACCGAGCTGTTTGCCTTGGAAACACCGCAGAGGTCCACAAACATTTTGATAGACTCCGGCGTAAAGCCACGGCGGCGCAGTGCGGCGATGGAAACAAGACGCGGGTCATCCCAGCCGTCCACAATGCCATCCTCCACAAGCTTCTTGATATAGCGCTTACCTGTAACCACATTTGTGAGGTAAAGTTTCGCAAACTCTATCTGCTTTGGCGGCTGAGGATATTCCAATTCCCTTACCACCCAGTCATAAAGGGGTCTGTGGTCCTCGAATTCCAGCGTACAGATGGAATGGGTGATACCCTCAATCGCATCCTCAATTGGATGTGCAAAGTCATACATCGGATAAATACACCATTTATCACCTGTATTATGATGTGTCATATGTGCCACACGGTAAATGACCGGATCACGCATATTCATATTCGGAGACGCCATGTCGATCTTAGCACGCAGAACCTTTTCGCCGTCCGCGTATTTGCCCTCTTTCATCTCCTCGAAAAGCTTAAGGTTCTCCTCCACGCTTCTGTCACGGTAAGGACTCTCCTTGCCGGGCTCGGTAAGTGTTCCTCTGTACTCCCGGATCTGCTCAGCGGTAAGGTCGCACACAAAGGCTTTGCCCTTCTTAATAAGCTTCACTGCTGCCTCATACATCTGCTCAAAATAGTCTGATGCAAAAAAAAGCCTGTCCTCCCAATCCGCACCGAGCCATTTGATGTCCTCCTTAATGGATTCCACAAACTCAGTTTTCTCCTTGGTAGGATTCGTATCATCAAAACGCATATTAAACTTTCCATTATATTCCTGTGCAAGACCATAATTCAAAAGGATGGATTTGGCGTGTCCAATATGAAGATAGCCGTTCGGCTCCGGCGGGAAACGTGTATGCACAGTGTCATAGACACCTTCTGCCAAATCTTTATCAATAATATTCTCAATAAAATTCTTGGAAACAGTCTCGTTCTCCATTTCTTTCCCTCCTAGACATACTCTTAGATTGTTATCTTACCATAAACAAACGGATTTTGAAAGTTCTTCCGGGAAAATTGTGTGTATTTTTTTATACATATTAAGATTATAGAACAAAATTACAAAAACCCTTGATTTCTCAAGGGTTTCAGTAAGCTGCTGACGGGAATCGGACCCGTGACCTCCGCCTTACCAAGGCGACGCTCTACCGACTGAGCCACAGCAGCATTTTCATATTCAGCGGCGTTTCTGCCGCTCACAGTTGATAATATTATCAGACCTTTCGTGGAATGTCAACACCTAATTTCGATTTTTTTCAAAAAAATTATATAAATAGTTACTGTTCAGGGGCTAACTGGACTTAAATAAACCGATGGTGTAGACTGATAACAGTCAGATCCATCGGTTTTCTTTATCCAAATATCCTGGATACTCTGTCAAATATATCTGCCGGGTCTTCCAGGCGCATCAAAACAAGCATGCTCATGCATTTACAGAGATGCTCGATGCTTTCGAAACTCCTAAATGTCACGGCCTGCGCCTGTTTTCGCTTATAATTCCTCAGAAGCCGTTCGGCTTCATTATTCGTGGCAGGTACTCTGGAGTCATGCAGGAACAGCAAATGAGCCTGCTTATATTTCTCCATTCTCAGGAATAAATTATATCCGTCTCTATAATAAGCATTTGCCGGTATGTCCTCATATTCCTTTCGGGCGGTTTCCAGTATCTCATCATATCTTTTTTCAAATTCGGAAACCTTTTGGGGATCTGGCTCCCGGGGCGGCTGGAATCCTTTCCGGAAATGGATCATTTCCTGTATCAGTGAATGCATTTCTTTGTTCCAGGTACGGTCCGGTTCATTGTCGATACTGTCTTTCAGGTAGCGCAGTACATGGGCAAGACATTCCTGATGGTCTGCCCCATACTTATAAAAGGTGATATCATGGTCATGGACAAGGATCCCCTGATAATCCTCTGTGACAGTACCTTTTACTCCTTCATGCCCTTTTTTCTCACGGGCAAAATAGAGGGCTTTTCCATCTGGTGTTGCACATATATATACCTGGCGGCTTTTTCCATTCTCCCTTGCATTTGTACAATCTGTATGCATGACCGGGGAAAGCAGCATATCTGCATAGGCAGACTTTCGTTCAGACTCAGTTTTTAAAGCAAACTCCCTGCTGAGTTTACTTATCATGCCCTTGGAAATGTTCAGTTTTCCACCTGTGAGATCTGACAGGAACTTTCTGCTTTTATCAATAGAGGTACAGCAGTCGTTATTCAGAAGGAACAGAAATGCCCGGATGCTGCCATCATAATTCACATCATCGGTAACGCCATCCGGAAATGCAGCATGTACACGCTCCCCCGTCTGGCTGTTATAATAAACATCTGCATGGTATTCCGTTACATCCAGGACCATACGGATGCTTATCCGCTGTTTTATGATTGTTCTTGCAGTCTTTTTAAAAGCGCAGTCCTCAAGCGCCTCTTTCGGTGGCGGCAGAAGGATAGCCGGTTGTGTGAGCTCCTGCTTTTTTCGGCTGTGCCCCTTATGACCAGGCTGTCCGCCAGGTCTTCTGCCCGTTTTTTCCCTGCCGTTTGTGATCTTCTTCCGTCGGATGGCTTTTGAAGAAGGAATAGAAGAGTTTTCATGATCACGGTTGATCTGTGCACGAAGTTTCAGATTCTTTCCCTGTTCTTCTTCCAGTCTGGCTGCTGTTTCATAAAACTGAAGGCGGAGTTCTTTTACTTTATCTAAGGCATCATCTCTTTGTCTTTCAGCACGAAGGGCGCGCTCTTCCATCTCCTGGAGTTTCCGGCCGGCTTTTTTCTGCACCGCTTCAAATTCCAGGAGCATATCCTCAAGTACCTGAAACCAGTAATTGCGGACCCGGATCGTTTCTTTATGGGCATCCGCTGCCTCAGCCTGCAGTTTCAGGATCTTATGTTCATAGGTCCTGCGATCCTTTTGGTGGAGTTCTTTCAGTTCCATATATCTCTCACCGGATTCCAGTTCTTTATTCTTTGCCTGTGTGGCTTTCAGCCGGCACATGAGCGTGATGTGATCATAAGCATCCGACATACATTTCCCTCCAGTGCAGTTGTGATCAAAAGCCGCTGATAATGTCTGTGATCTTTGAAATATGATCTTCCAGGAATTCGATCATTTCTTTCTGTTTCCGGATAAATTCCTCCTGGATCTCAATCTGCCTGAGATAGCCAGCAAGAAGTTCATCCCGTTTTCTAAGCTCTTCTTTTAAATCGATGTCCATAAGAAATCCTCTCTTTCCTGTGAAAAAGTATAACAGAAACATAGAAAAAAAGCGAATGGCCAGAGATCATACTTTCGTCAATCTGACTGTGGATAAGTATCCGTTTTATAATTGGAAAAGCATTCATATAAGCTGCAAAACTTGATAAATGGATTTCAAAAACCAAAATCTGGTGTATAACTTTTCAAAAAAGAACAGCAGGAAAAACTATAAACACAGTTTTTC
>JNKJ01000036.1 GCA_000702025.1 Blautia schinkii DSM 10518
ATTTTGCGGAAGCGCGCCTGAAAATCCATTGCCTACGGAGACTTAGCCGCGAACGCTCTTCGTGAGCGGCTTAGTCGCAGTTGGCAATTAGTTGAAGGGAAGCGAGCAATGCCTGACAAGACAGGTCCAGCGCTCCCGCACCGTTTTCCCTCATCCTCACCGTTCAACACCTTTCCGGGGAACCCCTTAAGCCTTCTGAAGAAATTCCACCACTTCCTCAAACTTCATAAAGTGCGACGCCTTAACCAGTATCGTATCCCCCACCTTCACATACCTATCCAAATGTTCCAGCAGGCTCTCCCTATCCGCCTCGTAAATCACTTCAAGTGCGGGATTCGTCTGCGCCGCTTTTTCGGCCATTCCTTTAGAGAGGCTTCCCACACAAATGCACACATCAATGCCGCATTTTCCCGCGTGTTCGCCCACCTGCTCATGAAGCGCTACCTCATTTTCACCCAGCTCGCCCATATCACCCAAAATCGCCACACGACGGCCATCGCCATCCTTAAGTACATCAAGAGACGCTTTCATAGACATAGGATTTGCGTTGTAGCAGTCATCCACGATCAGGAATTTATCTGTTTCTATCATCTTGAAGCGTCCGCTGATAGGCTCCAAGCTCTCAATCCCTTTCGCAATCTGTTCCGGAGTCAGTCCGTAAATCCTGCCTACGGCTGCCGCGGCCAGTGCATTATAGATCATATGCCGCCCCGGCATCGGTACATGAACGTCAAAGGCTTCCGCTCCCATGTGGATACGGAAGGACATCCCTTTCAGTCCGTGGCTTACAATCTCATCTCCATATATCTCACAGCCCGTTCCCAAACCGAAAAATACAGGGCGGATTCCCTGGTATTCTGTCACCGTTGCCAGTTTATCATCGTCTCCGTTTAACACAATATGCCCGTCGGGCTTCAAGTAGCTGAAAATCTCGGTTTTTGCCTTGAGCACACCGTCCCGGTCACCCAGGTTTTCCAAATGGCAGGTGCCAATATTGGTGATCACGCAGGTGTCGGGCTTTGCCACCTTTGCCAGACGGCTCATTTCACCAAAATCGCTGATTCCCATTTCCAGCACGGCAATCTCATCCTCGTCGCGCAGGCGGAATATCGTAAGCGGCAGTCCCAGCTCATTGTTGAAATTCCCTTGTGTTTTTAGTGTGCGGTATTTCTCCTTAAGCACGGAGGCGATTACCTCTTTCGTACTGGTTTTGCCTACACTTCCTGTGATTCCTACCACAGGGATATTTAGCTGTTCAAGATAAAACTCGGCAATGTCCTTCACTGCCTGCAGGGAGGATTCGACCAAAATATAGGGGAACTTCGCGTCCTCCAGCACTTTTTCGGAAAGAGTGGCTAAAGCGCCCGCCTCCATCACCTGAGGAATGAACTTATGCGCATCCACCCGCTCTCCCACAATGGGCACAAAAAGACAGCCCGGCTGTGCCTGGCGGCTGTCTGTGGTGATGGACTCCACTTCATTATACATCTGGTCAGCGGTCCCGAAATACACACCGTGACAACACTGGGTAATATTTTCTAAAGTTAGATTTTTCATGATTTTTTCCTATTTATATTTTTTCAGAGATACTTTGATCAATTCCTCGCACAGGGTCGGGTAATCCATACCCAACGCCTGGGCCTCCTGAGGAATCAGGCTGGTGGGCGTCATTCCCGGAAGCGTATTTGCTTCCAAACAGAACATCTCACCGTTTTCCCTCATCATAAAGTCCATACGGCTGTATGCTTCCAGGGAAAGCGCGGCGGCCGCTTTTTCCGCGTAGCGCTGCATTTGCTCGGTAAGCTCCGGGGAAAGTTCAGCCGGGCACGTTTCAACTGTGGAGCCTGCCTGGTATTTATTTTTGTAATCATAAAACCCTACCAAAGGCGCAATCTCAATCACGGGATATGCCTTTCCGTCCACAACTGCCACGGAAAACTCACGGCCCTGGATGTATTCCTCGACCACTACTTCATTTTCATAGGAGTAAGCGTCGTCGAGAGCTTTTTCGTACTCCTCCTGGTTTTTGGCAATATACACACCCACACTTGAGCCGCCGCAGCAGGTCTTCACAACCACTGGGAAAACCATTCCCAGATCCTTCAGATTCTTAGTACAGGAGGATTTCACCATTGCCGCACCCTTTGGGGTGGGGACCTGGTTCATCATGAAGAGCTGCTTCGTTATGCCTTTGTCCATCGCCATGGCACTGCTGAAAAATCCGGTGCCTGTATAACGGATTCCCATCAGGTCAAAGGCCGCCTGCACCTTTCCGTCCTCTCCGTTGGCACCGTGGAGTGCCAGGAAAACGATATCCGCAAGCTCGCAGAGCTTCAGCACATTGGGTCCGAAAAAGCTTCTTCTTGACTTTTTCATATTCTCAATCTCAGGGTTGAAGCTTTCCATATAGGCACAGGCCGCGTCCACATCATATTCCGCCGGAAACGGCTCATCCCAGTCGACCCCATCCACACCGCAGAAAATGTCTATCAGCACGGCCTGATGACCTTTTTGGCGCAGTGCGCCGCAGATTCCTGTTCCTGATACGATGGATATTTCCCTCTCTGTACTGGTTCCCCCTGCTAATACAACTATCTTCATGATTTCATCTCCTCATATCAAATAATGATAATAATAGTAAACTGCTGCAGAGCTCCCCCCTTGGGAATCCCTGCAGTACTTTTACTTTTAGTTTATTCCGAATCCCTGATCGGGGTTCTTTCATGACCTTTTTATTCGTAGACAATTACCGGTGCACCAATACCGATATTGTTATAAATGATCTCCGCCTGGTCATAAGGCGTGTTCACACAGCCATGGGAGCCTTCAAACTGATAAATGCTGCCTCCGAACTCTGACCTCCAGGTGGCATCGTGTATCCCCACGTTGCCCGCAAATGGCATCCAGAAAGTAACCGGAGCCGCATAATCCTCTCCCTTAAGCACATAGTTCGTCATCATTGCATCAATGGCATAGCAGCCAGGCGGCGTTGCGTTGCCCGGAATATTCGGATTTCCGGTAACTACCGGGGTATCTACGATAGGATCACCATTTAAATAAAATACCATTCTCTGGTTTGTCAAATCGATTTCCACATAGGTATAACCGATATCATTGGTATCGCGGCTCCATGCAGAGTATGCGTAGATAGGCTCCCGCACCTGCGTCACACCACTTTTGATTGCTTCGATCAGTCCCTCTGTCTCAGCCTTCTGGTCAATCGCCCACCCATAATCACCTCCGGGGATAGTCTTTTCTCTTCCATCGTAGGTGATAAAGGTCCTCGTGCAGCCAAAGGTGTCATATTTATAGCCAAGCTCATTGACATAAGCTGCCACCTTTTCCTTATCAAGAGTATAGTTGCCCTTTTTATTTTTGACAAGCCAATTTTTAATCACGCTGCGGTCTACAGTCTCGGTCCGGTCAGCAAAATCATAAGTGATGACGACATCCGTCAGCTTATTCATCTGCTTGCAGTTCTTAACCAGCGTTTTATCGTCACTGTATACCTTAGGCTTCTTATAGCAGCCCTCTTCCTCGAGATTGAGAACGGTCTTTCCGCTGCTCACTGCCTCCGCGACCAGCTTCTGTACTGCCTTTCGCCTAAGGGAGGCGCCTTCGTTCTCAGGCACGATCTCAAAACCCTGTTCGGTTTCTGCGATATAAGCATCGCTTGGCTCTACTGTATTCTGCTTCTGCATGCATTTCAGACCGCGCACAGCCTCCGCAAGCTTATCCTTATCGTAGGTCGTGGATGCGCCCATCTCGTAGATGCTGCTTTGGCTGAACGCCATAAACCATTTATAACGGTCCTGTTTTTTTATAAGCTTTTCGACACTGCCATCCGGTGTGTACACCAGCCCGGCTTGTTCCGCAGTGATGCTTTCCTGTCCGTTATTTCTGGTACCGATGGCAAGAACATAAGCGCCAACCTGCTGTGCCAGCAGATCTTCGGCTTCGCCGGCAGTCATGTAGGAACAGTTCAGCCCGTTTACCTTAGACCCCGGCAGAAAATGATTCGAGAAATAATACACTCCTATGAAATAGGCAGCCACCGTCAAAACCAGGAAGGCGGCGATGAGTCCAACCACAATCTTTTTCCCCACACTCATTTTTGCCTTTTCTTCTGTCATGAATAATCCTCAAAACTTTCTATTATTATAAGTGTATTGCTGTACATCTATTATATTGCGTCTATTATAATACGTCTATCAATTTATGTGTATTATTGCCTTTCCTCTACTCTGCCAGAAGCTTTTCCACACTGGTAAGTTTAACGCAGAGTACAAAAATCTCTGTGGCTTTCTCCAGTTCCTCAAGTGTCGGGTATGTGGGGGCAATACGGATATTGGAATCTTTCGGGTCCTTACCGTATGGGTAGGTAGCGCCTGCTCCCGTCATCACAACACCTGCTTCTTTTGCCTTGGCAACTACCGCTTTTGCACAGCCGTCCATGGCCTCGAAAGAGATGAAGTATCCGCCGTGCGGCTTGGTCCATTCGCCGATTCCAAGTCCGCCGAGCTCTTTCTCCAGAGTATCAACAACCATCTCGAATTTCGGGCGGAGAAGCTCAGCATGTTTTCTCATATGTGCGTGAAGTCCATCCAGGTCCTTAAAGAATCTCACATGACGAAGCTGGTTCAGCTTGTCGTGTCCGATGGTCTGTATCTGCATGTATTTGCGGAAATCCTCCAGGTTTGCCTTAGAAGCTGCAACGGCTGCGATACCGGAGCCAGGGAAGCTCACCTTAGATGTGGAGGTGAATTTATAAACAATGTCTGCATTGCCGGCCTTAGCGCACTCTCCCAGGATTTCTACCAGGAAGTCCTGGTTGTCCTCGTAGAGATGATGGATGCTGTATGCATTGTCCCAGTAAATACGGAAATCAGGCGCAGCAGGCTTCAGTCTTGCGAAACGCTCTACTGTCTCCTTGGAATAGGTGATCCCCTGTGGGTTGGAGTATTTCGGCACACACCAGATACCTTTGATGGCGTCGTCCTCGCTCACAAGCTTCTCCACCATATCCATATCCGGACCGGTTGGAGTCATGGGAACGTTGATCATCTCAATCCCAAAGAATTCCGTAATCTTAAAGTGACGGTCATAACCGGGTACCGGACAGAGGAATTTCACCTTGTCCAGCTTGCACCAGGGAGTATGGCCCATTACGCCGTGTGTCATAGAGCGGGCAACGGTGTCAAACATTACGTTGAGGCTGGAGTTTCCGTAGATGATAATGTGTTCAGGATCAACCTCAGACATCGCGCCAAGGAGGCGTTTCGCTTCCGGAATACCATCGATCACACCGTAATTACGGCAATCCACGCCGGTCTCACATTTTAAATCTGCATGGTTGGCCAGCACTTCCATCATTCCCATAGACAGGTCGAGCTGGTCGGTTCCGGGTTTTCCGCGGGACATATCCAGGGAAAGCCCCTGGGCCTTGACTTCTGCATACTGCTGATCCAGTTCCTTTTTCAGGGCGAGCAGTTCTTCTCTGCTCATTTCACTGTATTTCTTCATAATTTCCTCCTCACGGCGCCAAAACACGGCTCCTTTTTGCTTAAAATCTTCTCATAAATATCTTTTACATTTTAGTATGGTAAAATCCTGGTTGTCAAGTGTTTTCCTATATTATGTTTGGAAGGGGTGTCCCCTGGGAGGTTATCGAACAGTGAGGATGAGGCTGGGGCGGGATGGGGGCTGGGAAATATCTCCGTCTGGCTGATGCTCGCTTCCCTTCAACTAATTGCCAACTGCGACTAAGGCGCTCACGAGAGCGTTCGCGCCTAAGTCTTAGTAGGCAATGGATTTTCAGGCGCGCTTCCGCGAATCAGCCTGACGGAGATATTTCCCAGCCCCCATCCCGCCCCAGCCTCATCCTCACCTCCCGCAACGCTCCCGTCCCCTTCTACACAGCTTGTCGCTTTCGCCGGATATTTATGTGCCAATTCTACGTATTTTTCAATCCCGACGATTCTTCCGGTCCTGACGAATCTTCCAGCCTCGACGACTCTTCCAGCTCGGACAAATCTTCCAGAGAAAAGAACAGACTACATGTAGGGGTGGAAACGTAGTGGTAGGTGGGCGGAAGGAAATTCGGTGCGGGGCGCTGGCGCTGGCCTTGTCAGGCATTTTTGCGGAAGCGCGCCTGAAAATCCATTGCCTACGGAGACTTAAGCGCGAAAGCTCTTCTTGAGCGCTTTAGTCGCAGTTGGCAATTAGTTGAAGGGAAGCGAGCAATGCCTGACAAGACAGCGCCAGCGCCCCGCACCGAATTTCCTTCCGCTCACCGTTCAATACCTTTCCGGGGAATCCCTACAATTCACTTGCACCTTGGGATTTTTTCCTCTATACTGGAGCAAGATTGAGGTCAATATGGCAGCATTACAAAACGTACAAATATGGTACAAATATAAGGAAAGAGGTCAGATATATGTGGATTGCAGACGGTTGGAAAGAATATGAGGTGATTGATACCTCTTGTGGGGAAAAGCTGGAGAGGTGGGGGGATTATCTTTTGGTACGCCCGGACCCGCAGGTGATTTGGGATACTCCTAAGACGCATAAGGGCTGGAGAAAAATGAACGGACATTACCACAGGAGTAAGAAGGGCGGCGGTGAATGGGAGTTTTTTGATCTGCCGGAGCAGTGGGATATTCATTATAAAAGTCTTACTTTTCATTTGAAGCCTTTTAGCTTTAAGCATACCGGGCTTTTTCCGGAGCAGGCGGCTAATTGGGATTGGTTTGGGGAGAAAATCCGCCGGGCGGGAAGGCCTATCAGGGTGTTGAATCTGTTTGCTTATACAGGTGGTGCTACACTGGCTGCAGCGGCGGCGGGTGCTTCTGTTACTCATGTGGATGCGTCTAAGGGCATGGTTACGTGGGCTAAGGAGAACGCGGCTGCCTCCGGTTTGGCTGACGCGCCTATCCGTTGGCTGGTGGATGACTGTGTGAAGTTTGTGGAGCGGGAAATCCGTCGTGGTAATAAATATGATGCGATTATTATGGATCCTCCCTCCTATGGTCGGGGACCTAAGGGTGAAATTTGGAAAATCGAGGATGCTATCCATCCGCTGGTGAAGCTTTGTGTGCAGCTTTTGAGTGACAAACCGCTGTTTTTCCTTATCAATTCTTACACAACGGGTCTGGCTCCTGCTGTGCTTACTTATATGCTGGCTACTGAACTCCGCCAGTTTAAGGGGCATGTGGATTCTCAGGAGGTCGGACTGCCGGTAAGCTCCAACGGACTTGTCCTGCCATGCGGTGCTTCCGGGCGTTGGGAGACAGATTGATTTTCAGCTTTCATTGAATTATGTAAGGTCTGCAGAGGTGGTAGTTTTTGACAGTTTAGGGGTGACAGTTTTTTACATTTTTTGTGCATGACTAACTGGACATTTAGGCGCTATTACGATATGATGAGGTTAGTATATTGACGCTGTTGCCTCAGGGTGGGCGTGCCAGAAAACGACTACACGGAAGCCCTCTGGCAGAGATGTAGCAGGGAGTTTTTGAGGAGGGGAAATCTTGGATAATGTGAATATGAAGCACGAGGTAAAACGCTATGGCTGTGCCATTTTTGCCGCTGTCATCTTTGCCGTGAATATTAAAACTTTTGTGCGTGCAGGAGGGCTGTATCCGGGCGGCTTTAATGGACTTACGCTTCTCATTCAGGGAATATTTGAGAAGTTTTTTGGGGTAGAGGTGCCCTATACGGTTATTAACCTGGCTCTGAACGTAGTTCCTGTTGCCATTGGCCTTAAGTTTATCGGTGCGAAGTTTACTGCCAGCTCCTGCTGTGTAATCCTTCTTTCCAGTATTTTGACCGATATTATACCTGCGCAGCCCATCACGTATGACACTCTGCTCATCAGTATTTTCGGCGGACTGATCAATGGACTGGCTGTGAGCCTTTGTCTGATCGGGAATACAAGCAGCGGCGGCACTGATTTTATTGCTATCTATTTTTCTGAAAAGAACGGGCATGATATCTGGAATTATATCCTTGGGGTCAATGCGGTGATTCTTATTGTTGCGGGCGTACTTTTTGGCTGGGATAAGGCGTTGTATTCCATTATTTTTCAGTTTACGTCCACCCAGGTAGTGCAAATGCTCCACCAACGTTACAAAAAACATACTCTGTTCATCATCACACGAAAGCCGGACGAGGTCTATGAGGAAATTTCCCAAATGACCAACCACAGCGCTACCTGCTTTGAGGGCAAGGGCTGTTATACGGGTGATAAAACCAGCCTGCTCTACTCTGTCGTCTCGAGGGAAGAGGCGAAAATTCTTGTGAAAAAGGTAAAAGAAATCGACCCTATGGCTTTTGTGAATATCATTAAGACCGACTATATCAACGGACGTTTTTACCAGAAAACGGATTACTGATATAAAAGGAGTGTGATTTTATGAGTAAGGAATCTGAGCAAGAGAACAAGCTGCCCTACACCTGCACCCCGGCCTATGACCGTAAGGCGTGCGGAGACTGCCTGTGTGCCACCTGTTACCAGCAGGAATTCTGCGACCGCTGCAGCACCTGCGAGAAGCTGTCCCGCAAAAAGGAGCAGTGTTATCGGTATGAGGGGGCGTTTAATTATTAAGCCGGTAAAATTGCGGGGTATGCAATTTCGGTAAAGGTTTTGTTTCGTACGGAAAGAGGTTTGACTATTAGCAAACGGGCATGCAGATTGACAAAAACGTGCAGAAAAAGTCAGGAATAATATTTTAGATCATTGTATTCTTCTATACAGATGAGCGTTGAATGAAACGCTGACAAACTCACACGAGATGTACAATCCGGGTGGAGTTTGACATCAGTTGCATCTGTAAGAAGGGAGAATTGCAATGTATCATTTGAGATTAAAGGGCGAACATTATCAGCTGGGGGTAAAGCGGGGAACCATTTTTAATAAGGCGGGGATTTCATTTCCTTTACACTTGGATAAATTTCAGCTTCAGCATGGCAGAGAAAGTGAAAAAATTCTTAATAGATTTTTTCCTGAGGTTTGTGAAGAGATAAAAGGCGTAAGTGATACCATAGGCGCGGATTATCTGACTTTTGTTTCATGGATGTTATGCATGGGTTGTTGTATGTACAATTTAGAAAATAACATACCTGCGGAAATCAGAGGCTGTACGGCGTTTGCTTTTTCCAAAAACGGAAGACTGATATATGGGCGTAATAACGATTTGCCCCCATTTTTGCGGGCCGGAAGTAAAAGTGAAATATATACACCTGCAGGCGGAAACAGGTTTAATATTACAACTTCTTCGTTTATTAACGGGGAAGAAGGGTTGAATGAACATGGTCTGGCGGTCGCCATGACATTTGTTATGACTGACCTTAAGAAGATAAGACCGGGGTTCAATTCCTGCTTTATTGTCAGGTACCTGCTGGAGAAAGCGAATAGCACGGAACAAGCGCTTTCGTTAATTATGGAGCTGCCTGTTGCGTCTAACTGTAATATTCTGCTCGCGGATAAAAGCGGCAGAATGGTTGTGGTGGAATGTACGCCATCCCTGAAAAGAGTGCGGGAACCGGAAGTGTTTGAAGATGGAAGTATCGTTTGTACAGTAAACAGCTTTACGTCAGATCAGATGAAAGAATTTGATGCAGCGAAAGGAAATGATTACCACTCTGCCGAGCGTTATAAAGTCGTTATTGACAGCTTCCAACAATACATGAAGGATGACCTTATTGAAAATACAAAGCAGCTTTTGAAAGGCGGCTTTGGTTTTATGTGCCAATATGACGATGAACCTGATTTTGAAACGATTTGGAGTTCTATCTTTGATTTACAAAGCTTAAAGATTTATCGAGCCGAAGGTGACCCAAGAAAGAAAAAATTTATTGACGACTATAGATTATTACGATTACGATAAAAATACAAAAGGGTACTTGAAAAAAATCAAGTACCTCGTGTACAATTTACTTAGCGGAATCAAAAGACTGTGGTTGTCTGATGATTGCACTTCGGATTGCAGTGTAATTTTTAGTTACGAGCTATCCTCTATTTGCCCATAGAGGATAGCTATTTTTTATTCTGATGGTTATCTATGTAACTAAGTGCGGCGAAAATCACCCTTTCACAGCTCCGATTGTTATTCCTTTCACCAGATACCTCTGTACAAACGGATAAATCATAAGAACCGGAAGAATCCCCGCCACTGCAATAGCCATCTTAATCCCTACACTTGGCAGGCTTGCCGCCATCTCGCCCACATTGCCGCCCGCCTGGCCGCTGGCGATGAACTGGGCATCCTGAAGCATGCGGTTCAAAATATTCTGGATAGAATATAAATCTGTGCGCCCGGCAATATAGTATAGACCATTCTGCCAGTCATTCCAGTAACCAAGTCCCACCATCAGACCCAGCGTAGCCACCATGGGTACGGACATAGGGAAAACCACCTTAAATAGTATCTTAAATTCCCCGGCCCCATCTATCTTGGCGGCCTCTATGATTTCATCCGGCACGTTTGCCTTGAGGTAGTTGCGCATCATAATGATATTAAATGCGTTCATCAGCAGATTAGGCAGAAGCAACGCCCAAATCGTATCTCTGATATGGAAGGTGTTTGACCAAATCATGTAAGAGGGTACAAGTCCGCCGTTAAACAGCATAGTAAAGAAAATGAAAAATGAAATCACGTTTCTTCCCGGCAGCTCCTTCCTGGAAAGCGGGTAGGCAAGCAAAATCGTCATCAGGATGCCCGCCGCTGTACCTGCCACGGAGATAAAGATTGTGATTCCGTAGCCGCGCAGGATTTTTGCCGAACCTGTAAATATGTACCTGTAGGCATCAAGGCTGAATGCTTTCGGAAGGAAGGAATATCCGTCCCGTATGAGAGCCGCCTCCTCTGTGAAGGAGGAAACTACCAGCAGCACGAAGGGCAGCAGACAGCACAGGGACAGGATGATCATAACAAGATTAATTGTTATATGAAAGCCCTTTTTATTATCAACCATTGTATTCTCCTTTTAAATCTCCTTTGGATATTCCTCTGAATATCCCTTTAGAATTCCTTTCGAATTCCTTTTCAATTCCTTTCGAATCCCTTTTCAATTCCTTTCGAATCCCTTTGGAATCCCGTGTCAGAACAAGGCGTTTTCTTTTTCCACCTTACGGACAATGAAGTTTGCCAGCAGCACGATCGCAAAGCCTACCAACGACTGGTAGAATCCTGCTGCCGAAGCCCTGCCCACGTCATTGAGCTGCAGAAGTCCGCGGTACACATATGTATCAATGGTATTGGTCACATCAAACAGGGGGCCGCTGTTCATGGGCACCTGATAGAAAAGGCCAAAGTCTGAATAAAAGATTCTGCCAATGCTCATCAATGTCAGTGTAATGATCGTTCCTTTCAGCGATGGCAGAATGATATCCTTAATCCTGTGCCATCTGCTTGCTCCGTCCATGACGGCTGCTTCGTACAGTGAGCCGTCAATGCCCAGTATCGTGGCATAATAAATGATACAGTTGTATCCAAAACTTTTCCAAAGCTGTACAATGACCAGAATAAAGGGCCAGTATTTTTTCTCCCCGTACCAGGCAATGGGCGCCATTCCCAGGCTCTTGAGTATTCCGTTATTGATAAAGCCGGAATCCACGCTTAAAAATGCGTAAACCAGATAGCTGATTACGACCGTGGAAATCAGATAAGGAATCAATATCACGGTCTGGTAAGCCTTTTTCTTTCGGACACCCCGGATTTCATTGAGGAGAACGGCCACAGCGATGGACACAAGCGTTCCCAAGATAATAAACACAAAGTTGTAGCAGATTGTATTTCTTGTGATGATCCACGCATCCGACGTCTTGAACAGATATTCGAAGTTATCCAGCCCTACCCAGGGACTTTTAAATATTCCAAGCCGGTAATCTATCTTTTTGAAGGCAACTACCAGCCCCAGCATGGGCAGGTAGTTATTTATGATGAGGTAGATAAGTCCGGGAGCCATCATGAGATAGAACGGCCAGTAACGTTTCAGTATCACGGAAAGCTTTTTCTTTTTTGACATGAACTCACCCTACGCTCTCTCCTATTTTTGTTTTGTCAGCCACTCTTCATACTGCTTCTGTTTTGTCTCGATAATTTTGTCAATCCCTGCTGTCTTCAGCTCTTCACGGAATTTTGTGAGATTTTCATCCACATCCACAGCACCGGCCATCAGTGCCGCATTGTATTTTGCCACGACATTTGTGCAGGCTGTGATTTCATTTGTAATCTCAGAGGTATCCGGTACAAAGCCCAGGGCTTTGGAATGAAGCGCATTGTTGTTGAAATTCTCAATCTGTTTCCAGTAATCCTCAGGATACGGTTCCCATACAGGTGTCTGGAATGCATTCGGCCAAATCCAGGACTGGGCGGTATACGGTGTGTTGGAGGCATCCATGCCTTCGGGGAAATTTACCATCTTTTTTGCTTCGTCCGTATAGACATAGCTCTTTCCTTCAATACCGTTGATCAAAATATTGGAAAGCTCCGGATTTGTATACATTTCATTTAAAAGAATCATTGCCTCCTCAGGATGCTTGGTGGAGGAGGAGATTCCCCACATCATGCCCTGAACAGTCTGTGTCTGCAGAGATGCAGGACGCAGCTCAATCACTTCGATTCCGCAGCCTGTAATCCTCTCCTGCTGCTCTCCAAACAATGGTTTCAGATGGGAAAGTGCGGAGAAAAGCTTGCCTGCTCTCATAACTACCGAGGGGTCATCGGTCTTACTGAGCACGTCCGGGGAAATGTATCCTGCCTCATACCACTCCCGCATAAGTCTTACGTAGTCCTCATACTCGTCAGATTCGTAGAGATTCACAATCTCTCCTGCCTGGCCGTTATCCAGCATGACACCCAGGTTATTGGCGTCGCTTATCTGGTCCCAGCCCCAGGTATTTGTCTGCAGTGTGCCGCCCTGGCCGCCGCTTAAAATATCAATGTCCGGGTGATTTTCTTTGACCTTGGCAAATAATTCCGTGCAGTCCTCCAGGGTTTTGATGGTGGACGGGTCGATTCCTGTCTCCTCCAGCATATCCTTTCGCATCCAGATACCATAGCTGTTTGCCACCTCACGGTCTGTATACACTCCATAGATATTGTCGTTCACACGTCCAAGCTCCAGCATGTCCTCCGGGATTTCTTCCTTGATACCCTGGCCGTATTTGTCAAGCAGCTCCTCAAGCTCCAGTGCCTGACCGTTATTTACATAGGTAGCCAGCGGAGTACCGTACCAGGGAAGAATGTCAACTGTATCGCTGCCGCCTGTAAGAAGCAGGTTTGTCTGCTGCTGCCAGGAGCCGATATTGATAAAAGTGATATCCATAGCCACGCCTTTATCTTTGAGAATCTCATTCGCTGCCTGCTCCACCTCATCCACAAGAGACTGGTCATTAAAGGCCATAGCCGCAACCTTTAAGGTGACGATATCTTTATCGGATTTCTCACCTCTATCCGTATCGGCATCCTTTTCGGATGCATCAGCCTTTTCCTCAGTTTTTTGTTCACTTTTGTTTTCTGCCTTAGCGGGGTCCGCGCCACAGCCGGAGAGCATTCCTGCTGTCATAGCTCCTGCCAGAAGCACTGCCAATACTTTTTTCGTCATATCTTTTCTCCTTCTTATTTTGTTAATTTTTCAAATAAATCCGCCAACAGTTGATCTCTCTCAATATGGTATACATATTTAATAAGGTGATTTGTCGAATTGAGAGCATATTGGTCATCGTATTCCGGCACGGGACTATGTACAAGGCAGTCCTTCTCAAAGCGTTCGTCCAAAAGCCAAGCCACAGCGGTGACATCCCAGATGATGCGGCTCCAGGTCACATTTCCCTGATCCTCCAGCGCCTCATTCACTGTCACATCCACCAGGTAATCACAGAGCTTGTTTTTCCCTCTGAGGTGATGCTCAAGCTCCGGGCCGCTCACGCGGAACTGGGATACCACGCCCATACACGGAAGCTGAACCACAGGCACTCCGCAGCCGAAAAGCACTCTCGCGGCAGTGATATCCTGAATCAGATTGAATTCCCGGTTCTCCGGCCACCAATGTGCCTGGCCGCCGAGCCAGATTACCACAATCCTCTCCTTGATTTCCGGTTTCATGAGTATGGCTGACACCACATTTGTGATCACCGCAATCGCTATCACGTATAAGGGGTTCTCCGGTGTGTGCTCCATGGCCCTCTGCACAAGGTCCCGGGCCGCCTCGGAGGGAACCGGGGTCGAAGCATCGGCCAGATATTCACACGAGCCTCTTTTAACAAGCTTCTTCAAATCCTCCCTTTCCATGAGTGTAAGTATCCTCATGATCTCTTCATAGCTTTTCTCCATGCCTTCTCCAGGAAGCGCGCATTTCTTATTGGAAAACGGTGCTGCATAGATGGCCTGGAGATTCAGCTTATCCTCAGATTTAATCAGATAGGCAAGTGCATACTGGTCGTCGATTTCATTATAAGTATCTGTGTCAACCACCACGTCAACTCTGCCTTTGGGTCTTTCCAATTGTCTGACTAACCACGCATTATCTACTTTCACAAAACTCTCCTTTCTTCTTGAGAAAATGTTTTCTTAAACTGTTTTCTTTATGAGCTCATTATAGTCACGGAATATCCAAATGTCAACCTCTATTTTCTTTTTCGTTAAATAAAACTATTTTCTCAATTGTTTTCCTATGCATTATGTACAAAAATAGGATTGACAAACTAGTTTTCATCCCCCATAATAGGGTTAGAAAATTTATACTAGTGTCTCCCGGCGTAAATGCGCTGTGCGGCACTCGCGTGAATAAATAGCGAGGTGTTTTATGACGATAAAAGAGATTGCCAAGCTGGCCGGCGTATCTATTTCCACTGTTTCTAAAATCGTAAATAATAAGGATCAGAACATAAACCCGGAGACAAGAAACCGGGTATTAAAGATTGTCAAAGAGTATAATTATACGCCCTACGGCACGGTGAAAAATATATCCACCGCCAAGACCTTTGTCCTGGGCGTACTCCTGCGGGACGGTACCGCCTGCGGGCAAATGCTCAGAGGCATCCTCAAGGCAGCTCATGAAAAGGGGTATGCCGTGTTGCTTTTTGACAGCTTTCAGTCCCCGGAGCAGGAGTTAAAGCATATCACTTCCTTATGCAAAAATAAAATTGACGGACTCCTGTGGGACCCTGCAGGCCCGGAGAGTCTGGCGCATGAGCACTATTTTACAGAGGCAGGGATTCCTGTCATATATCTGAACACGCCCTATGCTGCTGAAACGCTTTGCATTGATTTTCAGAAGCTGGGGTATCTCTGTACAGAAAGACTCCTTCACTGGCGCCATGCGAAAGTCGGTTGTCTGGTAAAGGAGGACAGCCACCGCTCACACGAAGTCTTTGAGGGCTTTAAAAACTGTCTGTTTGACCATCAATTATCCCTGTTTGACGGCATGGAGCTGCACTTGGGCGACCCGAGCTGCATTCAGACACTTTCCACCAGCGGGATTACCGCTATTGTAAGCAGTCATTTCAGCGAGTCTCTTGCTTTATATAAGGAGCTGGACAAGCTTCACTACCAGATACCCTCTGACTTTTCTCTCATAAGCCTGGTCAGTGACAGCAGAGAATCCACCTGCTTTCCTCCTCTGTCCACCTGCACCATCCCTTACGGTGAACTGGGATATCAGGCGTGTCAGACTTTGATTACGGTTTGCGAGAGATCTGAGGCTGCTGCACTGCCGTTGTCACTGGAATCGTATTACTCCATCAATCATGAAGAAAGCATCAACACACCGCCCTCTCTGCGCGGTCAGAAATTCGTGGTCCTGGGCAGTATCAATGCAGATGTCACCCTGACTGTGGACGGTTTTCCGGAGACCGGAAAATCCACGCTGATCACCAACTCCTCCTCCTGTGCAGGCGGCAAAGGAACCAACCAGTCTATCGGCTCCGCCAGACTGGGACATGAGGCTATCCTCATCGGCAAGGTGGGGAATGATGCGGATGCGGGCCTGATTTTCGACGCGCTTTCCCAGAACCAGCTCACCACAGAGGGGATTTATAAGGACAGCGGCTCGCAGACTGGTAAGGCTTATGTATATGTGCAAAAAGACGGGGAAGTGACCATCACCTACATCCCGGGAGCTAATCTGCGGCTCACCGCTGAGGATATCCGTTCTCAGAAAGCTTTGTTTGAGTCCTGTGAATTCTGTCTGCTCTCCATGGATATCCCTATGGAAGCAGCCATGGAGACAGCCACAATAGCAAAGAAGCACTCTGTGCGCACCATCCTTAAACCCTCCGCACTGAGCACTCTGCCGGAAGTATTTTACCGTACTACCGACATCTTTGTCCCTAATCAGCAGGAGGCGCTTACTTTCTGCCCGCACATAGACACGATTGAGGGCCAGGCGGAATATTTCTATAAACGCGGAATGCCGGTGGTCATCATCACGCTTGGCAGCGAAGGATGTTATGTCCGGGCCCACCATCTGCGGAAATTCCTTCCAGCGGCGGATTTTACCGCTGTGGACGCCACCGGAGGCGCCGACGCCTTTATCTCGGCACTGGCAGTACATTTAAGCGACGGTTATCCCCTGGAGAATGCTATCCAGATTGCCCAGTATGCAGCGGGCTTCTGTATTTCCCGCCAGGGCGTGACCAATGCGCTGATAGACAAGGAGAGTCTCCACGCTTACATCGGACAGGTGGAACCGGAGCTGCTTCAGTTCTGATAGCCGCGATGGGCACATGGGTTCAAACATTCTATCCAGGCTGGAGCAGGTGCACCTGTGCAAACATTAACAAAAACTTCTAATATAAAAAGAGAGACTGCCCGATAACTTAATCACAAGTTATCGAGTAGTCTCTCTTTGTCTTCTTAGAACTATTTACCAAAATCCGTTCACACTTCCCCGAAAAAGTAAATGCTAAAGAACGGTACCTCTTCATTCCCACACCAGTAGGGCATGCCGCAGGTTTCCGCCATAGCGCCTGCGTCTATGCAGTAAGCGGAAAGGCAGGAGGCAAGCTTATCCGGGAAGCGGCAGGGCTCGTCCTTGATTCTGGCGCACTGCTCACAGTAGGAGCAAGGTCCGGCCATCACCCGCAGGCCCACCACACCTTCCTTTTCTAAAAAATCCATAAACTCACGCGAAAGCAGGTTGTGGGCTTTTCTTGCAGTCTTTGTCTGGGCAGAATCCATGACACTCTCTACCGGCTGCACAGTCTGTAGGACCAGCGCTCTGGAATATTTATCAGTCCGTGCCTTCATTTCCGCCTGACTGCCGCAATCGGGCGGACAGGCATAATTTCTTCCGTAATTGCCGCAGGTATTCTCCTCACAGTACACCCGCAGCTCCGGATCGAACACAAGCTCGGATACCGCTGCCACCTTAGCGCAGGAAAATCCGTATTCCAATGCAAGTTCCGTCATTTTTTCTTCGTTCATCAATTGTCCCTTCCTCCTCTCACCGCCATTGCGAGGCCCTTGTGACCGTCTGATACTCCATCATATAGCTATACTTCTTAACTGTCTTAAATTGACCGATGTAACTTTTCGAGATCTTTTTTAGCTTCTGGAAGGTTTTTGGGGCTGCCCGGTGCAGTGAGGATTTATGCGCTCCCACTTCCTTCCGCGGATACCAATGTCCAAAATAGTAAAGGTTTGAAAATCTGTTCTGAGCCTTACAGATTTTGGTCACCTTCTCGTTGGTCATTTTATGATGGCGATGCCCGTACTCTCCCTGAGGATTGTGTGTCACAATCTTATTCCACTTCTTATATTTAATTAGGGTCTGCAGGTCCTTGGAAATCGCATTCCCGCAGTCCAGCCAGTCGTCTATCATATATGGGTCCTTGTAGGAATCCGGGTAATACATGATAATGCTTTTATCCCGGGTAAGCTCTGTCACCCGCTCCAGCTCCAGCCGCCTGGGGCCGCCTCTGGCAACTGTATCTGCCCCTGTGATGACCACTACAAGGTACTTTTCTTTCAGAAGATTTTCCCCGCCCCACAGCAGCTCATCATCCGCGTGGGCGGTGATCATCAGGTTTGGCGTGTCTGAAAGATACATACTGTCTAAAGATTTTTTGTCAAGATGGTGCAGCGCCATATGGTCGGAAGTATTCTTAACAGAAAAAGCCTCTGGTTTCCCACGGTCACTGTAGTAATACCAATTTTTCCCGGACTGCTCCCAGTATCCCATGGAACGTGCGTCCTTGCTGAAATGGTACTCTCTGCCGTTGATAAAGCGCTTACCTGTATACAGCGCGCCGCCGTCGCCGGCATAGCACCAGTATACATCGTCCTGAACCCAGGTATTTTCCGCAAGGGAATTATCCTGTTTCACGAAGTAGTATACATCATTTCCGCGCTCGTTGAGACATCTTACGCCTTTTTTAACTATAAGCCTTCCGTCCTTTTTGAAATAATAAAGCTTTCCGCCGATACGCTGTTTGCCGGTAACATACCGCCCGTCCTTGCCATAATAGAAGCGATTGGCGCCGCTTCCCTGCCAGCCGTAATTGGTACGACGTTCCGTTACCGCTCTTCCCGGGTCCGCAGCGGCTGACTTAAGGGTCGGGGCCGCCGCGAAAATCACCATGGACATAAGCGCAGCAAAAATGCACGCTGCTTTTTTCATATACCATCCTCTTTTCAAATCATTACCTTTTCTGCTGTTTCTTTTTCTGTTCCAGAATCTCTTCTGCAATTTCCACCTCTGTTTTCTCATCCGGAGGAAGGATAACATTCAGAAGAATTGCGAACAATGCAGCCGGAACAATACCGGAGCCGCCGAAAATCAGGCTGACGCTCTCCGGAAGCTGTGCCAGAACTGCCGTGTTGGAGCCCAAGCCATATCCAAGGCCAAGAGCCACGGAAATAATGGTGACGTTTCTCGGGGTTACCGGCCACTTGGTGATCAACTGGATACCACTGACTACGATGGATGCAAACATCATTACCGCAGCTCCGCCGAGCACGCTCTGAGGCATAATGGAAATCAGAGCAGCCAGCTTGGGGAATAATCCGCAGGCAATCAGGAAAATACCACCGATTCCAATAGAGAAACGGTTGACAACTTTATTCATTGCTACCAGACCAACGTTCTGGCTGAATGATGTGTTTGGCAGTACGCCAAAGATTGCTGCGAAGGAGGAGCCGAGGCCGTCACACATAACACCGCCGGAAAGCTCTTTATCTGTAGCTTCTCTGCCAAGACCACCCTCGGTGATACCGGAGATATCGCCGACCGTCTCAACTGCCGTAACAATAAACATAATACAAATAGGAACAATGGCTTTTGCATCAAATACCCATTTTACAGGCATTAATTTCGGAATCGCAAACCAAGGAGCGTCCGCTACCTTGCTCCAATTCAAAACCCAGGCCTTCGTAGCTTCAACAGTAGCGCCTGTAGCTTCGTCTACATATGTAAAGGTATGGGGCAGGATCATCCCCATGATCGTTACCAGAATATATCCTACAATGATACCGATGAGGATTGATGAAAAACTGGTAAAGCCTTTTGTCCCGTGTTTCAGGGCAATGATCACAATCAATACAACTGCACCCACGAAAAGGTTCTCAAGTGAGCCGTAATCATGAGCCGTGTTTCCGCCGCCGAAAGAGCCAATACCAACGGAAATCAGTGAAAGACCGATAGATAATACAACCGTACCGGTAACTACTGCGGGGAAGAACTTTCTGAGTGGTTTCAGGAATCCACCCAGCACGGTTTCAAATAAACCGCCGATAAAGGATGCGGCCAATATCGCTCCGTATCCTACCACACCGCCGCCCATGGCGATTCCCACACTTTTACATACACCGATGAAGCCGGAGCTTGTACCCATAACTATTGGGAGCTTACCGCCTATGGGACCAATGGTATAAACCTGTACCAGAGTTACAATACCTGCAATCAGCATGGCATTTTGCAGCAATGCAATCTGCAGGCTTCCGCCGGCTTCAATTCCGCACACGCCTGTGATGATCAGAAGCGGTGTCAGGTTGCCGACAAACATTGCCAACACATGCTGCAGACCTAACGGTATCGCCAGTTTCAGAGGCGGCTGCCCGTCCAGGTCATAAGGGGTTGCTACTTTTTTGTCATTTTTCTCCATATCTTTTCCCTCTCTTATGTTTTTTGGAGCTCCGTAAAAACAAAAATAAAGCAGTCTAAACCTTGGATAGCAAAAGGTTCAAACTGCTTTGTCACGGAAACTCTAACATGTTATTTATTATAACTCAAATTCTATGAGTTGGCAAGGATAATATGGCAAATTATTGATAATTTTGCCGGAGATATGACTTTTTTTGATGGTTTTTTTATTCAAACCCACTAATTTGTAGTTCTGACAAACCATTGTTCATATTCACGATTTTCGTGTAATGGCACACATAGCCGCATCATAATCCTTCTTATTCACTAAAACCTCGTAAACCAAAGATGAATCCGCATTGGAAAAATTGCCTCCCACACTTCTTGTCACGCCGCCTGAGCCCTTATAAGAATTGTGTCCAAGGTCAACGGTCTTGTACTTATATGCGATTTTATTCTGCTCCAAGGCAGTTCTCACCTTATTAAATTCCACCGCCGATTTTCCATTATAAACTGTACACTCACTAAAAAACCATACCCTTTTCATACGAATCCTCCTTTCCCTTCCTTCCCTTTTTGAATTACTTTCCGCATACCGCTGCCGCAGAATTCATGCGGTATCCTTTTAAATCCCAGCGATTCATAAAAAGGTTCTTTCCCCTTTGCGGCAATAAGAGAAACAGTTGAATGTCCGCCGGGTGGTGTATTTTTTTCTACAAAACTTAACAATTTCTGAATGATGACTGTACCTACTCTTTGTCCCTGAAAAGCCGGATGTACCACCACATCAACGACTGTGAAATAAAGTCCGTCACCGATAAGTCGGCCCATAGCGATTATTTCCTCGTCGTTTTTTACTGTGATACTATAAACGGTATGCTTAAGAGCAAATATAGTCTGTTCTTTAGAATAGTTATTCCAGTTTACACTTTTTCGTAACCGAAAATAATCATCATATTGCAGTGAATTTTCCAGAAAAATCATTATCCTACACTCCAATTTAACAAAATATGTATATTTATACAGCCATTATACAACTATTATCTCCACAGCACAATAGACATCCAGTACGAAAATTTACTTTCCCATCCATCCTATTTTTGTTATACTGGTAATATGAGAAACTTAAGAAAACCTTTAAATCCTGCTGCCCGCAAATCGGCTGGTAATGGCAGGGATATGTATGATTAAAAAAGGGAGGTTTACATGAACAAAAAGAAATACCTGCGGCTGCTGGCTCCGGTGATACTGGTGCTTATCCTCTGTATCGGCAGCGCCGCAACTGTGGAGGCATCGGCTTACGTAAAGAAGTCCCAGACCACAGTGAGCATCACATCCAAAAAAACAGGCTGGCAGAAAATTGGCAAAGACTATTACTTTTATAACACCAAGGGCCGTCTGCTCTGCGGCTCCATCAAATACAAGGGCTATTATTACTACAGCACGGCTGACGGTAAGCGATTCACCGGCTGGATGAAACGCTCCGGAAACAAATACTATTACAACCGAAAAAACGGTGCCATGTTCCGCAACCGCTGGGCAACCGGGACGAAATACCGCTATTATTTCAATAACTCGGGCGTAGCAATTGCCAATAAATGGCTGAATTACAAAGGAAAACGCTACTATTTTCTCAGTAATTCCACCATGGCCACCGGCTGGAGAAAAATCGGCGGCTACTATTACTATTTCAACAAAACCTCCGGCGTGATGGCGAAAAACACCTGGATAGGCAGCTACTATGTGGATGCCAACGGCCGCCGCACAAACAAGAAGCCTAACGATAAACCGGTAATCAACCAGAACGGCTCCTATTATACATACACCAGCTCTACCCTGAACATTGAATTGAAGAAAAAATCCACCCATGGAGTTTCCTACTGGGTGGCACACGTACGTACACGTAATGCCTCACAGCTTAAATCCGCCCTGTCCTACGGTACCTACGGAGGAACCCGGCAGACGACATCCAGCGCCGTCTCCTCCAATGGCGGCATCATTGGTATCAATGGAAGTGCCTTTGATTATGGAAGCGGCAAACCCTCACCTCTGGGCATGTGTATTAAAAACGGCAAGATTTACGGCGATTACATGACCAGCTACAGTGTCATGGCAGTAAAAAAGGACGGCACCATCTATACGCCGCCCCAAGGTCTGATGGGCAAGGACCTGATCAAGGCAGGAGTAAAAGATACCTATAATTTCGGTCCTATCATTATTAAAGACGGCAATGTACAGCCCTCCTGGGCAGAGACTGCCAAATATTACCCGCGGACTGCCGTGGGTATGGTCAAACCGAACGACTACGTACTCTTAGTGACCAGTACCGGAAGCTACAGCGGCCTAAACCACTGGGATATGGCAAGCATCTTCCAGTCCTACGGCTGTAAGTACGCGTACAATCTGGACGGCGGCGGCTCCTCCACCCTTTACTTTAACGGAAAGGTCATGAACAGCCTGATTGGCGGCAGTCAGCGCCCGTGCGCGGACTTCCTATATTTTACCCGGTAGGCACACCCTGCTTTCTATCCGGCAGTCTCCCTGCAGCTTAACCCCGGAGGTACTCCTCTCTCTACATAGTGAACGTTGCGTGCTTAATCAAACATCCGCTTCACGGCTCCACATGAAAGCCGCATCCATGATCCAACGGCCCGTTCCCTTTCCCCATGTCCAGTCCGGCGGCCAAGGCTTTGCTGAGGTAATCCTTGGCCCGCCGCACACTCTCCTCCATATCAAAGCCCTTCGCCAGATTGCTGGCAATAGCGGAGGACAGCGTGCACCCTGTGCCGTGGGAATTGGGATTGGCAATACGCTCTCCTTCTATCCACACCCCGCTGCCCCGGCTCACTCCACTCCCCCGGTGCCGGAGATAGAGAAAATCATCCGCACCTTCGCTGTCCGTGCTGTGTCCGCCTTTTATAAGAACCGAGCAGCCAAAACGCTGTGCCAGTTCCTGCGCCGCACGTTCTCTGTCGGCTCTGTTGTCTCCGTCTGCTCTATTGTCTCTGTCTGCTCCGTCCCCGATTGGTCTTCCCAGCAGCTTCTCCGCCTCCGGAATATTGGGCGTAATAAGCTCAGCCAGAGGGAACAGCTCCTGTGTCATCCGTTCCACAGCTCTCTCATCAAGCAATTCCCTGCCGCTGGTGGATACCATCACAGGATCGATTACAATATTTGCTGCCTTTTCCCTCCGCAACACCTCCACCGTAACCGCAGCCAATTCCTCTGAACAGAGCATCCCTATCTTCACTGCATCCGGATAAATATCCTCAAATACTGCCCGCAGCTGCGCTTCCAAAAACTCCGGGGGCACAGCCATCACAGAGTTTACGCCCATTGTGTTCTGGGCAGTCAAGGCCGTAACCGCTGTCATCCCATACACACCATTGGCAAGCATGGTTTTCAGATCCGCCTGTATTCCAGCTCCCCCGCTGCAGTCACTGCCTGCGATGGAGAGCACAGCTCTTCTCCTCATAAACAATTCCCCCCATACGAAACATAGTAACTCTTCCATTACGGAACTTAAATACTATATCAAAATATAATGTGTCTTTTAGATTACCCCTTTCGTACGCCGGATGTCAAGTCCTATGCGTTCTACTCCTCCTTCTATGAACGAAAACACGTAACAGTCTCCCATATAAGTTCCGATTTTTACAATCATTTTCTTTTTCCCGGGAGTATGATTCGTCTATCTCAAAAACAGACGAAGAGGTCAGCATTCAACAGATGCCGGCCTCTTTTTTTATGAAACATAAACCCGCAGTGAGGTGGAGCACAGCTCCGTCTTGCGCTGTGAATTTCAGAAAGGAGCTGTTACCATGAATAATTCAGAACTTGATTTCCTGTATCTCAACGAATCCGATATGATCGCTGCCGGTGTCAAGGATATGTCCGACTGTGTAGACGCAATGGAGGATATGTTTAAGCTTATGAAAATAGGCGACTATAGAATGGGCGGCGCCAACGGGAACTCCCATGGCTGTATGGTGGAATTTCCTAAAACCTCCCCCTTCCCCAATATGCCTACCGACGGACCTGACCGTAGATTTATGGCAATGCCGGCATACCTGGGCGGCAAATTCGACATGGCCGGTATGAAGTGGTACGGTTCAAACGCAGAAAACAAAAAGAAAGGCCTGCCCCGTTCCATTCTGATGCTGACCTTGAATGACAAAGACACCGGCGCACCTCTTGCTTATATGTCCGCCAATATCCTAAGTGCCTACAGGACAGGCGCGGTACCGGGGGTCGGTGTAAAATATCTTTCCAAAGAAAACTCCAAAACAGTGGGTGTTATCGGCCCGGGCGTTATGAGCAAGACCGCTCTCGCTGCTTTTTTAGCTGTCCGCCCCGGAATCGATACCGTTAAGGTAAAAGGCCGCAGTACACGCTCTCTGGATAGCTTCGCAGCATATATCCGCGGAGAATTTCCTCAAATCCGGGATATTCAGTACGCAGACACTGAGGAAGCGGCAGTAAGAGGCAGCGATATTATAGTCATTGCCACCTCAAGCCCCACCGGAGATGTAGAAAAATATCCTTATATAAAAGAAGAATGGATAAAGCCTGGAGCAATCTTCTGCTGTCCTGCTGCCGCAAGGTTTGACGATGACTTTATTCTCAACCGTGCAAGGATTGTCACAGACAATATCCAGCTTTATGAAGCATGGGAGGAGGAAATGGATTTCCCGGCCTACAACACAATTCCTATTCCCGCGGTTCACTGCATGGACCTTATCGCAGAGGGCAGGATGCGCAAAGAAGATATTGATGACCTGGGAGACATTCTCACCGGCAAGGTTCCTGTACACAGGAAAAAAGATGAGATCATTATTTATTCTATCGGCGGAATGCCCGTTGAGGACATAGCATGGGGAACCAGGGTCTACCGGAACGCGCTCAAAAAGGGAATTGGCAAAAAGCTTAAGCTGTGGGATACTCCGGCGCTGGCTTGACAGAAAGAGAGGTTATTATGAAAAGAAAATTAGGTTTACCAAGTGCAATTGCAGTAGTTGTGGGTCTGATCGTGGCATCAAGCTGCCTCCTTTCTCTGGGACAGGGTATTGGACTTGCGGGAAAAGGCTTTTTGATAGCCATGCTTATCGTAGTAATATTAAATGCCTGTCTGGCTCTGTCATTCTCCGAGCTTCATGATTTAATGCCGGAGGTTGACGGCGGCATGGGACAGTACACTAAGGTGGGGCTTGGCTCTGTGCCCTCTATTATCGCAAATCTTTCCGCTTATGTGGTTGTGAATCTTCTGGCGGCCTCCGTGGAAATCGCCATGTGCGGAATCGTTGTAAATGAGCTTTTTCTTCCGTCCGTACCGGCCCCGGTGATCAGCGTCTGTTTTCTGGCTGTATTAATGCTCGTGAACTACAACGGCATTGATATTTTTTCCAAAATACAGAATGTAGTAGTCGGGCTTCTCCTTCTCTCTATTTTAGGTATGGGAATTATCAGTTTCTTCAAACTGGGTACCGGAGAAGTAATCACACAGCAGACAGCGCCGGCCGTCACCGGAATCGGAGGATATGTAAGTCTCTCTGCTATGGCATTCTGGCTGTTTATTGGAATTGAATTCGTTATTCCCGTTGCAAAGGAGCTGAAAAATCCCAAGCGCGACGTGCTTCTTTCCATGATCCTGGGGATTTCCCTGCTCTTCGTACTCCAGTCACTTCTTGGAGCAGGCATGACGAACTATGTAACCTATGCAGATCTGGCCTCCTCAGAAATGCCTCACATGGTCTTTGCACACAGTGTCCTTGGAAAAGCAGGAGAAACCTGGATGGGAATCGTAACAATTCTGGCCGGAATCAGCACTGCCAATACTGTGTTAGGCGGCATCCCAAGCGTATTATGCGGCATGTCCGAGAATGATCTGCTGCCGTCGGTTTTTTCAAAAAAGACAAAAAAAGGCGTGGCCCTGGCCGGACTCCTTTTCATTGGAATCGGCGACGCAGCGCTCATTGCCACAGGTTTTACAAATTCCGGCACACTGTCCACATTGCTTCTGGCTGCCTCCTGTTTCTGGCTGACTTCTTATGTATTGATAAATGTAACGGTCCTGGTTCTGCGATATCGTTATCCCGGACACCCTTCCAGAAACAAAAAGCTGGTTTTCTTTGGCATTCCTCAGATTCTGGCTATTCTTGGAGACATCTATATGATTGCCAATATAGCGGAGGGTGCCGCAAGGCTCACGATTTATAAAATGTATTTTGTCATCCTTGCGGTTCTGCTTGTCTATGCGGTTGTCTGGATGAAATTTGTAAAAAAACAGCCCCTGTTCACACCAGCCACCCTGGAAGACGTTAATCCCCCGGAAAAGCAGGGCAGCTCCAAAGGTATGACTGTTCCGGCTTAAGCTTATAGAAGAATACCCCGTGGCAGTGATCAGCTTTAACGAAATCAGGAGGAAAAATATATGTCATCAAGGATTGAAAATCATCCGATCCTGGGAAAACCGGAAACCGGACGAAAGGTAAGCTTTACCTATGACGGTAAAAAATATTATGGTTTTGAAGGTGAACCGATTGCAGCCGCGCTGAAAGCCTCCGGCGTTATGGTCCACCGCTACACGCAAAAAGAACACAGGCCAAGAGGGATTTTCTGTGCCATTGGCCGCTGCACGGACTGTGTGATGGTTGTAAACGGAAAGCCTAATATCCGTACCTGCGTCACTCCTCTTGAGGAGGGAATGACAGTTGAAACACAGTATGGCGTGTCCTCAATAATGCAAAAACGAAAGGCGGAATAATTTATGAAAAGATATGACCTGATTGTCGTCGGCGCCGGCCCCTCCGGTTTGTCTGCTGCTATAGAGGCTGCGAAATGCGGCATGGAAGTCATTGTTTTTGATGAAAACAAGAAACCGGGCGGACAGCTTTTCAAACAAATACATAAGTTTTTTGGCTCCAAAGAGCATAAGGCAAAAATCCGCGGCTTCCGTATCGGACAGGACCTTCTCCGGGAGGCTGACTCCCTTGGCGTTCACGTGCAGTTGGATGCCACAGTTATGGGAATGTACATGGATAAGGAAATCACGGTACGTATCGGAGACGGGATTCAGCATTACAAAGGAGATTCCATTATTATCGCAACCGGCGCCTCTGAAAATATGGTGACCTTCCCCGGCTGGACACTTCCCGGAGTCATCGGCGCAGGAGCTGCCCAGACTATGATGAACCTCCACGGCATTAAACCCGGAAACCGTGTCCTCATGCTTGGCACAGGCAATGTGGGCCTGGTGGTAAGCTATCAGCTTTTACAGGCCGGCTGCCAGGTAGCCGCTCTGGTTGACGCAGCCCCAAGAATCGGCGGCTACGGCGTACATGCATCAAAAGTATCGCGGTGCGGAGTGCCTTTCTACCTTTCCCACACTATTGTAAAGGCTGAAGGAAATGATTGCGTAACCGGTGTGACCATAGCTCAGGTGGATGAGCAATTCAAATTTATTCCCGGTACGGAAAAGCATTTTGATGTGGATACCATCTGTATTGCCGTAGGATTATCACCTATGTCACAGCTTCTCAAAATGGCAGGCTGTAAAATGGAGGATAATCCCAGGAAGGGCGGCCAGGTGCCTCTTTGCGATAAGTATGGAGAAACCTCACTCAAAGGAGTTTTTGTAGCAGGTGATGTATCCGGCATAGAGGAAGCCAGTTCTGCCATGATCGAAGGGCGGATATCCGGTATCGCCGCCGCCTGCTCCCTTGGCTACATAACCGGTTCCCGGCTGGAAGAAAAATATCAGGAACACCACAAAGCTCTTAACGGCCTGAGGCAGGGTATGTTCGCCCCTGAAAACCGTGGAAAAATCCTGAAAAAGACAGAAGAAGGCATTGATATTTCTGAAAGCCTGCTCCAAAAAGGTTATCTCACCGCTGACGAAATTGAGAAATATCCCGGTGTCACTCATCAGAAAGGCATCCATCCTGTTATGGAGTGTTCCCAGAACATACCCTGCAACCCCTGTCAGGACGCCTGCCCAAAGAAATGCATAAAGATAGGCGAGAACATCACATCTCTTCCGGCTATTGACGAAAAAGCCCAATGTGTAGGATGCGGCATGTGTGTGGCAGCCTGTTCCGGCCAGGCGATTTTTCTGGTAGATGAGGATATAGGAGACGGTTTTGCATCTGTCACACTTCCTTATGAATTCCTCCCTCTGCCCCAAAAAGGGGATATGGGAACCGCCCTGGACAGAAGCGGCCGGCCCTGCTGCCAGGCAGAGGTTCTCAATATTAAAAGTCTGCCCGCATTTGACCATACCAACCTGCTTACCATAAAGGTTCCCGCCGAAATGGCAATGAATGCAAGATTTTTTAAGCAAATATAAGGGAGGAATTGAAAATGTATACAATAAATGACCGTTCAAGAGATATCGGAGAATTTATTCCTGCTGAGGATGATGACATGCTTATCTGCCGCTGTGAAGAAATAACAAAGGGAGAAATACGGCGCGCTGTACATGACGGCATGTTTACCCTCACCGAAATCCGCCGCTATCTCCGGACAGGCATGGGGCTGTGCCAGGGCCAGACCTGCTCCCGCCTTGTAAAAGGAATCGTGGCAAAGGAGCTGGGTATCTCCCCCGCGGAACTGGAACCGGCCACCGCCCGCGTTCCCATGCGCCCGATAGAAATGAATATTCTGGCCGCGGAAGAAACGGAGGCGATATAAAATGTCAGATTGTGCAGATGTGATCATTGCCGGCGGCGGCATTATTGGATGCGCTTGTGCGTATTACCTGGCCAAAAGGGGTTGCTCTGTAATCGTTCTTGAAAGCAGCGACCATATAGGAAACGGTGGTTCTTCCCGAAACGGCGGCGGTGTCCGTCAATCCGGACGTGACCCCCGGGAATTGCCCCTTGCCATGTACGGTATCAAAAATCTTTGGCCCTCACTCTCTGATGAGCTGGAGGTTGACTGTGAATACCATCAGGACGGAAATCTCCGGCTTGGAAAAACAGAAGAACATATAAATATCCTTCGTGGACTCACCACCCGCGCAAAGGCCTGCGGGCTTGAGGTGGAAATGATTGACGCAGAAGCAGTGCAAAGCATCAATCCCTATCTCTCCAAAGAGGTAGCCGGGGCCAGCTGGTGCCCTACCGACGGTCACGCCAATCCGCTCACCACCACCCTTGGATACTATAAAACAGCAAGAAAACTGGGTGTTCGTTTCATTACCGGGGAACCTGTAACGGAGCTTCGCAAAATCCGGGGTAAGGTGAGAAGGGTCGTGACTTCGAACGGGAATATTTACGAGGGAGAGACAATTATCGTGGCTGCCGGCCTGTTCAGCCGCCCGATCCTTAACAGCATCGGCATTGACATTCCCATGCAGAAGGTAATGCTGGAGGCACTGGTAACAGAGGCAAGAGCTCATATGTTTGACCAGATGCTGGGCACAGCAGAAGCCGACTTCTACGGGCATCAAACGAAGCACGGCTCCTTCGTATTCGGCGGAACCCTTGGACTTGAAGGCTTTACCAGGGATAACGGCACTCCTGTTACCAACAGCCTTGCCGCCTCCAGTACATGCCGGGGAATCATCAAATATTTTCCTATGCTGGCCGATGCAAAAATTGTCCGGACCTGGGCAGGTTGGATGGATTTATGCGCGGACAAGGTTCCTGTCATCAGTCCCGTGGATGAAGCTCCCGGACTGATAGCCGCCTGCGGCTTTTCCGGCCACGGCTTCGGGATTGCTCCCGCCGTGGGATATAACCTGGCCCAGCTGGTCACCGAGGGCCGCACGGACGTCAATCTCCATGACCTCCGCTATAACCGCTTCTGTGCCAAGGCATAATAAATTTAAACAAGAAAACTTTATTTTTACTTGTATTTTCTCTGCAACAGACTTATTATAGTAGCAGATAAGATGTCAAGGGAGACTCGCTGAACGCAGGTCTCCTTTTTTATTGTCTGCAAAATCACCTGCGGGCTTGATCACTTGCTATGATAAGGAGGCTTTTCCATGTCCATTGTTTTGCCTAAACAACCATATTTTGTCATGACTACCACTAAATATTATAAATCCATGGTTCTTAACTATGGAATCTCTCATTTCTACAGCTTTATGATGGACGAGATCAAGGATGATGCAATGATGGCTGTACCTGACGGCTGTATTGACATTCTTTTCTGCTGTGACAGCCACAGTCCCAGCGCTAAGGTGTGCGGCACCGTACTACAGCCAAGCTATACCTTCGCCAGAAAAAACTGTTATTATTTTGGTGTCCGCTTTCTGCCGGGGCACATCCCCTGCCTCTGCCATGTAAATATGGCGGAAGTACTGGCACAGGAGATTCCTTTGGAAGCGCTGCTTAAGGACAAAGACATGTTTTACAAAATCGTTGAAAGCAGGGATTTCGCATATCAACAGAAGGTCTTTCTAAAAACCTATCTGAAACATTATGCTCCCTATACAGCCTTCAACGTTAAAAATAATCTTCACAACTTTATAGTCAATCGTATGGTATCCACTGCCGGTAATATTTCCATTCAGGAACTCTCCCAGGAAACCGGCTACACCCAGCGCTACATAAACCAGACCTTCCGCCTTTCATACGGTATGTCTCCCAAGATTTTCTGCCGCATGATGCGTTTTCAGTATCTTCTTGACAATTTGGGGCTTGAAACTGATTTTATCGACTACGCAGACCTGGCTGTAGCTGCGGGCTACTATGACCAGCCCCACATGGTAAAAGAATTTAAAGCCTTTTCCATGAACACTCCCAAAAAATATCTCAACGAGCTAAGAAAAGAAAATTACAGCGGCAGGCTTATCATCCTGTAAGAAACAAACGTAAGAAACAAACCTCCCCGGCCATCTTGGTCTTGCCCCGATTTCGTGGTATAATGAGAACACTTAAGGAGCCCGAGCCAAAGGCGAAAGGCGAGTTTAGTGAGACATATACCTGGACACTTAATAAGGCGAAGCCAAATTTAGTGACCACGGTATAATGAAAACTACCATACAACCCCAATTCGGAGGATTTCTTATGATAAAGGTTTTCTTAGTAGAGGATGAGGCAATCATCCGCAGAAGCATCAAAAACAACATCCCCTGGGAGAATGAGGGGTATGAATTCGCGGGCGAAGCCGGGGACGGTGAGCTTGCCTATCCCATGATCATGAAGGTCAAGCCCGACATCGTGATCACGGATATTAAAATGCCCTTCATGGACGGCCTGGAACTCGCCTCCATTGTAAAAAAGGAGCTTCCCAACACAAAAATCATTATACTCAGCGGCTACGATGAATTTGATTATGCGAAAAGAGCAATCTCCATCGGGGTAACTGATTATCAGCTTAAGCCCATCAGTTCGGAGAAGCTTCTGGAGACTGTCAACCGGGTGGCTAATATCATCCGCGAGGAACAGGAGCAGCAGAAGCTTCTTTCAGAGTACCAGAAAGAGAACCAGGAGAAGCTTGAGCTGGATAAGGCCCGCCTCTTCTACGCCCTTGTGGAAAACTCCATCTCCACAGCCGAGTTATTAGAATGGGGCCGCCAGTTAAACATGGATTTTACCGCTTCCTACTATACCGTCGTCCTCCTCAAAATCATTTCCCGGGGCCAAAATGAAAACACTTACCAAAAACACCGGGTGGAAGTCGAAAGTAAGGTCGAGGACTTCTTAAGCTCCATAGACACGATCTATTACTTCAAGCGATGGGGCGAGGGCTGGTCCCTTCTTGTGCGCAGCGAAGAGGAATCGGAGCTTGGCGAATTCCTCGAAAAACTTAAAGACTTTTTTGCCACTCTGCTTCCCGAAGACAGCACCTTGAAATATTTCGGCGGAGCCGGAAGTACGGTCCACCGACTCCGGGATGTCCGTCAGTCCTTCCTGGAAGCGAACCGGGCATTTGCGACCCGCTTCTTCACTGAGGCGAACCAGATCATTACCGCTGACGAAATCCATAAAAAAGAACTTCTCACCGCAGAAAAAGAAGATTTGAAGAAAATCAACACCGCCAATATTGACCGTAATCTCCTGGAAAACTTCCTGAAAGTAGGAGATATCGACGAGGCTTCCGGCTTCCTGGATGCCTATTTCGAAAAGGTAGGGCTTGGCAGCTATAATTCTCTTATGTTCCGTCAATATCTTATGGTAGATATGTACTTCTGTGTCACAAAATTCCTGGAAGGACTCGGCATCAGCGCCCAGTCCCTCACAGACAAATTCGGTGATGTGGACGAGATTAAAGCACGAGTTTCTTCTATAGAAAGTGTGTGTCAGTATCTCAAGGACTTATTCACAGAAGCACTCAGGCTCCGGAACAATGCCTCCATGGACAAATACAGCGGACTTCTGGACGACGCCGCACGGTATGTGGAGCAGAATTTCTCCAACAACGAGATTTCATTAAACACCGTGGCCTCACAAATCGGCATCAGCCCCAGCTATTTCAGCACCATCTTCCGCCAGGAAACCGGGCAGACCTTTATCGAATACCTGACCGGCCTGCGCATGGAAAAGGCCAAGGAGCTTCTCCGGTGTACCAGCAAAAAGACTGCTGAGATTGCCTACGACGTGGGTTATAAGGACTCCCACTATTTCAGTTACATATTTAAAAAGACCCAGGGCCAGACTCCCAAGGATTACCGCAATGTGAGAAAGGAGACTCCCGGCCAATGAAAACCAGAAAAAGTATTTCCCTGAAGAAGCGTCTGTTCATGCTCTCCGCCACCATCATCATCCCCTTGATGCTTATGGTGATCAGCGTCCTGGCTGTTCTTCAGAATTTCACGGAATCCTACAGCCAGATTGTAACCAATATCATGGAGGCCAACGATTATAACCTGACCTTCGAAAAAGAGATGAATTATACCGTATACCGTGTGGTCATCGGTTCCGCCTCTCTGGAGGAGTTAAAAAAAGGAGATATCATCGAGGGAAAAGACCCCAAATACGCCACGGTCGTAAAGAATCCCTATAAAATGATCAGCAATGCCCGCCGGGATTTCCAAACCATGTCGGAAAACGCCTCTGGCATCGACAGCGTGCTTCAGATACGAGGCATCACCTCCTGCCTTAACACACTGGAAAATGTCCTTGGCAAAATCGAAGAGAACCTGAACAAACCCTCCTCCTACAGCAACAACATCCCCATGTGGGAAAACGATATCCACGGTGTCAATTCCCTGATCCAGAATTATATCCAGAAATATGTCTATTACGAAACCGTGAGCCTGGACGAGCTGAGAAAGGCAATCGAAAGACAGACTGCCAACGCCATCATGCTGAGTATTGCCCTGCTCTGCGGTATCATGATCTGCGTCATCTTTTTTTCCAGACGGATCACACGCAGTGTTACCGACCCCATCAACGCCCTGTGCGAGGCAACGAAGCAGATGGGAAAAGGAGATTTCACCTCAGAACAGTTTATTGAATCAGATGATGAAATCCAGATACTCGTAAAACGTTTTGATGAGATGAGGGACAAAATCGGTACCTTAGTAGATGATGTGAAAATTGAGCAGATGAAATTAAAGGATACGGAATTGAAGCTTCTCCAGGAGCAGATCAACCCTCACTTCCTATATAATACCCTGGATACCATTGTGTGGCTTGCGGAGGACGGACAGACGAAGGAGGTTATCCAGATGACCACCTCCCTGTCGGAATTTTTCCGCACAGTCTTAAGCGGAGGCAGGGATTATATCACAATCCGCGAGGAAGAATCGCATATTCACAGCTACCTGAGTATCCAGCAGTTCCGTTACGAGGACATCCTTGACTATGAAATCGACATTGACGACAGCCTGTATGAATACAGTATCCTCAAGCTCACACTCCAGCCTCTGGTGGAAAACGCCCTGTACCATGGAATCAAAAACAAGCGCGGAAAAGGCCTCATCTACATTACCGCCCATGAGGAGGGCGCTGATATTGTATTTGAAGTGTGTGACAACGGAATCGGTATGACAGAGGACGAGCTGGTTGCCCTGCGGAAAAAGGTGAAGGAGAAATCCAGCTACGGAAGAAAAGGCTTTGGCCTCATCAATGTGGAGGAACGCATCCGCATGAACTACGGCTACCGTTATGGTCTGGAGTTTGAGAGCGAAAAAGGCAAGGGTACAAAAGTAACCGTACGCATACCGAAAAAAAATCAACCTTTTTCAAAAAATAATGAACAAAATATGAAGAAAGAATAAAATCCCTAAAAATAATTAACTAAATGTCCGGGAATTTCCGTAGATTTTCCAGCAATTTTTGATAGAATGTAATCATCAGCTGAGGGAAATCAGAAACCCACAGCAAAAAATTTAAGGAGGATCTCAAAATGAAGAAGAGAGTTTTATCAGTAGCATTAACAGCAGCAATGGTGGCATCCATGGCAACAGTTCCCGCAATCACCGTTCAGGCGGCAGACGACGAATTAATCGTAGTTGGTTACGCACAGGTTGGTGCCGAGTCTGACTGGAGAACAGCTAACACAGAATCCTTTAAATCTACTTTTACCGAAGAAAACGGATATAAATTAATCTTTGACGATGCACAGCAGAAACAGGAAAACCAGATTAAAGCAATCCGTTCTTTCATCCAGCAGGACGTTGACTACATCGTAGTTGCACCTGTAGTTGAGACAGGCTGGGAAACCGTTCTGGAAGAAGCAAAAGAAGCTGGTATCCCGGTTATCCTTTCCGACAGACAGATGCAGGTTTCCGACGACTCTCTGTATGAGTGCTGGGTAGGCGGCAACTTCATTAAAGAAGGTGAGACAGCAGGCCAGTGGGTAGCTGATTACCTGGAAGAAAAGGGACGCGGCGAAGAAGAGATCAACATGGTAACAATTCAGGGAACCATCGGAGCATCTGCTCAGGTTGGACGTACCGAAGGTTTTGGAAACATTGTTGCACAGCACGAAAACTGGAAAATGTTAGACATGCAGTCCGGTGAGTTCACACAGGCTAAGGGCCAGGAAGTTATGGAATCTTTCCTGAAATCCTATGACGACATTGATGTAGTAATCTGCGAGAACGACAACGAAGCATTCGGCGCAATCGACGCTATCAAAGCTGCCGGCAAGACCTGCGGACCGGAAGGCGACATCATCGTTATCTCCTTTGACTCTGTAAAAGCTGCTTTTGAAGCTATGATCGCTGGTGACTTAAATGCAACATTCGAGTGCAACCCGCTTCATGGACCGCGTGTAGACGAAATCATTAAGAAACTGGAAGCCGGAGAAGAAGTTGAAAAGATTCAGTACGTAGACGAAGCTTACTTCGATACCTCCATGGATCTGGAAGCTATCCTGGCAGAGCGTGCTTATTAATCAGCAGCCATAACTGTGACCAATTAACAGCCATTGGAAACTTTAAGGTGCGGAGGGCGGAGGCCGTAAAGACCTCCTCCTCCCGCACTTTTTTTAAGCAGAGTGGCATTGATTAGAAAGAGAGGCGGGACCATATGGAACCAGGCGTTGTTCTTACCATGAGAAATATCTATAAGACTTTCCCAGGCGTAAAGGCCCTGCAGGACGTAGATTTTACCCTGCGCAGGGGAGAAATACACGCTCTGATGGGAGAGAATGGTGCCGGTAAATCCACATTAATTAAGGTATTGACCGGTGTTGAGGAATTTGAAACAGGTGAAATCAAGATAGAAGGAAAAGAGGGGACGATCATCAACAAATCTCCCCAGGAAGCCCAGATGAACGGTATCAGTACCGTTTACCAGGAGGTAAACCTCTGCCCCAACCTGTCTGTGGCAGAAAATCTTTACATTGGCCGCGAGCCGAGAAAAGGCGGCTTTATTGACTGGAAAACAATGAGAAGACAGGCGTCGGAGCTGCTGGACAGCCTGGACATCCATGTGGATGTAACTTCGGCAGTGGAGAATTACTCCATTGCCATTCAGCAGATGCTGGCAATCGCCCGTGCAGTGGATATGTCAGCAAAGGTATTGATCCTCGACGAGCCTACCTCCTCCCTGGATGACGGAGAGGTAGAAAAACTGTTTACATTAATGCGGAAATTAAGAGACCAGGGTGTAGGTATCATCTTTGTCACCCATTTCCTTGAACAGGTATATGCGGTATGTGACCGGATCACTGTTCTAAGAAACGGTACCCTGGTAGGTGAATATAAAGTAGAAGAGCTTCCAAGAGTACAGTTGGTAGCAAAAATGATGGGTAAAGATTTTGACGATCTTGCCGCTCTCAAAAAAGAGGGTGAATCCGCTAAGGTGGGCGAGGAAGTTATTATCGAAGCCAAGGCACTTGGGCATAAGGGAACGATCCGTCCCTTTGACCTTAAGATACATAAGGGAGAGGTGATCGGCCTTACCGGACTCCTTGGCTCAGGCCGTTCCGAGCTTGTGCGCGCGATCTACGGCGCTGACAAACCGGACGAAGGCGAGCTGCTGGTCAAGGGCAAAAAGCTGCAGGTCAATTCTCCAATTGACGCAATGATGAACGGCATGGCCTACCTTCCGGAAAACCGTAAAGAAGAAGGTATCATCTCAGACCTGTCCGTACGTGAGAATATCATCATCGCACTTCAGGCTAAAAAAGGGATGTTCAAGCTTCTGAGCAAAAAAGAGCAGGAAGAATTTACCGATAAATACATTAAGATGCTGCAGATTAAGACCGCGGACAGAGAAACGCCAATCAAGCAGCTCTCCGGTGGCAACCAACAGAAGGTCATCCTCGGCAGATGGCTGCTCACAAACCCGGATTTCCTGATCCTGGATGAGCCCACCCGTGGTATTGATATCGGAACAAAAACAGAAATCCAGAAGCTGGTGCTTGAGCTGGCTGAACAGGGCATGAGCGTTGTGTTCATCTCCTCCGAGGTGGAAGAAATGCTGCGTACCTGCAGCCGTATGGCGGTTCTCCGCGACGGAAGCAAGGTTGGCGAGCTTGAAGAGAAAGAGCTGAGCCAGTCCTCGATCATGAAAGCAATTGCCGGAGGTGAAGATTAATGAATAAATTGAAAAAACTTACAACCTACCGTCTGTTTCTGCCGATTCTCTGTCTGGTGCTGGTACTTCTGGTAAACCTGATCACCACTCCTGACTTTTTCGCCATAAGCGTCCGTGACGGTATGCTTTACGGTTATATTATTGACGTTATCAACCGTGCCAGCGAGCTGGTCATCCTGGCCGTGGGCATGACCCTGATGGTAGCCGCTTCCGGCGGTACCGATATTTCCGTAGGTGCGGTAATGGCTGTTGTGGCAGGCGTTGTATGTAACGTTCTGGCAGGCGGCGAGCAGTCCGTAACCCAGTATAACAACCCTTACATTTTAGGAATCCTGGCAGGTATTGCAGTGGCTGTCATCTGCGGATGCTTTAATGGTTTCCTTGTTGCTAAGCTGAAAATCCAGCCTATGATCGCAACTCTGATCCTTTTCACAGCAGGGCGTGGTATCGCACAGCTCGTGACAAACGGACAGATTACTTACGTACGTGTTGACCACTACAAGGTATTGGGCTCCAGCATCAAAGGTCTGCCTTTGCCCGTACCGTTTTTCATGGCGATCATCGTGGTTATCGTTACTACTCTTATCCTTAAGAAGACAGCCATAGGCATGTACATTGAATCTGTAGGTATCAATGCAAAGGCTTCCCGCCTGGTAGGTCTGAAATCGTCAAAGATTATTTTTCTCACCTATGTATTCGGCGGACTGATGGCCGGTATCGCAGGTTTGGTCGCAAGCTCACGTATCTATTCTGCCGATGCCAATAACATTGGCCTCAACATGGAGCTGGATGCCATCCTCGCGGTTGCCCTGGGCGGCAATTCACTTGGCGGCGGCAAGTTTTCCCTCATGGGCTCCGTAATCGGCGCTTACACCATCCAGGCCTTAACTACCACTCTTTACGCTATGCACGTATCCTCCGACCAGGTTCCCGTGTACAAAGCGATCGTGGTGGTGATCATTGTATCCTTACAGTCTCCGCAGCTTAAGAAATGGTTCAAAAAACATTCGCTGGGGAAAAAAGCAGTAAACGGAAATGAGGTGGCATAAGATGAGCGGTTCAAAAGCAGTTAAAGTAAAAAAGAAAATAGACGGAAACGCATTCCTACTTTTGATCACCATCGTCCTGTTCTTTGTCATGTATATTGCCGGTGTGGTTATTTTCAATGAACAAGGCTTTGGTAAAGTACAGAACTTCCTCAACCTGTTCATATCCAACGCGGGTCTGATCGTCATTGCGGCAGGCATGACCGTTGTCATGATCACAGGCGGAATCGATATTTCTGTAGGTTCCGTGGTGGCCCTGACCTGTATGCTGCTGGCATGGATGATGGAATTAAAAGGAATCGGCGCTGTTCCGGCAACTCTCCTGGTGCTGGTAATGGGTGTTGTCTTTGGTCTGGTACAGGGCTTTTTGGTAGCCTACCTGAATATCCAGCCTTTCATCGTTACTCTGGCGGGTATGTTCTTTGCCAGAGGTATGACAGCAATCGTTTCCACAGAAATGATCAGTATCAGTAACGAAACCTTCCTCTCCTGGGCGAAATTTAAAATTTATTTTCCCTTTGGAGGTTACTTAAACAGAAAAGGCGTGATGATCTATCCTTATATTTACCCAAGCGTGGTCATTGCACTGATCATTCTCGTTCTGGTATTCGTAATGCTGAAATTCACGAAATTCGGACGCTCCATCTACGCGGTAGGCGGTAACGAACAGTCCGCTCTTATGATGGGTCTGAATGTCAGAAGGACAAAACTGAAAGCTTATGTACTCAGCAGTACCCTCTGCGGTCTGGGCGGTTTCCTCTTCTGCCTCAACACCTGCGCAGGCTTCGTAGAGCAGGCCAAAGGACTTGAGATGGATGCCATTGCTTCCTCCGTTATCGGCGGTACACTGCTGACAGGCGGTGTCGGCAATGTCTTCGGCTCCCTCTTCGGCGTACTGATTAAGGGTACAATCGAAGCGTTCATCACCTTCCAGGGAACACTTTCCTCCTGGTGGACGAGAATCACCATTGCGGCTCTGCTTTGCTTCTTCATTGTCCTGCAGAGTATCTTCGCGGCTGTGAAGGAGAAGAATAAACATTAATACTTTGCTCTTCATCATCATAATAAGCGTTATGTCAATTTTTCTATTTTTTGACATAACGCTTATTTTATATAATAAATGTCCATCGCATAATCAAAGCTTGACTCTTACGCAACAAAAAGTAATTATAATTTATCTATTAATTTCGCAATATTTCTATTGCTATTTTGCTTTTTTGCGCATATACTAAAAATACAAAGAACAAGAGGAGGAATCACAAATGGCTATCACTGTTGACATATTAAACAGCCTTGTACCTATAACACAATTTAACAAAGGGCAGGCCTCTAAAATTTTTGACCGCCTACGGACAGAACGCCAGCTCGTAGTGTTAAAAAATAATACACCGTCCGCTGTTATTCTTTCACCGGAAGAATACGAACGTCTGGCTGAAATCGAAGAGGATTATCGCCTTCTCCTGCTTGCGCAGGAACGCCTTAATAATGGCAGCATGGCACATACGGTATCTTTTAATGAAGCTATGGCAGACCTTGGTATCTCAGAAACTGATCTTGACGAAGCGGAGGAGGTAGAAATCGAATGAATTATCAGATCAACTTCCTTCCCGAAGCCATCGACGATATGAAGAAACTGGATAACTCCATCCAGCCGCAGATTGCCAAAGGCATCCGTAAGGTCAGTCAGAAGCCTCTTTCGACTTATCGGGGCGGATATGGAAAACCTCTTGGAAACAAAGATGGTACAGATTTATCAGGGCTTTATAAAATAAAATTTCGCGGTATTGGGATACGTGTCGTCTACTCCGTAGAAGAACACAATGGCATTATGACCGTCATTGTGGTTTCCGTAAGAGCAGACAACCAAGTATATCAGGAAGCCGAAAAACGCAGAACAAAGCATAACCTATAAAAAAATTAGGACCCAGTCGCACAAACCCACGATTGATCGAGGTTTCTTAACTTTGTCCTAATTTTAGTTTTAAACGCTTACATGCTATTTATTACTTTTGTCTGCAAACGGTGCAAGCTCCAGGCGGATGAAATATCCCTGGTCGTGATCACATACAGGACATTTCTTCGGCGCTTCCTTTGTCTCGCAGATATAACCGCAATTGAGGCAAATCCAGCCTGTCTTCACATCAGAGATATAAAGCTTATTCTCCTCCAGCCACTCTGCAAATCTTCCGAAGCGGTCCCCATGTGTTTTCTCAATCTCAGCAATCATGTGGAAAGAACGGGCCACCTTGTCAAAGCCCTCTTCCTTCGCCTTATCGCCAAAGCGTTTGTACACGTCGTCATGTTCCTCGTATTCATTATGCTGCGCCATACGCAGAAGCTCCGCCAGATCCTCTGTAATATCCACCGGATAACCGCCGTCAATATGAATCGTCTCACCGGCCATCTCTTTCAGATGATTATAGAAAATCTCTCCATGCTCTTTCTCCTGGTCCGCGGTATAAAGAAATACCTGCGCAATCGTGGGCTGCCCCTGTGCTTTCGCCTGTCCCGCTGCAAAAGTATATCGGTTTCTCGCCTGGCTCTCCCCGGCAAACGCACGCATTAGATTGTCCTTTGTCTCACTGCTTTTAAAATCCACTGGCATAACTATGACCTCCTGTTTGTTATTTTCTACCATAGTATCTGCCATAATTTCCTGGATTATACATATAAAATCCGAGTCAAAACTGCCAACCTGACATTTGTGCCCCTGCCTTCTGCAATCTGCAATCATACCTCCGGCCGGATTTATCCATCTCTAATCGCATATACCTCACGCAACAAGTCTGCGTCTCTGGTCACACACAACATATCTGAGCCGCTGGCCACATGCAGCAAGCCTGCGCCTCTGTCCACATACATCTATTTTGTACTCTTTTCTTCCATTGTCTTCATCATATCTGAAATCTCTTCAATATTGCCGTCTTCATTATCAAAAGCCACCACTGTAAAATTATTCAGCGTATCCTTCTGCCTCCCGGCCACTGATTGCGCCATGTCTGTCACCTTTATGCAAACAGACCCTTCATACACAACTACATAGCAATCTAAGTCTCCCTCATTCCCAATGTAATATTCCACCCCGTCAACCCTGGTATCTTTCATCTCATATTTCTCAAGGCTAAAATTAAAAAGCTTATCCTGATAAGTAAAACTTACTCTATCCTCTGTAAAAGAATAGTCCTCCAAATCAGCCTCCAGAATATCCCCGTTAAACGAATCCAACGCATACGTCCTGAATCCAGTGCCGTCGTCTTCTGCGCCGTTCTCCTCTGCGCCACCTTTCGATTCTGTTTTCTCCGTTGAGATCGCCTTTGCCTTCTCTGCTCCCGTCTCATGCACCTCTGCCTCAGCATCTGTAGATGCGGGATTTACTGCTACTGCATTGGCAGATGTAGGATTTACAGATAAAACATTTGCAGATACAACATTTAAAGATATCACAGACAAGCAAATCACCGCAGCCAAATACATTCTTCTTTTTTTCATAGCTCCCACCTCCTCAATAATAATCCCACTACAATACTTTTAAAACCTCCAAGCCTTCCCGTCCAAACACCCTTCCTTACCCAATATATTATCACACAATTCAGATATAATCATTATAAAATCTAATAATTTCAGCATACAAAATCACTAATATTCCATACTAAAATTCGTATATTTTTCAACCACCCAGCAAACTTCCGGAGACAAGATACTCTTTTATAGGGGACGAAAGCGTAGTGTTATTATATTTTCTATCAGTATAGTACAAAAAAATTCCGCCGTATCCACAACTATTTAAGTGTAAATACGGCGAAATTATTCTTTACCATACATCAGAAACTCGTAATATATAGATATATAGCATTGACCCCAAATGCAGCTATGGCATTAACAAATTGGGAATAAATGTAGAAAATACCGGCACGTATGTTACAATAAGCAGTACAATAATCGCAATTGCCACAAATGGCAATATTGCTTTATATAGTGCCGAGAGTTTAACTTTTCCAACATTTGAAATCACAAACAGCATCATTCCTACCGGAGGTGTCAGGTTTCCTATCATTAGATTCAGACACATAATAATTCCAAACTGGACAGAATCTATCCCGTAGCTCTGAGCAACCGGCCAAAGAATAGGCACCATTAAAAGAATCGCCGGCGTAGCATCCAGAACCATCCCAAGGATCAACAGCAGGACATTCATAAACAGTAGGAACAGAATCTTGCTTGTAATGAACTCCAGACAAAATGCCGCAAGCGTCTGTGCTATCTGAAGCGTGGTAATGGCCCATCCCATTGCCGTAGAAACAGCAATAATAAAAAGTACGTTTGCTGTTGCCTTTGCAGAGCGGACGCAGGATTCCTTGAAATTTTTCCAGGTAAGTTTCCCTTTCAAAAGAGAAATAATGAGCGCATATACAACCGCTAAGGCGCTGGACTCCGTTGCTGTACAAATACCACTGATTATGGAACCCATAATGATAATAGGAAGAAGTAATGCTGGCAAAGTATCTTTCAGTGAATGAGCAATTTCTTTAAAACTTGCACGCTTCGCTCTGTATGGCATCTTGTATTTTACTGCCATATAGTAACAAAGCACCATGTAGGATAAGCCTAGAAGTATACCAGGCACTGCACCTGCAAGAAACATTTTACCGACTGATACGGTCCCTATACAACCAGCAAAGATAATCATAATATTGGATGGAGGAATAATCGGGCCAATAATGGCACTGGCGGCAGTAACCGCTGCTGCAAAATCTCTTTTATAACCGCCATCTGTCATAAGCTGTATTTCCACAGGCCCCAGTCCGGATGCATCTGCAATCGCAGAGCCGGAAAGTCCTGCAAAAAGCATACTTGCCATGACATTTACATGTGCAAGGCCCCCCTTGATATGTCCCACCAATTTTTCACAAAACATTACGATTGCATTTGTAATCCCGCCTACCGACATCAAATCCGTTGCTAAAATAAACAACAGAATACATACATATGTATAGGAATCAATACCGGAAAATAATTTCTGCGCTATCATCGACTGATCTCCGCCGAGAATACCAAAAGAAATATTGGTCAGAGCTCCCATGGCAAAACCAACCGGAGTACCAATCAGCATAATTACAAGGAAAAGAACAATCAAAAGTACCATCATCGGCTTTCCCCTCCTTCCTCAGGTTCCGGATACTGTCTTTTACCACCAGCATAAAACGGTTCAAGAACTCCCGAAAAAACGCCAATCATTTCTGTGATAATCTCATATGTCATTACAACACACCCAAATATCGGAGCAGAATACAGAGTATATCCCGGAGCGCGAAGTATAGAAGATTTAAACATCATTCGTGTTTGAACAATATAAATCCCATAATAAACAGCCACCGCAATAAAAACCAGGCAAAGAATACGTGTGAGAATATATAATACCATTTTCCCCTTTTTTCCCAACCGGTCGAAAACCAAATCCAGTTGAGCCATTGAACCTTCTCTGTAAACAATCGGCAGTGCCAAATAGCAAAGCCAAATCATAGAATAGCGAGCAAGCTCCTCTGTCCAGGGGAAAGAAAAATCTGATATCTTTACAATGATGTATCGATTCAATACCTGTAAAAATACTGAACCGGCATTAATGATAACAATCCCTACAATCAATATAGTAAGTATTCTACAGATTGCATTGGAGATTTTGTTTAACCCATAATATAACTTTTTCATGTTCTTCTCCAAATATTGTGTACTGTGAAATAAGTTATTTATCCACGAAGCTCTTCAAGCAAGGTAAGAAGCTGATCAACTAAATCATCACCAACCTCTTCTCTCATATATTCTTCGCAAACAGGTCCATAAGCGTCATGCCATCCTTTAAGTTCCTCTTCTGTAGGTACATATACAGTCATTCCATTTTCTTCCAAGGTGGCGATACCGCTTTCCTCCAGTTTATCAGTCACTTCTCTGGATTTCTTCGTTGCTTCCACGTTTGCTGCTTCGATAACTTCCTTTTGAGAATCAGACAGGCTATTATAAAATTTGTCACTTATCATGTAACTCATAACCGTTGGTGTATGATTATCAAGGACATACCAATCCTGCACTTCATAAGTTTTATCGATAACAACGTTCTGGATTGGATTTTCCTGTCCGTCTACAACGCCATTCTGCATTGCAACATACATTTCAGCTGCGGGCATCGGAACCGGATTTGCACTGATCGCATTCACCATTTCTGTATAAACCGGACTATCCGGAACACGGAATGTCAATCCTTTTGCGTCTTCCACAGAACGCAGCTCGCGCCCCTTACATGTGAAGCTGCGCATACCTGTACAAGAATTTCCCAATACACGAATACCTGCATTCTCACATGTTTCTTCAAGAACTCCCTTCGCCCAATCACTATCTACAACTTCATTGACCTCCGCAATATTGTTGAACACACCCGGCATACTGAAAATCATGGTATTGGGGTCATAGTTATTCAAAAGAGAGGAGTTCTGAATCGTCATTTGAACTGTACCGGCAGAAACTGCGCCCACAGTGTCCTGCTGATTTCCAAGTGCATTTCCCGGATACAGCTCTACAGTGATAGAATCGCTGTTAGCCTCTACGTATTCCTTAAATGTTTCCGCATACATCACTTCATCATCCACTTCACGATCTGGATTACTATGTGTGAAACCAAGTTTTATAGTCACCTTTTCTTCCGTAGCATTCTCTTCTGCGTATACGGTCACTCCTGTTGTCATCGCCATCATTGCAGCAAGTACGACTGCTAAAGTTCTTTTCTTCATATCTTTTCCTCCTAAATTATATTGGTGTAAGGCTACATACCCAACAATCCGTTCTGTTTTTTGCTCTCTATTGGAAATATCACGGTTTACCTGAATTTTGAAAGTGTTTCTTCTCTAATGGTTTTAAGAGCTGCGCCATAATTGCCGAAATCATTACCCATGATAACCATATTAACGCCTTTATCTACCAGTTTTTTAGCATTTTCATATGTTGGCGGAACCGCCGGAGCCATTACGGCAATCCCTTTCGGACGAGCTTTTGCAATGATATCCTTCATAGCCACATCTGCAGGACTGTCATTTAAATCATAAAAAGAATTTCCGCCGGAAGTATTTGTCTTGCAATTCAGAGACATGGAAAAATCTGCCGGTCCAAAATTAATCGCATCCACACCCGGTACAGCCAGCATTTCGTCTAACTGATCTGTAAATTCGAAATCCTCTGCCATTGGAATTACAAGCTCTGTTCTGTTTGCTTCTTCGTAAAACTCTACACCATCCATGTTAAAACCATACTGTGCCGCACGCACATTTACATCAAATCCACGACGCCCAAGTGGTGGGAATTTGGCTCCGCTTACACAGGTTTTCATTTCCTCAATTGTACGAACATGCGGAATAATTACGCCTTCTGCACCCATCTCAAGAGCTTTGCGGATTTCAATCATATCTGGTTTGGTGACTCTTACCAGAGGGCTCACTCCCACGGACCGCGCTGCAAGAATTGCTTCACGGAGCCCCGTTGTCTCCCACGGACAATGCTCTGCGTCAATAAATGCAAAGTCAAATCCCGCATATCCGAGTAGTTCAATAAACTGAGGACAACCAGAATAAATAGTCACACCAAATACCGGTCTTTCTTTCATAACTTCTTTCAAATGATTCTCATAAATTACATTTTTCATATTCTATTCCCCCTTACCATGCTGTCCAGCCGCCATCAATCACAAGATTCGCTCCTGTCATAAAAGAGGAAGCCTTAGAAGCAAGAAAAATAATTGCTCCATTGTACTCGTCCTCCTGGGACATGCGCCCCATAGGCATTCTGGATGTGAAATTTTTAATAAATGTTTCATCCTGTGTATCTCTCCACACTCCGGCCGGAGTCAGGGTATTCACTCTGATTCCCTTTTTCCCCCAATAGGTAGCACAATACCTTGTCAGATTATAAACGCCTGATTTCGCAGCAGAATATGCAACTGGCTTTATGAATGGAACGCCTGTCCGCTCCTCCTTGTACGCATATATATCCTGAATAGGTGAAACCATTCCATAGATAGAACCAACATTAATGATCGATCCACCTTTTCCGGCTTCCACCATTCTTGCCCCTACTGCTTGTGTCATAAGAAATGTCCCGACAAGATTTACATCTACAACCTCTCTGAAAACTTCTTCGGGAAACTTTTCGAACGGTCCGGATACTTCCGGCGGTGCACTCGGCTGCGTATCAATTCCGGCGCAATTTACCAAAACATCCGGAGCATCCTCCCATATTTCCTGTAATTCATTCAAAGCAGCTTCCGTTGTTGATTTATCAGTAATATCAACTTTAAAAACCCTGAAACTCTCTGCTTTATATTGATCCGAGGGAAAAATCCTTTCTACTCGCTCAGGCGTTGGATGTGCTGCAAAAACAGCAACTCTGGCATCTCTGTCATACAATGCTTTTACAAAATTTTTGCCAATCTGTCCAAGCCCTCCCGTGACTATGCAGATTTTATTCGATACGTCGAACAATTCATCTCTCACAACATCTCCTCCTTTTAGAACTATTTTAAGTGGTATGACGTCCTAACATCGTATTTCCATACTATCACCTGTGTATCTTTGTGTCAATCTGTGTTATTAAACATATTTTTGCTAATTTATTTATGCATTTTTACATATTTTTCTATATTTTTCTTATCATTAACATATTTTATTGTCTATTTATCACAGATTTTTGTTGTGAAAATAGATAAAATATACATATTGACTTTACGATTTTATAGGTATAACATTAATAAAGCCTTATTTTTAATGTCTATTTTTGGTAATATGGTCTTAATCTTAAAAAAGCCCACGAGCATATAACAGAGCAATATAGACAGAACCACCTGGAATAGATCATGTATGCCGAAGCAATATAAATAAGATCAAAGGAGACTAAAACATATGTTAGCAGTAACAAAAAAATCCGCCACACAATTAGCTGTCGAGAATCTACGTTCCTATGTCGCAAATGAATCAGTCCAGGTTGGTGATTCTTTTCCTACAGAAAAAGAATTATGCAGTACCCTTGGCGTAGGACGTGGAACCGTCCGAGAAGCTGTAAAGATTCTTATCGCACAGGGTTTTCTTGAAATCAAGCCAGGCATAGGTACGTTTGTAAAAAGTAAAACTCCCATACAAACAGATTCACTTTCTACATGGTTTCTTACTAACGAAGTAGAATTGCAGGATCTCACTGTCATACGTTCAGCGCTCGAACCTCTGGCCACAAAACTGGCAATTGAAAAATGCAGCGAAGAGCAGTTGTCCGAACTGAAAAAAAACCAGGCCAATGCAGTGAAAGCCGCCGAAAACTGCGATGCTGCTGCATTGGCACATTATGACGAAGAATTTCATCGCACTATTTTTCTGATTGCAGGGAATGCATTATTAGTAGAAATCAACGATATGATTACGAAACATCTATCACAGTTTCGTAAAAATACTTTTAAAATAAAAAAGAATATCGATAATTTTATACCAGCTCACGGTGCGATTATTCGAGCTTTTGAAATGCATGATGTAGCACTTGGCGAGAAAAAAATGAAGCAGCATATGAAAAAAGTTTCAAAAGACTTGGAAGCAAGCAAATTCAATTCATAGTTTATTTATGATATATGCTTGTCCTGAGAATTTGTCCTAACATCATAACTAATATATAATTTAAATGCTAACAGAATATGTGTCTGTAGAAAGGAACTTATGAGCACTTTAGAAAACAGTAAATTTAAAAAGATATTTTCTGCTCTGGAATTACCCATGTGTCCGGACGAATCTATCGATATGGTGGCACTTGCCTGTCTCATTGAATACCAGCTTCGTATCGGAGTAGAAGGTTTTTATTGCATGGGCTCTTCTGGTGAAGCACTGCTCCTAAATCTGGATGAACGAAAAAAAGCACTTGAAAAAGTGATTGAAGTCGTAAATGGACGTGTACCGGTCATTGCACATGTTGGTACAGTCCGGACAGAAGATGCTAAATCCCTTGCGCAGCATGCAGCTTACGTTGGCGCTGACGCTATTTCCATGATTCCTCCCTACTACTATAAATTCAGTATGGATGAGATTATTACATATTATGAGGATATCATTAACGCTGTTTCGGATATCGGGGTAATTGTGTATAATATCCCCCAGTTTACTGGTGTTGAATTTAACAAAGATAATGCCGGAATTCTTCTCTCCAACGAACGCGTAATAGGAGTTAAACATACCTCCAACAACCTCAATTCGTTGGAACGTATGAGAAACGCTTATCCCGGAAAGATACTGTTTAATGGATTCGATGAGCAATTCATTGGTGCACTTGCGATGGGAGCCGAAGCAACAATCGGAACTACCGTGAACATCTTCGCTCCACTCTTCATCACAGCACGTAATCTATTCAATTCCGGAAATGTTTCTGAGGCATTAAATATACAAACAAAAATCAATTATTATGTTGAAGAAATGTGTAAAGCAGGTATATTTAGTGCTGTAAAATATCTCCTCACAAAACGCGGCATTCCGTGCGGTAACTGCAGAAAACCATTTCATACTCTTTCACAGGCAGAATGCTTGAGGATGGATGCTCTTATGGAGGATTACGACGAATTTTTAAAAACATTATCATGAACATAATAAACCAGTCTGAACACCTGTCGGTAACAGATATCGACATACGGTTCATTCGGTTAGTCAAATACAGTTATAGCTGCATCCTTCAGTCGAGAGGGCAGCTATAACTGTATTTTGTTGCCATCTTTACCAAAAGATACGCCGACATCGGCCTTATAAGGTAAGCAGCTTCGCACCGGTTTCTATTCTTCTTACCGTTCGATAACATTCAATAACATTCCAGGGAATCTCTTCTCCTTGCGCATATCCCATCCGTAGTATAGAATAGCATCATAACCCAAACTTTTGAAAGGATTCCACTATGTCAAACACTCTCCTGATCATCGAAGACGACAACGACATCAACCGTCTCCTGGAGCATATTCTGCAGAACGCAGGCTATCAGACCGACACTGCTTTTTCCGGAACCGAGGGGCGTCTGCTGCTGTCTCTGAAAAATTATGATCTCATCCTGCTGGACCTCATGCTCCCCGGGCTTTCCGGCGAGGAGCTTCTCTGCGAGCTTCGGGAAAAACACCACATGCCAGTGATCATCCTCTCCGCCAAGGGAAGCCTTGAGGATAAAGTAAACGTCCTGAGCCTTGGCGCAGACGACTATATCACTAAACCCTTTGAAAAACAGGAGCTTCTTGCAAGAGTCCAAGCCCAGCTCAGGCGGGCAGGTGTCTACTCCGCGTCACCCCAAATCCAGGAACCGGAACGCGAAAATAAGCTTATATGCCGCAGCCTCGTTCTCTACCCAGAATATTGCAAGGTCACACTTGAAGACGAGGAAGTCCCCCTCACCACCCATGAATTCCTGCTCCTCCAGGTCATGATGGCCCACCCGCGCAAGGTTTTCTCCAAGGAAAGCCTCTATCAGGCTGTATGGAACCAGGACACCTGCATCGAGGACAATTCCGTAAGCGTACATATCAGCAACATCCGCAAAAAACTGGCCCGGATATCAAATGAAGAATACATAAAAACCGTATGGGGCCTTGGCTATAAAATGAATATATAAAGGTATCCTGCCCGAATTCACTTCATGAATATCAAGCGGGAAACTTTAAGTTTTCTTTAAACTTTCCAAAGGACTCCTTTAAGCTTTGATTCTATTATAGAGAGCAGGAAAGGAGATTTTACTATGCAGGAAACCGTTTTATCCATGACAAATATTTCAAAAGCTTATAAGAAAAAACCGGTACTATCCGATATCCACATGACCATCCCAAGAGGCGCCATCTATGGCCTGGCGGGCAGCAATGGTGCAGGAAAATCCACACTCATGCGTATCATCTCCGGGCAGACAGCCGCGGATAAAGGTGAGCTTAACCTATTCGGAACAATCCCTGTGAGAAACAACACTCAAATCCGTCACAGAATGGGTATCTTAATTGAGGAGCCCGGATTTTTCCATCATATGACAGCAGCGGAAAATCTCGAATACTACCGCCTGCAGTTTGGCGTGCCCGGCGAAGAAAGGATTTCCGAAGTCTTAGATCTGGTGGGACTTTCCCAGACAGGCAAGAAAAAATTCGGGGACTTCTCTATGGGCATGAAGCAGCGGCTGGGACTGGCGCTCGCTCTGCTCCACTCACCGGAATTCCTGGTTCTTGATGAACCGATCAATGGTCTGGACCCGGAAAGCATACGCGAAATGCGTCGTGTATTTCTTGATCTGAATAAAAGACAAAATGTGACCCTTCTTATCTCAAGCCACATCCTTGCAGAGCTTGAGAACATTGCAACCGTTTATGGTTTTCTCTCTCATGGGAAATTGCTGCAGGAGATTACTGCCGAAGAATTGAAAAAGAAATGCAGCACGTATATTGATTTACAGGTAACAGATTCTAAACAAATGTGCGTAGTTCTGGAAAAGGATTTAGGGCTTACGGACTACCAGGTCCACCCGGACGGACATATTCACATTTTCCACGCGATGGAACGTGGGGAGGAGATTGCACGTGCTGCCGTTATGAAAGGCATTGGCCTCAAATCACTGTCCTCCCATGCATTGAATCTGGAGAACTATTATATGAACTTGATGGGAGGCGATACAAATGTTTAATTATATGAGAAGTGAAGCTTACCAGATTCGCCGCAACCGCAGCTTTCTTGCCTGTCTTATCGTAATGACCGCGGGGATATTAGCTGTTATAGGCATTATGAAATATCTAGACTCACTTGCAGCATATAAATTAGCCCTACCTATGAATGCACTGTATACCTCCATCAGCTTTATACACGGATTTATCATCATTGTGGCCGGAAGTCTGGAAAACAACGAATTTCAGCGGCACCACACACTGAAAAACAGTGTGGCCTTTGGCTTTCCCCGCGCCCAAATATATTTGGGGAAATTTTTCAGCCAGCTCCTAACATGTACACTTATCTATATTGCCATGCCACTCCTTTTTACCGGGGTGGGCTGCCTGTTGCTGAAAACACCGCCAAGGGAGGAATTTATTCAGCTTTTCCGCGCGCTTGCAGGCGGTTATCCTCTTTGTGTATGTGAATTATCTATATGTTTTTGCTTTTTTACTAATTTAGGCGCAAATTGGGCCGGAGTACTTTCATCCGTGTTTGTAAGCTGGGGACTTCCTTTTATTTTTAATATTGTGGGCTATAAATTTCCTATTTTCACTGTACTCCACAAATGGAGTCCCGCTAATATGGTGGAATTCCAGCTTGACAGCCAAGGTATGCGCTATGCATTTTGGGACACAGCTTCCGGCATGGCCCACTGCTATCTAAGCGGCATTGTAGGGACACTGCTCTTTGTTGCTATTGGTTTATACTGGCTGAATAAACGAGAAATCCGTTAATTGCAAAGCCGCATATTTGTGTAGTGCCATGCAAAGCTTGGCTACAGTTCTTGCAGTCCGCGGCAGCCGCCGAATGGATATACGAGTATGTCCGCTGGGCTCGCTGCCTGCGGGAATAAAAGGGAGGTGTATTTTATGACAGCTGCAATCCTTATCCTGATACTATGCATAATTGTTCTTATCCTGTCTATACGCCTTCGCTCCCTGCACCAGGCCATGGACAGGCTTACCAAAGAGCTTAGAGAGATCAATCAGGAGACGCCTGCGCACCGCCATCTGCAGGTGCCAGTGCCGGACCCCCATCTGGAAAAGCTGGCAGAGGAAATCAACCGCTGTCTCACGCAATCCTTTTCCCGGATCTACAGTCAAAAACAGCGTGAACAGGATATCCGGCGGGAGATCACCAATATCTCCCACGACCTGCGCACGCCATTGACAAGTATTCTGGGATATCTTGAATTGATTGAGGAGGACACACTTTCACCAGAGCAGTCGGAATATCTGGAAATCGTCCAGAAGCGGTCCCGGCATCTGAACATGCTCACTTCCCAGCTCTATGAATACGCCCGCCTGGAAGCAAAGGAACTTCCCTTGCACACAGAGTCCATTGACCTTACAGCCGTACTCAAAGAACATCTCCTCTCCTTTTACCAGGAATTTGAAAACAGGGGGCTCACCTTGACCCCCTGTCTCCCGGAAACCTCTGTTATGATCAGTGGCGATAAAGATGCTCTGGAGCGGGTGCTTCACAACCTTACCTCGAATATGCTCCGCTATGGCTTCGGCAATGCCCGGATTACCCTCGAGGGGAATCAGACACAAGCAGTGGTTACTTATGTCAACCAGGTGGCCGGGCTTACCGAAGAAGATGTGTCCCATCTTTTTGACCCATTCTATACTGCAGACCAGGCTCGCACCAGCCGCAGAAGCGGACTGGGGATGACTGTGGCAAAGCTCCTCGCTGAACAGATGGGCGGAAGCATAGAGGCAGAGCTTGACAACGATTCTCTGAAAATCACCTGTAGGCTGCCGCTGTGCATTGAAGAAAATTGCTAATTGATAATTTTATTTTCATGAAAGAGCACACCGCGATTATAATGCAGCCGGAATCATCACTGAATATTTACTTTAATAAAACAGAATTCCTTAATTGTAACACCTCCTGAATATCTCTTATAATGTTCCTATTCCTGCATATGCCTCTCCGACCAAAGGGAATCCGCGCGCACCTTCCAGTTTTCTGCATAAGCGTCACATTTACCGCACAGATGCTCTGCGGACTCGGGGGACTGCATGTCCGTGGATTTTGCCCCGGATTCCTCTACCATGCGGCGCAGCTTCTGAGGATTCTCAAGCATTGGGCAGGGACGCAGCATATTTTTGTTAAAAGGCTGCCCGTCATGATAGGCCATAAACAGCGGATTGCGCAATGCCTGCAGAAGGCTTTGCTCATGAATATTTGTATCTGAATAATGGATGAATGCACATGGCTCCACATCCCCATTCGCGTTGATGTGCATATAATGCCGTCCGCCCGCAATACAACCGCCTATGTATTCGGCGTCATTCTGGAAATCAATGGAGAAAATCGCCTTAGTTCCTCTGTACTCTCTGATTTTTCTGTACATAAGCTCCCGCTGGTCAGGCGTCAGCAGCAAATCCGTGGCCGCATCTGTGCCAACCGGCATGTAGTGGAAGAACCACACAAACATTGCCCCGCACTCAATGAGCTTATCTATGTACTCCTCACTGCTTACATCATACACATTCCTGCTGGTATAACAGGTGGAAATACCGAACGGCAGTCCGTGGGATTTGAGCAGTTCCATTGCGTGCATTACCTTCTGGTAAACTCCCGGTCCGCGCCGTCCGTCATTGGCCTCCTCAAAGCCCTCCAGACTGATGGCCGGCACAAAATTCTTTACACGCAACATTTCCTGGCAAAATTCCTCGTCAATTAAGGTTCCGTTTGTGAATGAAAGGAACTCACAATCCGGGTGCATCTCACACAGTGTGATCAAATCTTTTTTGCGCACCATGGGTTCCCCTCCGGTATAAATATACATGTAAGTCCCCAGCTCTTTCCCCTGTTTGATAATGGAGTCAAGCGTTTCAAGACTGAGGCTCAGATTATGCCCGTACTCCGCCGCCCAACAGCCGGTACAGCGCAGATTGCAGGCACTGGTCGGGTCCAAAAGAATGGCCCACGGCACATTGCAGTTGTACTTTTCTGCTGTGTGCTCCTGTGTGGCGCTCCCGTTCAGACTGGCATTAATAATAAAATTTCGGAAAAAGGTCTTGCGTACCTCCGGGTCTAAATCATACACACGCAGAATTAACTGGTACCAGTTATCCTTTGCCTCAATGACATTGCGCACTGCCTTACGCTGTGAGGCATACCAGTCATCAGGACAAAGGCGGTCCACAAGCTCCATGACCTTGGGGATATTTGCCTCCGGGTCCTTTTCCAGATAATCCATTGCCTTTGTAACTGCTGCAGAAATGGCAGCTTGTTTTGCTTTGTCTGTAAACTTCATAGTGCTCCTCCTTTTACTTATCTTTGGGTACGCTTACTACAAATATTCGGTTCATTACTTAAGTTATTGCAAGCGCTTACGTCTCTTCCTATACTTATATTTATCTGTTTGCTAAAATCTCTTTCAATACTCGTCCACCACCGTAGGTGAATGGTTTTGAATCAGTTTTATCGTATACACAGCAACACAGAGATTCAAAATCCCTTCCAACAGTATTGTGATTCCTACCAGTGTCATCATCAGCCGCGCTCCCTCAAAAGGCCTGATAAGGAGGACGGCCCCGAATATCCCCGTAAGTACAGCCACCGCCAGGATTCTCCACCATAGTCCCAAGCCGAACCGCCTGGCATCAATGGACATCTGTATTTTAAACAGTCCGTCTGCCAGTATCATCACGCCAAAGACTGCAAATATCAGATTTACCATCAGCCTGCTTCTGATAATGATAATGGCACCGATGGCTATCATCAGAATTCCGAAGGCAAGATCAAACTGAAAGGCAAGACAGTAGAAATCCTTTGAAAAGTAGCCAATTATTTTAATAATGCCGCTGAGAATCAGTAATACGCCTACCAAAATACAAAATACTCTGGCAGAGCAATCCGGAAACACGATCAAATATGCCCCGAGAATGCAGAATAAAACCGACATAATAATATATCCGTTCTTTGCTATTTTCAGAATTTTAATCGAATCCATGTCAATCCTCCTTTCATTTCTCATTATAAGCCGACATCTTCAACAGAAAAATAGGCAAAGAAAGGCTGATGCCTAAAATTTAGACATCAGCCGTAAAATAACCAAACAAATATGTATGCTCAAAAATCATCAATTACAAGATAACATTACGTCTTCCTGGCCCAACTTTTCTCTGCTTACCTCTTTTCGTTCATTGCATCCGTATCTGTCCTTAGGGATACGGGCAGCTTCTTCTCAGCAAATAACGTGACTACGCGGTTCATATAAAATGATAAATCATAATCCATTCCGTGATCCAGCCAATCCAGAATCGCTCCTACAAACATACATTTATAAAAGCGGATGATCAAACGCATATCATCCACAGAAACATCTACATTCTCCATCACTTTATTGAGGTATTCTGTAACCGTATAAATAGAAATCTTATCCAGATATTCAAGAAAAACATCTCTCTGGATGGAGCGGTAGATATGAAGCATTGCTTTCTTATTTGATTTCAGAAGGTTCGCTACCAGCTCCAGGCAATCCAGAACGGAGTCGATTTCTACGTGTGTATCAATAATCCGGTCAAGCTCCCGTTTAAGCACAAACTCCACCACATCAGGTATATCGCGGAAATGATAGTAAAATGTGTTGCGGTTTACTCCGCACTTTTCCACGATATCCTTCACGGTAATCTTCGCCAGAGGCTTTTCGTTCAGCAGCTCCATCAGGGTTTGTATGATGATTTCTTTTGTAAAGTTTGACATATTTCTTCCTTTTTTTAGTGCGTTGTGTCGGGGGGCTTTTGGTTATTATCGCACAAAAAGGTGGGATTTTCAAGTTGAGGTGAGAATCCGCCGGGAGGTTGGGATACATTTTAACGATGAGGAGTTCACCGGAAGGTATCGAACGGTAAGGAGACGGGAATTTGGTGCGGAAGTTTACAGATTTCCGGAAAATTTTGTTTAGTCTATGTTCTTATTTTTTCGTTTTTTTACGTTTGTATATGGCAATGGCTAGCGTAATTACAGGAATGAGAGAGAACACCATAAGTAGAATATTTTTCCTGGAAAATAGGCTCTTTATATTTAAATGCACTTCAGCAGAACCGTTAACATATGTAATGGGCAGGTGAAAAACAATCCCAGCCACAAAAAACAAGATTCCAATTACAGACAGTATAAGCGCGATTCTATGATTCTTTTCGCTTTTTCCATAGCCTGCGCATAAAAAGAAGGCTGCTAAAAATCCGCACACAATAGCGGCACCCCAGAGCCAGTCCACTGCCGGCCCACTTATTTTACCCGCTATAAAGATAGATGTTGGTCCATCAGCGCCGCCAATAATTGATATCCCTTCATTCAGTCTATCATTGACCTGGTTTAGAAAAATATAGTAGCAAATAAAAGAAACCCGTGTGACAACCGCTGCTGCCAGGAAAAACCAACTAAGTCCCGAAAATTTTGTTTTCCTTTCGGCAGTCATTTCCACATTGAAATACGCTGCGGCTTCTCTTGGGGTTCCCAGTTCACGGATGATGTCGGCCATATTTTTGCCTGATTCCAGGCGAAGCTCGATGTCTGTACGGAGGTCGCTCTCCACCCGCTTTTTCATCTCGTGGGATAGCTGTAGATTTCTACAGACTTGTCTGATATATTTCTCTTTTTTGTCATCCTTCTGAATCATTGTTCTCCCTCCTCGCATATAGTTCTTACACACCCCACGAATTCATTCCATTGCTGCCAATATTGGTTATAAACTTCTTTCCCCTGCTCTGTCGCCGTATAATACTTCTTAGGCGCACTTCTTCCCTGCCCTTCCTGCCATGCGGAACAGATGCATCCACTGTCCTCAAGACGGTACAGGACCGGATACAAGGTTCCCTCTTTTAGGTGGAAAAACTCACCGTCTCTGCGCTCCAGTTCCTGGATGATTTCATATCCGTAATTGTCTTTCTCCGCAATCACACGCAAGACCACCATGTCCAGAACGCCCTTTTTCATCTGCTGCACAAATTTGTCTGTCACGCATATCGCCCTTCCTATGCATTTAGTTTTACTAAGTATAGTGTAAAGCAAAGGTTCGCAAATGTCAATCCTAAAATAATGTTGGATTCCACATAATTTCTAATGCCGAGCAGACTGTTGCCATAAAAAACTCCTTTTCAATAAAAATGTTGAATTCTTATCGAAAAGGAGTGGCTCACAGTAAGTAGGCGGGAGTTTTGCAGGTTCCTGGAAAATCTTATGTATTCTATTTCTTGCGTTTGTGTATGGCAAAGGCTAACATAAGTGCAAGAATAAGCGAAATCCAAATAAGCAGTGTGTTCATCCTTGAAAACAACATTCTAAAACTAAATGTCACCTGTACTGTATTACCCAACTCAAAGAAAGGCAGATGATAAATAATTCCTAACAAGGAAAACAGGATCCCGGCCACAGATAGGATAATCGCAATCGCATAATTTATACGGTTTTTCCCGTGACCCGTAAATAGATAAATAGCAGCCAAAAAGCTGATAATAATCACCACTCCCCAGATTCGATGTATTGGCAAATCATTTATCCTGCCCGTAATAAACACAGAGGTAGGTCCGTCCGCCGCACCGACAATATAAGTCCCTCGTTTCAACACTTCATTAACCTGATTTGAAGAAATGTAACTGCACACAATCAAAACCAATGTGATAACCGCCGCTGCCAGGAAAAAACCTCTGTCACCGGAAAATTTTGGTTTCTTTTCCTCAGCCATCTCCTGATTGAAATATGCTGCGGCCTCTCTTGGAGTTCCCAGTTCACGGATGATGTCGTCCATATTTTTGCCTGATTCCAGGCGAAGCTCGATGTCTGTACGGAGGTCGCTCTCCACCCGTTTTTTCATCTCGTGGGAAAACCGTAGATTTCTGCAGACTTGTCTGATATATTTCTCTTTTTTGTCATCTTTCTGAATCATTGTTCTCCCTCCTCGCATATAGTTCTTACACAACCCACGAATTCATTCCATTGCTGCCAATATTGATTATAAACCTCTTTCCCCTGCTCTGTCACCGTATAATACTTCTTGGGCGCGCTTCTTCCCTGCCCTTCCTGCCATGCGGAACAGATACATCCGCTGTCCTCCAGGCGGTACAGGACCGGATACAAGGTTCCCTCTTTTAGGTGAAAAAATTCACCGCCTCTGCGCTCCAGTTCCTGGATGATTTCATATCCGTAATTGTCTTTTTCTGCAATCACACGCAAGACCACCATGTCCAGAACGCCCTTTTTCATCTGCTGCACAAATTTGTCTGTCACGCATATCACCCTTCCTATGTATTTAGTTTTGCTAAGTATAGTGTAAAACAAAAGTAAACAGATGTCAATCCAAAATGATGTTGGATTCCACATACTTTCTTTCTGCCGCAGTGCCATCCTCGCGGAGCGTTTTTATATACCAGGAAAGTTATAACGTATCGCATAGAACAAATCGGAGTACCTTTCTGATAAATAAAAAAACTCCTCTTCGACAAAAATGTTGAATTCTTATCGAAAAGGAGTGGCTCACAGTAAGTAGGCCGGAATTTACTTAAATTATAAATCCATAATGATTATTTTTCGGGCAGTCAATCTATCCTATGTGCAAAATCTTCTATGGAATCCACATGCGCAGCCAGCTTATGCCATTTTGCCAATACTGCCTTATCACGCTGGGAAGAAATTTTCTCTCTTAGATTTCCCGGAATTTCTCCGTAGTCCTGTAGTAAATCGAAAATATCTTCTATTCTTGCCAGAAGAATGCCCTCGTCACAACCTTCTTTATGACCTTCCTCATAGCCGCCCCTGCGCTCTGCCGTACGCAGCTTCTTCAGCTCTTCCTCTTCGTTGTACTCAAATATGTTCATCGCAACCACCTCTGCCTTGTTCCTGAGGAGCAAATCCCTCAGGATTCCTCTCTCAATACACTCATCTACTGCCTTGGGGACAGCCTCCTCTATCGAGAAGCTTTTTGCGTATCATTTTTCATATTCATGTAAATGGCATTCTCCAGCGTGACTATCTCCAGGTCATCAGGATTGTCGTAATGCGAATGGTTCAGCGCATTATACAGGCTCAGAAGCTTCTCCTTATCCCGGAACACCATCCGAAATACAGAATCCTTGAATTTAATGTTTACATGATACGTCATCATATCTACCTCCTTGTCAATATGGCAGGAGGCTCTTATTCTTTTCGGAAACTCCTGCTTTTTTAGTTGGGATTAAAGCATGGATTTTCTGAAATGAATAAGAATTTGAAGATAATACTCAGAATTTAGATAGAAAATATGCTTTGACTGGATTATAACATAAGTGCGGAAACTGGACAATAGGTATATACAGTTAAATTAAATGCTATCAATGGCCTCATGATCCACATTAATATACGTAGGCAAATCTGCGATTTTCTTAAACGGCACGACATCCCCATCAGCATGAATCCAGTAAACTTCCCCCAGCCTCTTAATAATCCAACCGCTGTTTTCACCGCTATCGCTCTTCAAAGAGACAATCTCCTCTGATTCATCGTTATATTCACCTTTGCCGAGTAACTGGCCCTGTATATAATGCACATAATTCTTAACCCCGTCCCGCTCGCTTTCAAACACCAGATACTCTGTTCCAGGAATCGGGGCATCGGAGTAGTCGTTATTATACGTTCCTACTACCCTTAGCATCTTCGGACTATGCTCCTGAATATAAGTCTGCTGCACTACATTTCCGGCCACAGAAATCAGCAGAAGTATCAGGAAAAGCCAGGCCATTGGGTTCTTTCCGAACATTTGTTTAAGTTTCTTCATACGCGCCTCCATCTCAAAACACTTAGCTATATGCTTCTGTCCCAATGATATCATCGCGTAACAGGACTGTCAATGTTACCTGGCATCGTCGATTTCATTTAGATTTTTCCCATCTTTCTCCTCAAGCACACCAGCAAAAGCTTCTTCACTCATAGGATAATAGTAATAATACCCCGAAGCCATCTCACACTCCAGCTGCCGTAGTATTTCCACTTGTGGCTCCTTCTCTACACCCACGCATAATATCGTAAGTCCAAGTTTTTTACACAGGCGCACCACCGTCTCCATGATTGTGTGGCCTTCCGTGCTGTCTACATTATGAACGAGTTCCGGCCGCAGCTTTAACCCATTGACATTGCAGTCCAGATACTGAAAAAATACGCGGTCTAATTCCAACCCGGATAAAAACACATCAAATCCATACCCTCTCAGCCTGCGGAGAGAGTCCATAAATTGTTCTGCCCTGCTCATCTCCACCAACTGATTAAGCTGAATCATAATCTGGTCCGGCCGAACGCCATACCTCTGTACCATCCTGTAAATCTGTGAGGCAAACTTTTCATCTTTTATATTGTCGACCGTAAAGTTAAACATTAACTTGAGCTTTCTTCCCTTGTCTGACTGTGCTTTTAGGAAGCGACAGCCCTGGCCGAAAATCTCCATATTCATTTTTCCGGTCAACTGTTTCTTCTTCATTACATCAAGAAATGCTTCCGGATGCATAAGTCCTCTTGTCGGATTCAGCCAACGCACGAGTGCCTCTCCTCCGCAGATTCGTCCTGTTTTTAATTCTATAAGCGGCTGTACATACATGATGAATTCATTATGCATCAGACCATGAATCGCCTCGTGTTCAAGCGCATAGCCATAGATAGTTTCCTGCTCCAGAAACTCATCATATACCGCACATTCTGTCTCATGGATCCGTGCATACTCTACCGCAATCTGACTGTACTGTACTGTTTTCCGAGGGTCCGTGTCTAGATTACCCAGACGGTAAACACCTGTATGTAAGTCTAAAAAGTACCGCTTATCTTCAAAGGCACGTGTAATATCCCCTAACCAGTCCCACACTCTCTGCTTCAATTTTTCCACACTGCCGTACCGCAGATAGCACACAAAATGGAAGTCATGGATACGCGCAAACGCCTCGCTCCCGTCAATCTCCTTTTGACACACGTCTGCTATCTGTTTTACTGCATCCTGCGCCTCCTCGTACCCATATATGTGATTGATCGTGTCCACTCCTGTATATAGATAGACAACGCAGTAATGCTGCCTGTTTTCGCTGACAATCTCCCGGGAAAACCGCTCAAGCCACTTGTTAAAATTCTCTCTGCCTGTTATATTGTCCAAAAATGCCAACTCAGCAGCCCGCCGCCTTTCCCGGTACAAAAGTAATGGCATGACCACCAAAAGGCTAAGCACGGCCGCACCAAAAATCACCCACCATACCACGGACCCGGAAAACGGTCTGTTCCGGTCAGCGTCAGCCTCATTCGCATAAAATAAATACCGACTCTCAATTTCCTGCTCACTGATAGCTGAAAGCGCGTCCTCCAAACGCTCACGTACCGTACTATCCATACTCTTGGTATAAGCGAGATAGATGTGGCGGACACTGCCTCCGTCCTCGTAAGACAGAAGTTCCTTACCCGTGTCAAGTCCTAGACCTTCGTATTCCTCATCGGAAAATCCCGCAGTACAAATAGCATCAACCTGAATATTTTCTGCCAGCGCAAGTCTTTCATCATCTTCTGACGTTTGTATATATTTTAGCGATATACCAGCACTGTCTGCAGCGGTCTTTAATAAGTCCGGGATAATACCGCGGTAAGTCTTCTCCGAACGGTCATAAAACTCAAAAGGCCATGCATCCGAAGCCCCGGCAAGATACAGTTCTGTCTCTGCCCCGACATGTTCACCCGGCCCAATCTCTGGCTCAGTCTCCGGCACAGTCTCTAACACAGCCTCCGGAGCAGTCTCTGCCGACACCTCTTTTCCTGCCGCAGCCAGACAAAGAAGGGGCTTCTGTCCTGCCAGCATAACAGCAGCACACAAAAATGCCATTACCAGCCATCCTGCTATTCTTTTATTTCTTATCAGCTTTATCCTTTTCCCCACTGTCTGTCCCTTCTTCTGTACGATTCAGTTGAATCTTCTGGCGCTTGATCTGTCCCCAGACATTCTTCTTTTTCTTATAACCTATAAATGCTGTCATTCTGGTAAATGCCTGTATAAACCTAAAAAACACACTCTCCGCAATACACAGATAAACCGCCTTCACCACATCCATTGGCAGCAGCTTTATATTCTGAGTATAAATCCTGGCGAAAAAAGCGGTAAGTGTCAGCACTGCTCCATACACAGCATAAATCAAGAAAAACAATATCATAAACGGCACATTTATCAAGTCGACCAGATAAGCCATTACAATTGTAAACATTCCAAAAAGCTCTATAAATGGTGACAGCAGCTCATATACCAAATAATAGAGATACGATATATACCCCACCATACCAAACTCAGGCGCAAGAAACATCTTTTTATGCTTTTTCAAACACTGGTACAATCCAAGATACCATCTGCGGCGCTGTTTTTTCAGGTCCTTGATGCTCGACGGACATTGGCTCCAGCAGATTGCATCGGGCGCATACCGGATGCTGTACGGCAGCTTATTGATCCGGCAGAAAGCATGGAGCTTGACCACCAATTCCATATCCTCACCCATAGTGCTCGCGTCATAGCCGCCCACATTCATGACAGTTTCTTTTTCAAACAGACCAAATGCCCCTGAAATGATCAGATTCCCATTATATCTGTCCATAAGAATACGGGACGCCATAAAAGAGCGGTCGTACTCAAGTATCTGCATACCCACCACAGGATTCCAGGGCATATGATAATTGACCAGCCTGCCATGGTCCAGTACCGCATAATTGGAAATACGTACAAGCCCTCCAACCGCTACCACACTGTCGTCCTCCATAACCGGACGCACGATATATTTCAGGGAATCTCGCTGCAGGACACTGTCCGCATCCATACAGATAAAATACGGATATCGTGATGCATTGATTCCCATATTCAGGGCATCTGCTTTTCCACCGTTTTCTTTCTGGACTAAAGTCACTGAAATCCCGTTAATGTTTGCTTCATAAACATGTATTTCTTTCTTACATTGAATCCTACGCTGGATGGGACGGTTAATCTCTTTAAAGGGAAAAGAATCAAGCAAAGTCTGCGTTGTGCCATCCTTCGAGCCGTCGTCCACCACTACGATTTCATACAGACGGTAATCCATCATAAGCAGAGATTTCACGGTATCTGCTACCGTAATCTCCTCATTATAGGCAGGTACGATAATCGTAACAGGAATATCATAACCGTGCAGAATTTCATTATGGTAATGACGCATTTTATGTTCCCGGTACAGCTTCAAAGCGCCAATGATCACCGAAATCAAAAGAAATGTGGAGTATCCTAAAAGATACACGACAAAAAAGACACCGACCACACTATAAAACCATTTTACTGTGTCAAACATCTGTTATACCAACTCCATCTTTTCCTGTTCCAAATCTGCCTTTTGCTCCATGTATTGAAGGATTTCCCTTGCATAACGGTCCTTTCCGTTATATACCTCATAAAGCTCTGCCTTTGGTATTCTAAGCCCCTGTGTCAAAGCTGCAGCACAATTGTGGCGGACATACCAGTTTGTTGCGTGAAGCCCTTCCTTCAGGCATTCCACCGTATCGTCTCCCGGATATTCGGAAAGAGTCATGGCAGCCATCGCCGCAAATTCCCAATCGATGTAATCCCGCATCCAGATAAATTTCTGCAACGCTTCCCTTGCCGGAGCGTATGGATATCTCCTGAGATAACGTACTGCCTCTAACCGAAGCTCCTTATCCTCAGTGCTCCGCTGCATCAGCTCCAGCATTTCCTGCTGAAACTCCCCCGTATACCTGCGGATAAACTGGAAAACAGGAAGAGCTAAGCTTATGTTAAAGTCTTTTCGCCGCTGAAACAATATTCTGGACAGCTCCAGCTTATCGCCGGTAAAACGCAGAAGCCCTTCCGCTAAAAGCCTGCGGCTGTGGTATCTTTGGTTGGCCTCCATCTTTTGCCAGGCGGACAGAACTGCCTCTGCGTTCCCGATGCTAAATAAAGCCTGCAGGGAATTTTCTCTCACATAAACATCCTTTGAAATAGACATACGAACGAGAAATTCTATAATCCCATCAAAGCTTTGCCTGCCTTTATCTATCCCGAATTTCTCAATGAGACTGACGAAATATGCCTGTTCAATCTCATCCCTTCTCTCATAGGTATCCGTGAGCGAAAGAAATACAGGGCGAACCTTCTCGAAGTACAGCTTCATGATATCGGGCGCCGCCTGCCTCGCGGCCTCCGCCACAGAATACTCATAAGCTCTGAGCTTTTCAGGTCTGCGGAGCTTTCTGTTTAAAAGTTTTAAATGCAATTCTTCAGGCTCAAGGCCATTTTCAACTCTGGCCAGCTGCTCCTTTATCAGATCCAGATACTCCAGACTGTTCTTTTCGAGAGTTTTTGCTTTATACTTGTCGATAAAGATATATAGGATATTAAACAGGAGAACAGCAATGCAGCTCGCCATATAGATGTATAAAATCTTTTCCGGCTTTAAATCAAGCACATGCATGGTCATTCTCCTCCGTTTCTGCCGCTGGCCTGGCGGCGTTCTCTTTTACTGGGCCTGTGCAGTGCTCTCCCCAGTCCACATTTCCTGTACTGCATAATAAGACTGTTTAAGACGTTCATGGTACGTTGGGTACTTGCCCCATCCCTTTAAAGGCAATTTGCCCATGGGAATTCTTGTGTCCTTGTCCGCCTCAGAGCCGATACCTGCATATAACTCAGAAATATCAAGATTTTCAATACCATAATTTTCAAAATAGTCATCATGCACCTGCATTTTCGCAGGATTAGAAAAATTCAAAAGCTGCCATGGGATACGGATTTCAATGTTATCTCCCTTTGCTATGAAATCTGAAATAGAACTATAATCCTCACTCTCCGGGTTACCATTGCCATAGGTGAGACGGCCTGTCTCAAATTTTTCAAGCTGTGCATTGAGATTCAAAAGATCTTTCGCAGTAATCTGTACCTGAAGGGCAAGATAAATCTCTGTGAATTCCGGACTATCTGAATCTGGCGGATGTTGATAGGGGTTATCCCTCTGAAATATTTCTCCATATACTGCAGTAAAAGCATCATATCGTTTCTGAACAAACACCTTACTGTTATTTTTGCCATTCGAAACAATCAGAAAATCTGTGGGGCGTTCAAACTTTACATCTTCTCTGTCTGCATAGTAGCTCCCCGATTTCGGAGTTACATCTACCGGAATATATAGTTTTTTATTTTCAAAATCCAGCCCTTCCTTATATATTCGAAAATATAGAAACTTTTCATCATACATCATAGAAAGCTCATATTCGCCATTCTTTGAAATAACATTTTCTTTTTTCCATTCTGCTACATCACCATCCACATAGCAAATACTCTTTTCCTTGCCTGGGTCAAATGTCAGTAATCCAAAAAATTGCTCATTTGTCTGAAAATCACTCCAATAGGCAGTATAACTCAAATCAACATTTGCCATAGTATTCCAAGTTCTTTTAAACCATTCATCCTGCCAGGAAAAAATGACAGCTCCCGCGCATCCTGCCTTTTTAATGTCCCGGTATGATTGCACCAATGCCTCTCCCTGCTCTTCCTCCGACATGTACCCTTGCGAACGCTCTGTATTTACATCCGACTGTGCTCTTCCTCTGGATGTTGGCACACCAAACTCAGATATAACAACCGGCATATCATGATGACGGTTAATCATCTCCAGGTAAATACCATATGTATTATATTTGCCGTTCTCCAATTTATAGTCTTTAGCATATGGTAATTCTGTTATCCATTCATCATAGTGACTTAAGTAATCTGGATAATATGAATAAATATGATAAGAGGCAAACTGTCCCGCTAAATATTTACCCGTACTTCTAATATGTTCCACATCTATCTTGGCACATTTCATGAACACTCTATCAATTACCTCCGGATAATCAAAAGGATCTGTCGTTGGCCAATTGGAAAAAGCTATTAATCTCTGCTCGTGATATCGGTCACTCTCATATGAAATCATGAAGTCTCCTACCTGAGCCAGCATAGCCTCAAAAGGTGTGGCATCATCTGTGGTATACATATATTTTCCCTCGAAACTATTCCACTCCTCTTTCATGTGATTTGTATATTCTACAGTGACATCCTCCCATTCAACTCCGAGAATGTACCCTAAAACCCATTGGGAAATATCTTTTGTAAAGGTACCACTGGCACTGCTGGTACTATATCCTAAATTCAATTTCTTATTCCCATGGAGGATATCCACAAGTGTTCTGCAATCCTTTTTAAATGTATCAAAAAAAGAATCATCATAAGCATCTACATGTGAGTTCTGAATATAATCATTTACCCATACACCATGCAATATATACAGTGGTTTCTCATTGTCCGTATTATATTCATATACAGCTTCATAAAAATCCGGTGAAAGTATAGTATATACCCGAATGGTATTTGCACCCATGTCCTGTATCATACCAAACCACCGGATATATGTAGCCTTATCAATTTCATATTCTGTTGCAAAATGTCCTGGAATTCCCGCACCTAAATCTATCCCTTTAATTTCATAGGGCTTCATACCTTTCCCTGTGTCTACAAGTATGTTTTTTCCATCCACAGTTGCAAATGTGGTAGTTTCGTTTTCTTTATCCAGGTCAATATAAAATCCCCAACGATAATAGGCCGTATCCAAAAGGAGGTATAACAATATCAAAGAAACTGCTGCAATCAAAAATTTCTTCAAATCTCTACCTCCATTAATGATTAAACTTTTTATTCACCGATTCATGAGAATAAGAACGCAGTATGTGAATATATTTATCCATCCACCCCAACCGCTTAATGAGTCTGCTTTCATATTGTTCCACAGCCTCTTCAAATGAACCTATTTTTCTTCCTTCTGGCAATAAATCATGCTCTGATTCAAATGTGTAACCCCACACCTGAAAGTTTCGGTCAATTGCACAGCCTAAATATTCTTTCACGCTTGTAATATAATCGGTTATGGACTCATCACTTAGAATACTTTTCCTAAGGTCTTCATATTTTTCTATTACTATGTCATTAAATTTCTCATCTTTAGAAAGCATAAAAAACCATACCCGATTATGCATAAAAAATCCCGCTAGTGCCTGTTCATCTTCTATATAGTTGTCACAGCAATTATTAAAATCCCACACCGACATTTTAATCTTTCCACGTATATCTTTATAAAAATATGTAGAATATCTACCTGCATCTAGATTTTGAGTGATTTCATTTATAAGATAATATTCCGCAAAGTTTTCAATATCTATATAATTATCATACCCATATAATTTAGTATCATAGTCAAAAGAATACAATGCTTTCTCAAATTTAGAAAAATCCTTACTGATAGATTCCGCTAAATCTGAATTCAGCATCTTTGTACCCGGATACTTTATCTCCAGCTGACTAAACATACGCTTTGTATACGACGTAAAATTATTTACTCAAACTTCGCACTTGAATAAGTGCCTATGCACCTTGAAAATTCAATAATAACTGGCATTAAAATAGCATGAAACCATCGGATTTGATATAATTGAGTTGTCTAGAAACAATCATATATCCGGAGGCTCATGCTATGAATAACAGTATAACACAAGACAACCAGAATGATAACCAGATTTCAAAATCTATCCGAAGATTTTTTACACGCTTCCATCTTTCTTCCGCTTTAAAAGCTGCTAATGCGTACAAAAAGAAAGGTATTTCCGTAACACTAATCTTTCAGTATCTGTTTCTTTTAATCTTTTCAAACAGGAGCATGTACATGAATCTGCT
>JNKJ01000037.1 GCA_000702025.1 Blautia schinkii DSM 10518
CGCTGTCTTGTCAGGCATTTTGCGGAAGCGCGCCTGAAAATCCATTGCCTACGGAGACTTAGACTCGAACGCTCTTCGTGAGAGTCTTAGTCGCAGTTGGCAATTAGTTGAAGGGAAGCGAGCAATGCCTGACAAGACAGCGCCAGCGCCGCGCCCCCAATTTCATTCCCGTTACCGTTCAACACCTTCCCAGGGGACCCCCTTCCCCACTTTTTTGTTTACATAACGCTTGTATTTGGATATAATAGAACCACACCCCATGAAATTCAAAAAATTATTTCGGAGGACACCCATGCCACAAGCAGAAATTTTACTCTATAATTTCACAGATGATGAACGAACCCGCCTGCTACGCCGTTACCTAAATAAATCCAAAATCACCCACCACACAATACGCACCCCAGAGTTCCTTCACCCGCTGGGATATCTTTTCGCCATACCCGGCTTCAATCCCTGCGCACAGTTTAATCTCGGCGGAAACTTTACCGACGAAATGCTGGTAATGAAAGACTTTTCAAACGAACAGCTCGATGATTTTCTGGACTTTTTCAAGAAAAACAACCTTGCTCCCGTAGCTCTTAAGGCCATTCTCACCCCAGTCAATCAGACCTGGAACTCTCTGCAGCTTCACGCCGAATTACTGGAAGAGCGTGCTGCAATGGATAAATAAATACAAAAAACGGCCGAGAAAAGGACAAGCCCCTCAACAATGTCCTTTTCCAGCCGTATTTTATTTATATCACATCTTACCTATAAAACCTATTACTTATGTGCCATCCTATTTATATAGCAACCTATATCTTCACTAATCCTATATCATTTCCCATCCGATATAACTTCATAGTTACATTTGACTCCCTACTTCTCGTCAAACCCAAATATAACTTTCTCATCCAAGGAATAATTCTGGTACTTCCTGACAATCCTGCCATTTTGCACCACAATCACTATATCGCTGATTCCCGCAATCTCATGGTAATCATTAGATACAAGCACAATCCCGCTGCCCCGGCGCTTAAGCTCATTGATGATATTATAAATATCAATCTTGGAAATCACATCAATGTTATCCGTCGGATTGTTAAAAATATACAACTCCCCTTCGGACAAAATATTCCTTGCAATGAGCACCTTCTTCTGATATCCGACGCTGATATGCTCAATCATATCCTCCGGGTTTGCGTCAATCGAGAGTTTGTCCAGATATGCCTTGCAGATTTCCCGCTGTCTCTTCTTGTCACGGCACTGCACCCGCATTGCATATGGAAGCATGTTCTCCAGCACAGTTTTGCCTTCAAATAAATACTTCTCTATCTCGTTTGTGTTGAGCATAACAATTCCTGCGTCCAGCGCATCCTTAGGAGTGAGAACCCTTACCTCTTTCTCACGATACAAAGTTTTTCCGTGGTGCACACCGTGGAAAAGAATCTCTTCAATAGATGCCGGGCCCTCCTTGTCGAGTCCCAGGACGCCTACAATTTCGCCCTCCCGCACATACATAGAAAAATCCTGTATTTTACTATTGGACACATGCTGGAACTCGAGAATCTTCGCCTGTGCAGGAATGATCGTTTTCGGCGGCCGTTCGGCCATGATGCGGAACATCATATCGAACACGCTGTCCGCATGCATCTCTTCCTTATTAATCGTCTCAACCACATGGGCATCCATCAAAACGCTGATCCTGTCAGACACACGAACCACCTTGTCAATCTGGTGGGAAATATACATAATGCCTGTACCGCTGCTGCAAAGATTATCAATGATTCGTTCCATAACACGCAGATACTTTTCATTCACATTTGAATCCAGTTCATCAATCAGCAGAATTTTAGGCTGAAACAAGCTGATGCGCAGAAGCTCCAGTACACCTTTCAGAGAAGTGGACAGCTCGCTCACCTTACTCTCCGGAGTACACTCAAGCCCAAATTCGTGGATGGCGCTTACAAGCTGCCGTTCTATTTTCTTCTGGTTTCGCATGATTCCAAACAGCCTGCCGCCCTTGATATTATTCAGTCCAAACAACATATTATCAAGCACTGAAAGCTCCGGAAGCAGGGTGGAACGGCAGTCTGCGTAAAAAATCCCTGCGCGCATTGCCTTCTGTATATCCCAGCTTTTCATCTCCAGACGGTCAAGGAATATCCGTCCGCTGTCCATCTGGATCATACCCGCCATAATCCTTGCCATGGTACTTTTGCCTGCCTGTGTCAAGTAAGAACCAAAAAAAATTATAACAATATTCCTAAAAAAACACAGCTAATAAGCAAGCTCTATTGCTGATTAGTTCTATTTTTTTAATGGTACACCGCACCATAGACTGGTGCGGCTGCATATTATCTCACCCCTTGTACCATGGGAGCATGTAGATTAGGTATAACCGCAACCTTCCTGACACTTTACAGCACCCTTACTCACTGTTCATGCCTCCAGCGCTACCTGGACCGCGATTCTAATATTACGGAGGTATCATTATCATTCTGGGTTTTAGACCGCTGGTTATATGGTCCAAGAAAAAGTGCCGCTCATACCTTTACTTCTTCTATTACGATTCCTGACATTTACCTTGTAGTTATATTCAAGGCAGGTATATCGTGGCGTAGCTCATTGCCTTCTCTTCATGCTTTTAAGCATGTCCAAAATGTTTAGTATCTCAAAAGATGAATTCCAACATGTCATTTATGTCATAAAAAAGTCAGAATGCATCTACCATGCTGATATTCTATTGTCAAGGTACAAACCTGAATTATCCAATTCAGTAACCACATCAGTTATACATAACTAAATCATTTGATGTGTATGAATCTATTCTACGATGATTTTCTCTTTTTATCCATTGACTGACAGTCCATTGACCCCGAAAAATTTATGAAGAAAATTTCTGTGGTATTTCAGAAGGTTTATTTATTTCAGGATACGATTGCAAACAATATACGCTATGGAAAAAATGCCACTCATGAAGAAATTGAACAGGCAACAAAATTGGCAAACTGCTACAATTTTATTATGGAGCAGCGAGGGGTGATTCTACTTTATCCGGTGGTGAAAAGCAACATATTTCTATTGGAAGAGCCATGCTGAAAAATGCGGCTGTTGTATTGCTTGACGAAAGACTTTTATACACGATTAAAATGATAATCATAAACTAAAATATAAATATCCCTGATTGATCTTGTATTGTCAATCAGGGATATTCCTGCATACTTCTCTTATTTTGCAATTTCATTTTGGTTAGTGGTTAGCAGCCCCTCCATGGTTTGTATTACGTAAATATTTTCACGTTTCATGTGACTTTTTCAATGTTTTACTAGTTCATGGTAATGATATGTTGATACGGAAATAAAATTACAAAACCAGTCCAAACTGTCCCAGCATAGAGCCAGCATCGAATCTAGTTTATATTTTAACATATGAAAGGTGATATCGCAAATTAATACAGGGGGCAGTAATACATAAATTTACATAGAGGGAGCGTACGGAGACCGTTTTGCTTCTTTTATGCATGAATAAGGGGAGCTGCAGTTCCATAACTGATTTCTCAACTATTTTGCAACAGCCCCATCATCTTGCAATTTAAACGGTTCTTCTGGCTTCATATGCTGGATAATTATGATGTGTATTTCTCTTATGATTCCCAGCACTACTCTTTTCGTGGTTTCTTATGATATCTATATTGTTTTTTATTGTTTCTACAGTATTTAATAAAAATTCCATCTCCACTTCCGAGCATTCTTTTAATATTGATAATAGACGCAACACTAAATCGGAATGTCTTTCGCTCTTTTCTGTTTCCGTTATCATAATGGGGACTGCATTTAACGCGTACAAAATTTTGCTATATGTTTTCATGCCAATCATTCTGGAACCACTCTCCACTTTGCTTAAGTGGCTTAACGAAATTTCAGCTGACTCAGCTAATTCTTCCTGTGTCATATCTCTTTCCTCGCGCAGCCTTTTAATTTCTTCTGCTATGGAATAAACATGGTGTATCATACGTTCTGTTCTCCTCTAATCAATGTGTGTTTTCATCTTCCTCTTTTCTTAACAGATGTCTTTTTAGTTTCTGGAATGTCTCATCACTGATTGCATGTTCCAGCCGGCAAGCCTCTTCTTCCGCAATGGCAGGGTCGATTCCGGCATCAATAAGCTGATTCGTAAAGAATTGGTGACGCTCAAATATTGTTTCAGCTATTTCACGGCCCGTAACGGTTAAATGAAGATAGCCGTCAGTGTCCGTTGTCAAATAACCGCCATTACGTAGAACCATCACTGCATGGCTGATGCTGGGTTTGGCATACCCCATGTGTCGGGCGAGATCAACCGAGCGTACCATACCTTTTTGCTTTTGCAGAATTAACACCGCTTCCAGGTAATTCTCTCCTGATTCATGAAGTTTCAGCGCTGCATCACCTCCTGTGTTTCGATACTGTTTAGAAAAACAGATTTCTTACTTCCCTGAAGCTTTTAACGCATCCATTCTTCTAAACTCATTTATCATCATACCAACCGCAACAATAAATACTGTCACATCAGTAATAAGCGGAGCAGCAAATACGCCATGTACACCAAATCCGGCAATATAAGGCATGATGATGGCTGCTGGTATGTAAATGGCTATCTGGCGTAAGATAACCAGAACACTCGCTTTTGTAGCTCTTCCGAGGGACTGCATCAGGGTCAGAACCACAATCCAGACTCCTAATAAAATATATGACAGGAAGAACAGACGGAAATCCCCTACTCCCAGTTCCACTACGGACGGCGTTGTAATGAACATAGAGAGAATTGTCTTCGGTACTAACATAATCGGCAAATAGAAAATAAGCGCTAATAAAGTTGCTGTGATTGCAAACACTTTCGTGATGTGCTTTACCCGGTCGTATTGTTTTGCACCGTAATTGGTTCCGACCGCCGGCTGATATCCCTGGGAAAGTCCCCATAAAGGAATAAATGCAAAAGACACTACCCGGTATGTTGCGCCGAGTATAATCTGCCATGTGTCTCCTCCATGCTGCGCCGCAAGATTATAAAGTGCAGTTTGCTGTACCAGCATCATCACCTGCATCAGCATCGCAGAAAAACCTACTCCGATGATTTCCGAGAAAAGCGTTCTTTCAATGCGAATTGCATTGATTCTCACAGTCTTACTCCTTCGCTTAAAATACCAAAGAGAAGCCATTGCATACGCGACCTGCGAAGCCACGGTTGCATATGCAGCTCCATCAATACCCATGCCATAAGATTTTAGAAGTAAAATGAAAATCGGGTCAAGTATAATATTCATGATAGCAGAACCGGCGCTAAAGAGCATTGCCTGTTTCAACAATCCCTCACCACGCATAATCATATTTGAGGACTGTGCAAAATTGACAAACAGACTGCCTGCAAAGATGATGCGTAAATACCGGAGCGCCAGCTCCAGAATTTCTCCGCTTGCACCAGAAAGCATTAAAATTTGTTTCGTAAAAATCATGCCTATCGCCATGATGATAAGAGAAAAAATCAAATTCATGGCGATCAGATTTCCCATTATCTTGTCAATTGTAGACTGATCCCTTTTTCCAATCGCCCTGGATAGGATTGAAGCGGAGCCGATACCGATGAGTGTGGAAATCCCACTATTGGCAAGCGTAAATGGATAGGACACAGATACCGCTGCCATAGCGTTGTCTCCTACCATTTGACCGACATAAACTCCATCCATAAAATTGTAAAGCCCAACAACCACCATGCCGATAATCGCAGGTACGCTAAGTTTTAATACTAAACTTTGCGGGCTGTCATGAAGCAGCATAGACCGAGTATCATTTTTATTTGACATAGAATCACTTCCTTATCTTTTTTTACTGTCCATATTTTAAGTTACCGGAAATTGCTTTATTTTCAAAAGAGCTGTGTCCCAGCCTGATATATGCAGCTGGATTAACCGCTCAATCATCTCATTCTCCACATAAAGCTTGTCATGAAGAATAAAATCAAAAAATGTTTTGTAAAAAGTCCGGGTAAGTAAACATATCACATCATCTGTCAGCTGTCTGTAAATCAGCTTATCCGGCCACAGCAAGTCGGAATTTTCTGGTTCAATATCGGCCAACTTACACACATAGCCTTCATAGAATGTTCCCTCCGCACAGTCTGCCAATAACTTTGTTTCCTCACGCCAGTTGTTGATATAATCTGCTATCATTGGTATGACTTCCCTGTAATATGGTCCGTAAAGTTGTTCTCCTTCATATTTTTTTATTCCACGCATATGATTTAAACATACCTGCATAATGTCTTTCAGCCCATCTGCCGTTTCTCCAACCAATGCGTTAAACAGTTTCTCCTTACTTTTGTATCGCGTATATATGGAGCCGGTTGTCGTGCCTGCATTACAGGCAATATCCCGCAGAAAGGCATTCCTATAACCCTTCTTAAATTCAGCCATTGCGCTTTTTAAGATAGCATCTCCCGTGGCGTCACAAGATTTCATCATGTCTTTTTACCCTGTAAACTTTATTATCATCTGTTCCTTAGACTGACCAGCCAAGACTTTCCTGCTGTATATAGAATAATTTGCTGTACAGTCCTTTTTGTTCAAGAAGCTCTTTGTGAGTCCCCTGTTCCACCAGTTCCCCCTCGTTCAATACCAGGATTTGGTCGGCATCTACTACTGTCCGCAGACGATGGGCAATCATTATAACTGTTTTCCCTTCTACAAGTCTGGCAATGGCCTGTTGAATCAATACCTCGTTCTCCGGGTCAAGGGAAGCGGTTGCCTCATCCAGCAGAATAATGGGAGCATTTTTTAATAGTGCGCGGGCAATGGAAATACGCTGCCTCTCTCCGCCTGACAAGGTACTGCCATTTTCACCAAGGGTCGTGTCATACCCCTCCGGCAGCCGTCTGATAAACTCATCACAATGAGCTGCTTTTGCAGCCGATACAACCTGCTCATCACTGGCATTCATATTTCCAATTCTAATATTATTAAACACCGTGTCATTAAATAAGGTCACATCCTGAAAAACAAATGACATGCTACGCATTAAATATTCTGGTTCAATTTGTTTCAGGTCCTTACCGCCGATTGTCACAGTACCTTTATCTACATCCCAAAAGCGGGCAATGAGTTTTGCCAGGGTACTCTTTCCGCTTCCGGACGGTCCAACCAGGGCAGTAATGCTACCTGTATTTATTTTTGCCGAAACATTTTTTACTACATCTTCTTTTCCATAGGCAAATGTAACCTGATTTAACTCGATATCATAATCCTTAATGTCCTGTTCTTCTCCCTCCATTGCCGGTGTTGTCAGCAGTATACGCATCCGCTTTGTAACCGTTCCCAGATGGAACAAACTGGTAAGCTGTGATAGGATAGATAATATCGGTCCATAAATTTGTGTAGAAAACATCAATAAAACCAGGAGGGGGTATAATTCAATCTGTCCACCTGTAATCAGGACTGTACCGATAAATATAGTGATTCCCAGGCTTGCCTGTAAAATCAGGCTCGCACATTGCACAAGAATACCGGAAGCCAATTCCACTTTAATTGCCGTCTTTTTCATTGCCAGGAGAGCCTTATTCAGTGTCTGAAAACGTTCTCCGCTCAAGCCACAGGATTTGATAATCTTGATTCCCTCCAAATACTCCTGAATCTGACTGGACGCCGCCAGTTTCACCCCCACCTGCTGGTCAAACAGGTGTAATTGCAGTTTACGGCCGCACCATATTATAAAGAAGCAGACAGGCATGGTACAAAATATTGCTAATGCCATGCGCCAGTCAAAAAAGGCCAGACATACGCATGTAAGTGTAACCGATATAATATTTGCTATGAGCGGAGGAATCGTACTGCTAAGCATGGATTCCATGCTGGCACAATCAGCCATCATATTTGTAGTTATATCTGACAAGTCTTTTGTGTTAAAAAAGCTCATAGGAAGCCTTCTTAAATGTTCAGCAATCCGTAACCGCGTGTTGCTTGCTTCCTTATATGACGCAAGGTAAGTTTTTTTATAATCATTCTTGGCAGCGATAAAGACCAGGATTGTTGCAAGCACTCCGATCACCAATAATACCCACATAGTTGACCAGGATATCTCCTGCCCCATAAAGGGCTTTAAAAGCTGGCCGAACAACAGAATTGGAATCGCAGATGAAAGCATAATGGACAGGTTTGTCAATGTGCAGGCAAAAATCGCTTTTTTAAGGTCTGAATATCCTTTATCAGATAATAACAGTCGTTCTTGTAAAAATTTCATTTCGTTACACCGCCTTCCCTGTATGGATTTTCCAATTGACTGATTCTACATAACTGTTCCACATCTGCGTGTATTTTCCGCCATTTGCTATTAATCCATCATGGATTCCCTGTTCAATGAGATGTCCCTGCTCTATAACAAGAATCTGGTCGGCGTTACGAATCGTGGAAAGCCGGTGGGCAATCATAACCACTGTTTTGTCTTTAATCAATTTCTCAAAAGCTTTCTGTATTAAATATTCATTTTCCGGATCGCTAAATGCAGTTGCCTCATCCAGTACTATGATGGGGGAATCCTTAATTATGGCCCTGGCAATGGCAATCCTCTGCCGTTCCCCGCCAGACAAGCGGATTCCGGAAGAACCAATTACCGTATGATACCCATTCGGCAATTTTTCGATGAATTCGTGACACTGGGCCGCCTTTGCAGCCTCTATAACCTGCTCTTCTGTTGCATCAGGATTTCCCATCCGAATATTATCCAAAACACTTTGTTTAAAAAGAAATGTGTCCTGAAATACAAAACCAACCTGCTTCATCAGTTCCGCAAGGGGAATTTCACGGATATCTACTCCTCCAATTTGAATATTTCCCTCTGTCACGTCCCAAAAACGGGAAATCAAATTAGCAATGGTGCTCTTTCCTCCTCCTGACGGGCCAATGATTGCTGTCACCTCTCCCTGTCTGGCATGAAACGACACGTTATCCAGCGCCTTAACAACCACATCTGCTTCAGCTTCATAAGAAAAACTCACATGATCAAAGACAATATCCTTCCCCTGCTCCTTGGCGCCGCTTCTGTAATCCGGCAAAACAGGTATATGTAAAATTTCTTCCATACGCTCCACATTGCCGTCAATCTGGGTAAATGACTCGGAAATGAACATGATCTTATTTAAGATGCCAGATATGGCCGGCACTAAAATTAAATAAAAGATAAAGGTTAGGGAGTAGTTTCTGTAATCCGTCACATTTCTTCCAATCAATATACCTACAGGAATCAGCAACAAATAGATGCTGTGGATAATCGCTGTAAACGCCGGCATGCAATTCCTCCACCCCATGGCATATTCCAATATGAAGGAGGTGTAATCAGTTATGGATCTGCTTAATCTTTTAAATGAATCTGCCGTCTGATTAAAGGCTTTGATTTCAGGCATCCCTCGCACATATTCCACAGATGCATTATTCATATCTTCCTGGGCAGACTGAAAACGGTGCATCTTCTCTTTGGCCGCCCCATTGAATCCTGAAAATTGAATGGCAAAGGCCAGCACAATTCCAAGAAGAGAGGCAACACCATAACGCCAGTCAACAGCCAAAAGAATTATGACTAAAATAAGCGGAGCCACAAGAGATGCAACAAAATCCGGGAATTGATGGGCGATAAATTTTTCGATACTTTCTATATTCTCGTCCATAATTTTCCTCATACGGCCGCTTCCAATGGTCAGGTGATATCCTAACGGGATTGCAGTGATATGATCCGCAAAGTTTAATTTCAGTTCATACAATGTTCCAAAGGCTGCCAGATGGGAACACATCAGAGCACAGAAATAAAGTACCACATTTCCAGCAATGCCGGCCAGGGCAAACCAGCCGCACATCACAATGGCAGGCATATCTGCTGCAGGCATATCCGGAAACACCAAAATCAGTTCCCTGATAACAAAATAGATTGACAGATAAGGTATAAACGAACATACTGCCGCCAATGCAGACAGAATTCCTGAAATAATCACTAACCCTTTGTGTTCTGATGCCAGCTCCAGGCAACGTGCCATTCCTGTTTTCCTTTTTTCCTCCTTGTTCTTTTCCTGTTTCATTGTTGCTCCTCCAATTCCAAAATATTTGCACTACAGTTAGATTTGACTAACTATAGTGTATTATAACGAAAAAATCCGCGGTTCTCTACTCCATTTCAAAATAATTTCCCGAAAATAGCCCGAAATTTCAACAACTTTATCCTCTTACAGATAGCTCAATACCCCATTTTCTCCAGTAGATAATCGGCAGAATTTATCACAAAATCGTCTGTCACCTTCCCCTCTTCCAACCTGATTGCTCTCTGGCAGCAAGACAGCACACATTCTGCATCATGGGTAATCACCAGAATTGTACGTCCTCTCCCAGCAAGTTCCTGAATAACATGGCTTACCTTTCTCATATTTACCCCGTCAAGGCCGCTGGTTGGTTCATCTAAGATAATAATGGGGGCTTCATGCATCAACGCCACCGCCAATGCGAGCCTCTGTTTTTGCCCCCCTGACAAAGTGGACGGGTGTTGTTCCCTAAACTCATACAAATCCAGTTCAGTTAATATCTGCCCAGCCTTTTCCCTTATTTCCGGTGATTCTTTACTGCCCAGTATCAGTTCGTCTATCAGATCCTCACCAAACAACTGGCTGTCGAGATCCTGGGGAATATACCAGACCGTTCCCCTCCTCTTTTTTATGTTGCTTTTATTTCCAAACAGAGTAACACGGCCGGAATCTTCTTTTAATAATCCGGAGAGCATTTTTCCCATTGTACTTTTCCCCATCCCATTGGAACCTATGATAGCGATAGATTCTCCTCTCCTGCAGGAAAAGCTGATATGGTCTGCAACCACTAACTTGCCAAACGTTTTACATAAATCTTTTACTTCTAAAATCACATCGCTGTTATTTTCAAATGGCATATGAGAACAAGTCACCGTATGCAGGTCAGGGGTTCTTAAACCCAGCTTACGGATTTCTTCCGCGGCCAGCTGCCTGATTTCAGCCTGCGTAAATTCATGCATAATGCAGCCATCTTTTATATACAGAAACCTGTCTGCAATTGGCATCAAGTAATAAAGTCTATGTTCCGCAATCAGAATTGTTTTTCCCTTTTCCTTCAGTTTCCTTATTGTATTACCCAATCTCTCTGTTGAATCCGTATCTAAATTTGCGGAGGGTTCATCCATAACATAAATTTCAGGCTCGATTGCTTCGGCAGAAGCAATCGCCACCTTCTGTCTCATTCCATAGGAAAGGTTCCGAATATTATAATTTAATATATTATCTATGCCCATACTATCGGCTGAAGCATAAACATGGGCCACAATTTCTTCGTGTGAATACCCGTAATTCTCACATCCGAACGCAATCTCCCCTGCCACCTCATTGGCAAAAAATTGGCTCCGTGGGTCCTGAAACACATTGCCGATAATCTTTCCCCTCTCCCAGGATGGATAACTGGAAAGGGGCTGTTTCTCTACATTGACTGTCCCTTTTAGATCGCCCTCATAAAAATAGGGAATCAATCCATTAATAACTCGGGTCAGTGAACTTTTCCCACTGCCTGACGGGCCGGTTATAACCACCGTTTCCCCTGCCTTAACTTTTAAATTGATATCAGTAAGCTGGTGGATTTTATGCTGATATGAAAATGTCACATGCTGCATTTCTATTTCTTTTCCCATTTTTATTCTCCATATTCTTATTAGCTTCTCAGCTTTCTATAATCTTTTGGCAAAATACCATAGACATCTTTAAATGCAACAGAAAACTTACTTGCATTGGAATACCCCAATGAAAAGGCAATTTCACCAATTTTCATTTCACCATCTAAAATCAGCTTTTTAGCAATCCCCATTTTGTATTTCTTCAAAAATGCATAGGGGGAATCTCCATAAACATGATTAAATATTATTTGAAACATGGTAGTCCCCATATTTTTTTCTTTCACCAATTGTTTAAGTGAACGCTCCTCGTCTAAGTGAGTAATCATGTAGTTCCAGATTTCTTTGACTGCCTCGATTTGGTCTTTGGGATAATATTGTTCCTCCTCAGCATCATTTCGTTCAATATTCTGTAAATAGAAAAGAAGTTCCAGCGTTTTAATTGCAAAGTAGCAAGTGTTCTCCTTCCCTTTTGCCTCATAGACTTCATCAAACAATCTCTGTAATCTGGAAGGGATCTTGCTGATATACCATGCAGTGTTCAATGATAATTTTTCCTCAATCGCCTTAATATCTATGGAAAAATCCGCCATCATCTTTTTCGTGGATAAACTCATTTTTTTCTCGTCAATCACCAGAGTAACCGCATCAAAGTAACCAAAGGGAAAATAATAGGAAGCTGGCAAATGCTCCCCGCTGCCAATCCAAAAACGGTCTTCCGACAGATGGGCACATATATTATTTGCAAATTCACAGACAACTCTCCCCCTGCGGCAACAGGTAATCTCCAGAATCTCGCTGTATGGGGTTACTGGGATAAAAGCATCTTCGGAATTAAACTCCATGAATACCATTTCCATTCCCTCAAATACTTTGTATGTAACAATCAAACCCTTTCCCTGGCATTCGTACCGTTCTATTAAGCAATCACTGTCACTGTGCATAACCCTGGCGTTCCGGCCGTACCATTCCTGCACTTCCTGTTTTTCCGGCATGGTTTCAATCCTCCATTATGCTTCTATCATATTGCAGATTATCTGCGGTTTCCTGCTCAGAGCTTCCGCGTGTCCCATATTCTCACAGGCACGGACTTTAAGAGGATAAATACTGACTCTTCTTATTAAACCAACAGAATTGGGGGCATATGTTTCATTGCCTCCATACATAATCACCACTTCCATTGATATTTTCTCTTTCCTGCTCCGGATATCATACTTGTAAGCTGCAAGAGCTGTCTGTAATAATGTTCCAAAGGTTATACCGGCCTCCCCCATTGGCTGAAGAACCTGGACATCATTGTTATGTAAATACCCCATTTGTTTTTGCATATACTTCATCATGTGCTTTCCATGCAAAACCCGCTTCATCTGCCACGCCATAATAAGGCTGTATATGTATTTCATATTACCCATAGATTCATATTGTCCGCCGTCCAGTATCAGTTTTTTTATTCTTATATCACCTTTGAGTGCAAGTTCAAGTGCAATACTTGCTCCCAAAGAAATGCCATAAACTGTATCAACATAATTAATTCCCTTTTTCAGCAATACAGTACTGATATAGTCGGCACTAAGAATGACAGAAGTAACCGCACCACTGGACGAAGCACTATGGCCTGGCAACTCCGGAATTATAAAATAATAATCTTTCCCCAATATATGAAGAACCTTATCAAAACAGTTCTTCCAATTGAATCCCATCCCATGTATGAGAAGTATTCTTTTACCGTTTTTATTACCAAGCAGATGAATCTTAGATTGATCCTTCTTCATAGGCTTCCTCTTTCTCCAATATTTTATCGGTCAGAACCAGGTCGATATTTAATTGTGGTAAATCATGTATTACAGTTTCTAAATCCACGATATCCATAGCATAATGAATTCCGAAGTCCGGTTGTTTTTCAACCAGGGCCTTAACCGTATAAGCGGCTATAATTGAACTGATATCACTACTGTATGAACTGTGTACGTCCGCAGTTCTTATGTGACCCTGATTATTATCTGAACCGGTTACTTCAATATGTATATAGTTATATACTGCTGTTGAGCCACCAGTCATTTCAAATAGCTTGATAATAGAATCAATACTTTGCTGCAGTGCCTCATCGCCTTGCTTTAAACCATATTTGATAACTGCTTCCTGCATTAACTTCGTGATTTCTTCTCCAAAAGAGGCGTAATACCAGTTTGCCCTCCCAGGTTTATATTTTTGAGTAATCCGTTGCAATTCTATCGTATAGTAGTTCTGCAATGTATACTCCTTATTTTCTACAATCCTGTAGATTGGTGTTTCATCCCTTTTTAATTCACCATTTTCATAATAGTTTAATGCAGTTCCAAATCCGGCTGTATTTGTCAAAATAAAATCTTTGATTGCCGATCTGCTCGGAATTTCCTTCGTGATGCTCAACCCCATAATACAATCTACTGACTTTAAGCTCTCACATAAATATTTCATCAACAGGCCAGTCATTCCTGGGAAGAAGCCACTGGAAAGCACATAAACCGATTCGTTCTCTATATCTGCTATTCTGTCTTCTAAAAATGCCTCACCAGAAGGGTCCACAACAGGTATGTGATATTTAGCCGCTGCTCTTGCAATCTTTTCTCCATTGACAAAGGAGGCTCCTGCACAATTTACGATAATACTGCACTGACTGCAAAAGATTTCTAAGTCATCAGATATATCTACATCTAATTGGATATATTGGTTATTGGCAGTAACTGATGGTTTTACCGAATGATAGGAAACTAGCAACTCATATTGATTCTCCAACAGTTTAACAACTCTTTTTCCTATTTCACCAGTTCCGCCTAATATCCCGACTTTCTTCATATTCCGCCCCTTTTCCAGGGTGTCCATACGGTGATGGGCACCCTTTGGCAATCGTTAATAGTTAAAATCTAAAATCTTAGAAATATTCTTTTCCAGATTATCACCAATAATACAATCAAAATGTTGTCCTGCAATTGTATTATATTTTAAATTCCCCTTGATATAAGGTTTCCATGTTTCAAAATCTTCCTCAAAAAATCCCGGATAAAAGTGGCTCCCTAAGATCTCACAACAGAAAATCCTTATATTTCCATAGTAAAGCTCCGGTATATAACTGGACACACATCTGAAATTTTGTGAAAATATCCGGAAAAGTACATTCAACATCTTCAACTGATGTTCCATCAATTCTCCATTTGGACGCTCAATCGTGCGGTATAAAGCATTTAACCTTTCTGAAATTGTATAGCTGGCGAGCCGGCGGAACTCTTCAGCCACATCTTCATACTCCCCGCCCGTTTCGCATAATGCTTTTACTGTAATTTCACCACTTCCACATCTGGAAATATACTCTATATACTGCTGCAACCGCTCATCGCTTACCTGATATCCCGCTTTATATGCATCTGCCCCAATCACTCTTGCAAAAATCCTCTCCAACAGCAGTTCGTTATCCAGGCTTGAATGCAATGCATTACGGAATATCTCATCCGATGCGTCCGCTAAAATCGTGTTCTCCTTCTGTTTTGGAATACCGGTGCTTATCAGCGTCACATCAGAAACGGAAATTTCTTTATTTCTCAAATATTGTGCTGTTTCCAGTGCAATCAGGCCACCCACGCAATGGCCCACAAGAATATAATTTCTATATCCCATTTTTTCCAGTATCTCACCATATTTTCTCCCCAACAGCCGGAAGGTCTGACTGGTTTCCATAGAAATATACTCAGCATCATTTCCAAAAACAAAGCCGATAATGCTTTCACTGTCCTTGCTGTCCTCTTTTATGCGAAACAGTAAATCCGTATAGGGTGTTAAGGTTCCCGCTCCGGCATGGAAGAAAACCTTCGCAACAGAATCCTCATTATTTAAACTGCTATTTTTCAGAATCATTAAGGATGGGTCCTCAAGATTGCCCTTATCATTTTGATGGTTCACAAGGCTTTCTGCTATCTGCTTAATAGTGGGTGCTTTCATCATTTCTGTCAGAAGGTTGCTCCACTCCCAGCCGGAGGCTTCCGATATGTTCTCCATCATCTTCCCAATGATTTGAGCAATTAACAGAGAATCACCGCCTACCAGATAGAAATCATCATTTCTCCCCACAGAAGTAAGCCCCAGCTCTTTGCACCATATTTCGGCAATGCGCTGCTCCAGATCTGTCTGGGGCAACTCGTCCTTTTTCTTAATATTCTCCTTATGGTCCCAATTCTTGAAGTATTCTTTGATTTTTCTGGTGTCCACTTTACGGTTTGCAGATAGTGGCATATCCGGAAGAATCAGAATCTGGTTTGGAACCATGTACGGAGATACTGTACTTTCTAAATAGCCTCTGACCGTCTCCTTTTCTAACTGCTCATATTCTCCGGCAAAGCGAACCACATATATTGTCTGTCCTGCTAAGTCCAATTTGCTGCCCTTATCAGGGAATTCATAAAGTAGCTGCCCATCATGCCTCTTAAATATATCTTCCCACTGTTTTCGTGTGAAGAATGTCTGGTCATGTTCGCTGCGTTCGTCCGTAAAACCGGTTAAGCCGTCCTTAAATTCCATTGACGTCAGCAACAGGTAACTTGTTCGTGTTTCCTCAAGTATGATAATGGACGCGTCCTCTGATAATAAGCCCTTTAAATTTTTCATGACACTATTGATATTCCGTGAGTTATGAAGCACGTTTGCACATAAAATCACATCAAAGCTGAATGCCTCATACCCTTGCGATACGAAGTCTTCATTAATATTGAAAATCCCGTATTTCACCCAATTATACTTACCGAAATTCTCCTGTGCTTTATTTAAGAAGAAAACCGAAAGATCAGTAAAATAATACTCAACATTACAGCCTTCAAGCTCGGGTATCACATCGAGAGAGGTTCCACCAACTCCAGCTCCCACCTCTAATATTCTAAAGGGTTTCTCCGGACTTTTTTTATTCTTTTTCTCGCACAGATAACGTATTTCTTTCGTAGCAATGTTGTTGAGCATCCCATTTACTTTATTGTCATGATAAGCTGCCAGCGCCGGGTCTGTGTCTCCCTTTGGAAATAGAATATTCAGAGGGTCCTCTTTTCCCTGAATCAGTTCTGGAAGCAAATCACTCGATTCCTTCAAATAATCAACAAACTCCTTGCTGTATTGGAAATCGTCCTCTATTTCAAAAAATTCCTTCCAAAGCTTTTCAGAACCTAAATCCGTACTTATCTCAGAAGCTTTATATGCATTGGCTTCACATGTGATAATTCCTTCATTAACCAATACCTGCAGCCATCTTTTTGTCAATTTGTGCAGTTTCTCCGGTATCGACATCATTTCTACAATTTGCTCAAAATTGAAGGCTTTGGATTTATCCAAAAAAATTCCGCGCTTTCTAAACGTGTTGTATATGTCCGCAGAAACAACTTCCTCTGACTTCTTAATCCACTTTTCAAGTAAGTCCTGATCCATCTGCTCTTCATAATATTGTTTTATGGACTTGAGCAAATATTCCTCTTTATCGTCCAAAGCCGGTGATGCCACAGTCTTTTTCCTGACCGGAGAAATGACTGCATCAATATGCAAATCCTCTGGGCTTTCACCTAACGCTAAAGCGACAGCCCTTTCAATCAGTGGATGTTCATTTAAGACAGAACTAATTTCAGCCAGTTCAACTCTATGGCCGTGTATTTTAACCTGATTATCGCCGTCCTCGCGTCCTTTAAAAATAATGACTCCGTCTGGTAAATAGCACCCCTTATCCCCGGTTCTGTAAATGCGCTCTCCACTCCACGGAAGAGCAGGGTACTTTTCACGATTCAGCTGTTCATCCTTCAGGTAGCCGGAGGATAATCCGATTCCTCCAATGTACAGGCTTCCGTCTACCCCATTAGGGCAGGGCTGCATTTCGTTGTTTAGAACATAAAATGTTTGATTGGACATTGGATATCCATATGGAATGCTTTTTGTAAATACTGCTTTTTTAGAAATATCGTAACTGATTGACCAGATTGCTGCTTCCGTGGCTCCACCAAGGCTGATCACACGGCAATCGCCAAACAGATCGTAAATCCTATGCGGCAGGGTTACGGGAATCCAGTCACCAGAAAGTAATAACAGCCTCACCTGATAATCCACGCTGACATTTGCGGATTCAAGATAGGAAACAATCATCTGATGCAAAGCAGGAACCGCATTTATTACAGAAATCCCATGTCTGATTATTAATTCCGACAAATATTTGGGATTCCTAATTTTATCTGTACTGGGTAATACTAATGTTCCTCCTGCTGAAAAACAGCCAAATAAATCATATACAGAAAGGTCAAATGATAAATTTGACAACCCCAGGAATACATCCCTCTCACCAACTGCATATGTTTCATTAACATCCGCAATTGTATTTGATGTTGCACGATGAGTCATGATAACCCCTTTGGGTTCACCGGTTGTTCCAGATGTAAATATAATATAAGCCGGCCTGTCATAATCTATTTTATTAATAGGCAGCGATTCTGTCGGTTCCGGTTTCAGGCTGTGAATATCTACAACATTGCAGTATTGTTCTAATTCCTCATTCCCTGCTTCTGCAAAAAGCAGTTTAATATCTGCACTTTTTATAATTTTCTCTTTGCGTTTATCAGGCTGCTGCACATCTATTGGCACATAAGTCGCTCCTGAAATAAGGGCAGCCAGTACCGCAGCTACCTGCCATACATGTTTTTTGGTATCAATTCCTATCTTATCGCCGTCCTGGGTTCCTGCCTTGCCCAAAATACGCAGTACAGTATTCACATATCCCCCAAGTGAACGATATGTATATTCTCCCTCATCAGTTATTAATGCCGTTTTATCAGGGTAAAGGTTAAAAGATTTCAGGAATCCATCTTCAAGCATTGCCGGCATAATATTTTTAAAAGTATTATTTACATCACCTCTTATTTCAAGGGTTTCCTTCATAAGGCTGACCGGGTATTTTTCCTTAAGAACTTCACTATTTTTATCGGCTATAGATTGAAGCAACAAAGCAAAACTTCCAAACATTTCTTCTATTATATAGTCCTCAAATACACCATTTCGCACATCCCAGTTAATAGTGGCACCACCGTTTTCTTCTGCGGCCTGGCAGTCTATATACACCTGCGGAGTCTGACTCAGTTTATATACAATTCTGTTTTTTACAGTTGTATCATCCTTTGAACTAACCCCCAAAGTACTTGTGAACACAACCGGCATAATTACATTTTTCTTGCGTTCTTTCGTTAGACGTCTTATTATTTCTACTCCGGACACATCTTTATGTTCTAAATCAGACCAGAGATCCATTTGCAGTTTTTTCACTCTTTCCAGAAAGGTTTCACTATACTCTATATCAATGGCAGTAATATTGACATCTGTGAAATCACCAACCACTTTATATATATCTTCAGCCACTTCCGGTCTGTTGAGCAGTGTAGTGTTAATACAGAACTTTTTGTCACCAGACCAAACTGCTATTACCTCTGCCAGTGCGGCCATAACAAACACAGATGGCGTAATATTATACGATTTTGCCAATTCAGCAAAAGCATTCCATTGTTTATCATTCAAGAACACCTTCTTCTGAAGGAAGCTCACTTCCTGATTGTCCTCCATCCCTATAACAGGAAGGTTAGGTGCATCTCCCATCATTGATATTTTCTTATTCCAATAAACTTCCGCTTCCTGCCTTGATTTGCTATTAAATGTTTTCCGCTTCTCCTGATATAAAACAATATCTCTGTAAGACGTAGTCGGTATAATGATTTCATGAGGATTCTCATAAAACTTTTCAAGATCATTCAGCATTATATTCATACTTGCAAAGTCAGAAATAAGCATGTCTAACGAAAAATAGATTATGCTTTTGTCTTTCTCAATACTCAAGGCCAAATCACACATGGGCCACGTTCCAAGCTGATACTGCTTCGTAGATAACTCAGTCCTCAGTTCTTCCTTATCAGCGCTAATATCTTTATCCCGTCCGTCAAGTACTATGATTCCCACTGAAGGCACTGCCTCCTGGACAATCTGATAACCGGAAGCCGATACAATTGCCCGCAGCATATCATGCTTCTGTATCACTTTATTCCATGCAACCTCCAGCTGACCAGGATCAAGTAATCTATTGACTTCAATTTCTATGTAACCGTGGCAACCAATTCCACCCAATTCATATAAACGATTTCTTCCCATAACATAGGAATTTTGTATGTCGGTCAGTGGGAATTTTTCATATCTCCGTTTTGTATCACTGGTGAACACTAAGTTATTATGTGCTTTTAAATAATCCAGCACTACTGACTTATACTGACTCAACTTATTTTTATTTTCCTCTGTCATTGCCCCCTTCGGAGCTTTGAACTTGATGGAATCACCTTCACACCAAATTACAATTTCTTTTTCTGCCAGCTCATTAATGTACTTTTGGATATCCATAATTTTTTCTCCTTGTCTGCAGCTAAATGGTATCAATTGTCAACTCTGCACCCTGATTAATCATTTGTATCTGACTTGCCAGTTCTCTAATCGTAGGGGCATTCACTAATATTGCTGTCCCAAGATCTCCATTGACTAAATGTGACTTTTTAATTTTATTAATCAGCATAATCGCCTTTAAACTATCACCTCCGGCTTTAAAAAAGCTGATATCTCTTGAATACTTTGTGGAACCGAGTACTTCTATCCATATCCGCTCTAATTCTTCTTCTATAGCTCCCTGCGGTTTTTCGTAACCGGCCACAGCCTGACGTTCTTTAAAAAACAATTCTGCTACCGTTTTACGGTCAACTTTCCCATTTGCACTCAACGGTATAGACTTTCCATATTGATATTCAGACGGAACCATATAGAGAGGAAGATAGGAACTAATCGACTGATTTATGGTTTCGTCCTGAATCAACTCACTATCTGGGTCGTTTTTAACAATAAACGCACAAAGTTTTTGACTTCCGCCTTCCGAAACGATACATGCAACAGAACTCTTAATACCTTCCGCCCTGTTGATTGCTGCTTCAATCTCTCCCAGTTCAATTCGATACCCTCTGAATTTTACCTGTGTATCTTTTCTTCCCAGGAATTCAATTGTTCCATCATTCCAAAACCTTCCCATATCACCGGTTTTATACCATCTTATGTTTTTAAATGATACAAACTTATTATTTGTAGTGGTTTCATCACCGACATAACCCTTTGCCACTCCAATTCCGCCAATCCATAATTCTCCCGGCACCCAATCAGGGCAGTCTCTTCCCCTCTGGTCAACGACCCTGTACAGCTGTCCGTTCAGGGGAGCTCCATATGGAATTGATACCCACTCTTTAGGAACAGGCAGCTTCACCCGATAATAATTAGACCATATAGAACCTTCAGTTGCTCCACCAAGAGCTGTCAATTCAGAATTTGGAGCAACATCTGCTAATTTTGCCGGCAGGTCCGTACCAATCCAGTCCCCGGACAACAATACGGTTTTAAGGGATTGCAATTTCATCTCCTCAGCCTGTGCCTGTTCCAGAAGCATCCGTAATAGAAAAGGCACTGAATTCCAACAGGTTATATGGTATCTGGTGACTAAATCCAACCATTGGGCAGCATCTGTTTTACTCGCTTCGTCCAGCAAGACTATAGTCCCGCCCGTTCCAAGAATTCCAAATATATCATAAACCGATAAATCAAATTCCAAGGAAGACACTGCCAATAAACTATCTTTTTCGCTAATGCCACATTTCTTGTTCACATCACAAATTGTATTCATGGCTGAAAAATGGGAAATCTCCACGCCTTTGGGTTCCCCAGTAGTTCCAGAGGTGAAAATAACATAAGCACTGCTGGAAGGATTTACTGGTTCATTGGCAGATATCTCCTCCCGCTTCGCCCGGTCATTTACATCAATGATATTCACTCTGTTTAACTTTAAATGACCACCGTGAGATACCATATATCTTATATCAGCGCGTTTCACGATCTTTTCGATACGCTTATCCGGCTGGTTCATTCCAATCGGCACATAACATGCACCCAGCAGCAATATTGATAGTACTGATATTATCTGTTCTGCTCCCCTGGGCAATCGCACAGCCACCTTATCGCCAGGCCCTACACCTTCCAGCTGTAATAAACGTGCTAATTTCTTCGCTTCTTTGCACAGCTCATAATAAGTCAAGGTTCTGCCGGCACCTTCTATGACAGCCGTTTTGCTGCTACGGTCTGTTGCATTTCTAAAAACAAGTTCATGCAGACATAGATCCTGCTTTGCCCCAATTGTATTTATGCCTGAATATCTCTCTGCGAATTTTGTCTCTGATATTACAGGAAGTTCTTCCTCCCATTTGTCAGGGTTGGATATAGTCCATCTCAAACATTCTATATAGGCACTGAACATATCCTCTATAAAGCCTTTCGGGAATACATCTTCAACTGTGTCCCACGAAAGCAAAATGCCTTCCGGGAATCTCATAACCTGGAAATCTATCAAAACTTGCGGTGTCTGTGAAGAAATATATTTTAATTTGCCAAAACTCCCTGCAAACTCATCGGTAATGATTGGTTCCATGCAGTCACAAGAAAATACGATTGGCGCCACAAGCTTTTGTGTTGGCCTTGACCTTAGTATATCTCTTATTACTTTCACTCCGGAATAAGCAGAATAGTCCAGCGATTCCAGAAAGGTTTCCTGAATTCTTTTCGCTTTAGCAATAAAACATCGTTCTTCAATGCTCTTTACCGGAAGCAAAAAGATATTGGTAAAGTCCGCCACCTCGCCCTCTGCCTCTGACGGTCTGTTAAACAGAGGTATATTCATCAGAAAGTCCGATTGATTGCTGTAACGTTCTATTATCTGTGTATAAATGGTCAGCAGTATCATTGCAGGTGTGACCTGGTTCTTCGCGGCACTTGCCGCAAGCCTGTCCCAATCCGCTTTCTCCAGCATAATATTTCTTCTTTTAAACACAGGCTTCTTTACCGATTGATATGCTCTCTTTAATGGCAGTTCCGGCGCTTCCGGCAGTGTAGCAAAGTGTTCTTTCCAATAAGCGGCTGCCTTTCGGTAGCCGTCCTCATTTTCTTTGTGGTTCATGTGCTCTTCAAGAGAAAACGGCGATTGCGTTTTCTCAGAGGAACAATCATTGTATAATCTTTCTAAATCCGAAAAAATAATCTTTATGCTCTTTAAATCCGCTACCAGCAAATCAATACCAAAATGCAAGATAGTTTTGTTCTTGCCTATAACTGATAAAATGAGTACTGCCACTTCGCCTCGTTCAACAGCCAACACTTTATGACTGTACTCATTTCTTACCGCTTCCATTTTCTCTTTCTTTTCTGTTTCATCTAATTGTTGTAAGTCATATATTATGATGTTGGAATTATATGGTTTATCCTGAATAACCTGGGTTCCGCTCTCCAAAAACTTTGTCCGGAGCGATGAGTGCAGGTATTGCACGTTTTCCCACGCCTTTGATAACCTCTGCCGGTCTATTTCCCCACATTCAAACTCAAAATACAGATAGCACGATATTCCTCCCATCACCTGATCCGGATTTCTGCCCACCCAATACGCATGCTGAACATCGGTAAGAGGAAATTCCATCGTTTCCGTCCGGCTCCTATCCATTTCCTTTTTACTTTCTGCGCTGACACTCTGCATTTTTATTATTTTCCACCAGTCCGCCAGATACGGTTTTTTCAGCAATTCAGAAACGCGAACATTGATACCTCTGCGTTTTAGCTCACTGGATATCAGCATTACCTTTAAGGATTCAAATCCAGCCTCGATCAAATTAATGTTTTCTATGTCTGCAGTATAAGAATACTCCCCAATCTCTGCTACAAGCCGGCACAGCTCTGAATATGTAATCTCCGATTTCATATTTTCTCCTTCCCTGCAGTGTTATTCGCAATCTCCCGCAGCTTTACCCGGTTAATCTTTTTTACCGATGTAAGAGGCCACTCTTCTATCTTCACAAGCTGGTCTGGTAGTTTATATGTTGCCAACCCCTTTTCCATAAGAAATTTTCGTATATGTGATAAATTAATTTTTTCATCCGAAGTCATGATGAAAGCACAAATTCTTTCTCCCATTAGAAAATCCTCAACACCTACTACCACCACCTCATCAATGTTCGGATGTTCACTTATAAATATTTCAATTTCTCTCGGTTCTATTTTCTCACCAGACCTATTTATTTGGTCCGTGATCCTTCCCTGTACCTGATATCCATATGTGGAATCCCATCTCACTTTATCGCCTGTTCTATAAAATCCGTCCGAGGTGAACTTATCTTTCATACTGACTTCCTGGTTATAATAACTTTGAATGGTAAACGGTCCACGAATTATCAATTCTCCTTCTTCACCATTCAGTACGTCCATGCCACTCTCATCAATAATCCGGATTTCCTCATAGCCAGACACCGAATAATGGTAGCCTACCGCATCGCCAAGATTACTGCGATTATAAATACTATACAGGGCCAGTCCTTCCGTTGCTCCATAAAGCGGTAAGACCTCACATTCCACCTTTTCAATTAATTTTGTAACAAGGCTCTCATCAACCAAGGAACCTCCAATAATGATTTTCCTGACGCTGCTCAAATCATATCCACACTCTTGATTCAGATACTGATTCCAGATTCGCGCCAGTGTTGGAACTAAGGCTGTAATTGTAATATTTTCTTTTTCAACTTGTGCAAAAATATCATCGCAGTCCAGGTTACTGCATAAAACAGCTTTTCCCCCTGCGAAAAACACATTTAGAATCCCGGGCGAATACAGCCCAACCTTATGTGCTATCGGCAGACAAGCTAAATAACTGTCAGAGGACGTAAACTGGAATTTCTGATTATATCCATAAATATGCCAATAAATCATTCTATGAGTGATTGGCACTAATTTAGGAATTCCGGTTGTTCCGCTTGACAACATAAGGAGGGCTATGCTGTCAAGCTCCTTGTTTTCTTCGATGATATTTTCGGCGTCTTCTTTCAATCCTTCGGCTATGTCCTTGACTGCGATTTTACAAATCTGTCTGCTTGCACGCCCCTTGTGAATCCTTAATGATACTTCGTCCTTATCATAGAAAACCAATGTTGAGGCATCCGTCTTATCAAAAATGCCCTTTAACTCATTCTCACCAAATAAAGAGTTTGTAACAATTGGGATTGAACCTATTTTAATTAACCCCAGCAAACCAAATACAAACTCTTTTACATTCGGTATTCGCAAAACAACCAGTTCACCCTTGCTTATCCCGCGCCTTTTGAAATAGCAGCCATACTGGTTGATTTTCTTTTCCAGTTCTCCATAGGTAATACGATTTATGCCCTCCACAATAGCGGTCTTATTTCTATTTGCTTTAAACGTTTCTCCCAGCCAGATATCTATCGTTTTCTCCTGTACCGGTCGCAATTTCTTCCCATAGTTCATTCTCATTCCTCATTCCATATGCCAAACATGCTTTATGGCATTTATCTACAGCAATTTGACAAATCCGCCAAATCTGATCTCCGTAGCTTTCACTGCTGGTTCCGCCGATTTTTACAGAAAAAGAGGCGAAATCTTTATAAAGTCCATAGCCGATTGCCTTCACATAGGCTTCTTTCGCTGTCCAAGATTCAAAAAAGGACTCAATATTATTTTGCCTGATTACAGTTGCTGTTTCTTCTGGTGAAAAATAATTTTCTGCAAGCCTTTGATATTCCTGTATTTGTTTTATTGCCTGCACATCTACGCCAACCTGAACATTACGTCCAAAGGCAAGCATTACAATCTCTCCCGAGTGAGATAGGTTGTAATTTATAGATAAACGTTTTCCAGAACAGCACAGATATGGTTTCCCAAAACGTCCTCTCTCAATTTGTATATCTTTTATATCTTTGCCAAGATAAGATGAAGAAATCTTTTTTACAGCGATTCGCCCTATTGCACCTCTCATTATGTCTTCATACTTTACATATGATGTATATTGCTTTATCTCTTCTTCATTCAAGATTCCCCAATTCTCTTTTATCCAACCTGTCATGCTTCTCCACCGCAGAATCCAAACCTGTATTTCTTCTGGAGGAAGATTATTCATAAAGCAATGCCGTGAAGTGAATGTAGGACGAATCACTTTAATTTTCACGATTGATAAGCTCCTCAGTTTTTTGATGAATTAACTTTAATACATTTTCCTCATCTTCTTTTATAAAGAAATGCCCGCCTCTGAAAAGGTAATACTGAAATTCGCTCTGCGTGTATTCTGACCATCTCTTTATATCAGTCAGGGTTGCTTCCCCATCCTCATTCCCGCCAATTGCCAAAACAGGACATATTAATTTTGATGGGGCATCCGGATAATAGCTTTCATCCAGAATAAAATCCGATCTGATTATCGGCATATAAAAGTTCAACAGTCTTTTATCCATTTTTATTTCTTCCGGAATACCGTCATATCGTTCCAGGCCAATCAAAAACTCCTGTTCTGTCAAATGAGATATCGGCTGTGGTTCCGGAATATGGGGAACTCTGCTTCCGGAGAAAATCGCCAACTTTGCTACCCTTTTGTTGTTCTCAAGCATTTTTTCAACTTCAAATGCTATTTTGCCGCCCATGCTATGGCCAAATAGGATAAAGTCATTGTCAAACCTCATAATAGCGTCCACAACGTCTTTTACAAGTGATTGCATGTTCAAATATGGCTTCTCACCAATACGTTCTTCTCTTCCCGGTAATTGTATGGGGCAAACCGAAAGTTTCTTGTCAAAATCTTGAATCCACTTAGCATAGAAAGCGGCACCGCCTCCTGCATATGGGAAACAAAACATTATTGTATTTTGGGGGCTAATACCTTCCGAATTCTTAATCAATTTCCCATTGTATACCATAACCTCACCTCCTGAATCAAGACTAACCCGCCACCCCCATTGATTTAAACCCTGCAGCAAACAACAGCAATGATGGTACTGGACATTACTAAGAAAATATCTTTTGCAGTCAGTCTTATAATGTAATAGCTATCTTTCTTATACGGACTCTCAATTCCTCTGACAATGGCTGATGACGCCAGTTCGTCCGCTATTTTCAGGCTTCTGAAAACCATAGGGACAATTGCATATTCCAATGTACTAAGCGGGTGAAAAAGGACTGTTCTTATAGACCGCAAAAAGCCTCTTACCTTCATAGCGTCTTTTACTTCACCAAACTCATGAACAACGGTGGGAACAAATCGGAGCATGACAATTAAAATCAGCATTATATTTTCGGGAATCGGTAACTTCCTTATACTGGAAGTCAGTTTGCCTGAAGGAATATGCACTATCAGGCACACAATCATCGCCGGCATCAATAGACGATAAAGCATATGAAATAATAGCGGCGATGGAAAAGTGATATGGTATTTTGTATTAATGGCCAGCCAAACTACCGACAGGATATATACTCCCAACATTCCTAATCCCATCGTAAATAACTCAAAATAGCATAACAATAGAAAAAGCCATATCATATATAGACCATGCCCCAGCAAACTGGTGCTCAAGAAGGAAGTGAAACATGCGCAGACAGCCAACAGCAACACTGTCCTGCCATCGATCTGCTCCACTTTTCTAATGTTACTATGATTCATAATCATTCCAAGATACCAGCTTTCTGAAAATGTCTTCTTAATAATCTCTGTCCGAACAGAACACCTAATACAGCAAGAAGACCGGTTATTGCACAGCCCAAAAGCATCAGCCCCGGATGGGTTGACATTAAAAACTGCATATCTAAGGTTTCCTGTGAAAAGCCACTATTTAATGCCATTTCTTTATAACTGTCCCATGCCCACCATAGAGGCACCGCACAACCAACGAAATTCCCAATACTGTTTAAAGCCCAGCCAGTCATATTGCGGATCGGCTTTCTGTATGTATTTTTTCCAATCATAGACAGCTCGGAAATAACGCCTACAATCAGGAAATATGGCAGCAAGAAGGCGTAACCCATAAGTGCCTGGATAAGGCCATACACAAATGCCCAAACAAACAACAGCCCATGTTTGTTCACCCGGTTTGCCGCTACAAGGAAGAATACAGCTCCTAAAAAGCCGTCAATGGCGGCTGAACCATATAAATACACTTCTGAAAATGGCAATGTGACAGCGCTGACCACCATTGCTATCATATAATTGATTACCAACATGGCTGCAACCGTGATTACGTCTCTGATACTAAACTTACTTCCCTTTGTTTCACTCATATAAAGATCCTCCTGTAATATAGTGGTTTTAGTTAGTTTCTGCTAACCATTAGTTAAAGCTTCGGTGCGTTAGCAGCAACTAACTCCATAGTATTTTACAGGATTCTTTTTAATATTTCTACCCCATTAAATGTGTATTTTTTTCAAAATAGCCCATTTTAACAGTTTGTTTCATGTCAAAGGCTTGTCATATCACAGGACTGGAGATGACTTTATGAAACATTCGATTAAATTTCGTCTTACTTTATTATTAAATTATAAAATAATTGCCGCAGACTTTTTGATAAATCGACATTGTCATCTATTATAAAAAGTACTGCGGCCTGAATCATTATATTAACTTCCAGCTTACTCTTACATATTTCTATATCCGAAATAAGTTCTCTTTAGTCCTTATGGCAAATAACATTTCTCTTAACCCACTTCAAAGTACTCTTTCGCTTTCATATAGCCATTGCTGACTCACCCTTTTCGTGGGAGAAAAATTCCTGTAAAAGTCTTACAGCCTCGTTATCCATAGGCCGATGCCATAATATACGGCCATGCTCAATAAACATAAGATGTGTACAGCATTTGTATATCAGTTCAGGATCATGCGTTATCAGAAACAACGTTTTTTTCATTTCTTTTAGCTGTATTAATTTTTCTGAAACCTCAAGCATATGTCTATAATCCAACCCGCTGGTGGGTTCATCAAATATGATTATTTCTTTTCCAGATGCAACAGCACTGCCAATAGCAACTCGCTGCTTCTCTCCACCGGATAATGACATTGGGTGCAGTTTCAGTTTATCCGACAAATCAAGCCCGGCCAAAATTTCTTGTGCCCGAACCTTGTCCTCTTCCTCATTTTCTCCATCCATACTCAGCAAAAGTTCATCAAGTACATCTTCTGTAAAAAGCTGGTGATTTACATCCTGCATTACCATATAGGAAATATGCCGGCGCTTCTTCGCATTGAGAGCATTGCCATTTAATTTCAAAGTGCCCTTTGAAGATTTATCTAATCCGCATAGACATCTGGCAAAAGAGGATTTACCAGCTCCATTGTCACCAATGATTCCAATGATTTCTCCCTGCGGCAATGTTAAATCCGGTATGTTTACAATCGGATATCCCCGTTTTTCATATGAAAACCAAAAATTATCAATCTGCAGGCTTTTTTCATTTGCTTCAGGGGTTTTTTCAGGCATCAGGTCAAATGGATTTAATGCACGTAATCCCATTTTCTTTAACTCTTTTGGGTCTAGTTCCAAAAATTCCTCTCTTGTATATTCATTACATATCTCTCCGCGCTTCATATATATGATTCGATCTGCATATGGAGCCAGGTAATAAAGGCGGTGTTCGGCAACAATTACTGTTTTATTTTCAGATTGCCATTGGCGAATTACTTCTGTTAAATCTTTTATCGAAGAAATATCCAAATTAGAGGACGGTTCATCCAAAACAAAAGAATTAGGGCAGATAGCATCTGCCGATGCACAGGCTATCTTCTGCTTTTCTCCACCAGATAAAGCAAACAGGCTCCGTCCAAGCAGATTTTCTAATTTAAGGCACTTTGTTGTATTCTCAAGCCTTGCCAGCATTTCCTGCACCGGCAAACCCATATTTTCGCATCCAAACACAATCTCGCTTGTCGTATCTACATTGTAGAACTGTGTTCTCGGATTTTGAAATACAGAGCCAACCATGGGAGCAATCTGATATAACTGATAATCCTTTACCTCTTTCCCATCCAAATAAATCTGTCCCGTTAACTGTCCATTATAGTAATGTGGAATCAATCCGTTAATCAGGCGTGTCAAAGTTGTTTTACCGCAACCAGATTCACCACACAGTAAAACAGTCTCTCCGTCTTTGATTTTCAAATTAATATTACGCAGGCTATTCTCTGATTCTCCGCTTTCATAGGTAAAGGACACATCTTTAATTTCTATCATTTCACTTCCCCTTCTACCATTTAATAATAAATAAGGTGACAAACAGCATAACGCCTGAAATTACTACCGCAATGACATCGTAACAGGTAAATCCAACTCTCGTTATACTTGACCGATCCGCTGGATTATCCAACCCACGGGTTAATGCTGCCGCAGACAGTTCATCACCAATCTTTACAACCGAAATCATAAGCGGTATGAAACGATATTCAAGCAGTGCCATTGGATTCTGCCAAAATTTTTTCGTACCAAACTGGATTTCCCTCATTCTCATAGCGTCTTTAATAGCTGCTGACTCTTCCTGCATGGTAGGTAAAAAGCGAAATAATACAGAAAGAGGAATGGTAATATTCCTACCGATATGCATTCTGCTCAGTGATGTAATACACTCACTGGCAGTAGTAGATTTAATTATGTAATTTCCCATTGCAAAAGCAGGAAAAAGCCTTAAAACCAATCCCACCAATAAAACTACAACCATATTGACAACCATGTGAAAACGAATTGAGTTTTGGATTTCCTTAACCACCAAAGCAGCTACAAACAGAACTATAAAAATGGTCGCTGCCTTATACTGCCTGTTTGTAAGTAATAGAATAAAAGGTATCACAGCCACTGCAAGCATAAAAGCGGTATGGCCGTATAAAAACTCGGCGGTAGCTACAACGGCCATCAGCAGTAATTTTGTCCGTGGGTCTAAATGGAATCCTTTCGTCTCTGTAACAGCAAGCATGTGCATCAAACAATACCCGCCCTCTCAAAGTGCTTCTTTAGCATTTTATGACCGAGCAAAGCACCGCAAATCCCGCCGACAAACAAAATCACAAATCCTATATACATCATCCATGATGGCATCATAGATTGTAATGTTTCTGCGTATTGGTCCCCCATGGAGCTGTGAATATTTTCCCAGTAGGACTGGCCGGCCATCCAAAGATTCGCAGGGCATCCCATCATGCCAAGGCAAAAACACGCATAGCTTAGGAGGGTAACTTTAAAGTTTTTATACTGACCGGCCTTTAACACAATATCAGCAAGAATTCCACCCAGTGTCCACCCCACCAGCCCAATCCATGTATAGCCTATAAGAAAGAAAAACAGACCGCAGATGACACCTGTAATTGTCAGCATCCCGCATTTCTGAATTTTTGTATAGTACAACATCATAGGAATGCCACATACAAACGGCCAGATAAACAGAAGGAATGGATATATTACAGGCAGTGAAGTCAGTAATCCGAAAACAAAAAATATTACAAGAGTCATGGCAGTATAAATTCCTACATTGATAAGATCTTTTCCATTTAGTTTATTAGATTTTTGCATTTTAATCGTCCTTTCGTTATGACTAATTTCATGTTTTATGGTTAGATACAGCTAACTGTCAGGGAAATTTTTTGGGGATTAAATCCCCAAAACAGTTTGCCAGCCCGAGCTGAAAAATACTGATAGTGTATGAGCATACTTCAATGCAGCTGGCTTTGGATAATTGTGCATAACAATTTCCGCAATTGAAGCATAGTAAGAATGGACCAACATATGCCACTCATCCTCATCTAAATCATTGACAGGTACACCGCGTGCTTTTAATTCTGCAATGAGTTTTATTGTCTCCTGCACATCCGCGCGTACCAAGTCGTCTAAAAAGCCTGCATACTTTGTTCCTGACGAGTACATTAGAAGCAGCCTGAATACATCAAAATTCTCATAAATGTATTCAATTATCTGTATAATCGTGCTTTCTGACAGCTTCCACAAATTCTTAAGCTCATCCGTTTTTACTAAATCAAAATGCTTATCTATTGATTCTGAATATATCTTTTGGATTGTCTGAACAACTGATTCCACTAAAGAACCAAATAAAGCTTCCTTATCAGCAAAATGATTGTAAAAGGCACCATTGGTTACATTTGCGTCTTTACAGATTTCCCTAATACTGGCTCTTTCAAAGCCAAATTCTAAGAAGTGTTTCTTTGCACAGGCCAAAAGATTTTCATGAGTTTGCTGGAAATCCCTTGACATTTCCTCCCCTCCATTCTATACTATATTACACTGTAATATTACATCGTAATATAGATTTTACCACCCTTTTCCTAAAAAATCAATACCCAATTACAAATTCTGATTAGCAGAAAGGAAGATGTTTATATGAAATCAAAAGAACCGGGGGCAATCCGGCAGCTTTTTATGTTTGTTGGCAGTAGCAAGGGGAAAATGAAATTTTCCATTCTTATGGCCGTTTTAGGGGAACTATTTGGTATGGTTCCATTTCTTATGCTGGCGATGTTGGCAGATTCACTCTATTCCGGAACAGCTACTACTAAAAACACGGTGATACTGGCGGGAATCGCGGCACTTTGCCAGTGCATTAAAACGTTCCTTACATGGAGGTCGTCCCTTCTGTCCCACCGTATTTCCTTTACTATTTTACAAAATATACGTGAAAGAATTGCCGATAAAATGGCGAAGGTTCCCATGGGCGTCATGTTGGAAACCCCTTCCGGCAGTTTTAAAAACTTAATTGTAGATAATGTAGCAAAGCTAGAGGATTCTATGGCCCATTTTATGCCTGAACTTCCGTCCCACATTACAGCACCTCTATGCAGTATTCTATTAATCTTTATTTTGGATTGGCGTATGGGGCTGGCCTCTTTAATTACTGTCCCATTGGGAGGTTTGTTTTTCGCTGCCATGATGCGCGGATATGCCTCCCGTATGGAAAACTATATGTGTTCTGCGAATGAAATGAACAGTTCTCTTGTGGAATATGTAAATGGTATTCAGGTCATTAAAGCTTTTAACCGGTCCAGCTCGTCCTATGGTCAATACTCAAAAGCTGTCAATTACTTCCACGACTGCACCATGGAATGGTGGAGCGAGTGCTGGCTATGGAATGCGGCCGCTCGTGCAGTCCTTCCCTCCACCTTACTTGGCACGCTTCCTATAGGTGCTTTGCTTTTTATGAATGGTTCGATTACTTTACCGGTTCTGATGATATGTCTTATTGTCCCCCTTGGCTTTACAGGGCCGCTGATGAAAGTATCGGAAGCCATGGAGCAGGTGAGTATGATCAAAGGAAACCTTGAACAAGTTACTGCCTTCTTGAAAACACCTGAACTGCAGCGGCCTGCGGACCCGGTCACGCTCACAGAACCGACATTTGAATTTAGCCACGTTTGCTTTGGTTATAACAAAAGTGAAGTGCTGCACGATATCTCATTTAAGACGTCACCGAAATCAATGACAGCGATTGTCGGTCCATCCGGATCTGGTAAATCTACCATAGCCAAATTAATGGCGGGATTTTGGGATGCCACCTCCGGGATTGTGCTTTTTGATTCACAGGATATTCGCAACATCCCCTTTGACCAGCTGATGGGAGAAATCAGTTATGTTGCACAGGATAACTTTCTTTTTGACAAAACCATCCGTGATAATATCCGCATGGGAAATCCAGCCGCAACAGACGAACAAATAAAAACCGTTGCAAAAGCTGCAAACTGCCATGATTTTATCATGCAATTAGAAAAAGGCTACGACACTATGGCCGGAGATGCCGGAGACCGCCTATCCGGTGGAGAACGCCAACGTATCACCATAGCGCGTGCCATGCTTAAAAAAGCTTCCGTGGTTATTCTTGATGAAGCAACTGCCTATGCAGATCCGGAAAATGAAGCACTGATACAAGAAGCAATCAGTAATCTAATTTCCGGGAAAACCCTAATTGTTGTTGCACATCGTCTGAATACGATCCGCAATGCCGATCAAATCCTTGTTGTAGCTGATGGAAAAATAGCTGGATGCGGAACGCAAAATGAACTGTTAGAAAACTGCCCTCTTTATAAGAAAATGTGGGAGAATTATTCAGAAGCGGTAACTTCCAAAACGAAAGGAGAATCTTAGATGTTTGAAATGATTTCTCGTATTTATCAAATCGCCGGCTCCAGCAGAAAAAAAATAACAGTTGGAATACTGTGCAATATTTTAAAATCCTTTTTTCAAAGTTTTATGATGCTTAGTGTATTTTTAATCATGTTGAACCTTGATACACTAACTTCCTCAATAATATTAAAAGCTGTAACTATCATTCTTATTGGTATTCTTGGACGTTTCTTTTTCCAATGGATGAGTGACCGTACCATGAGCGGAACCGGTTATGATATTTTCCGTGATTACCGATTAGAAATTGGTGAACGATTAAAACAAGCACCTATGGGGTATTTTTCAGAGCAGAATCTTGGAACCATCCAAACAATTTTAACCACTACCATAGCGGATCTGGAAGGTTACTCAATGATGGCTATCGAACAGATGACCAGTGGTGTTGCTATGGCGTTCCTTATGTCTTTCATGATGTTCTTTTTCAACCCAATAATAGGGACACTGAGTATGATAGGCTTAGTAATTGGCCTGACAGTATTACGCCTGGTCAGACAGCGGGCCGCAGAACATTCGCCAATTTATCAGGCTGCCCAGGAAAATCTGGTTAATAAATGTTTAGAGTACATACGTGGGATTGCTGTTCTCCGTTCATTTTCAAACGGCAAAAGCGGCCAGCAAGAGGTACACACCGCATTTCAAAAGAAATGGGACGCTGATTATTCGCAGGAAAAGGCAACCGCAGGTGTTCTCCGGCTATATGGCCTTGTCTATAAATTGATGAGCTGCGTCTTAATCGCTGCTGCTGGTATCTTATACATGGACGGAAAAATCCCCCTGCCATTCTGTATGACATTTTTGTTTTGTGCATTTACCGTCTATTCTGATTTGGAAACTATGGGAAACAGTGCATTCTTGAGCAAGAAAATAAATACCGAATTAGACCGTTTGGAGGAAGTGACAAATATTCCCCAGATGGACACCACCACGGATAGACTCCATCCTTCCAATTATGAGATTTCATTAAAAGATGTATCATTTGGCTATGGTTCCCGCAGAATTATTGACCACATATCCTTAAACATACCAGAACATACTACCTGTGCGATTGTAGGTCCGTCAGGAAGCGGTAAAACGACATTATGTAACTTAATCGCTCGTTTCTGGGACGTTCAGGAAGGCTCTGTGTGTATTGGCGGCCAAAATGTGAAAGACTATACCGCTGACAGTGTGCTTGACTGTATCAGTATGGTTTTCCAAAAGGTTTATCTATTCCATGACACAATCGAAAATAATATTAAGTTTGGGAAGCCTGATGCGTCACTTGAAGAAGTAATGGAGGCAGCAAAAAGAGCCTGCTGTCATGACTTTATTATGGCCTTGCCGGATGGATATCAGACTGTAATTGGCGAAAGTGGGTCTACATTATCGGGCGGCGAGAAACAAAGAATCTCCATTGCACGGGCAATTTTAAAAGACGCACCCATTGTCATTTTAGATGAAGCGACTTCCAGTGTTGACCCTGAAAATGAACAGGCACTTTTATCTGCGATTGAGGAGCTGACTAAAAATAAGACTTTAATTTCCATAGCCCACCGATTGAGTACCGTACAAAAAGCTGATCAGATTATTGTGATTGATAATGGGCAAGTCAGACAAAAGGGCACCCATGACCAGCTCAGTAAAAAGGACGGAATTTACCGGAATTTCCTTAAATTACGTGTAGAAGCCACCGGATGGCAATTATAAATATTACCCCATTTCACCCCTCTGTATCAATGAAAACCAGGGAAGGATTTAATGGATTCCTTCCCTGATTTTCTTTTTGTGCCAAGGCACTCATTTTTCTCCTCTTAACCTTCCAGAACCGGGCAGTCGTCAGGCCATATACCTCACCTTTCGCTTTTGCATAGACCTGTTTTTACTAAACAATTGCCTGAACCTACACATTCCTCTTTGATTTATTTTTCCTTTCTAATCAAAGTATTTGCAGTTGCCAGTTTTTCCTCCCTTAACATAAGTTCTTCCCATACATCTACAAAGCCTTCCAAATCGTCTTTCGACAGCTTCTTCACCATCTGACTGATATAGTCCAGATATTCTACATGCATACAGCTTTTATTAATGCGGATCAATGTGAATGGATATCCCCAGGCCAGTAATTCATGTAGCTTTTTATAACATTCCTGTACTACTTCTAAGTCACAGTTTTCATCAACATAGTTCAGAAAGAAAAAAACCGATAACCATGAGAAATATGCTCATAAGTTATCGGTTCTACGTTTTCAGGTGTTTATTCAGTAATGTTTAGTCCACAAATACAGTTTCATTCACCCGTTTATTCAATGCATCAAATTGCTTCTTTGATATTATTGGCTCATAATTGCCTATATATCTCAACTCTTCTGAAGATGATTTTGTTCTCGCCGTAACAACCCCTGCATAGTATACGGAGGCAGGCATTTTTCTCAATCTCTTTGCCCATATGCCTGCACTTCTCATTAGATTCCCATGATTACTCCAATGTGATTCCACTTCTGTAAATGGCAGCTCCATCACATTCTGTAAAGCAAGCAATGATATATCTTCTCCCGCCTGAAAGTATTGTTCCCGAAGTTCTATTTCTTTTCCCACCTGCCGGCAAATCCAACTATAGGGAATACTGTTTGCCGCCTCCTCGTAATTCAAGACAAGATGCTGTGTATCTTTTTTATAATCTATGAACTCCAATACCATGTATTCCGGCGGATTGTTCAGATAATCCATAACAAACTTTAAAGCAGACCTCACGCAAAAAGCTTCCATTTCCTCTACAACTAACTGCCTGTCCTTAATACGATAACCATAGGGTGCCTTTACGAACTCAGCCCTCTTTTTCATACGACTTTTCATACAATCCTTAATATTCTTCATATAGATTGTCCACTCCTTTTAATTTGAAAGTAATTAACTTGCTTTTCTCATACACAGCATATTAATTTCGTCCTGAAATTTAAAAACAACTTCAATATTATGATTCTTGTCTACCAACACTTTTTCAATAAAGGCATCAGCCAACTCCGGAGACAACGCCTCCTCATTTCTAAACTCATCGACCAATCGGGCAAAATCTGAATAGAATATGATATTTGCCTCATCATATTTTCGGATTCCTTCTTCCACCTTTTGAATTCCTGCCTCCAATGGAACAAGCTGTTCTGACAATTTCTGTTTTTTTATCAGATATTCTTCTCTGCTTACATGCCCTGCTCTGTAATCTTCATACAAGTTCATTTTCTTCTGCTTTATTTCTTCTGCCCTCTCCTGAAATCTTTCCATGATTGCATGGTAATCTGCCATATTATGATTCAAAGCCTTTGAGATTTTCTTTTTGCTGTCGGTAAATAATCTTAAATTGAATTGTATAACCGAAAACACTGCTTTTTCTAATACCGCTGTTTCAATAGGCGGAAAAGTACAATCCGACAATGGATTTTCACGCTTAGCCAAACAATAGTAAAAGTCATTATCTTCATGATATCTGCGCCTGCTTAATGCTGAACCGCAATGTACACAATACACATTTTTATATAATGCTGATACTCTGCGCCTCGGTCCACTTTTGCAACCACTTTTAGCAGCCCTCTCATCCAGCCACTCATTCACCCTGTTAAACTGCTCTTCTCTGATAATTTTCGGCTGTCTGTTTGGAACAAGAATTTGGTCCGCCTTATTCACTGCCCGTGTTCCTTTTGTCCCCAATACACAAGCCTCTTCTTTGTGACGTACTGAATATCCCAAATAAGCTTTGTTCCTTGCAATCTTTTTCAGTGTTGTTTTATTCCAGGCAGAGCTGGTCTTACATAATTTGGCATTGTATTTTTTAGCCAAATAAACGCTCGGCGGATCAATTCCTTTTTCAGCCAGGAACTTAATTATAAACTTATAACTTTTTTTCTGGTCTAATAGATCCATAATTATTTGTAGTACATATGCTGCCTCCCAATCCACCTCATATTCACGGTCAACTGTATACCGGTATCCATAAAGAGGTACTGGGCCGTTATGCTTTCCTTGAAGAGCCTCCTCCATCTTAATTCTCTTCTGGGTGGTAGACGCCTGAATTGGAACTAACCCATTAATCAAATTCTTGAATTTGGCTTCAAAATCTATACCGTATTGATAATCTTTACTGTCATAATCATCATTAATCGCAATATAGCGTACTTCCAAAAAAGGAAATATCTTTTCTAAATAATTAACGGTATCTATGGTGTCCCTGCCAAGTCTGGAGAAATCCTTCGTTGCTATTACTATCATATTTCCATATAAAGAACGGACTCTGCTCATCATATTCTGAAAATTAGGCCGGTTAAAATTACTGCCAGTGTAGCCATCATCAATAAATTCTTCTACTTGATAATCATGAAATTCACTGTGTTCCTCCTTGAATCGGTTAAGCAATCTTCTTTGGTTTGTAATGCTGCAGCTTTCATCGTCTCCATCTTCCCTGGAAAGACGTTCATAAAAAAACAGAAATTTTTTCTTCATCCTCACACCGCCTTTGCAATCAAATCCATGCTGAATATATCTTCAGATTTGAAGATAACTTCCATGGAGGTTTTGTCTATAATTTTGATTTCCGAAATCAATTCATCAATAATTTCCGCTGTCACGCAGAGATTTCCCTGCTTGTCCATCAATGCAGAAAGCCATTTGTTCTTTAAAGAATATCTCCTGACCATATCATTTGACTCTATAATCAAACTCCCTTTTAGTGCCCTCAGTTCATCAACCTTCTCCATATTCTGCCTTTTAAATTCTATGTACTCTCTTTTATCCAGAATCTGATCTACATAATCTTCGTATAATTGTTGCTGCCTCACTAAAAGGCTCTGGATTTCCCGGTCAATGTCAGCAATCTGATTCTGGTATTCCCGTTTCAATTTGGTTATAAAAGAGTCCTTTTTATATGCTTTTTTCTCCTTCATTGCTATACTGACCCACTTATCTAAGAGGACCGTAACAGCTTTTAATACTGCTTTTTCATTGATAAATTTGTTCTTGCAATGATTAGGTGCTACATCATGTCCAGGGCAATGATATTCAATACCGATTCCCTGCTTTGTATGATACCTGCTTTGTGACATATGCCTTCCGCAAACTCCACATACGAGCTTCCCTGCGAATAATCCATATCTCTTATCAATTTCTCTGGTAAAGCTATTCACCCAGATTTTCTGTGCGTTCTTTTGGGCCCTGTCATAAATTGCCTGCTTTATGATACGGGGTAGAGCATCCTCTTCAATATTCCATTCCTGCCGCGGCACCCTTTTTAATTTTTTTCCTTTATAATAGCTTTGTTCTGTTTTATGAGTAACCAAACAGCCAATATAAACGGGGTTCTGAATGATACTAGAAATGAAATTGCCCAGCCACAGATACTTTTCCGGGTTCTTTTCTACCTTTTCTGCTTTTCCATGTTTTATCAAGTGATAGGCTTTCGGCGAGGGAATATTCTCCCTATTCAATATTTGGGCAATCTTATAGTATGAATATCCTTCCAGCACAAACATGTTAAATATACGGACAACAACAGAGGCAGCTTCCGGGTCAATCACGAGTATTTTACTATTGGCTTTTGAACGCTCAAATCCATATGGCGGCCTCGCTCCCCAGAACTCCCCATTGCCTCTGGCCAGTTCATGGGCCTGGGTAAGTTTTTTGGAAGAGATACGGGCGTAATATTCATTTGCCAGATGTTTAATCACATAAACCATTCGTTCTTTGCTGCATTGTGGATCTGCACTGTCATATCCATCGTCTATGCTGATGAAACGAACATCTAATTCCGGGAATACTACATCTAACAGCTCCAGCGCTTCCAAATAGTTTCTTCCAAATCTGCTAAAATCCCTAACGATTACTGCATTGATTTTTCCAGACTTAATATCTTTGAGCAGTTCAGAAAAGCCCGGACGATTAAATGTAGTGCCCGAAACACCATTATCGCAGTATTCACCGGTCAGAATACTTCCTGACAGATTCCTGCTTATAAATTCCCTGTTTCTCTGCAACTGATGACTGATGGAATCATCGTTTTTAATTTTATTGCTTCTAACCGATAAGCGTGCATAAGATCCAAATCTGTATTCTCTAAGTGAGAAAATAACTTGTTCTTCAACCAGATTCCTTCTGCTTTTTCTAGCCACACATGACACCGCCTTCCCCTATGCTTTCCAGGAATGTTTTCATTTTCTGGTTAGGCAATTCTGTACAAATCCGTCTGATTTTTGCTATGACCTTTCTAAATTCATCTTCAAACCAGAACGTAATTTCCAGATTTCCCTTTTCGGAGACTTGAATACTCTTTATACAACTAACTACCAGCCTCCGGTCAAGTTCCTTTACCTGACCGAATTGCAAAAAATGATCAATCCATGCATTTTTGCCACAGATATTCCGAAATATATTATCATTTTCTACCTTTTGCTGCTCAATCAGCTTTTCCAGCTCAGTACAACGGCTTGAATACTGTTTTTTCAGCTGAAGGTATTCCTCTCTTGTCAGCAGCTCGTCCTGATAGTCACCGTATAATGAGGCAGCTAATTTCATATTCCTCTGGTAATCCTTTTTTAACATTTCCATCCGAGAGCTTTCCTTCTGTACCCTGCGGTCCGAAAATGGTATTGTATCAACATATGACAAGATTGATTTTAAATCAGTAAGAACAGAAATATGGTATTGTATCAGAAGAAGAATGTTTTTTTTCAACTTTGATTCTGAAACCCTGTGAGGCGAACATGTCCTGCTATTCTCCCTGTTGGTAGAGCACACATAATATCCATATTCCTTTCCACCTGCTTTCGTGGATTTGCGTACAAGTGATTGATGGCAGTCTATACATTCCAGTAGCCCGGAAAAAAGATATACGGTTTCCTGACCAGGTGCTGTCCGCGTATCATGCTCTAACAAGTGATTGACAATCATAAAATCAATCCAGCTCACAAGGGGAGGCATTGCCCCCTCTACGACAGCCCACTCCTCTTCGCTTTTGTAGATTATTTTCTTTACTTTAAAGTTCGGAGTAGTGGTTTTTCCTTGTATCAGTATTCCCAGGTAAGCGGTATTATTAAGAATTCTTCCTACAGCTACGGCAGTCCAATGGCTACGTTCATATTTTTTAAATGTTGTCCTGTACCGGACCCCCTGTGATACTTTATAGTCTGCCGGCGGCAAAATACCAAGGCTATCAAGCCGTGTTGCGATGGCATCCTGACTTAAACCACAGAGTTTCCAGCGAAAGATATCCCGCACCACCTCCGATGCGATAGGGTCAAGAATCAACCTGTGATGATCCTTTGGATCTTTTTGATAGCCATAATACGCGTATGCCCCGACAAAAAGTCCCTGCTCACGCATAGCCTTTAATGTGTTTCGGATACTGATACTTGTATTTGCCGGATAGCTTTCATTTAACAGACTTTTAATGGGTAATGTTAGAAAATCCTCTTTGCAGGATTCGGCTTCACTGTCATAGTTATCATCAATCGCAATAAAACGGACGCCCCACTCCGGGAATCTACGCTGTACATACCGCAATACTTCCGTAAAATCTCTGCCCAAACGACTCAGATCTTTTACGATAATACAGTCAATCTCCCCACTTTTAATCAGATTCAGGATTTTCTTGAAACCGGGGCGATTGAAGTTTGTACCAGTATACCCATCATCGACTGCTTCACCGATGATTTGGATTTCCTGTTGTCCGCCACAATAACGCTGTACTATGACTCTTTGATTTTTAATGCTGTCGCTTTCAATCTGATCGCCATCCTCCACGGATAAGCGCAGATAAGCATAAGCACGATATGTATGATTTTTACGCATAAAAACAGCTCCTAACCACTTATTAGTTAGCGCATGAACCCTGGGTCATACATCAAATAAGTAGCAGGAACCTGCTTAAATGTTTAGTTCTATTCCGCTTTTATTTTACCATGATTCATTCCAGTTGTCCACACCTATCTAACCATTTATCACCTTCTTTTTTTCTCTTTTGCGAATCTCAGTCAACACTCTGCTTTTTCTATCAAATTTTCAATTATGTCGGATAAGGTCCTGCCCGTACTTGAATAAGATACCTTTATCTTCATGTCCCCCACGCGGAACAGGTAGGGATTTACTCCTTCGTCCAGTATTTTTCTCATTCTCTTCTCACATGGTAAAGAGGTATCTATTTTTACACTATTCAAATCCACCAGCGTATCAATATCAACCTCATCCAACTTTATCTGTTGGAAAGCATCCAGCTCTTCAATCGTAAGCATTTCTCTATACCTCCCAGGACAATGATTTTCTTTACATCTTCTTAACGATACTTCACAAACGCCAAAAGTGTCATACTCAATACAGACATTATGAAATGGTTGTATCTATCATCTCCCGGTTCCATCACGAAGGTTAAATCCGGCTTTATTCATGTTTTCTTTAATACAAGCAGCAGTCTCCAGTAAAAAACTCGCTTCTCTCCCTGAACAGCCTTTTATGATATTTATAAAGGCCAATATGTACTGTTCCTTCGTGTCACCGATATCTGAAAATTCTATCAATACAGGGTATACGTTCAATGCCTCCAATACATTCAAGTAGGATTCCATACTTAAATTTCTCAAACCGTTTTCAACTTTACTCATATGATTTGCAGACACCCCTGCCCGTTCTGCAAGCTTCTCTATTGTATATCCTCTTTCTTCTCTTAAAGTACGAATGTTTTGAGCAATATTAAAATTGTTAACCATCTTCGTACCATACTCCTTTTTAAGTTTGAATGTATTTTACATGATGATTTCCTGTTTGAGAACGGACTGTAAAGACCAATATCATCCAATTCTAGCGTATAATTTGCCATTTCAGATTTTCCGACATAAATCCAGAAAAAAAAGAACTGCTTGTAGATGGCAGCTCTCTTACAATACATATTCTATTTTCGGTTCTATACTGAATGTTGGGGTGTGCTGAAAAGCACACTTCCAACATTCTTTTCGTTGTAATAAAATACATCTATAAGAAGCCTCCTAAACGCATTAACCCGACCAAAGTTTAATGTTACGGAGGTGACCCCTTATAGATGTACCCTAATTATACCAAGGCTTTCCTTAACTTGGAAGGTGTTTCTATTAAAAAAGTGGTTCAGGCAGACTCTTTCATTAAAATTTTCATCCAGTCCCAACCGGTAGAACAGACTTGCCCCTGCTGTGGGGCTAAAACAAAACGGATTCATGATTACCGTTTACAAGAAGTCCAGGACATTCCCTTACTGGGAAAACAAGTAATCCTGCTTCTTCGCAAACGCCGCTACCTCTGCCCATACTGCCGCAAACGGTTCACCGAACCCTATTCGTTCCTCCCCAGCTACCACCGCAGGACCCGCAGGCTGGCATTTTACATTGTCTCCCTGCTCCGGCAGACCTTTTCCTTAAAACAGATCGCAGAGCTTACCGGTGTTTCCGTCCAGACGGTCTGCCGCCTTCTGGACACGATTTGCTATCCTCCGCCTGACCAGCTTCCACAAGCGCTTTCCATTGACGAATTCAAAGGCAATGCTTCTACCGGTAAATATCAGTGCATTCTGGTTGATCCGAAAAAGCGCCGGATCCTCGACATTCTCCCAGATCGGACCCAGAGCCATCTGGCTGATTATTGGCGGAACATTCCCAGGAAAGAACGCCTGAAGGTAAAGTTCTTCGTCTGCGATATGTGGCGCCCCTACACCGAACTTGCACAAACCTTCTTTCCAAACGCTACAATCATCGTGGATAAATATCATTTCATCCGGCAGGTGACATGGGCGATTGAAAATGTACGCAAACGGCTGCAGCGCTCCATGCCGGTTTCTCTGCGTAAGTATTATAAACGCAGCCGAAAACTCATTCTGACCCGCTACAAAAAGCTGAAGGATGAGAACAAACAGGCCTGTGATTTAATGCTTCACTATAGCGAGGATCTGCGTCTGGCACACCGCATGAAAGAGTGGTTCTATGATATCTGCCAGATGGAAGCGTATCGTCAGCAGCAGAGGGAATTTGATGACTGGATTGCGAATGCGCAGAGCTGTGGGATCCAGGAATTTGAGGCATGTGCTAAGACCTACAGGGCCTGGCGAAAAGAAATCCTGAATGCCTTTAAATACGGGCTGACAAATGGTCCCACAGAAGGATTTAACAACAAGATAAAGGTATTAAAACGGAGCAGCTACGGAATCCGGAATTTCAAACGGTTCCGAACCCGGATACTTCACTGTACATCATAGGATAAAAAGGTCGGTAATGCGGAGGCTTATTTGGCATGCCCAAAATCAGTAAAACCTGGAACTAAACATAAAAAGGGCCCTTTTCATAGAATTGGGGCGGGATTTTAACAAATCCCACCCCAACTATTGACAAAGAGCCCTATTTTCAACTAATGCCGTAAATTTATACTCACGCAACTTTATCATCATTGTCATTATTTGAAAGGGCTATTTTGCTTAAACTGCCTTTCATCGACTCAATTGTGTCTAAGTAAAACTGAAGTTCCAACTCCGGACATTCCTTTAAGATACATAAGAAACGTGACAATAGTTCTATGCTCTTTTCCGTCCCATCTGCTTCAGATACCAAAACAGGAACAACCTCTAAGGCTTCCAATATTTTTATATATGTTTTCATGCCGATTGTCCTGGAGCCAGATTCCACCTTACTCAGATGGCTATGTGATATTCCGGCCAATTCGGCCAGGGCTTCCTGGGTCAGACCTCTTTCTTCGCGTGCCCTTCTAATGTTCTCTGTTATTGAACATGTATGATCCTTCATATGTTTGTCTCCTGTTTACCGTTTATCGAGTGTCCCCGTACTACGATTTTTCATCGCAATACACGTTTAAATTATTACCTATCATTTTTTCACTTTCATCATTGATAATGGCAAAATATCATCAGATTAAACTTTGCAGCTTCCACCCTCTCTTTCCAACCTTTAAGATTATATTATCAATACAACAGCTTCTTAAATAGCAAAAAGGCTCCTGCCACTGCGAACAGAAGTCAGAGTTACCCTCGCAAGCCCATTCACATTGATTTAAAATGCTGCCATCACACCACCGGTAGCTCTCTATAATCAGCGCGACTCCTCCACTCAACGGTTTACCATAAAAATATGTGCTATTATAGAGCATGCCTTTTTCTATGTCAACATTTTTTGATTTAATAGACATTTTTTCTCGTTTACTCGAACCATATCCCATCGAAAAACAAGAGACATCTCAAAGATCAGAGATGCCTCTTGTCCAACTTTAACTTTCTGTTTCCATTTTTTCTAAGCTTAAATAAGCGTCCAAAATACAAAGCATCACCCGCTTTTGCTCTGGCGTTAATTGATATATACGTTCTAGCAATTCCTTATCAGCATTATCCTCCGTATATCCAAACAGATAATTGGGGGATGTACCTAAAACATCACATATAATGAATAAAAGCGAAACGCTGGGAAGCTTATTGCCAGCTTCCAACTGCCTGATATATCCATGGTTTACATGACACCTTTCAGCCAATTCCTGGTATGACAATTTGCATTCTTTTCTTTTACCTCTCAACTTAGCACCGAATTCTTTTGGGTCCACATCACACCTCACCATCTATATGCATATTACCATTAGCTACTTTTGTTATCTTCTAGTATAATTCCACTTTTCCCTCTGCAACAGTCCACCAAAATATGACACACGTTATATCTCAGTTTCATTTGTATATAAAAAGATTGTCTATTTCAGGGAACATTTGTAGATTAGTTTTACTAGACATCCATATGAATAAATGTTATCTTATAGATGCAAAAACAAACTTTTAGATAACATTTTGGAGGAAAATACTATGAGGCTGGCTTCAAAATTTTTAACAGCACTAGAAGGTAATTTCGATTCTTCCCAGGTCGAGAAGGCGTTCTTTGAAACAAATCAACTTTTTCTATCGCAAAGTGATGTAAGTGATGAAGATATCTCTGATTTACTGGATGTTTGTAAAGAATTCTTTCCTTTACCCTATCTTACTGAAGACAAACAGTATGAGCAACTTTGGGCCCGGCTTGAACCTGCATACTATCGGCATATAAAAGAATGGGAACAATTCACTCAGGCTATAGCGCGCTGCCAAAAAAAGCGCAAACTAAAACGGCTCTGTATTGCTTCTCTTGTTAGTATTCTTTTTATTATTACTTTTGTATTGCTTATTGTACACTGTCCAGTTTCCAAATCCGAATGCTGGATTTGTTCGGGTAAACTCCAATCGTATATCTCGTATGAGTCTGCATTTGGTGTAATAAACTTAAACTCACGTTCCGTTAGTACTATTCCAAAAAGAAGTTGGGAGGGAGATCATAGTGTCACAATCACCTCTTCCGAGAACGGAACTATGATTATAACCTCACCCATTACCTCCGAGAGCTTTCGTGCAGATATATATATGCAGGCTGACTCCCAGCCAGACGAATCTCTTATATCAAAATATCTATGTACGGATTGTGTAAAGATATGCAGTGAGAACAAATACGATGTACTTCTCATGGACGCATCAGGTACACCTTTTCCTATATCTGATAGTATGGAACTTGCTTTGCCACCATATACAGTCACTGCGTCTTCCAAAAGTACAGAAGGCATCCGCATTACCTTTGAGAAAACGAAATAAAATACGAGCTTTTTACGTAAGATACATACACAAAAGAAAACGCCACATGAACATGGTGAAGTGTTCATGCGGCGTTTGCCAAAGTAACAATTTACATCATTTTGTCCGGACACCCACCCTAAAATTTATTTTAATTTATTGCATTAAAAGATTGTTGTATTTTTTCACATCATATCCGTTTCCGATTCGATAAATGGAGGGATTTCTGATTTAAGAAAACCGTCCCAAAAATCACGATTTAACTTTAAGTGTTTCATAACCTTTGCTTTTATCAAAGAATTGTTCATAAAATATGAATAAATGTCTTCTTTAGTAACTTCGTTTATTACAGTTAATTTATTTGTGACCCACCAATCACCGCTATATTGAACACAATGTCCCTCTGCTTTCACTTGAAAAAGTCTTATTGCAGATAATGATCCTCTTTTATAGTTTTTTATGGATTCTAAATAATCCGTTCTGCCTGGACACAATGCTACGCCCTCTATTGTTGTACAAAAATGTAAATAGCAATCCTGAAAATCTGTAACATATGGATTTCTTACTTTTACTATACATGGTATATTGAGTCGATATTCACAGCCTTTTGTTTTCAAACGCCCATTTATTTCAGGTATAGCCTTATATCCATACATTGGTTTTGATAATTCCAGATTTCCAACATCAACATCATCACAATCATGAATCACTTTTATTATTTTAATATCACATAATCGTATCTTAATTTCTTTATCCACCACAGAATGAAAACCATCTGGTTCTTGCTGTTCACGCCTTAAAATAAGTTCATGTTTTGTTATTTCCACTGGAAAGGCTATTATATCCATATTATTCTTTAAATATATTTTAAAAACATAAAGTCTTACATTATTATATATTTTTATTTCATTTATATAAATTCTATTCATTTTACAATAATCGTGGATTAAACACAGGAAGTCGCTTTCATATGGTAACATTGTCATGTTATTCTGTATATTTCTTGTCTGGAGAATCATGTGCTTCTCCCTGTTTCTTTCCCATATTTCAAATTCGACTATCATCAATATTTCCTTAACATATTTTTTTATCTCATCTATCAAATTAACCCTCCACAAAAAAGCTATTATTTAGACTTTTATGTTACTTGTTATTTCGTAATTTGTCAAACTTTGGCTCGTTCCATTAACAAAACAAATAGAGTAGAGAAATAACAGCGAGTGTTATTTCCCTCTCATTGAACCGTACGTACGGGTCTCGTATACGGCTCTACAACCTATATTCCAACATTTCTTAGATAATAGTTTAAAGGATTGAGCAGTCCTGCTCCGTCCTTTATTCTTGTTTCCAGTACTTCCGGACTGATTATATAATTAACAACATTCATTCCGCTTCGTCTATACCAACCGAGCCTTGAGTTTGCTACCTTATATATGGCTTCATGGTCAAATCCACACTTATATTTCTGATTTAAATAGCACAGATTTTTGTATATTCTCTTAGGCACTTTCCATTGTTTTAGAACAATCACCCTCGTCTTGTGCCTTAGCCATGCTCCAAACTCTTCCATAAATTGTTTCATCATTCCGATTCTGAAATAATTAATCCACCCTCTCGCTATTTCATTCACTCGTTTAATTGTTTCAGCCAGCGGTCGTGCAATCGCTTTATTTCTTTTAAGGTATTCACTTAGCTTCTGTTTCAGTTTCTTTTTCTTTTCTGTTGTGGGTTTTACTTTCCATTCCCCTCCATGTTTGAGAAAGGTGAAGCCAAGATACTTACTTCTTGTTGGTCTGACTACTTTCGTTTTTGTAACATTAACTTTTAGGAACAGCTTTCTTTCTATCCATTCTGTTATGGATTTCATTACTCTGTTGGCTGCTTTTTCACTTTTAGTGAATACTATTGTGTCATCTGCGTACCTCGTAAACCGAAGTCCCCTTTGTTCCAGTTCCTTATCTAATTTATCAAGATATACGTTTGACAGCACAACAGACAGGGGACCACCTTGTGGCACTCCGCTTATTGTTGCTTTTTCCAGCCCTTTTTCCATTGCTCCTGCTTTCAGATATTTCCGAATCAGGTGCAATGTGGTACTGTCATTCACTTGCTCTCTAAGAATTTGAATTAATTTGTCATGATTTACTTTATCAAAGAATTGCTCTATATCTATGTCTATCACCCATTCATATCCCTCGTTCAGATACTCCAGTGCTTGTTTTATGGCATCATGACAACTTCTTCCAGGTCTGAAACCATAGCTAAACTCACTGAATATTTCTTCATAAATATCTATAATTGGCTGAGCAATTGCTTGTTGTATTACTCTATCTAAAACCGTTGGAATCCCCAATGGCCTCATTTTTCCATTATCTTTCGGAATATAAACTCTTCGTACTGGTTTAGGCATATAGGTTCGGTTTCTGATTGATTGAACAATTTCGTCTTTGTTTCCTTTGATGTATGCACCAAGTTCCCCGACTTTCATTCCGTCAACTCCACCTGCCCCTTTATTCGCTGCTACTTTCTTATAAGCTCTGTTTAGATTTTCCTTTGATGTAATCACATCTATTAATTCCATTGTTGTTACTCCTCTTATTATCACAAAATTTATGCACATCACCCCTCTCGATCCAGACAGTATTCCTCGGTTACGTTCCTACTTTTCCAGTCCATCTGATTTCTGGCTAATGCATAATTCTCTTAATAACGATTCGTACTATAAATCGTTTCAGTCCTTCGGCTTTTACCCCTACTATGACTTCATCTGACTCCCTCCCCAAACCTTTTTCGACCATATCTTACGATATGTGGGTAGGGTCTCCCAAGGTAAGACACTAATCTTTCATTCCACAACCTCTTGATTTACAACTTCGGTTTACGTTTACCATTTGGGCTTCGGCTTGGTTTGCAGCCTTCCCCACCTAATCGCCTTATCAAGTTTCTGTTCGTAGGCTCAAGAACTTTGCTACACCACTTCCTCCATCTATATCATTACTGATACCGACTTGTGATTCGCTACACTTGGCGGTAAAAACCCGTGGCTGGACTTTCACCAGCAAGATTAGTGCCATGCTTGGCACACAATGCAAAAGGGAGCCGTAATAACGCGCTCCCTTTAATAATCATCAACCAATTACTTGAGAATATTCTAAATATACAGAGACACAGATTATGCCTCCTCACCCTTTTTCTTTTCTTCATAAGTTATATAAGCGTCCAGCATACATATCATTGTGTTTTTTTGTTCTGGACTAAGCTTATACAGGCGATTTAATAGTTGCTTATCATCGCCTGCTTCTGCATATTCCAAGAGGTAATTGGGGGACGTTTCCAACTCATCACACAGGCTCAATAACAATGGCATACTGGGAACCTTTTTCCCGCTTTCCAATTGTCGGATATAGCCGTCATGTACATGACATAGATCAGCCAATTGCTGGCTTGTCAATCCACACTGTTTACGTTTTTCCCTGATTTTCCTACCTAATCTCTTGGTATTCATTTAATCCCACCATTCACTAATAGTTACATTTGTTATAATTTAGTATACAATCCGATTCTTCAAATATACAGACCACCATTTTATTACATGTATTAACTTTTAGTTACAAACAGCAGTAAAAGAACAATCTGAAAGCACAAACTATCAGCCCTGTTTTCAGCGGATTTTATTGTTACATTCCGCTGCCTGCCCAAAATTCCACATATCTGTATGCATTACTGTCTATTATGGTTCTATAATCTCCCAGTGTATAACCATAGAGACGCAGGGCACATGTCCTTCTGGTGTCTATCAGGTCATAATTGTAACTATTTGCATAAAAAGGGGGTTTTGAATTAACGCCTGCAAGATAGCTGGTATATACTTGATTAATTCCGCTATACGCCCAATATCCCTTCTGGGAATCCCTCCTGTATCAGTGCCTCATATCTGGTTTGATTGATTACTTTTTTGTTATCCACCACTTATTCCTCCATATTCCATCTGCTTATTCTAAATCATTTCTGCGCATTATCGGATTTTCTTTTCTCATGGCCGGATAATATCTGGTATCTGTAGTTTCAACCGCTCCGCAAACTCGATTGCACTAACAAACTCCGTCTTTTCATAGTCTACAAGTTTTTCTGGCAGATTATAAATTTCTGTATCAGCATAATAATATAATCCCCGCAAGGTTCCAGTATCATATCCGAAATCCTCCGGCTTATATTCCGCCATACTTTGCAGACAATTCAATGGCCAGCATTCAACCTTTTCATCCTCATCATCTGCAAAAATATAGTCTTTGCCGTCCTGATCAAGCCGCAGAAAATAGATTATATCCTCTGATAAGGCAGAGATAATAAGAGAGTGGCAGCCATCATCCTCAAAACCATAAATTTCTCCTGATCCCATCTTATTTATCGAGATATCCTCTATCAATTCCATTTGTTGGACAATATTCTGGATAGTCTTTAGCATCTCGTAATCTTCAGATATAGATCTTGAAAATATCTCACCCAATTCCGCACTACCAAGGTCGTTTCCAATTATTTTTCCATTGTAATCAATGTTGCCTGCGTTTGGTTCTTCAATTGCACCGCCAGATTTGCGGTAAGGCAGAGTATAAAACCAGCGCCCTTCTTTTATGGTTTCTCCATATATGACTGCACCGGCAAATCGTGTTCAAATGAAACTGCCACTTCCCGGCATCTTCCTTTCAATGTCCAGCCTACATGTTCCATGTTTATTTCTATGCTCTCCACCTCCTATTGATAGATTAATGTCTGTTCTTCGACTTGAATATCACGATCTGTCTGGATAACCTCACACGCCCGTCCTTCAATCTCTTCCCAGCTCAACCCGGTAAAATTATGGATGCAGGTAATTAGGGAACTTCCCTGTTCCATGTACAGATACTCCTTTGTACCGGCATCAAAAAACATATAAAAATCAAAATCCGGTTCAAAGCTGTCCTCCTCATCATCTTCATATTTTTCATACCAGACGCCGCTATGTATTTGCAAGCCAAGTTCCTGGATAACCAAGTGTTTTTTGTCCAGCCAGACCTGATGTTCCTCATCCGTTTCAAAAAGGAAGTTCTCGCCATCCCATTCTTCCTCTTCCAATTCCTCCAGATGACCTATTGTAGTATTGATTTTCTTCTCCATAAGCTACCTCGCTTTTTCCTTTGCAGAGCGCAGTTTTTCCCTATTCTGCTCAAACTGGCTCATAATATCTCCCTGCAGCCTGTCATGAAAATCCTTTGTCACTGGATAGCATATATCCTGATATTCCGCCTTTCCTTCAACCATGCGTCGCTGGGAAGGCATGGCTACAAAGTTATTTCCTGCAAAAGATCGTTTGACAGAAATCTGATTGACTACAAATACATCACCAATCACCAGTCTGGCATATGCCTTAGTGGTATTGGACAAATCTCTGTTGTTTACTACTTGAACATAGTAGTCAAAATCTTCCTCCCCATAGGTGAGGTCAACTTCGTTTTTCCCTTCCACACGTTCCTGGTACGCCTCCAGAATTTCTCCCCTTAATGCGGTACTGAAATCCGTAGTTTTTGGAAAAAACACATCACTGTATATCGGCTTATTCTGTTCATCTTTTTCCCCCGTTGGATACTGCGGCATACTCACATAAAGATTCCCTAATCTTCCCTCCCTGATAGTGATACCGGTTACTTTAAAACTGTCACCGAACGTTACCGCAGCAAATGCTCTCAGTTTTTTATCTTTCTCTGTTGATACCTCATAAATATTTACTGTATATTTCATAACTTAGTCTCCTTTTTTAATGAATTCTATCTGGACAAAGCTGGTTCCGGGAGTTCTTCTGTTACTACCAGTTCTTCTCCCTCATCTTTTATCTCCAGCTCGTTATTGATTTCCTGCTGGCGGATTAGTTTTTGTTTCAACTCCGATTCATAGGGGAATTCTTTATTAAACTCCCTTTTAGATTCCTCCATATTTCTTTTGTACTCTTCCAGTTTTTCTTTATGTGCAGCAACTCTCTTTTCCAAACTCCCCAACAGGTTCTCCATACGGACCATATTTCCGGAAGCACTGCTGCTCATATCTGCCGAATAAGTCAGCTCTCCACTCAGCTTTATGGAACAGTCAGAATACTTTTTTTCTACCACTACATCAAACCCCTTATAGTTGCCCACTGTCCTGCTTTCCATACTTTCAAGGGAATGGGCCATCTCTAAGATAACGCTGCCCGCCGCCTCACGTTCATCATATCTAAGGCCGTTCAGCGTAACGAAAAAGTCCGGCTCCATACAGAGTGCCTGGTCACGTTTCCTGATATCTTTTTCCATAGCGTACAATTGGTTCTCAGTCTTCTTAATCAATTCTGGATATTTGAAAAGGAAATTATCCTGATGGACATAGCGCTGGCTCTCATAGCTTGCCTTTAAGACCTGCAGACGCGAAACTTCCGTGTCCACCTCGGTTTTTTCCATAATCATAGGATTCCCAGACGCAATTGCCTTGATTTCCGCAAAAGATAAAATGGTTTCGTCTACGTCCTGGCATTCCCTTTCAACCGTTTTGTCTGTCATTATCTGGCTGATAAACCTCTGCTTATTTTCTACAATTCCCCAAAGGTAACTGTCAAATGTCTTTTTCGTGATATAGCGGTATATATTGACTTCTTCATTATCATTTCCCTGGCGTATGATACGACCCTCCCTCTGCTCAATATCAGTCGGTCATTTTTTGCGGACAGTTCATACATGCTATCCTTTTCTGTTCTCTGCTCCTGCGTTTGCTCTCGTTTGATTTCTCCCTCCGTATCTTCTTGGCACAAGCAGGACAATACCTTGATGCACCAGAGCCCGGGACATATTCAACGCCGCACACCGTACAATTTTTAGCGGGCATTGCTGCCCACCGTTTTGTAGGTATGATATGTAATTCATCGACAAAGCCGATGAATTTATAGTAAATCTTGATTTCCTGCTTCACTGTTCCGTCTGCCATCTTCTCACGCTCCGAAACAAGTATCTTGTCTATGAGTGCGTTTATAACTGTTGCATCCAGTTCTTTTAAGCCTTGATAATTTCGGATAAGGGCGAGGAAGTCACGGATTCCCCGTGATTTCTCGTAGCTTTCATTAAGAGTTTCCGTCACCTCTTTCAGCCTTGCTTCAATTTCAAGCTGCTCTTTCTGGTATTTCCCCGACATCATCTCAAAATTCCGCTCGGTAATACGCTCCATGACCTTATCCTCGTAGAGAGAGGAAAACAGCCTGTCCAGTTCCGCAAGGCGTTTGTTCAGCTTCTTACGTTCTTTCTCTAATGCTTTCGCCCTGCTCTGGTCTGTTTCCGTGAGCCGCTTTTCTATGGCCCTGACCGCCTTTTCATCATTCACTGCCATATCCGCAAAACAGTTGATGTCGGCAAGAACGGCATTGAATAAATCCCTTGCTTCTATATTGTGGGCACTACACTCGCTTCTTCCGTTTCTTGCATAATTATTACATGAATACTGTACACAGTCGATAATCTCTGGGCGTTTCCTCCTGTGTACGTTCATTGCCCGCAGAGCACATCCGCAGTCCACACACTTGATAACGCCTGCAAAAATATTTACAAATCCTCCCTTGTTCTGTGGAAGCCTACGACTTGTAATAAGCTGTTGGACAATATCAAATTCCTCCTGCGTGACTATTCCCTCATGGGTATTGGGTATCACTTCCCATTCTTCGGGCAGCTTAGAGGGGCGTTTCTTGCTTTTCATATTGGCGGCAATCCGTTTGTAGCCTACAAGATTTCCCGCATATATCGGGCTTCTTAAAATGCTCCTCACGCTGTTCCCACTCCAAATATAGCGTTTGTCCTCGTTCCCCTCAAAATGACGTTCAAAGCCTGTTTCGCCACGCTCCGCCGCATAAGCGGCAGGGCGTAGGATATGCTGTTTATTAAGATGTCTGCAAATTTTGGCAACTCCATTCCCTTTTAATGCAAGGTCGAATATCTCTTTTACAACATGTGCCACTTTATCATCTATCAGCAGATGGTTGTGGTCGGCAGGGTCTTTGATATAGCCATAAGGGGCGGTAGTTCCCATGAATTTCCCCTGTTGAAACCTCGCCCGATATGCCGATTTTATCTTAACAGATATGTCAGCGGCATACATTTCGTTTAAAATGTTGCGGAAAGGCGTGATGTCCATAGCAGATTTATTCAAGGTATCTACGCCGTCATTGACCGCTATATACCTCACGTTATGCTCTGGGAAGAAAACTTCCAGATATAACCCACAATCAAGATAGTTTCTCCCCAGACGGGATAAATCTTTCGTAATCACGCAGTTTATCAGACCGCTTTCAATGTCTTTTATCATATTCTGGAAACTTGGTCTTTGGAAATTTGTACCAGAATAACCATCGTCCACATACGTTTTTGCTATGTGCCATCCCTGCTTTTTCACATAATCCGTGAGGATGGATTTCTGTGTCGCAATGCTCGCACTCTCGTTATCCGTACCATCGTCTTTAGATAAGCGGCAATAAATGCCGACTAAATAGATTTTCTTTTCTTCTTTGATTCCTGCCATACTGTAAAACCTCCGTATCTGTCCTATCTGTTTTCATGTCCCATTGCGTACATTCTAAGCGGACAGCCCCTCATTGTCGAAGGTGTCGCCCTCGGCAATCTTCTTCCGAATATCCTCGGAGATAATCGGGACAAACGCTTCTGTAACGGTCTGTGTGCCGACATATTCACGGCTGATTATCATCTGCACTGGTGCTTTTGGCACGATACGCTTTCTCTTTTTATCTGCTTTCTTATCCTCGCCCATACTTAAATCTTCCTTTCCAGACAGGGCAGGGAAGAGTTTGGAAATGTCCCCGCCCTGCCAATCAGATACCATTAATCCTCGCTGTTTAATTCTTTCTGTAATGCTTTAAGGAGTGCCGCCGCTTCATCAGCGTTCAGCGTGATTCCCTTGCCGCACTTTTCACGGTTCGGGGAAAAGCTGCGGATGTCATACTTCGGCTCTTTCCCATTCCATGAAATGAGATTGATTTCCTTTGTGTAGCCACTGTCGCCCGTAGACAATACTGCGATTTCCTTTACGATTTCATACTGGATTTCTCTCATTCTCCATACCTCAACTCTCTGTATTTACTTCCCGAAAAAAGAAGATTAGCGGCTGTCACGGTTGCGTTTCCTCTGCAACTCACGCTCCAAAAGTTTGATGATGGTTTCCTCCATCTGCTTCGGCGTTGTGTTCTTCGGAAAGTATTTTTTCAGCTTGCTTGTGTTGATTTTCAAGGTTTCTTTCTGGTTGCCCTTTTCCTCCGTCATAATCGCAAATATCGTATCCATGTCAAGCCGCCCGCTCTGGCTTAACTGTTTCATCCGCTGTGCCTGTGAGAGTGAGGGCGTTGCTTCTTCGCTCTCCATCGTGGCAAAGAGGTTTTCCTGCTCGTCTTTCTTCAAGAAGGACAGTTCCACCGCAGGCGTGAGGGCGATTTTCCCCTCGTCCACCATCTGCAAAATCGGCGGTATCAGTTCCGTCAGGCGGATAAAACGCTGCACGGTCATCCTGCCCACGCCGAAGCCCTGTGCCACCTTGTCGTCCGTCCGCAACTTCGTCACAACTTGTGACGAGGTTAAGTCTGTGCGGAAACCCTGCCGCTTCATGGCTTCGGATTTCATCTTGTAAGCAAACGCCCGCTCCGATGGCAGGATATTCTCACGCTGCAAATTGCTGTCTACAAGGGTGATGATGGCTCGGTCACGGTCTAAGGGCAGGACAAACGCAGGCACGGTATTTATCCCTGCAAGTTCAGAAGCACGGACACGCCGCTGTCCTGCAATCACTTCATAACCGTCCCCGTCCTCTTTCGGGCGTGTGATTATCGGCGTGACAATGCCAAATTCCTTGATGCTTTCCGCTAACTCTGACAGTGTTTCATCTTCTGCCACATGAAACGGATTGTCGGGGAACGGGTACAAGTCTTTGGTCTTTAACACCTTAAAATCCTGTTTCTTCATTCACATATCTACCTTTCTTTCGCTCTGCTTCTATGATTTTTCTGCAATTCTTCCAACACTTCGGGCGGTATTTTTGACAGCAGCCGCCCCATCTGCTCGTTGGTTCTCTGCAATTCAAATATCTTCTGATTCGCTTTCTGCACCTTTAGTTCCTGCTCGTACTTTTCATCACGCATACGCCCCGCATAGTCTGATTCCTGCCCAATTCTCTCTTTCAAACTGTCGATATACGCCTGCTGTTTCCCGATTTCCTTAGAGAATTTCTCCACGTCTGGCAGCCATGCAGAGAGTAAATCTAACGCTTTATCCCTTTTCTTCCCTGCGTTAAAGGCGTTGATGTCGGATAGGGCAGACACGATTTCTTCATACTGTTTATCAAGCCTGCCGCCTAATTTATAGAGCCATGTGGGGACGTGTTTCCGCTTGGTTTCCATTGAGGACTGCCCCCGTTCAAGCTGATTCCACCGTGAGGACATCCGCTCATGGTAGGCGGTCTGCCACTCGGATAATGATTTCTGGTTGCCTAAGATAGCTTTCGCTGACAGCTTATTGTCTGGCGTAATCGGCACAAAGCAGAGGTGCATATGGGGCGTTCTCTCGTCCATATGGACGACAGCGGAGAGGATATTCTGCTTTCCAACACGCTCCGAAATGAAGTCAAGAGCCGTCTGGAAATACGCTTTTTGTTCTTCGGGCGGTAACTGGTTCATAAATTCTGGTGAAGCTGTGATGAGCGTTTCCACCATCATCACGCTGTCTTTCCTTGTCCTGCACCCCGCTTCGGCTACCATGCGGTTAATCTCTTTCTTGTAGGTGTACTTTGGTGGTGCTATGAGATGGTAATTGTTTTTAGAGCGTTCCATATCTATATCTGGGTTGCTTTTGTAGGCTTCTTTCTTCCGCTCGTTGTGGCGTTCACAAGCCGCAACGCCGCCCGCTTTTCGTTTCTGGAAACGCAGGATTGCATAAGGCATAGGCGGATTCCTCCTTTCTTTCGGCGGGTGACCGTCCTTTGGGGTGACAGCGGTGACGGTGGTGACAGCAGTTTTGGGATACCCCCTGCCGACTGCCGCAACTGTCACCCTCACCCCCTGCATGACGGTCATGTCGATGATGACGGTGTTTTTGGGATACCCCCCTCGCAAGAGCCGTCACCGTCATGCCGCCATTCTTTTATCCGAAGCCGTAAGGCGTAGGATAGCAGGGCACAGCCCTGCCTTAAGGGAGTCCAGAGGGAACGTCTGGCACACGACTTTGCAGGGCAAAGTGTAGTGTGTTACACCCTGTAAACGCAGTCGGAAAAATCGGAATGATTTTTCTGACCGCAGGGGTGGTTTTACACGACCGAAAAGGGCGAGTAAATCTCACGCCTGCATTTTGCGTTTACGGGGTGTTCTCCCGTAGGGATGACAGCGGCAGGGTATCCTAAAATCACTGTCACCACCGTCACTGCTGTCACCCGCAGGGCAGAGCCGCCAGCTTTACATGGCTTTAAGCGTCAATGACAGTAACAGGGGGGTATCCTAATATCGCTGTCACCACCATCACCGCTGTCACCCGCCCTCCTTGCAAGGGCAATCCGCCTGCCGTCTTTCCTGCGGCTGTACTGGTAGCAGATACGGTTCTCGCTTAAAAATGTGGTGCGGTATTCATTCAGCCATTTCGTAATCACCGTGGGTATGGTTTCCGTTTCCCCCATAGCGGCTAACAGTTCCGTTGCCGTGCCTATCCATTCTTCCTTATCCCTCATAAAATCCACCAACCGAAAAAGGACATCTGGTATCGTTTCTTTCGCAAGCTGCTCCTGCGTTTTCCGCTCCACAAGCTCCCAACGGCAATCACGGAAACGCAGCGTGTATTCCTGATAAGGCGTGTCCCTGCCCGTCACATACAGCTTGGCGGTGTCAGACGCACGTTTCTCCTTTTCCAGAACAAAGGTAGCGTCCGCACTCCCCGTTAATCCTGTCGTCCCAGACACCTTGTTGAACACGTCGCTGTCATTCTGCTTTCGGATGTGGTGTACGACAATGACCGCCAGAGAGTGCCTGTCGGCAAAGTCTTTGATGAGGGAGATGTCCCCATAGTCGCTTGCATAGGCATTGTCTTTTGAAGCTGTACGGACTTTCTGCAAGGTATCAATGACAATGAGCCTGCTGTCTGGGTAATCTTTCAGATAATCTTCAAGCTGCACGATAAGACCGTCTGACAGCTTGCAGCTTGCCACGGCAAAGTGGAGCCGCCCGCTTGCTTCGTCCGTCAAACGAAATAACCTGTCCTGTATGCGGCAGAACGTGTCCTCAAGGCAGAGGTAAAGCACATCGCCCTCCATTGTCGGCATATCCCATAAAGGGATTCCCTGCGACACGCATAAGCATAGCTTCAGCATGAGCCAGCTTTTGCCTATCTTCTGTGAGCCGCAGAACAGCGATAAGCCTGTCGGGATAAGGCTGTCCACCACAAAGGATGGTTTCTCAAGCGGTTCATAAAGGAGCGTTTCGGCGTTGACTGTCTGTAACTTCTGCATGGCTTTCCTCCTTTCGGGCGGTGTCTTTGTTTTCGTTGCACATAGGCGTTGACCTCCTTAAAAATAGATTTACTCCCACGGAAAAAAGTGAGAGTATGTAATGCCGCCAATCCCACACAAATAAAAAACAGATTTCTTTTTCGGGCGGTGTCGGTCACGGTTGGAGATATTTCTTCAATTTCCGCCTTTACTTTCTCCTTTGCAATCGCAACAGATTTCTGTATTGCCGAAGCGGTGCAATGCTCCATAGCGGCGATTTGGTAAAAATTGAACTCATACTCGTAGTAGAGCAGGAAACGCCGCCTTTGTATCTCTGGAAGGCTCCCAACCGCCTTATAGAGCGTTTCATTCCGTTCTTCCTCAACCATGCGTTCATCAAGGCTCTTAGGCACACGCAACGCCCGTCTGTAAAGGGTTTCGTCCCATACCTCGTTAAACTCCCTGTGCCGCTCGTCCCATTAGAAAAGATTCCTGTTCCTGCGCTCCATCTGCCGAAACTCCATAAAGAACTGTTCCGACACTTCCAACTCGTGGGATTTGCCCTGCCCGTCCTTAAAGCTGATAAAATACCTTGTGCCGCTTTCCGTGGATTCCTCCCGAAGCGTGTATGCCTTAACCCTGTATGCCATCCTGTTGTCCTCCTGCAAAAAATGAGTGAGGGGATTTCCATCCCTCACCCAGTAGCCCGCAGGATGGCAGGCTGTTTTAGAAGCTATAAAATTTTCCGCAGCTTCTTCCGCAGATGGTCTAACCTCGCATAGATGGCACCAGTCGTCAAATGCACAAGCGGGGCAATCTCCTTTGTGGAATACCCCTGCATTTTCAGCAGGACGATTTTCAAGGTACGCCCGTCCACCGTGACTAATACTTGATAGAGATTTTCGCTCTCAATCTCTTCCAGTAACTCCGCAACCGTACCCACTTCCGCCTGCCGCTCCCTGCCTGCCATGTCCTCAAGATATTCCGCAACGTCATTCGTCCATCGGTAAAACCGCCTGTTGGAATTGAAGTCTGCCCTGTCCGCCATGCGTATCTGCTCAATGGTCGCTTCATCAACGCCGCACTCACGCAGCAGCTTTTCCTCCGCTTCTTTCCAGATACGCCATTTCCTGTCCTCCCGTCCGTGGTTGTATGCCATTCTTACTTCCTCCAATCAGAATTGATTGAGAGGGCAGAGAAAAGCCCCCTCATCTTCCCAAAGGAAAAAACAAGGGGGCTGAACGCCTTAAATTTTAATTTTCTATTATCTTTCTTAGTTTTATTAGGATTCTGGCTTTGCGTTTGTTTACAACGCTCTGGGTTATGCCCAACCTCGCCCCGACTTCACGCTCGGAAAGTCCGTCAAAAAAGATTGCCTGTATCAGCTCCTGTTCACTATCCGACAGCAAAGGCAGGGCGGCTTTCAGCCTGTCCACCATGACCGCATTGACAACGGTTTCTGCAATGTCCACCGCTTCATCAGTGATAAAGTCCAGAGGATTCCCCTCGCTGTCCGTAAATCCGTCGAGAGATAGCAGTCTATTCTTTGTATCTAATTTTTGCAGATAACGCCACCGTTCCTTGTCACGGTAGAAGTCTGTGTATTGCTCCCTCACGACTTCAAGCAGACAGCCTTGAATGGGGATAAACAGCTTGTCCATATAGGTCTGGTCGGATTCCCTGCAACGGCAGAACTCCGTGTAGGATAATTCCACATAGCCGCCACTTTCTCTGATATATACCTTTCTTGGTGCATATTTCACCATAAATACCTCCCATCTGAATTTTTGAAATGTAAAAAATCCAGATGGAGAGGCGGAGAACGACACCGCATATCAGAAACAGCCCTACGGCACTTTCCAACAAAAATCGACAAAAGAAAAACCGCAAAGGCTCTGTGACCTTTACGGTTATAGGAAATAGTAATTCTATTGTATGGAGATTGTACTTCTACTTTCAAGGTGAGAAGTACCGTTGCACTGGCAGAAATTTTTTTAACTGGTTTCCTGCCGTTCTCTGATATGCTATGTATTGATAAATTTTGCTTCGTATGAGCAGATAGATAACTGCCCGAAAAAAGGACATAAAAAAATCCCTCCAAATTTAAAAACAAATTCAGAGGGTAATTTAGGGTATAACAAAATAACCCACCCGAATATCGTTTTTTTTATTTGGTGAGTTTGTTCTTTCAAATACGAAACAAAAAGAGCCGATGATTCGTGAATTGTTCCACAATTTCATCGGCTCTGCGTCTTAAGCGTCTGGCTCTTTGATGACAGTTATCTTCAAGTTGTCAACTTTAATCAATCTTTCTTGTCTGCATTTTGGACAATAAAGGGGATAATTCTCCAAAACAGTGTCCTTCCTAATTTTATTACGGGTTTTGCTCCCACAAACAGGACACAATATCCATTCGCATTTCATCATAATTAGTCTCTAATCCTTTCAAATCTCATTTTATATGACTTTTGCAAGCTGTTAAGCTAACTTGTGGAACATATGCCGAACCTTATCTATACGGCTATTCGGGCGGCGGGGTTGGCAAATAAATTTACCAATAGCTGGCTGGTATCCTTTTAACTCTGTCAAGCAGACTCCCTGCCCATTTGTGAAATAAGTTAAATCGTTCCTGTATTCTTGAATACATCTAGCAGGGATTTCTCCTTTCAGAATGACCTCGTCATTCTTTATCTGAGTACTTACAATATCTGCACAATACCTTGGAGCATCATGATACGCCCGTGAGAGATATTCCTGCGGTGCATAAATTTCAAAGTGGAGATATGGCTCTAATAGTTCTGTCCCTGCTTTTTTTAAAGCCTGCTCCAATACGATAGGGGAAAGCAGCCGAAAGTCTGCGGGGGTACTTACAGGACTATAATACAATCCATATTCAAAACAGATTTTACAGTCTGTCACTTTCCATCCATACAGCCCCTGCTCGCAGCCATAAAGAACCCCCTCCATAACCGCATTTTGGAACGATTGATTTAAATATCCAAGTGAAACTCTGCTTTCATACTGCACTCCGCTTCCAATAGGGAGCGGCTCTATGGACAACCCGACAGAAGCCCAGAAAGGATTTGGCGGGACTTCTATGTGGATGGTATATTCTGCTTTTCTAAGCGGTCTTTCCATATATATAACAGTAGGCTCTTTTATTTCTGCCTCCACATGATATTTTTCCTCAAGGATGGCACAAATGACTTCCATCTGCACATTCCCCAAAAAAGAAAGTATAATCTCATGCGTTGTAGTATCCACATAATATTTTAAAAGAGGGTCGCCATCTGAAATTTCTGTAAGTGCCCCAAGCAATATTTCCCGCTGTTCAGATTTCTTTACTGCAATCGTTGTTTGGAGCATAGGGAGAGGATTTTCAATAAATTTTCTCTGCGGCAACAGTATTTCGTTCCCCAAAATACTGTTTAGCTGCAAAACATCATTTGGTAAAATTACAATATCACCAGAGCAGGCTGTATCGGATGAATATAATTCACCGTTTGTCGGAACACACATCTCTGTGATTTTTATTTTCTCTTTTTCAGATATTCTAATAACATCCCTCAAATGCAATGTTCCGCTATATATACGCACATAAACAAAACGCCGCCTTTTCTCTGAATATTCAATCTTAAAAACCTGCCCGCATAGTTCAGATTGACCTTCAGGCGTTGATGAATAAAATTTACTGGCAATTACTTCTATAAGCTGCCGAATCCCCAGATTGTTTTTAGCGCTTCCGTGATAAACGGGAAATAACGTTCCGTTTTGGAATCTCCTGTTTTCTTCCTGTTCCAGTTCTGACATTTTAAACGGTTTCCCTGACATATATTTCTCTAATAGTTCATCGTTTCCCATAATTACCGCATCCCACTGTTCCATATCGTCATTGTCCGTTACATTTATATGGGGATGCTGCCCAACCTTTTGCTTCACTATAATTTCCGAAGAAAGCTTTGCTTTCATTTCCCGATATACCATTGGCAAATCAATCCCCTCTTGGTCAATTTTATTGATGAAAAAAATTGTCGGAATCTTCATTATCTGTAGTGCATGAAACAGTATACGGGTCTGTGCCTGTATGCCATCCTTTGCAGAAACTAATAATACTGCTCCGTCTAATACGGATAAAGAACGGTATACTTCCGCCAAAAAATCCATATGGCCTGGCGTATCTATAATGTTGACTTTTACATCCTCCCACTGAAAAGATGTCACTGCTGTCTGGATAGTGATTCCCCTTTGACGCTCCAAATTCATTGTATCTGTCCTTGTTGTGCCTTCATCTACGCTCCCTAGTTCTGCAATTGCACCACTGGTATACAATAAACTTTCCGTTAATGTTGTCTTTCCTGCGTCAACGTGAGCCAGAATGCCTAAGTTAATTATTTTCATGTGATTTTCCTCCTATCAACACCCAAAAAAGGGCATAAAAATACCCAGTGATAAATACTCCTATCACTGGGTAAATAACTCCAATAGCCCCAAAACACTTATATGTTTTCGGGCATATAAAATTACATGATAAAAGTATTCTTAAACTGGGTACAAAAAACTAAGCCCCATATTAAAAGTGAAACGGGACTGCTACTTTTTGTTCCCACTATCAAATTGACAGTTTATTTAAGAATACCTTGCCGCATATTTATTAACTCCTTGTATAATACTGAATCTAATTATATTCCTTAACCCTTTATTTGTCAAGCTGACAAACTAAAGCAGAAAAAGCGGCAGGATTTCCCCCTGCCACTAATCATCTGTTTATGCAAAAATAATTTCCTTTTCCACAATCTCCCTCGCACAAGCCCTTATGTTATTGAGGCATCCTGTCCATTCTAAGGCGTTTTCTGCCTTTAGCTGTTCCGTTATGCCCTGTGCCTGTTTCATACCCTCTATGAGCCTTTCAAAGCGTTCCTGTGCCTGTCTGTTGATGTCGGCAAGGTAGGCGTTTAGCCTGCCGCTTGTAAGAAGATTGGTGTATGTAACTTTACGGTACTGTTTTAGATAATCTAAATGCCGTTGCCCCCAGATGCCTATTGCCTGTTCTTCTTCGGCGGGTACAGTTAAGCACGGTATCAAATAATCCCCTTGCCTTTCGTATTTGCCGCCCAGTTCCTCAAATAATGATTTTGCCATTGTCTGTTACCTCCACATTCTTTTTTATTTTGAATGTCCGCAAAATCCGTCCTACATCCGAGGGTTTGTCGAGTAGGTCAGCGGTATTACTACCGCCTTCCCCTCTAAGAACCGTGCGTGAGAGTTTCCCCTCACACGGCTCAAGCAATTCAAAGCATCTACCAATATAGATGCCGGCTAGTCAACTAACGGTTTTGTTTGTAACACTTATCATGCACAAGATAACGGACAGTCTGACCGCTTACTTTCTTTTCTCGTACATTCCATTGTGTTTCAGCAGTAATCTCTTGCCCACATATCGGACACTTCCTCTCCTGCTTATTCCACATATAAAGCAAAGATTTTCTCCCCTTGAGGGACATTAGCATCTTATACGTCATCCGTTCTTCAAAATACTCCTTCCATTCT
>JNKJ01000038.1 GCA_000702025.1 Blautia schinkii DSM 10518
GTTTTTCTCATGCTGCTGATATAAAATATAGAAGAGAGGATGCGTGTCATCAGTAAGACATGGCTCTCGTAAGTGATATAACTCTGGTGGCGTGGGTCATCCAGTCGTTTCAACATGGACAGGAGTCCGGGGAAATAGTGGCGGATCACCTTTACCAGTTCGCATGCCAGATGAAACTGGGCCAGGTGTTCCCTTGTATCTTTTCTGGTTACCTTTGCTTTTGTTTTCATGATAAAAACCTCCTTTCTTTATGCAGTTGCGAAGAAATAATCCTTTGGTCAGTTTTATTATCTCGCAATCCCACATAAAGTGGGAGGTTTTTTTTAAAAATTAATTTAATCGTCAAAGCTGGGATTGTTTACGAAATATTCTATATACCTTTTGACTTTCAACTCTCTTCAATAAATACACCCAAGGTACTCACGCCTATTTTCTGTTTTCTTTATATCTAATCACACCATTACAACTCAAAGCGGAAACAAAAGCCATTTCTACTTTGCGACATCGTGTCGTAAGGTTTTGTTCTTCTTTAGACGGAAAAGTACCCCCAGACTCTTATTTCCAATTTACCCACATTTTGATGAAATCATGAATATTTACCAAATCTGCCCCGGCCACCTGCAAATTTGACCCCATTGCTTACGCAAAATCTTTCCCGAAAACTCTTTCAGCCAACCTTACCTTTCCATCTACAATTTCAACAATCTTATACATATCCAAAAAATCCATGGTTTTCATAAAACCTTCCTCTTTTACCAATCCCAAGTGGTGCTCTCTTTCATATTCTAATACCTTTTGCAACAACACCGTTTCCTCTACCGGCTTATCGTAAGCGCCCATACGGTTCAACATAACGATAATCTCTGCTGATTTTTCAGGTAACTCCACATTTACAACTTCTTTCAGGGCAAGGGTCAGTACAAGCAACAGTTGGATACTTGACAGCAACTTGTCTGGTTTCTGATATCCCGCAAATATCTCAGTTGCCGCTTTTACAGCACCCTTAACATCAACAAAAAGATTTCCGGGCTTCAGAGACATAGGTTTTCTGAAATTGTATAGTATTCCTTTTAAATCTGCGTCCACAATCAGTACCGCAAATTTTTCAATCAGACATTTTGTAAAAATACTCTCTACATGCATGTCTTTCCCTTTTTTCTTAAGAAATTCGGCTATAGAATCATTTTTTCTATATGCCTCAGCTTCTATATCCATCTCCTGTTTCACCTCCCTTCATTAATCCTCTCAGTTCTTCTTTTCCTATTCAAAATAGAATCAAGCTTTCCTTTTTGCATCTTTATCAACAGGTTGGGCCTGTAATATTTGTCCGTAACATCTAACAGCCCTTGATATAAGACATTTCCCTCTTCCGTATTAAACTGATACTCTGGTCTGTCTACAATTCCGAACAACTGGTTTTTCCTCCGCATGGGTACCGGATGAGTCCAGTCATCCACCCACTGTTTGTATAAAACCCTGTCTGTATAATAGAACAGATCAAAATATTCCATCAGCATCATAGGGGCCAAATAAGTATGTTCATAAAAGGTCCTTTCTTTTTCTGGTTTCTTCGCATCCCTCATGATCAGCCGCAGCACCATGTCATAAGCAATCCGATCTGCATCGTATTCCTCTTTTCGTATCTGACGGTCTGTTGTGGATATGCGTCCGCATTTTCTGAAATAGATATGGGCTAGTTCATGAGACATCGCAAATGCCAAAATTGACCAATAGCAGTCAGTTGCGAGAGTAAACAAGTGTGAGTCCATTTCTGAAACTAACCTCAGCATTTCCTCCAGGGCAATTTCGCTTATCATTTCTCCCAGAATGCACTGCTCATGGAAAATGTAAAGCATATTGCTAAATGCAAATCCCCAGATTTTTTCGTTTTCTTGAAATTCCGACCATATAAAACTTGTAAGCAGGAAAGATGTCACCGTAGACTCAAAAAGTTCATCAACATATATTACCGGATGTATCTGGCTGGTGTATGCGGATACGCAAATGCCCTTTTGATACCTATTAATCAGCTCTATCCCCTTCACCTCATTTTGATAATACTTTGAAAATTCGGTACAAATTTCGTCTAACAGAGTTCTTATATTATTTTCCCGGTAAGCAGATGCTGCCTGGTCATAATTGGATTCCGTTCCAAAATACTTCAGGTACCGCGCAATCCCACCATCAATATCTTGAATAACAGTGCCGGATTCCCTCATCCGTCTATATCCTGAATGATACACCATATCATTTACTGCCATATTCCACCGTTCCCCGCTAATGCCTATCTAACTTTATATCTCTGATATCTATTCTCCTGCGAAAGCCTACTGCAATCAAATCACCATAGGGGATTTTCCTTTTATTTGATTTGCGTTTTCAATTCACAGTTTATCTCCTGTAAATATAATATTATAAATCCGGTGTATCCGCAATAGACAGGCAGTAACAGTTTATGTTCTAAAAACTGCTATTCTTACCATAAAAATTACTGTCTGCACTTTTCAAATCCTTTTAATAATGCTGTCATGGTCTGCACTACGATTTCCTGTTCTCTCTGGTTTAAATTCCGGGCACGCTGGAATAGTTCCCAAAGACCGATCCTTTCCTCTATTGCTCGCACATTACTGCCAAGCAGTTCATTGGCATCGCCGTCCAAAATCTGCACCAACTTATGGAAGATTTCCACTGACATCGCTGTCTGTCCTCCCTCGATCCGGCTAATCGTGTTGGGACTGATTCCTGCCTGCTCCGCAAGCATCTCCTGTGATAGCCGGGCTTCCTGCCGTTTCTCTTGGATACGTTTTCCCAACTCAATCAGCTCCCTCGATGTAGCACGATTCCCCAACACACTCCCTCCCTTCTGGCTCTAAAAACGAAAAAACAGAAAACCGGTTTGCGATTTTCTGCTTAATGCTGCTTGCTGCCACCACAGCAGCCCTTATTTAGTTTCCCTTTTTTCTTGCGCTTATGCAACTATGTTCTGTACTCTCAGAACTTTACGACATCGTGTCGCAAAGTCTTTCTCGAAAAGGTAAGGAAAAGGCAGCCAAACTTTAAGCTGACTGCCCTTTAAAACATATTATCTGGTGATAATTGATTTCGCTTCTGACTTCCCGGCTACTGCATATCTTACTTTTTACCCCGTTTCTCCTGTCTCCTTTTATAACCGCTTTCAAGTAAATGACGATAGTCTGTGTCCAAAATAATTCTATGAAAATCCATCATTCTTTTCTCAATCATAAGATGTTTTCCTAATTTAACAATGGGGTTCCGCTTCCACACAGGTTCTATATCTGTTTCCATAAAATAACTTGCACAAGAAAATCCGTCCTCTACTGCGTCAGATCCGTCAAAGAGATTTGCTATCACATCTGCAATTTAACAATTGAGGAATCTCCGAATGCATCTTTCAAGGACTCCGCACTACATCCATCGTATTTATCCAGTTCATTAAAATCTGTTGTCAGTTTAAATGTCTGCAGGATTTTCGGTTCAGATTCATCCTCATCCCTCGGTCCGCGAAAAAAAAGTATTGGGTCATATTTAAGGTTACGCCACGATATTGTGCGTTTCTGCGTTCTCTGTATCAATGTGTCCACTAACAGCTGCTTTGTCTCTTGATCAATCTCGTCGTATTCTTCCATATTTTATCACAGGCATTCTGCATAATCGTATTGGTCAGAGAAGCCTTTCTCCTTTTCTTCGTTTGTACTTTCCGTCACTATTTTGCACCCTGCTGATATAATATTATACTTTCACTATACTCAAACGGAACAGTCCCTTAAATCCGCGGTCTTGTCCTTAATACTCCCGGCATTTACCTGCCTGCCACTTCTGCCACTTTTCCAACTGCCCACACTATCCCGGAAACAAGTGCTTTCACCATGAAGCATAGTGCTATGAGCAGCCGCCAGACCAATACCACACCCCCTATAACGCCTCCAACCAACAGGTTGAGCACAAATATCGCAACTGTAGCTCCTAAGTCATATCCTTTGGGCACTATCCAGAAATACATCCGCTGCACGCCAAAAGGAATGCCGGTAAACACCCACAGCTTCAGATAATCACAGACCCCGTTTTCCACGCAAATCGGATAAAACAGTGCCGCAAAAAAAGCCGCCGCTGATATAGGCCACACCACTTTTTTCAAGAAGTCCATTACCGTCATTTATCTTATCCTCCCCCATACATATCGTAGTTCACTTCAGCCTGGTAGTAGTTTCCTATCGTCAGCGTGGAATTGTAAAGTGTTGTCAGCAGATAGGCTTTGATGTTCCCTACCTTCGTTGTATTCTTCTGCAGGCATTCCAGCGTATACTGGATATGACCATGAGTAATTTTCATAAAGCGGTTTTTGACGATTACCGCCGGCTTATCTGCTCCTGCTATCCGGAGAATGCTGTTATCGGACATGAGCATTACCTCCACCATTAATTCCACAAGTTCATCTATCTCCCCAAGGTGACACTGCCTGTCTCTCTGGAAACACTCATAGCTGATGTTTTCCCGTATGGTCTCACGATAGGCTTCCATTTCATCTATCATATCACGGGGCATAGTTGCCCGAAAGCCAGACAGATGAGTAAGATTAGATGAGATAGGAACTTCTGTTTCACTATTATCAGTATTATTAATATCAGTCTTATTAGATAGTGATTTTGGAAATTCAAGAGTTGTGATTTTCATCATTCCAGAATTGTGATTTTCATCATTCTTGAATTGTGATTCTGGAAATTCCTGAATTGTGGTTTTCACAATTCTTGAATTGTGATTTTCATCATTCTTGAATTGTGATTCTGGAAATTCTTGAATTGTGGTTTTCATCATTCCAGAATTGTGATTTTCACCATTCTTGAATTGTGATTCTGGTGATTCCTGAATTATGGTTTTCACGATTTCTGAATTGTAATTTTCATCATTCTTGAATTGTGATTCTGGAAACGCCCGAATTGTGGTATCCGCAACACCTAAATTGTATTTTTCCGTGTTCTCGGATCCTGCTTCTGTTGATTCCTGAATTGTAGTTTCCACAACTCTTGAATTGTGATTTTCACAATTCTTTGTATTTGCAAATTTCTCTGGTTCTTTCTTATCTTCATTTTGGGACATCACAAAATTCTTCACGAAAATAACATTAGGCTTTCCCAAACCTAACCTTCTCTTCTCGATTAATCCAATTCCCTTTTCCGTATCCAGTTCCTTCAATAATTTGACCGCCTTCTGTGTGCCACAATTCATTAGCTCGGCAATATCCTCCACAGTAAAAATAATATATACCCTGTTTTGCTCATCAAGCCACCGATTTTTAGCACTAAGGCTCATACGGTCTAACAAAAGACCGTATAAAACCTTCGCTTCACAGGATAAGCCTTTAAAGCACTCTGCTGTAAAAAGTATCTTGGGAATACGGTAGAAACTATATTGTTCTGATTCGATTCCCCTAAAATAGTCGAAACTGATTTTCTGCATCTTACAGCTCCCCCTTCTCCCCGCTGTCCTTCCATTCCTGAAGCAGCTTATATATCACATTCTCAATCTGAGCTTTTGTATAGGCTGCCGGAAAGTAATCACTAACTTTCTTTGCAGGAATAGTCACGCTTGAACTTGTACTGGCCTTTTTAACAAGAGTAGCATAGATCCTGCCCTCCGTCAGCTCACCTGCTTCACTGAAAGTCTTTAATTGTTCTGCCTGGGATTTTGAGGGAAATACGCCGCTGTTTATGATTGCATCTGCAGCCCACTTCTGCTCATTCTGTTTGAGATAAGACAGCTTTTCCCCAACTGTGAGCGGCATTTTACAGGTATCCACATAATCCAGCAGCTCTTTTTCAAGTTCTGCCAGACGGATATACCGCTGTACCGTTCTTCCGCTCTCCCCGGCAGCCTCGCCCACCATATCAGCAGTGTGCTTCTCACCTTTGCTACCCTGATGTCTCATTGCCTCATATTTCATTTTATAGGCATGGGCCTTTTCGCTGGGCAGTATATCCTCCCTCTGGATATTCGTATCGACCATGATCACCGTGGCGGCATCGTCATCTAAATCCCGGATAATTACCGGCATTTCCTCAAGCCCAGCCAGTTCACACGCTCGCCATCTGCGGTGTCCTGCTATGACTTCGTAACCGCCTTCCGGATATGGCCGCACGATTCCAGGTATCAGTATCCCATATTTCCTGACACTTTCCACAGTTTCCGCCATTTTATCATCATCGAGTACCCGGAATGGGTGCCCTTTAAACGTATGAAATAGGTTGATAGGAACAGATGTAATCACTTCGCCTGGATTCTGGCCGCTGATACCAAATAAGTCGTCGTAAGATGCCAGTTTTACTTTCTGTGCACTTTTACTCTTCATTATCCAGCACCTCCCCTGTAAGATAATGGTATCCTTCAGCTACAATCCCTTTAGGGTCATGCAGGTATATGCTTTTTCCTTCAGCCGTAGTTTCTGCGGCCCTTACGGAAAGCGGGATGCAATTTACAAAAATATGAATCTTATCTCCGTAAGCATCCCTGATTTGTGCGGAAATATCTCTTGCAAAGTTTGTCCTGCGGTCAACCTTTGTCAGCAGTATCCCCATAATGGTAAGATTCGGATTCAGTTTCCTATGTACCCGACCTATAGTCTTTATAAGCTGCTGTAGCCCCTTTACCGGAAGATACGCCGCCTCAACAGGAATCAGCACACTGTCCGCCGCCACAAGAGCATTAATGGTGATCATACCCAGAGAGGGCATACAATCAACAAGGATATAGTCATACTGACTTTTCAGCGTGTATAAATACTGCCGCAGAATCATTTCCCGGCTCATCACATTGACTAATGCAGTCTCCAGACCTGCCAGTTCGATATTTGCCGGTATGAAGTCAATCCCTTCCGGATGGTGCATGATGCCCTCATCCGGAGCTATATCCTCATCATTGATAACTTTTTCCATGATATTGACCAGGGACACATCAAGTTCATCCGGCTCCTGAATACCTAAGCTGGCCGCCATGCTGCCTTGCGCATCTGCCTCTACTAAAAGCACCTTTTTTCCTTCTCTTGCCAGGCCGATTCCAAGATTAACACAGGTAGTTGTTTTACCGACACCACCTTTTTGGTTTGCGATTGCGATTACTCTGCACATATACCATACCTACCTTTTCTTTTTTTCTACATCTGAATAAGCACGAAAATATTTATTTGTTCCCTTATTTGAAAACAGGTCAGACACCTGCAGCACCTCAATTTCCTGGTGCCGCTCCATCAGCTGTCTGAACCACTGTATATCTCTTCTTGTTCCTTGTAGTCTGATTTTAAGCATCATTTCCTCCATTTGTGCTAAAAGCAATACTCCGGATAACGGATTTTTATTGCTTCCCAAAAATATCTTGCATATCCACAGCAAAATAAATTCTCTACGCTATATCTCCTAGCTTCACTCAACTGTTCCTCTGTATCCTCGCTGTTATAAACACTGGGTGTTCCGTCGCAGTATAAATTAAACGCTATACGGACAATTTTCAAACTACCACTGGTCTGCCAGCCCTCATACAGGCACCCTGTTTTCACGGTTCCTTGTCTAAAATCATATATCCTGTCTATATGAGTTCTTGTATCTCTGTCAATTCCAAGACAATAGACCAGTGCCAGATGATATACATCCTGATATCTACACTTCTGCAGATATGTCCAGAAAAATTCTTCGTGTTCTTTCCCATTAAAAATAATTGTGCAGGTAGTCTCTTCCTCTGCTCCTGTCGCTGTATATGCTGCCATAACTTGTCCTCCTTGTCGTTTTATTGGGATAATTAATCTACTAATACTTCTAATTGACATTTCCTCCCGAATGTCTAAACTTTATATAGGACAAATTGACTTTCGCTGCCGCTTCCGCATCCTATCCTCCGGGCAAAAGAATAGGACTGCATCAGCAAGCCTATATCACCATATATCGTGATTAAGCGTAAAGCCAATTCAGTCCTAAATACAGAATTTCATATTAAGTGACAATTACTTAACAACGCAAAACATATTGTGTTATGTTATTGCAAGTAACTGCTGTTTGATAGATTTTTAATAAAACAGGCCTGCCCTATCTCCAAATCACCATGCCAAATGGCATTTTTTCGTAGGACTAAATCAGCAAAATCCCCTTTATTTATCGGATTCTTACTAACTTGGCAATATAATAACATGTTTCCCCGAATCAATGATAGCCACCGCCGTCCCTCTCCCGCAAAGCTGCAGATAAGGGTGATTGTGCAGTCTGATAATTCCGGAAGCATTCAGACTTTCCGTGTCCATATACGTATAGCATTGGGGAATGGAATTATAGGAATAGCTGTTAATTTCCAGTTGTCCCACCTCTGCCATAGGTATATAAAACACACCGAAAATCTCATTGATAACCTCAAAGCTCGCCCCGGGCAGCAGCCCCTGTGTCCCCGGCACATTATGAAGGTACCTGACAATAAAATCCCCGAAGCGTTCACTCTGAGCCGGCACTTCCGCCTCCTGCTCATCGGCTTCGGGGATTTCCTGTTGTATCTGTATCATGTCTGCTTCGTAATCTTCAGGTCCGAACATACATGAATCCTTTCAAAGAATACTTGTTACACACTATGCTTATTATCCTGAAACTATTCAGCGAATATTTTCCTCTTATATCCCAAATACGTTGCTGCGAAATAAATACAGTAAATCAATAAGAACAATCCCAGGCTTAACAGAATCGCCAGAATCAATGTATTCACAGTCAGCATAGAACTCATAAGCAATCTATGAATCTCTTCCGAGAGAAAAACGCTGACCGGTACAGGAATAAGTATAGGAATCAAGAAATAAATCCCTGTCTGCTTAAATATTATCTTGCTAATACGGTCTTCCTCCACTCCAAGCTTCGATAACACTTGATAACGGTAGCGGTATTTGGAAGCATCACTTAACTGTTGTACAGCCAGCACGGTTGCCGCCACGCAGACAAAGATCAATGCCAGATAAAACAAAGCAAAGGAAAAGATAACCACTGTTGAAGTTCTGGAAGCTTCTACTGCCCCATTCGTGGTAAACACATCAATCCCATTATCCTCACGCTCAGAAAAAATGAAATCTTCTATTACCTGCGTATCCTTTGCACTCACCGGTTTCTTTGTTTCTATTGCCAGGCAGGTGTGATATACCGGAAGCGTCTCTGCTACGTCATCCGCCACGATCACTACAAATCCTGTACCGTGAAAGCCTGCTCCTGTATTGAAGGATTTCGTCAGTACCTGCTCAATGTTCATGCTTTTTCCTGCAATTGAAATCTCTGTAATTCCCTTTGCTTTTATCTGCTCTTTTGCCTTTCCTATCCCTACAACCAGGCATCCTCCATCCGAAAAACTTACCGGCTCATATCCAAGAGCATCCCACAGCACTTCAAAGTCACTCTGCGCCATAACGGTCACTCCTTCAATATATCCGCGCACATCCAACGTGTCATAAAACGACATATCACTGTCTAAATAAAGCGGATAAGTACGCTCAAATAAAATGCCATAATTCTCTTCGATAAAATCATGCGCTTTCTCTAAATCCTCCGCGCCTGCCTGTGAGGATATTGCCACCTCAAATCCCTGCACTTCTGCGATCTGCTCATCAAAGAAGTTTTCAAACAGTACGGCGAGCTGAGTGGCCGTCAATGTCAAAGTCAGAAGGAGCGCCAGGGTTCCCATGGTCTTTCCGATGGTATTCAATTTTGCAGTCAATCCTCGAAGAAGAAACAGGCGGTTCCCCTGGTATTTATATTCATGTCCAAAAAGCAGCGTCTTCACAATAAATGTGGTGACTGTGGTATAAATCCCATAAATTCCAATCACAACCGCTGCAATGGAAGCGAAAAACAAATATCCGGAACCGTTTGCCTCCATACCTGCACGACTGGCGAAATAAACACCAATGCAGCCAAGCACTTCTAACAGCATGGAAATCACAAACCACCCAATGCTTCTTTTCGATGTTTTCTTTCCCTTATCCGACTGCAGATTCGCATAAAGCAGCTCGTGGATTTCCACTTTCTTTAAATAACGTCTCATACGGAGCATCACATTTCCGTAGATGAGCGCAGCATAAAGAATCGTCAGGCCAAACGCTTCCCACGAAAACAGCATCTCAATCTGATAGCTGGCCTGAAACATATTTACAATGATCATAGACATTATATGGTATAGAAAAGTTCCAAACACAAATGCTGCCGCAAGTGCTCCACAGCCAATCAGAATCATTTCTTTTACAAAAATCCCGGCAATTTTCTCATTAGGAATACCGAGAAGCATATAAGTGCCGAATTCCCGGCTGCGTCTTTCCAGCATAAATTTCGTCATATAGTGGATGAGCCAGCCAATCACCCAGACAACAACAAAGGAAAATGCAATTACGATGACCGTCAGCATGTTCATCTCCGCACTCATGCTCTTGATCTCATCGGAAAAAGCCAGGAGATTAAATGCATACATCAGTGCCAGGGATAATACCAGAGTGAGAAAATAAATAATGTAATCTCTTGCAGAGTGCCGGGCGTTTTTCCATACAATATTAGTTGTCATGGCTGTCCTTACCTCCCATCAGAGTGACTACATCAAGAATCTCCTGGAAAAATTCCCGTCTGGTCTTATCTCCCCTTCGGATTTCCGTAAAAATCATTCCATCCTTTAAAAACAGGATTCTTGAGCAATAGCTTGCGGAAAATACATCATGAGTAACCATCAAAATCGTTGCTGCCCGGTCGCGGTTCAAACTCTTAAATGATTCCAAAAGCATCTGCGCGGAGTGGGAATCCAGGGCCCCTGTTGGCTCATCTGCCAGCAAGAGGCTTGGCTTATTGATGATTGCTCTTGCACAAGCGCACCGCTGCCTCTGGCCGCCGGAAACCTCTGAGGGCATTTTAGAAAGGGCATCCCGAATCCCCAGCTGCTCCGCTGCAGTTATGACTTTGTTATAAACCGCCTCTTTGGGTACTCCCTTAATCGTGAGCGCCAGACCAATATTCTCTTCCAAGGTAAAGTTATCAAGCAGGTTAAAATCCTGGAATACAAAGCCTAATTTCTCCATCCGGAATTTCGCCAGTTCTTTATTTTTTAATTGTGTAATGTCGGCTCCTTCCAGATAGATATGCCCCGCAGTTACCCGGTGTATGGTAGCAATGGCATTTAATAATGTGGTTTTGCCGCTTCCGCTCGAACCCATGATGCCCAAAAACTCGCCCTTCTCTACCTCAAAGGATACATGATTGAGCGCCTTTGTGATATTCCCTTTGGAACCGTAATATTTATCTACATTTTCAATTCGAAGTAATGGCATTTTATGTCCTCCCTGCCGTGTCTGTTTTGATAATTTGAAGCGATTCAGTTGCGATTATCGTAACAATCAAGGTACTGAACAGTTCCGATAAATTGATTATAGCAAAACGCCTTATCAAATAACACTTACAGAGTTGTTATGATTTCTTCCCCCCGCCGCCGGCCCAGGCCTCATCCTTACTGCCTTATGCATCAAGCTGGTGAAAGTCTGTAATTGGAAATCCAATCGTGACCGTAGTGCCAACACCTTCATCAGATTCTATATTAAGAAGAAGTCCTAATTTTTCACATAAACGCCGTGTGAGATAAAGTCCCATGCCTGTGGCGTCTCTTTTTTTCCGGTCCTTTCCGGTAAAGCCTTTCTCATAAATCCGCAGCATATCCGCCTTAGAAATACCGCATCCGTTATCTTTGACAAGCAGAGATATCATTCCGGCTTGTTTGACTGCTTGAATCGTAATCTTACCTTTTTTATTTTCTACATATTTCACGGCATTAGACAGAACCTGACCGAAAATATATCCTACCCACTTAGAATCTGTATACACCACCGCTTCCAGGTTGTCCACTTCCAGCCGGATTCCCTTTTGCAGGATGACAGAACGGTATTCCTGCATGACCGGAAGCAGCGCATCCACCAGAGAAAAACAACTGATAAAATAATCATGCTCCACCGCACCGCTTCTGGCATAGTAAAGCGCCTGATTTACCAAAGCGTCAATCCTTTTGATTTCTTTCTGAAGCGTTTGAGTTTCCTGCGTTGGATGATTCGTACAATACAGCTCAATCGCTGAGATTGGATTTTTCACTTCATGAATCCAGCTTTCGATATATTCCTTATATTCCCGGCTTGCTGCGGAAATCTCATCAATACGGTTCAGCATCGCATGGTTGGCTGCTCTGCTGCATTCAAAATACAATTTTCCCATGGCATCAGACGGTGTTTTTATTACTTCTGTAAAAACATATTTTTCTTCCAGGCTGTCAAAGGTCTCTTCCAGTTCTGTATATCGTCTTTTCTGCGCACGATAATCAATTCCACAATAAATAAAAACCACTCCCAGCCATACCGCCAGGATACTAAAAAGCGCTCCCACAGGCATTCCCATCATCGCCAAAAATACTTCAAGTACAATTAAGAAAAAAGCCTGCAGCAATAATGCTCCTGCACGCTCCTCCAAATATATTCCTGTTTTCATACCTTTTCCTTTCCCACCACATACCCTTTTCGCGGAATGGTGCGGACAAAATCAGCAAGGGAAGTTCCATCCAGACGCTTTCTTATCCGGGATAAATTTACATTTAGTATATTTTCGTCTACAAAGAGTTTATTTTCCCAGAGATATTCAATCAACTCGTCTTTTCCAACAATCTTTGGATGGTTTCTAAACAGATAATATAAAATCTGCTGTTCTTTCTTTGAAAGTTCAAATACTTCCTGCCCATCTGTAAGCTGCCCAAACACAAGGTCTAAAGTCACGCCGTCCACAACCAGCTTATCCTGACCTTTCTCCAATAGCTTTTGAATCCGCAGCAAAAGAACCGTCAGATGATAAGGCTTACGGATATAATCGTCGCCGCCTGCCTGAAATCCTTGAATCTCACTCTGTACCGCCTCCTGGCTGGTCACAAAAATAATCGGAACATCCAGCTGCTTCCTAACCTTCTGACAGAGCAAAATCCCGTCCTCTTTTCCAAGTCCCACATCCAATAAAATCAAATCAGGCTTCTCTTCGCAAATCTGCGCTTCTGTCGGAATATATTCCGGAGCCGCAGCTTCAAAACCATTGTTTTCCAGAAAAGTCTGCAGCTCTTCGCGCACCATTTCTTCATCTTCGATAATTAAAATCTTCTTCATTGTGCAGTCTGACTATACCTCCTCACCAATCCGATAACGAGTATTACCTATAAAGCTTTGTTAACTAAATTATACCCTTTAAACGCTTCCTCCACAACCAAAATATCGAAATCAGACCGCAATTCTTGCCCCTGCTTTCGTACTATTATCCTATCCGTACTCATATAATTAGCAATCTTTTATCTGGTCTTTTTGGAAAAATTACGATATAATCAGCTTGGTATATCTCAGTCTATTACATAAAGTGAGGAAAACGATTATGAATGAAAAAAATAAACAAACCTTCGCCGCCGATACCTCCGGGCGGTCCGCATCGGATTGGGCCAAAGCACTTCTCGTACTGCTGGCGGGCCTGACCATTGCTCATTTAGGGGTAACCCTATTCTTATTATCAGAAATGGGAACCGATACCTTCACCGTTTTTATCCAGGGCCTGGCAAGAACCTTCGGTCTTACTGTAGGAACCATGCACGTAATTATCCTGGTGATTCTCATGCTCCTCATGCTTGTGTTTACAAAAGGCTACATAAAACCCGGCTCCGTTGTGTGCGCCTTCTGCGGCGGTCCGATCATAGACCTTTTCACCTGGGTGTTCGGCGACTATATCAATGCAGGCTCCGGTATGGTTATCCGGATCCTGAGCATGATCACAGGCTGTATCATACTGGCGCTCGGTATGTCTGTGGTGATCAACAGCAATGCGGGCACAGGACCGAACGACCTCGTGGCTATCATTCTCTCAGATAAGCTTACCTTTGTGGAATTCCGCTGGGTAAGAGTGGGCTGTGATGTTTTCTTTGTTGCGTTAGGCTGGGTGCTTGGCGGCACTGTGGGTGTGGGCACAGTGGTGGCCGTGTTCCTCACAGGTCCTCTTGTACAATTCTGGCTGCCTAAGACAAAAAAAATTGTGCGGAAGGTTGTTCCGGAATCGTAATAAAGCAGAGGGTCCCCTGAAACATAATTATTTTCGTTTAATTGGTTTCGTATAACTATTTTCAGCAGAAATGCCCGGTACCATACTATTCCATCTTTATGCAGACAGAACAACATGGCACCGGGCATTTTCGCCTTAATTCCTCATTTATGATCTTCCTGCCGCAGAAACTCCACGAACGCAAAGATAATCGAAATCACTGTAAGAACAGCAATAATCAATTCCGCCATATTATTGGCATAGTCACACTGCTCGGGAACAAACGCTCCCAAAGCCAGAAAGTATATGCACCACACAAGCCCTATGCAAAGCATAAAAAACGTAACATACTTTAAAATAAAAGCCAGCTTGTTCATGAGCTTTTTAGCCGCTCTGCTCTTCTTTTCGGAATATTGCTTTTTCCTCACAAACTTAAACCCGCCCAACAAGAAACCAACTACAATACCAAATGATACTGCCTTGCATATAAGAAAAAAAGTGTCCATTATCCGCCCGCCTTTCTGAACTATGCTTAGAATAACATTTGTGAGTCAATGTTGCAAGCAGATACTGCGGACTATTCCAGAAACGTATTTCCTGCTGCCCCATTCAACCGCTCTTTCAAGAGCGTATTCCGCTCCGTAACTGTCACATGCCGGACTGCGTAGGACAATGCTTTTTTCGTTCCCACCATAACCAGAATCTTCTTTGCCCTGGTAATGCCTGTATAAATCAGGTTCCGCTGGAGCATGACATAATGGTTCATGAGAATCGGCATGACTACAATAGGGTATTCCGAGCCCTGGGCTTTGTGGATAGTGGTGGCATAGGCGTGGACCAGCTCATCCAGCTCTGTGGAATCATAGGTGATACTCCGCTGGTCAAAGCTGACTTTCAGAGTCCGGTCCTGCAGGTCCACAGCTTCGATGATTCCCATATCGCCGTTGAATACCTCTTTGTCATAATTGTTTCTTATCTGCATCACCTTATCGTTTACCCGAAAAACAAATCCGCTGCGGCGGAGGCCTTCTCCCTGCGGGTTCAGAGCTTCCTGCAAGGCGATATTCAGATTCGTGGCTCCCACCACGCCCTTCTGCATGGGCGTTAAGACCTGGATCTGGGTGGGCGGCGTGTGGTAATAGCGGCATAGATTATTTTTCACAAGCTTCACAATCTCTTTCACCGCTTCCTCCGGGTCCTCCCTGGCCACAAAGAAAAAGTCTGTGTCTGTTCCATTGGATATATCCGGCATCTTCCCTTCGTTAATCTTATGGGCGTTCATGACAATGCGGCTTGCCTGTGCCTGGCGGAATATCCTTGTAAGCCGGATGACCGGAAAAACTCCAGAATCAATGATATCGCGCAGTACGTTTCCTGCTCCTACGGATGGGAGCTGGTCGATATCTCCCACCAGCACCAGACGCATCCCCGGGGGAATTGCCTTTAAAAGGGAGTTCATAAGTACAATGTCAATCATAGAGCACTCATCCACAATCAGCACATCTCCCTCCAGGGGCTGTTCCTCATTTTTCTGATATCCCTCGGGCGGCTTGCATTCCAGCAGACGGTGGATGGTTTTTGCCTCCAGTCCTGTTGCCTCTGTCATACGCTTGGCCGCACGTCCCGTAGGTGCCGCCAGCAGGATTTTCAAGCCGAAGGCACGATAAGCCGCAATAATTCCCTGTATAGTAGTGGTTTTGCCTGTGCCGGGACCTCCGGTGAGCACCATAATTTTTGAAACTGCGGCTTTGCGGATGGCATCCGCCTGTATCTCATCGTATTCCACATGGACCTTTTCCTGTATCTTTCCTACGTCGATAGACAGCTCCCGGTTGCCGGTCTTTCTCCTGGCCTCTGACAATAAGCTCCACAAACGGTCCCCGGCCGGAGTCTGTCCGAGCTTTTTCAGCTTGCCCGCCACACCTGTCTCCGCATAATAAAAGGGCGGAAGATAGATTGCTTCTGCCTGTGTTTGGTTCGTATCCACTCTTTCACAGATTAAATCCTTATCGGCCAGCATCTGATCCAGAGTCATCACAATACAGGACTCTTCTGCCTCCAAAAGCTCCGTAGCCTTTTGTATAAGCTGTTCCTTCCGCGCATAAACGTGCCCTTCGTCCGCCAGGCTGCTCAATGTGTACATAATACCGCTTCTAAGACGCACAAAGGCATCCTTTCCAAAGCCCAGCTTCTCCGCAATGCCGTCCGCTGTCTTAAAACCGATGCCCCAGATATCATCCGCCAGCCGGAAAGGATTTTCTTTCATCTTGTCAATGCTCTCATTGCCGTACTGCCGGTAAATCTTGGCCGCAAAGGAAGTACTCACACCGTGGTCCTGGAGAAAAAGCATGACATTCTTGATTTCCTTCTGCCGTTCCCAGCTTTCATGAATCTGGCGGATTCTCTTTTCGCCGATTCCCTCCACTTCCCGAAGCCGGGAAATCTCCACCTCTATAACCTCTATGGTATCTGTACCGAATTTCTCAACAATCCGTCTGGCGAACTTCGGGCCCACGCCCTTGATAAGACCCGAGCCCAGATACTTTTCAATGCCGAAAACCGTGGCCGGAAGTGTTTCCTCCCAAGTCTCTGCCAGAAATTGTTTTCCATACTTACTGTCCACTTTCCAGTTTCCGTCAATGAGAAGGACCGAGCCCACATTGACATCCAGGAGATTTCCCACTACAGTTACCAGGTCTGTGTAATTTTTCACCGCACATTTTAGAACTGTATACCCGTTATCAGGATTTTGATATGTGATACGCTCTACAACACCTCGCAGCTTATAAGTCGTATGCTTCGGCTTTTCTTCTGCATTTTCTGCTGCGCGTTTTACCTTTCTTAGGGCATTTCCCACTTTCTGTGCATCTCTTGCAGCCTGTGCATTTCGCATCTCCGCCACCATGCACTCGTAAACCTTTTGGTTCATCCGGCAGTCATTGATTGCCCGGTGTGCACCCTTTGCAGAAATACCGTAATGTTCCGCTAAATCTACCAGGCGATAGTGCCCCAGCCCGGGCAGGTGCCGTCTGGCAACGTTCAGGGTATCCACGTAATCATTTGTGGGAATCTGACCATAAAACTTCATTGCATCACGATAAATAAATTTCATATCGAAGTTCGCGATATTATGCCCCACCAACACGAACCCCTCCGTGAATTCCAGAAATTCCTTCAAAACATCCTCAAATAACGGTGCGTCTGCCACCATATCGTCCGTAATCCCGTTCACCTGGCTGGCGCCGTAGGGTATCCGCCGCTTGGGATTGACAAGTGTATTAAATTCTTCTGCCGCCTTTCCGGACCTCACCTTCACCGCCGAAATTTCTATCACCTCGTCTGTTTTTGGTGAAATCCCGGTGGTTTCCAGGTCAAAAACCACATAATCCGGAGTATATTTATTTAACAGTTTTCCTCTTTTGTCTGACACGAATATCTTCACCTCTATCTGAAATCCTGCCCTCAACTATGCTTAGAATAACATTACTTGATAATTCTTGCAAGGGATTGCTTTACACCTTTTCCCCATTCTCCTCATGCTTGAATGGAATGATATAAAGTGGTAGTTTCTGTGTTATATTGTGAAATTCATCCCATAAAAGTGAGGTGTCGTAAACCATTATAACGCAATGATTTACAACACCCCATTCACATTTTCTTTTATTGAATCTGGCTGTCTGGTTTATGAAACTTTAATTTTCCTTGCTCCGGACCACATACTGAACACCTTGGTACGGTTCTCTCCCGTGCGGTTATATGCGTGCAGTCCGACATAATATGTACCCTTCGGCACATTTTTAAACGTAGCCTTCACGACATTTCCTTTATATACCTTCTTCACAAGCTCTCCATATTTTACCGGCCTCAGCTCGCCTTCTACCTTCCTCGCACTGCTTCCCAGGACGAGATCATAACCTGTTGCATTCCTGCATTTTTTATATGCAACGGTCACGGTTCCATCTTTATTTACCGTTACCTTTGTTATCACCGGTTTTTGAGGTGTTGTTGACGTAACCTGGAAGCGGAATCCGTTTGACCATGGGCCGAATACCTTCTTTCCGTCCGCGTCCCTTCGCCATGCATGACAGTATGCATAATATGTTCCTTTGTCCACATAGGTAAATGTTGTCGCTGTATTCAGGATGTTTTTATTTACCTTCATATATTTTTTTGTTTTTATGCAGTCCGCGTCTTTTCCGATTACAAAATCGTAGCCCTCCATGTCGCTCACGTTACTGGCTAGAACCGCCTTAGCCCGGTTTCTGCTTACCTCTACATCCACGATTATCGGCGCTTTGCTTACACTTACAGACACAGCGGCGCTTATTTCCTTATTCTGCGCAGAGACTGCCCGTACAGTCAAGTTATCCTGCTTCTCATCCCCTGCGATTTTCAAAAGTCCGTCCTCGCTGATCAGAGTTTCCTTATTATCAGAGCCCTCCACACTCCAAATAACTTCCTGATCCGGCTCATATTTTCCTGTAACAACAGCCGAAAACTGCTTTGTCCCGCCTGCATTGACAATCGCGTTTTCCGGAGTTATCGCGATACCTTCTATCACTGACCCTTCCACGATAACCAGCCTTAATTCCTTGGTATCACTGCCTGATCTGTTTTCTGCTTTTACTGTAAAAGTAAAGGTTCCGGCTTCTTTGGGAGTTCCGCTGAGAACACCCTCTTCACTTAATGACAGCCCCTCTGGCAGGAATCCTTTATCAATACTCCAAATAATAGGTGTATCACCGCCTGCCGTCAGCTTCTGCTCATATACCGCCCCCGCAGCGCCGCCCAAAAGTGTTTCTGTACTGATGTATGGCCTGTATGACGGCACATAATAGCTCCAGGAAGCATACAAATCTGTTTTTGCATTAATGGCAGTTCCTGTAAAATTAAAATAACCGCCCACATCTGTTTTCCATCCGTTAAACACATACCCGCTCTTTACCGGATCTGACTGAGGCGCGGCCGCATTCTTGCCTGAAACAATAATCTGCGGGTCAAAATCTCCTGTTGTGTAAGCAGTTGTTCCGTCATAGAAGGTGACTGTATAATAATCCAGGGTATGATTTACAGCCGCGTCAATTACCGTTACGTCTTTCCCTGTATCCGTATCACCGTCATAAATGTCATAAGTACCTGCGCTTAAATCGGTGCCATTCTTATACAGTTCTCCCGTGGCGGCTTTCAGCCTGATTTTTTTCTGGCTATCTTCCCAGGAGGCTTCATCCTTTTTCACTGTTACGTTCACAGCAAAGGCTGCCGTACCTGAAATATCCTTTGCGCTGAGCTCTCCCTCCGAAAAATACACAGCCTTCGATGCAGCTCCGCTGCCTGTTATATTGACTTGCTCGAGATTACTGCTTACAGCGGTCTTTGCAATAGGTGTACCTGGAATATAATCATCCGAAAGAACTGCGGTTATAACTGAATCCTCTGTCAGCGGTTTGTCTTTATCTATGGTAAAATACTCTGTGCCTTCCCCGCCGCCAATACAAATACCGCCTGTATCCATCGGTAAAATCACTTTTCCGCCGATATTTACAGACTTTGTTCCAGTTACAGTTCCATTATAGCCGCCGGCAGTTATCTTACCTACGATTTTACTATCATAGATTTCAATGGCACTGTTTTGGATTACTGTACTACTGTGTCCTCCGCCATACACAGCGCCTTGTATCTCTGTATTTTTGATTGTTACTTTTGATGAGCCCTGCACTGAGCTTTTAAAACCGCCGCCAAAGATACTTCCACTGAAGCTGCCTCCAGTGACAGTCACGTTTGTATTTCCTGATACCTTACCGCCATTGTTGGCACCGCCAAATACGGCTGCATTAAACTGACCGCCCGATATTGTCACAGAGGATGACGCACACTCAGCACCATTGCCTCCGGCTCCATACACTTCTTCCGCAAATGTGCCTCCTGAAATTACAACAGACGAACTTCCATCAGCCTTACAGTCTGCACCAAGGCCGGAAACTCCTGGGTTAATAATTGCCCCGCCGCTAATCTCCAGTCTTACATTCCCACCTATATGACCGCCGCCGACACTTCCGCCATAAACACCAAAGTATACGCCGTTTTCAGCCTTAACCGTACCACCTGAAATAATCAGTTCTGTATTTCCTCTCACCTCTGAGATGAAAGCATTTCCACCGCCGCATATTTCTTTTGTCACAGTACCGCCGTTCATCATAACCTTCGTATTTTCTTCTACTATAGCAAATCCGCCGACACCATAGACATACTCCGTCTGAGCACTTCCGCTTATCGTAACCTCCGTGCTCTTGACCTGAGCCATATTAGTGCTTCCGCTTCCTACTCCGCCTCCGATAACCCATGACGAAATTCCGCCGCTCATATTTACACAGGCGCTGCCCGACAGGATTCCGTTTTTGCAGCCTCCGTAAATTTCCTGCAGCTTACCTCCTGTCATTGTAAGCAGAGTATCCGACTCTAAATTTCCGTTGCTTCCTCCATACACAGAACATCCAGATAGGTCAGCGCCATTCTCAGGCGCAGAAAAAATTCCTGCCTCCTTTAGAGTCTGTTCACCGTGATCAATCGTCCCATTTCTGTTGGTGTCTATATAAATTGTCGTACCGCCACCGCTTCCGCTGATTATCAGCGCTGTTCCGTTGGCATAAATACTCATACTGCCTAAGACTCCCTCATTTTCAACAACTGTGGGCATAGGGGATGAGCCCAATATAATTTCTTCCCCGGACACTTCCTCTACATTGTCCCCGGCATTATTCGCACCAAACAGCTCGGCCGGCAGCACGCTCTCCTCACTCTCTTCTGAGGAAAATAGTGCTTCCAATCCGGCATCAGCGGTATCTGTCCCGAATTCCGATGTATCCGCTCCCGTTTCCGCCGTATCTGCTCCCGACATGCCCGCCGTATCCGCTGTAAATTCCGCTGTATCTACTCCAAATTCCGCCATATCCGCTGCGGTTACGCCATCCGGCCACTCACCTGCCATAACAGCGGACGGCAGCCCTGTCCATACAATACAGCCTGTAAGCAGATATACCATCATTCTTTTCCCTATGTAACTATCCCTTTTTTTCATTCCTTCGCCTCCTTATTTTGACATCACGCATTACTGCCTTTCATTTTATAAATCCACCCGTGTGAGTGAGTTTAAGCGCCTACTTTATTATACCTTTTATGGCGCAAAAAAAGCGAAAGTTGCAGGATTGCCACCTTCGCTTAGATATTTCAGATTACTTTATCAAATACAACATCACTCACACTCAAAAACATAGCCCTCGCCCCGCTGGGCAAAAATCGTGTACCCCGAACCCATGAGCTTCTTACGAAGCCTTGAAACTGCAGATTTGATTGCCTGTGTGTCCTGGTTCAAGGGCGATTTCCAAACCTTTTCATATAGATATTCTGCACTCACAATTTTGTCCTCATTTTGGATGAACAAGCGGAGCAGCGCAAAATCCTTTTGTGTCAGCAGTAAATTTATACCGCCGCAATATGCCTGCGCTGATACCATGTCGAGCTTCAGCCTTCCCTTTGTTATCGTTTCGGGCAGCCGTCCGGCCCGGCGCAAAAGAGCCGCAATCCGCGCCAGCAAAACATCAAAATCATAGGGCTTTGTGAGGTAATCGTCGCCGCCCTCAGATAGCCCGCGGACAATGTCCGCCGAAGCGTTCAGACCTGTCAAAAGCAAGACAGGTATATCCGATTGCTGCCGAAGCTGTCTCATGAAATCAAGTCCGCTTCCGTCAGGCAGCATGATATCCAGTACGATTGCGTCAGGTCCCTTTTCACTTATACATTCCTGCGCATCTTTAATCGTAAGCGCGGTCATGACATCGTATCCGTGCCGTTTCAGCATACGCTCGTTGCCGTATAAAACTTGTTTATTATCTTCAACCAGTAAAATTAAACCGTTCATTCCTCCCGGCCTCCTATCTGCCCTTCATAATACGGCAATGTGCAGCACACGGTTGTTCCATCACCCGACGTCCCTTCAATCCATATCCTGCCGCCATGAGATTCCACAACCGTTTTGCACAAATACAAGCCGTAGCCTGTGCCTCCCGCAGACACGCCCCGTTCAAAAACGCGCGGTAAAAGCTCAGGCGGTATACCCCGGCCTGTATCCTGCACGGTTATTGTTATGATGCTGCCTTGTCTTTTTACTTCTACTGTTATCATGCCGTTTTGCGTGTACGTCCCTGAATTTTGGAGAAGGTTTGACAAAACCTGCATCAACAGATCGGCATTGCCGAATACATAGAGTCCGGATTCGATATCTGTTTTCACCTGACAGCCGTGCCTGCCAATGCTTGGGCGCAGCATTTCCACCGTGCTTTGCACAAGCCGGGATAAATTCAGCTTTTGCTTGTCCACACTTTCGCTCATAGACGCCAGCGTCAGCATACCACCCACCATGCGGGACAAACGCATGATTTCATTTTGTGCACTTTTCAGGAGCTTTGCGGCTTCCGGATCTTTCACCATATCCCCCATATCGTCTAAAACATCCATCGCTGTTTGAATATTGACTGAGGTAACCGTCAGGGGCGAACGCATTTCATGGGAAAGGTTGGCGAGAAATTCTGTCTTGAACTTATTGGTCTGCGCAAGCAAAGCATTTTGTTCATCTAATTTTTTCTGCTGTGCATTATATAAGCTCAAATGCGCTGCCAGGCACACACCCAGGGCAATGCTCACGACACAGAAACCAAAAACAGATTCTAAAAAAATATGGCCTGTCTCTAGATATTCCCGCTTAACCGGAATAAATAAAAATGCATATATACACACACCAACGTACAGAAAAAGTTCAAGCGCGGAAATAATAAGCGCCCGCTTCCCCTCCAGCATAAATATAGTAAAAACAATCGCAAAAATAAAAAAGAAAGGCATGGCGCCATAAAATCCGCCGCCCATAAAAAAGAAAATTGGGAATCCGATGAAAAAAATTAAAATAATGGTAATCAGATAGCACCGGTCATACCGCCCTGTTTTGGTGCTGTATACGATCAGCAGGGCGGCAATGGTACCAAAGATCAGATATACCCCGTATTCCATGGGGCTATCCCCTGTGAAAAAGGAGGCAGCCACAGAAAGCAGACTGACAAAAACACCAAAGGAGGCGAGTACATTAAACAAGCGGACACGGAATCCTAATTGCCTGCCGAACATTTTATCCATCATCAAATAAAATAGATTGCCTTTCTTCATTGCCGGTACCTCGTTCTTTCGGCCGGCGGCGTTTGTTTCTTAGTCCGCAGCTTTCCCGCAGCAACAAACAGGATTACACCCGCAATCCCGGTAAAAATCCCGATAAACTGGGACGTAGAGAGAACGCCCACACTCCCGCGCTCTAAATCTCCGCGGAACATTTCAATGATAAATCGTCCCACACTATAAAAAATCAGATAGCATGCTGCTACCTGCCCATCCGCCTTCTTGTGCTTTGCCACAAAGAGCAATACAAAAAAGTGAAGGAAATTCAGAGCGCTGGAATAGAGCTGAGTGGGAATCAATGCAATATCATTGGGCGCAAAATCCGAGTTATGAAAGGTAATGGACACCGGGCAGTCCGTAGCATTTCCATAGCAGCACCCAGCCAGGAAACACCCGATACGGCCGAATCCCTGCGCCAGAGCCACGGACGGTGTAAGCAGGTCAAAATATTTAAGGAAAGGAAGTTTCTTAGCCCGGCAGTAGAAATATCCGGCTGCAATCCCTCCGATAATGCCCCCGAAAACCACGAAGCCATCCGCCATGGTCCTCAGCATAAATTTCGGGTCAGCCACCACCTGTTCCCATTCCGTAATCCAGAACAAAAGCTTGGACACCGCGAAGCCTCCCGCCAAACACCAGAGCACCAGGTAAAACACATGCTCGTAGTTCAGTTTCAGCCTACGCGCTCTGTACTCGGCCGCGGCGTAGGCCGCAAAGATCCCCAGCGCGATCATCAAGCCGTATCCATACACAGTAAAAGGACCTATGGTGAGCAATTCATTCTTCATATGTTACTCCTTTCCTCCGTCTGCATCACAGCGGGCATAAATATCAGAAAAAAATTCCAGCAGCACACGGTTGGCTTTGTCATTGACAGCCCAGCTTCCGCTCTCCTGCGGGTCACACTCTCCGCAGATATCCACTCCCAGCAATGTTCCGCCGTCTCTCATAAGCTTTTGGGCCACTATATGCAGATATCCGGTCAGCTCCTCTAATGTCATATCTCCCTGGCTCCACGCGGTATGCGCATGACTCCTGCACAGCACATCCTTGTCCAAAGAGATATAAAGCGGCAGCTCTGTCCCAAGGCCCTCGAAGAACTCCTCAAGCTCTTCTCTGCTCTCCGCCGCCAGTGCCTCTCTCGAAAGGAAGCACACACGCTTCTTACGTATAGTTCGATGCTTAAGTACCTTCTCCGCTACGGAAGCAGACTCATCCTCCGTCTTAAGCGCAGTCGCCGCCTGCGAATACGCCTCCTCATCCGGCCCTACAAGCACAACCTCTCTCAGATTGTCCAACTCCTCCATCGCCGCTGCTATCCAGCCGCCACAGGAGAGCAGTCCGCCAAAGGCAGGGGGCTGCATGTCTGTGTGATTGTCAAACACCAGCAGACGGAACGGCTCCTCAATTTTCTCCAGCCAGATACGGCTCATATAATGATAGTTCCCAGAATCAATGAAATGAATCCCCCGGGCAGGAAATTCTGCGATGCGCGCGCGGAGAATGTCCGCAGCCTCTGCATCACAGTAACAGTTTGTCCCCGGAATCTCCCGTACCTCCACCCAGGCTGCATCCTGCCCGTGGTAAAACTGCTCCCTGTCATAAATCCCGGTAAAATCCATGACCACGATTCTATTGCTTTCTATTTTTTGCATACCGACATCTTACCACGGACCAGCGTTTTTCGCAACCGAACATACGAAATACAAAATGTACAAATACGTACAAATACTCTGTTATTTTACTTGATGTCTGGCAAATACTCTTCGGGTAGTAACCCACGAGACAACCAGCAAAATAAACAAGGTCACAATAATTTTCGCATAAAACAGAACCTCAGTCCCCGCGATATTAATCTTCGGCAGCAAAAGAACCGAGCTGCTCGCCGCGCCGAATGGTGTCATTGCCAGAATGCGTACATCAAGAATCTGCATAAAAATAATCGGCAGATAATAAAGAAGTGCAGCTATGATCACCGCCACAAAGGAGCTCTGACAAATCACGGACACCACAAGCGTCACGGCAGTGAGCATCAACATACCCAGGAACCCGCCGAATATCATCAACAGCACTGCTTCACCGCAGCTTAAGGTATACGGTACCTGAGACATAATCCCCATCTCATCCAGCTGCACCCCCGCATCCCAGCCATAAAAACCGTTAAAAGCCAAAACAGGGATAAAATTCACCAAAACAAAGGCCAGATAAGAAAGCACCGCAAACAAGAAAGAAGCAATAATCTTTGCATACACACACCGCTTTTTCCCATGACGGCTGGTGAGTAATAGGGCATCCATCCTTCTTCCATACTCCTCAGAGAACACGCCGGACACACCGATTGCCACCACGGTCCCTATTCCCAGCAGTATGATTGGAAATGAGTTCAGCATACCCACCCAAAGCTCCGAGTAACCTACCTCCACGGTGATTCCATTCTCCGTATACGCCTCGTCCACGGTCATCCCGTAGAAATCCCCGTATTCATCTCCAAAATTTTGATATACCGCATTGTAGAGCGGCAGACTGCTATAAATGGAATAATCGTTAATCTCCGCAGCCTTTTCCTCCTTCAAGATCCGTTCAATCTTATCATCATTCAAAAGGCCCGCATACTTTTCCGTGCGCTCCTCAATATATTCCCGTGCCTCGCTTCCCTTCAGCTCTCTTCCGTCAGATGTCACCACCCTGGTTTCACGCACCGAGAAGGATACCACCAGCCCGGCAATAAGCATGATCACAAGACCGACCCACACAATGTTCCGGCTCCAGATTTTCTCAAATTCAAATTTTATCATCTGCCACATATCACATTCCCCTCCCCTGGTCAGCAAAACAATGTAAATATAAATCCTCCAGATTCGGCTTTACCTGCAGCGCACTCTTATCTGGTGCCTCCCCGGATATAATCCGCAGAACACACATACCGTCCTCATTCCTGAGATTCCCCACATTATAACTGGCAATATAATGGTCAGCCTCTTTTGCAGGAACACGCAGCTCCCATACACAGCCCTCCACTTCCTTTACAATCTCCTCCGGACGTCCCTGGCTCATGATCTTTCCGTCGCGCATCACGAAAATATGCCCGGCAATATACTCCACATCCGAGACTATATGGGTGGACAAAAGCACAATCTTATTTTGGGAAATCGCGCTGATGAGATTACGGAAACGCACCCGCTCCTTAGGATCAAGTCCTGCGGTTGGTTCATCCAAAATCAATATTTTCGGGTTATTCAGCAATGCCTGGGCAATCCCCAGCCGCTGCTTCATTCCCCCGGAAAAAGTACCTATCTTCTTTCCTTTCACTTGGGAAAGCCCCACCAGTTCCAGAAGCTCCTCACTTCTCTGTCTGGCAAACTGCCGCTCCAGCCCCTTAAGGGAAGACATATAGAGCAGAAACTTTTCCGCTGTGAAATTCGGATAATATCCAAAATCCTGGGGAAGGTAGCCGAGAATATTCCGGTATTCCTCCCTCATTTCACTGATATTGCAATTATCATAGATCACTTCCCCTGTAGTAGGCCGCAAAATATCACAGATCATTCTCATTAATGTAGTTTTACCCGCACCGTTCGCCCCCAGCAGACCGTACACACCCTGGTTCATTACGGCAGACAGCTCATCCACCGCAATCTTACTGCCGTACTCCTTAGTCAGCCTGTCTAATCGAAGCTCCATATCTTTGTATCCTCCCTGTCTATTCTCTTCCAAAATTTACGTATGGCCAGTATCAGAAGCGCTGCTGCGATCGCTGTCACGCCCAAAACCCAGCGGCTGCTATCACTGCCAATAACCCAACTGTCAAGGTCTATATTTCCAAAAACAAATTGAAACATAACTGCAAGAAATATCCCCGCCGCCAGCAGTCCCACATTGGACACACGGCGGTTTGTGCGCAGAAGTATCGCGAAATATAAGGCACAGGACAGCAGATAAGGCACCAAAATATACAAAACTGCTTCCGTCAGCCCCACGCCCTGCTGTGTGCTGAATGCAAGTAAAAAAAGCGTCAGCAGCATATCCACACTTCCGATGAGCAGCAGCTTCAGAAGTATCACCTGCCTGTTGTCATAGCGGCACGCACTCTCCAGCTCCTGCATCCCGCACGCATACCCTTTCTGCAGCTCCACAAAGCCAATGCAGCCAATCAGGGGCACAATTGCGCCAATTGTGGGCATCGTTCCACTTCCGTTGACAGCCAGACTGTACGCGCACAGCAGCACGACTGCACCCTGCACGATCCACAGCCAGGGTGACAGATATCCCGCCATGGTATACATTCTCTGCCAAATACTGATCCTGGGCATTCCCCGCAGATTTCCGCCTGCTGCCAGTACCCGGCGAATCGCTTCCTCCTTCCGGCTGCTGTCTATTTCCGGTTTCCTGCCGGTTTGGAGTATTTGCTTCAGCTCTTTATCCTTCATAGATATCTTCCTCCTTCCCGAGAATTTCTTTTAGCCTTGCGATTGCCCGCTTCAGCCTCGATTTGGCTGTAGGCAAAGGAACACCTATAATTTTTGCAATCTCTCTCACCTTAAAATCACAATAGAACCGCAGTACAATCACTTCCCGCTGTTCGTCGCCAAGAAAGGCAAGGGCCTTCTGCACCACCTGGGCTGTCTCACTTTCCCCTATCTTGTCTTTCGGGTCTGCTGCCAGAAGAAGACTGTCAGAATCTACTGTTTCCTGTGGTTTTGAGCGGAAATAATCATTGCACACATTCCGGGCGATTGAAAACAGATAACCGCGGAACTTCTTACGCTCTGCATACGTATGGATATATCTCGTAAGCTTGAGAAAGGTCTCCTGCGTGCAGTCATATGCCAGCTCCGAATCCCCGGTCTTGTAACAGCAAAAATAATATACATCATCGTAATATCTGCGTATCAATGATTCCAGATATGCTTCGTTGCCCTGCTGGATACGAACGATCATCTCTTCATCTGTTAAAATCTGTTCCTGCACGCACTCACCTCCTCTTCTGATATACTGTAAAACGTCTTACACTCAAAATAACGCCTGAAAAGCAAAAAAGGATTCCCCATTTCGGAAAATCCTTTTAAATATTTTAATCTCAAGTACGCTTATACACCATCAAGATTCCCTGCGCTCACGATACGCTCCCAGAGATTGCACGCACAAAGTCTGTGGCTGTCGCCGTCCTCCACACACCGGTATGGAATCCTCCGCTCTTCCAGCTCCGGCACGGCGCTCCACTTGCCGGCCAGGTAACCGCGAAGCCGTTTCTCCGCGCTCTCAAGTCTGGTGACAAGTCCGCCAAAGCGAATATCCAACACCTCGTATCCAAAGGGCTTACACTCCATGAACCACAGTTCCTCCCGCTGGTCCTTCAGCTTCACGCAATCTGCCCGGAGTTCCTTGATCAGCTCACAGATGGCAGCCAGCTCTTTTTTATTACCCGCATGGTATGCCTGGTACACCCGGATGCCAAGCTCAGCCTTCCTCGCAAGAATCTGTGCAAGCCTCTGGTAATAACGGAAAAGTGTATCCGCCGCATATCTGCGGTACCCTGGCTTATCCTTGTCCACCGGCACTATACGTTTGCCGAACGAAGCCTGATAATGGGCTTCCGCCAATTTTTTCGCAAGCTCCTCGTAATACTGGGTCATTCCCAGGCCCTCGATCTGCTTATCAAAAAGTCCCAGCAGTATATCCTGAAAGAGCAGATATTTAGAAGGGTTATCCGCCCCTTCATTATCCGCCAGCACCCCGGGCGTATTGTCAAACGCATCTAAAAGACGGTAATCACCCGCACGGTACCCGCTGTACATAGCAAGCCAGCCCTCCAGCGCCTCATCCTTCACAGATGCCCCGTAACAAAGCTGGCTGAAATAGATCAGGGGATAAACAGCCGTCTGCATGGGAGTCTCCGCCCCATTGTCATACCACAGTGTACAGATCACCTGGTCCACACCCAAATCTGCCGCGGCCTGAATGCCTGCATCCATGGTTGCTGCAGCCTTGGCATAATTAGGCGCAATGCCATTCCAGGTCCAGCCGCCGCAGGCAAAGCTTACCTGCTCTGTCAGCTTCTTATGAAAACTGATGCATCTATCATAGGTTTCCTTATCATGATGATAATAATCCCAATACACCAGACGCAGCCTGTCGGGAATCTTCACTCCGTCCGCAGGCTCCTGGCCCTCTGTAAGTCCATAATACTCCCCATCCGGGGACATCAGACGGATATACATGTCACTCCAGATCATAGGCTCAAGGCCCAATTCCATACACATTCCGTAAACCTTGTGCAGATGCTCTGTCATAATCTCAAAAGGCTCGCGATAACCATGCTCCTTCAGATAAGCACCCTTGCCGAGCTGGAATGCCTCATCCATACCAAGATGAATCTTATCTGTGCGGAAACATGCGCTTACCTGGCTGATCATTTCCCTAAGAAGCTTCTCCACCTCAGGATTCCCTGCCAGAAGAATGTCTCCCACATCGCAAAGTCCTTTATTCTCCTCCCACCGCAGGAAAGTCCGCAGATGCGCCAAGGTCTGGATACAGGGTATCAGCTCCACACCAAACAGTGAAGCGTATTCATCCGCCTCCTTAAGCTCCTCCTTCGTATATCTGCCGCGGAACGCACCGAAATACGGCCGTCCCTCTACCTGATACAGGTCCTCAATATAGAGAAGTATCTGGCCGATACCCATGGAAGCCATCATACGGATTTCACTTTTCAGCTCTGATATTTTCATCACGCCGTTACGGGATAAGTCCAGCATCACGGCAACGTCACGAAACAGCGGTGTTTCCTCCAGTTGTGCCGCTTTTTCGCCCTCCTGGAGAAAGCGGGAAAGTGCCCGGTAATAATGTACCTGCCTGCTGCCGCCCAATGTGAGTATGCCGTCCTCGCAACGCACAGTCACCTTGGCTGACGGATATTCCTTAAGCACTATGGGAATCCCCGCAGAGTCACTAATCTCCTGCCCCTGCTCTTTAAGAATTTCCTCCGCTCCCCGGCGGTATTCCTCCCTTACTTCACGCAAACAAAACTTCATCTCTCGTCCACCTTTGCTATAGTTTAATTATCAGTCCTTCCATTCCTCCAGAATCTCCTCGGGCGGAGTATCCGATCTGGCTGCTTCTTCCTCAGAAGCTCCATTCTTTACAAACGCATCATTCTGCTCTGAGACACTGCCAGATAAATCTGTCACCTTGTCTATAGGTGCGGCTTTCTCAATCGCTCCGGCTGGCTCTATGGGCTCTGCCGGCTCTATGTTGACCGAACTCTCCGTGTACAATTTATCTTCGTTTCCGGCTCCGTTATTCTCAGAAACACTGCCGTCTGATTCTCCATCCACGGCACGCCATCCGCCATCTGTAACAGAACTGTCTGAGGAGGCATCATGGGCATCCTTCCGGCTCTGCTGTGCGGAATCCTGCTTCTTGTCTTTCTTTCTCCGGTTAATCAGCTTCTTCCACAGGGGACCGTCGTCCGCTTCTTCAATGTGGTTCTGGACCGTCCAGGCATCATGCCATTCCTCAGGTGCGTCCTCACTATCCGGCTCACTCTTTTTATTGTCCTTAGAATCATCTCCACTGACCGCCCCGGCTTCCGCGAGAGGGGCTGTATCCCCGTCTGCTTCCCCTGTCCCATCAGTGCTCTTACGCAGAAGCCACAGAAATGCAAGATCCGCAGCTCCGTTTAACAGGAACACCCATCCGGCAAAAATAACGGTATACTTCACGCCCGGGAAAGGATTGATCACCATGGCAATTCCCAATACAATAAAAATGAGGCTTCCCAAAAGAAGCGCTTTCCATTCCTCACGCCCATACTTTTTCAGCTTCAGACATCCCTGAAGGGTCCAGATACTGTCTACCAGCACAAACGCACCCAAAAGCAGCGGCAGCAGCTTCACCACCACCTGTGGATTATAAAATAGAAAGCCTCCCAGCACCAGCACGATGACCCCGGAAAATAAATCCAGAATCGTGGAGCTCTCCTTCTCTTTCACGTAGATATACACGTGATAGCAGCCTGCACCGATCAGCACTAAACCAAATACTACCTTACATATCACATCCACCGTTTTTACCGGCATCAGGATGAGACAAAGCCCAAACAAAACATAGAAAACCGAAGATGTGATCTGTCCCTTCAAAATCTTAGAAAACCTTTTACCCATGGCCTATACCTCCTACCTTTGTAAATAGTATACCGCCTTTCTCTGTTTTCGTCTATGAAAAAATCCCTAAAAAAGCGCATTTGCAAAGCCTATGATCATACCCAGCAAGCCGCCCAGCCATATAAGTGCATTTAACTCCTTACGTGAGATCTCAAGTATCAGTCTTTCCAGCTCTTCCATATCAAATGCAGCAATTTTCTCTTCAATGATCCCGGAAATATCAAGGACTGCCACCAGCTGCACCGCCTTTTTCTCCATGAGCTCCTGATACATTTTCCAGAGATAATCTTCAATCTCCTTCTCATGTTTCTGAAGGTAAGCTCCGGCCTCCCCCACAGGCATGTCCATAAGCCCCTGATAGCTCTTATCCAGATATTCTCCTACCAGGCCAGGCACCTGCTCGTCAATCCAGGTATTGATTTTATCCCCAAGAGGCTCACGTGATGCTTCCAGTGCGGATTTGGCAATCATCTTCACCATGGGATTCAGGCTCTCGATCACATCCGACATCACCATATCCAGCAGTCTGTGTCCCAGATCGTCCTCAACCAGCCTGTGAGCCGCATACTCTGGAAATGTATCCATAGCCTTTGCCTTCAGGCTCTCCGCCACCTCCAGAAAATGCGTGCGTCCCAGATATTCCTCCATGCTCTCCGGTGATTCCTGCAGCTTCTGTACATAATGTGCAGCCTTCTCCCGGAATGCCTCCTCCATCTTTTCGGAACATAGTGCCGCCTTTAAGGTTTCTCCGTCCAGCAGGTTCCTGCCGATCACCTGTCCCACAGCCTGGGCAATCCTTGTACGCTCCTTAGGGATTAGTCCCGGTGTAAACGGCAGCCGGAATTTCCCGATATAAATTGGTTTAAAAGGCCGGAACAACATCTTGATTGCCAGCCCATTTGTCAAAAGTCCAATCAATGCCCCTATCAGAGGCGCCATAATCCATTTCATTTTCTCTTTCGTCCTTTCCGCAAAGCCGGTTCCTATCTGCTCTGCCATAACTCCTATTTTATATTTCAGAACATCCTCTGTCTATAGCCGTTGGACAAATCTTTGCTTTTTTTTAATAAATATCCGCCATCCTCATTTCTTCCGGTAAAATAGTATCTCCTATGAACAGCAGAACATTGCTGCAGCATGAAGTACTCCCCGGCTGCGGGCATAGATTTCCGGAAACTCCTGAGCTGGAAGAGGACAATCGGCAGCTCCCGTTTCCACCGTGATCGCCGCAATCCCACACTCGCGCATGAGATAATCACTGCAACCGGCCCCATCCAATCCATCCTCCACAGTGGAACGAAGCTCATATCCGGTAGTCCCCGCAATAGCCAGTGCCAGACGGCGGCCCTCCTCCCATACCCTGCCTTTTGTTCCATAATCCCAGTAGATTACATTTCCTGACGAATGATAAGAAATACAGCAGTCAATCGGATAGTTCCTGCACACCTTTAGAATGGCCCGCGTCTCCGCCTCACAGCCCGGCGCCCTGCCACGGAAGCCTTCCGCACCAGGCAGTGCAGGTCCCCGATATGTTTCCCATCCCGAGGAAAAATTCCGGTTGATGTCCACCCCTCTGGCATTGGCTTTCCAGGTACGGAAATACTCGCTCAGCGTCCGCTTATTTCCTGCTTCCCTTGCATAACACTGCTGCAATTCCTCTCTGAGTCCGGGTGTACGTATACCAGCCAGTCCGTTCTGGCTCAGACTGCAGCCGTCAGGATTCACCATCGGAAGTACATGCACACAAATATCCTCTGCTAATTTCTCCAGTTCCTCTCCTCTTCGAAGCCAATCTGCCATTAATCTCATAAGAAGCGCAGAGTTCAAATACTCTCTCCCGTGCACGCCCCCATGGACGAGCACATGGTGGCCTGCATTCTCATCTCCCAGCACTGCTTCTGCCACTGCCCTGCCGTCGGCGCTGAGTTCCAGCATCCTGGTCCTAAACCGTCCCTGTGACTTCTGCTCCAAGGCCATCAACCCTCTCATCATCTGCTCATACGAATAACGAAAAATTCCCACAGACACTCCCCTTTCCCCTTACATACACAATCCTTTCCCATACGCAGACATAGATGGGAATAAGAAAGGCACTGCTTTTTTCTTCAGCAATGCCTTTTCCACTTCATTATATTATGTATTTGCCATGTTGATTATGAGCACGATCCGGTTTCCGCAGCTTGTCTCACCGGCAGTTTTAAAAATTCCACCAGCTTTTCCCCAGGCATTGGCTTCGCAAAATAAAAGCCCTGAATCTTGTCCATTCCCATCTCTTTGGCTATGCACATCTGTTCCTCTGTCTCAATGCCCTCAGCGATCACCTGCAGCCCGATATCATGAAAAGCATCTGTTACCGCCCTGACAATACGGCAGTTGTGCTCATCACCGGAAAAACCGTCCATCAGACTTTTGTCAAGCTTAATACACTCATAAGGAAGCTGCAGTGCACTTATGAAATTGGAATATCCAATCCCAAAATCATCCAGATAAAAAGCAAGTCCCTGTTTTGCCATCTCCTGCATCATGTCCTGAATCTGCTTCCGATCTGAATGTGTGAGGCGCTCTGTCATCTCCAGACGCAGCCTGCATCTGGGAACCCCGTATTCATCCATCAGCCTGCCCAATCTTTCTGGAAGCTTTTCGTCAGCAAACTGAGGCATAGACATATTAACAGAAATAGAATTCAGCGGAAGCTGTGCATGCTCTTTCCAGAAACTGCAGACCTTCTCCATGACGATCCAATTAATCTGGTCTACCACTCCGATGTCCTCTGCCAAAGGAATAAACTCTCCCGGAGAAATCATTTTTCCATTCTCGTCCCACATCCGCACCAACGCCTCCGCAGAACTAAAGGATCCTGTTTTCAGGTCGTACACCGGCTGGTACCACACCTGAAAACTCTTATTTTCAATAGAGCGCCGCAAAAGATTGACCATCTCATTGCGATACCGCACCTTATGCTCCACTGTTTCATTAAAGCGCAGTCTTTTCACTTTTTCTGATTTCATATACCAGAGCATATATTCTACAAACTCTTCCACATCAGAACTACGCCAGTTCTGGTCTGTATGAATCAGATCGCCGCAGAGATATTCCACTTCAATGGTACGATTATGAAAGTTCCATCTATTGTCTATGATCTCACAGATATCCTGCAGATTCTTTTCTGCCTTCTCTGCTGACCAATAACGGCAAAACAATGCAAAAGAAACCCCGCTGATTCGGAATGCGCTGACTTCCTCTCCAAACTTTTCCAAAGCATGGCCAACGGAATAGAGGAGTTCGTCTCCTATGCGCGGACTGTATTGTTTATTGATCCTGTCCATATTTCTAAGGGAAAGCAATACAATCTGGAACTGCTGACCACTGTTGACTCTCAGAGAAATTTCCTCTGCAAAGAGCTTACGGTTCCCCAGGCCTGTCATGATATCATACCCTATCCGCTGACTTTGAAAATGAATAAAGAAAATCATATCCGTATAAGCCATGAGTGTCCCGTTCAAAAGGAATTCGCGGTTCATCAGCTGGAAAACCGCCATAAAAACTGCCATCATCACAGTCATATTCAACGCCCGGGACACCATCTTCCCCACACTGGAGCGATTTTTACAGTAACACAAGATAATAAAAAATCCCTCTGCCAGCATAATAAAATATCCTAATACATTCAGGCTTCCGCGATGATATCCGCCGCCTGCATCAATCCAAAAAATCCATCCCGTACGGATATTCGCAAGCAGAAAGATTACATAAATGGCTGTAAGCGTTGTGACCACTGTTTTGGCGCGGGTGAGACAATGTTTGTCATATACGTGCTCCAAAATTTTATAGAACAAAAACAGGGCCATTACTGAGCAGGTGAGAATACAAAGAAGAAAATAAAGACTGTTCAGAAACACATGCAGCCAGTACGGCACAAAGGATATATCCTCAATTGAAACACAGATAATATCCACAAGCATTGATAAAACAGGCAGAATCAGACACCACCTGTAAAGAAAAACCCAAGGTGTAGGAATGCTCTTCTTTTCATAGAAAAAAACAGTCAGGATTACAATGATCAATAAGGCCAGATATTCTGTAATTAACTGCATAGCTGCGACCTTCTAACCTTTCAATTTATGGTATATAAAACAGATAATAATATTATGCACTATAATGCATGATATTGCAATTTATTTCTTCCATTTTGTCCCAGTTACACATTCTGCCCCGGTTACGCATTTTATCCCGGTCATTAATTTTATCCCGGTCATTCATTATATCCCTGTTATTCGTTTTATCCCGATCATCCGTTTTATCCCGATCATCCGTTTTATCCCGATCATCCGTTTTATCCCGATCATCCGTTTTATCCCAATCATCCGTTTTATCTCGGTTCTACTCACGCACACCCAATCTGTTGATCTGTGTGGCTATATAACCTGCGCCGTATCCGTTGTCGATATTAACGACTGCAATCCCGTTCGCGCAGGAATTGATCATTGTCAGAAGAGCCGAAAGTCCGTTCATACTGGCGCCGTACCCCACGGAGGTCGGTACCGCTATCACCGGCTTATCCACCAGACCGCCCAGCACACTTGCCAGCGCGCCCTCCATCCCTGCAACCGCAACAACGCAATTGGCGCTCTGGATCACGTCCAGACGATGAAGCAGACGATGGATACCGCTCACTCCCACATCGTAAATCCGCTCCACATAGGAACCGAAATATTCCGCCGTCTGAGCCGCTTCCTCCGCCACGGAAATATCCGCGGTCCCTGCCGTACACACTGCGATCTTCCCTTTTCTCTCCTTGCCTTCTTTCTCTATTTTAAGGATATGGGAAAGCTCATCATACACGACCTGGGGATAAACCTCGCGGACCAGCTCATATTGGTGCAGGCTCGCCCTGGTACCGAATACCTCACCGTTTTCCTCGTACAACTTCTTAAAAATTTCCAGCAGGTGCGCATCCGCCTTCCTGCTGCAGTAGATCACTTCCGGAAAACCGGAGCGAACTTCCCTGTGGGTATCCAGCTTGGCGTATCCCAGTTCCTCAAAAGGCTCTCTTTTAAAATAACGCTCCGCCTCCTCAAGTGTAATCTCATCCCGTTTTAATTTCATCAGCACTTCTCTGGCTTCCATATATTCAACCCCGTTTCTCGTTCTCAACTCTGTTAATGCAGACTTTCCAAAAGAAAGCCCCGGCCCGCGATCCTGCATCCCTTATTTTATAAGCGTACCATCTGAATTCCGCTCTAAGTCAAGAACATTATACCGCATTTTTTCATGTCTGCACAGTATAAATATCCGGTGTATTCATATCTGACGTATTCAGTACCATCTTACCAATGGCAGCTCATTATTGATTCCTTTTGTCATGAGGATCTGATGCAGATCAATGACTCCGTTGTGAAAAGTAGCCGCGCAGGAAGCCAGATACAATTCCCACATGCGCGCAAATTTTTCATCAAACATCTCTCTCACTTCCCCAAGGTGTTCCCGGTAATTGTCCAGCCAGCATAAAAGAGTCTTATTGTAGTGGAGACGCAGATTTTCGATATCCAACGTGTGGAAATCCTCCTCCGCCATGCAGGAAAGGACCTCACGCAGACTGGGCACCATACCGCCCGGGAAAATATACTTTTTCATCCATGCATCCCCGGGATACTCCTTCAAAGCACTGATAAAATGCAATAAAAACAATCCGCCTTTTTTCATCACCGCATTCACGCATCCGATGAAAACCGGATAATTTTCTCTTCCCACATGCTCCAACATTCCCACGCTCACTACACGGTCAAACATTTCGCCGCACTTCGGAAGGTCCCGGTAATCCATGAGCTTCACAGTGACAAGCTTCTCAAGTCCCTCCTCACGAATACGTTTGTTGGCTTCCCGGTATTGCTCCTCACTGAGCGTGATCCCGGTCCCCCGCACACCGTATTTCTTCGCTGCCTCTATGAGAAGGAACCCCCAGCCACAGCCCACATCCAGCAGGCTCATGCCCTCCCTGAGGGAAAGCTTCTCTAAAATGTAGTCTACCTTATTTACCTGTGCCTGGTAAAGCGAATCTGTATCTTCTGCAAAATAACCGCAGGAGTAGCTCATGGTATCATCCAGCCACAGCTTGTAAAAATCATTTCCAATGTCGTAATGGCTCCTTACCTCTTTCTGCTGGTTCTTTTTCGTTGCCGCAGAAAACATCAGTTTTTTCAAGGTGTGATGATCTGTAGAAAATTTCCCCATCTGTCCCAGAAAATGGTCCAGCGCATAGTACAAATCCCCTTCGATTTCCAGGTCCTTATTCATATATGCTTCTCCGAGAGCCAGTGAAGTGCTCGTAAGCAGTTCGCCCAGAGGAATCGGTTTATGAAGCTTCACCACAAAGGCCGGAGCCCCTTCTCCGATTTTGTATTCTTTCCCCTCGAATTTCACTAAAAACGGATGCTCGTCAAATTTCTTTAAAAAAGATATCAGGACATTCTCTTCTAACATATGCTGCCTCCTTATCTGTCACATACCTTGTATTATATCCTTAAGGAGGCAATTTTATAATCTGACTGCGTAAGCGCGTACCATGACGTCCTATTTTCCCAGCGAACCAATCTGGTTGTAAACGTTCAGTGCATCCAGGATATGAAACTGCTCTGTCTCATGGCTGCCCTCTGCCCTGGCCGTCACCAGCAGATATTCCCTGCCATTGACCTTTGCCACGCTGGCAAGGCAAAGCCCTGCTTCCTGGGTATATCCTGTCTTTCCTCCGGTAACCTCTCCCCCGTCAACCGCTGTTGTGTCCATGCAGCTAAACATGGTACTATAAAAAGTGAAACCATCCGGGTGCTTATTGGTGGGCACAACGCTATATCTTCCGGTGGTAAACGCTGCACGGAAGCTCTCATTTTCCAGTGCATAGCGAAGAAGCAGGGATATATCCTCCACTGTAGAATAATGCTCGGGGTCATGCAGACCCGTAGAGTTGCAGAAGTGAGTATTCACCATTCCCAGCTCCTCCGCCTTCTGGTTCATCAAATCTACAAAGCCGGCCTCAGAACCGGCAATGCGCTGTGCAAAGGTCAGACAACATTCCGCTCCTGAAGGAAGCAGTACCCCGTAGAGCAGGTCGCGTACCCGTACGACCTCCCCCGGCTGAAATCCTGCCATGGAAGCCCCTTCTGCATAGAGCGCATCAAAAATATCATTGGGCATGGTAATCTGCTCATCTAAATCCCCGCTGTACTCCAGAGCCACAACAGCCGTCATGATCTTTGTCAGAGATGCCGGGTAAATCCTGTCACTGCTCCCATGCTCGGCGATTGTCGTACCTGTGGCCTCATCCATAAGGATTGCATATTCGCTCTTTAACTGCAGCAGGTCCACATCACTCCCGGAGATAATCTCCCCGGAATATGTCTCGCTTTCCGAAAAAAACGGAAGCTGCCCGGATAGGGAGCTGAGCTGTGCCCCCAGCAATTCCCGGCCTCCCAGGTTCCAAACTCCAAATGCAACTCCCAAAATAAGCATGGCCGGTAATACTGCACACAGCACTCGTGCCAACACATTTTTCCGTCTCGCTCTGCGTTTGGCCCTGCGTCGTCTCTCGCTACGCTGCCTCTCGCTTCTTCCAACCATCGCATTTCTTCTTATTTCTTTTTCCATATTGCATACCTTCCTTTCCTGCCGCAGTAATTCACCAATCCGGAAAGTCAATTACCTCTTCCCGGCAGAATAATTCTCTTATCATTCATTATTCTACCGAAAAGAGGTAATTTATACTTTAATATGCAATTGATACTTTCCTAAGAAATTATTAATATCACAAAGTAGCTCTATTATTCTGAACCATTGTCATTTAGGTAAGCTGCCGGAGCGCGTTCTGCAAAATACAGACACACTAGATTGTAATATTACGCCACCGGAAGGCTTACACAAAATGTGGTCAGCTCATCCTTGCTCTGTGCTGTAATTGTGCCTCCATGCAGTGTGACAATCTCCTTTGCAATGGCGAGACCCAATCCTGCACCGCCTGTATTTGAGGTACGGGAATCATCAAGTCTGTAAAATTTCTCAAAAATAGACTCCAGCTTTTTCTCAGGAATGGTTTTCCCCCTATTCCGAATGTAAATCAGCACCTCTTTTTCCGTACTCTCAGCAGAAATCACAATCTCCGAGCCTTGGTAGCTGTAGGCAATTGCATTTTTCAGGATATTGTTAAAAACCCGGGCCAGCTTCACAGGGTCCGCAAAAATAGTCAGATTTTCATCCGCCACGAGCTTCGCCGTATTTCCATGGGTTTCTAAAATCGGATAGAACTCATCCACTATCTGCACCAGCATATAATAAAGGTCGATTGTCTCTTTTTCCAAGGTAATCTCCTGGAGATTGTATCTGGTTATCTCAAAAAATTCATTGATGAGCAGATCCAATCGTTTCGCCTTATCTAAAGTAATGTGCACATATCTGGCTCTCTGTTCCATAGGCATATCCGGAAGCTCGTCCAAAAGACTCAAATATCCGATCACCGAGGTCAGTGGCGTGCGGATATCATGGGCCAGATAGACCACCAGGTCATTTTTTCGCTGCTCTGCCATACGCGCCTCCAGTTCCCGGCGCTCCAAGGTCCTGCGCATGGTGTTCAGCTTCGTCTCAATAGCCGACATTTCCGGCGGCAGTATGATTTCCTCCTCATTGTCACTGAGCAAAAGATCAATCCCCCGGCTCACTTCGTCAAAGTACCTGGTAAGTCCGGACAGGAAAAACCGGAACAAAATCATAAAAACGATCAAAGTGGCGCCAATCCATATGAGACTCTCATTATTGCGGAAAAGCCTGCCATAAATATTGTTGGCTATCTCCCAGTCCATATGAAGTGCATTCTGCAAAAAATAAACCACCCAGTCGCCCCCGCTTCCCTGCCAAAGCCATTTATAACCAATGAGAATGACCACAAAAGCAACAGCCATAATTCCCATGCCCTGCAGGAATATCTTAGACTTCAGGCTTGTATACTTTTCTCTGTTCTGTGTTTTAGACTTCAATTTTATAACCACACCCCCAGACCGTTTTTATATACTTAGGTTTTTCAAAGGAATCCCCCATTTTCTCACGCAGATGGCGGATGTGGACTGTGATGGTATTATTTCCCTTACTGTAATACTCGTCGCCCCAGATTTCATGAAAAAGCTGCTCCGCACTCACCACACCGCCCTTGTTCTGGCACAGGATGCGAAGAATGGCAAACTCTGTGGGTGTGAGTGTAAGCGGCCTTTCGTTCAGAGTACATTCGTGTGTCCTGATATTGAGGACCAGGCCGGAATGCACCAGGACATCACTATCCGCTGTGGAGTCATTATTGTACCTTTTATATCTCCGAAGCTGCGCCTTGACCCGTGCCACCAGCTCGAGCGGCAGAAAGGGCTTCGTGATATAATCATCCGCCCCCAATGTGAGCCCGGTTATCTTATCGGTTTCTTCGCCTTTTGCGGTAAGCATGATGACCGGATAGTTGTATTTCTCCCGGATTTTGCGGCAGAGCGTAAAGCCGTCGATTTCAGGCATCATCACGTCAAGAATTGCCAGGTCCATCGCCTCACGCTCAATACATGCAAGCGCCTCCAGAGGATCATAGAATTTATATACCTCGAAATTCTCATTTTCCAGATAAAGCGCAACAAGATCGGCTATTTCCTTTTCGTCGTCAACGATTAATATTTTTTCACTCATAAGCAGAACCTCCCATATTGTATATCATAACAGAGTTGGGAGATTTAATCCTCATTATTTTCTTTATAAAAGATTAAGATTTTACTAATATGCTGAATCAGAAATGTATTCCTTTAAGGTTTTCATAACCCATTGCCGAAATTTTGTTGCTTTCCTGGAATTCACGTGATATCCAACCGCAATGATAGCCTCATCGGGCTGATAAAGGAATATCGCAGATGCTCAGCTCTCGCAGACACAAGAATTCAACAGATGTCGAACTTTCCTATTATAAAATAAATCGGCATAGCTCGATATCATTCCAACTACGCCGATTTATTTCAGAGATAAAACTCACATTCATTTCTCATAAAACGCTTTAAGCGCCTGCCCGATAAATACAGTTGACCCTTCCCCATAAACCGCATCAAGATTCTTCTGCATGGTTTCGTTACTGAGATACTGTTTTGCCATGTCCAGCATAAATGCAGTTGCATCTTCCATCTGATAAAGCTGCTTTGACACAAAATCCATCTCGCCCATAATCATTTTCACTTCGAGGGAATTTACATCTGAACCGGCCTTGGCAGCCAGCTTTCTGGTTACCTCCTCCAATCTCTTCCCATAAGCCTCTATAATTTGGGGATTATCAGGATTTGTACTTGCCGCCATGGCACTCTCTTTATCTCCGTACCATTCCACCACTTTCGCAAGATTCTTCTGAACCTCCTCACTGGATGCGTTGTTAAGGAAATGTTCCCTAAAGTTATCAAGACTGCCGTACTCCTTGACGAAAATCTCCTGCTGTTCATCCGTAAGGCTCTTTATAATGTGGTCGACCATTTTTTCCATATCTGTCTTATCGAAAACTCCAAAATCCATTGCGTTATCTCCTTTCAAAATGTTGTCAATACTGGCGATGATCCGTTCCAATCTTTCTTTTTTCAGCACCAGCATTTGTTTCTGACTTTTCAAAAGTTGTTCCCTCTCAAGCGCAGGATTATAAAGCACGGATTTAATTTCCCGAAGCGGCGTATCAAATTCCCTGAAAAACAGTATCTGCTGCAGCAACTCCAATGCTTTATCGTCATAAAGCCGGTATCCCGCTTCCGTGACCGTGGTCGGCTTCAGCAAGCCAATCTCATCATAATAGTGAAGCGTGCGTACGCTGATACCTGTGAGCTTTGACACCTCTTTTACTGTTTTCATGAGCTTTCCCTCCTGTTCTTGATAAGTACATCATAGTCTATAACGCAACGTGAGAGTCAATAGATAACTTTAAAGTTTATTCTGAGAAAAGGCATTTTTATTGAATACAATGCAGTGATTTCCGTCCTTTGTGCGGCATTTAGAGCAATGTATGCATTTCGCAGGAGCCCTGTCCCCGGCCTTCCAGCGCTTCACAAGCTCCGGCTCCGCCAAAAGAGGCCTGCACAGGCCAAAGCCCTGGATTTCCGAGTCACGAAGCATTTCCTCCATATCCTCAGGACTGCGGATTCCGCCCGTAAGAATGACAGGTATTTTCACCTCTTTGGCAAGCACCTTGGCAAATTCATAGAAATATCCCTTTTTCTCAATTTCTTTGCCCTCCACAATCTGACCGCAAAGCTTCTCCGCCTTACCATGGATATTTCCGGAAACCTCTATGGCATTAATGCCCCAGTTCTCATATTCTCTGCACATAGCAACAGTCTCCTCAAAGGAGCTCCCATCCTCCATAAAATCTGCGCAGGTGATTTTCACCCACACCGGAAAATCGCGCCCCACACATTCCCGGACTGCCTCATAGATTTCCCGGACAATCCTCAAACGGTTTTCAAGGCTGCCTCCGTATTCATCCTTGCGCTGGTTGTAGTGAGGGCTTAAAAACTGATTCAGCAGATAATGGTGCGCCAAATGAATCTGCACAGCATCAAACCCGGCCTCTTTCACGCGGAACGCTGCATCTGCATATGCCTTTACCAAACGCGCGATATCCTCCCGGGACGCCGGCGTACCTGCCACGCCTTCCGGGCCGGGAATCGTATCCGGTGAATAAATCAATCTTTCGCCCACTCTGAAATCCGTCTTAGTCCCGCCGTAAGCAAGCTGCATGAGAATTTTTGCGTTCTCCTTATGCACATCCTCCACCAGCTCCCGGTACTCGTCCACGAAAGAATCATCATAAATGCCCATCATCTGCGGGTTCGGCTGCTCCTCCTCCAGCACTCTCGTATACCCGGTACTGATCAGTCCAATCCCACTCTTCGCAAGGTTCACATACAGCCTGCGAAGCGGCTCTGTCAGATGTCCTTTCTCATCAGCCATACGCTCCCATGTGGCCGAACGCATCAGCCTGTTCTCTAAAGCGATTCCCCCGATTTTACACTGTTCAAATACCTGCTTCATCCCGCACCTCCTGAAATTTGTATATAAATATAGAATTTTTCCGTTAAATGACAACACTAATACTCTTATCTTATTTCTTTATTATGAAGCGAACTTTCATAATACGCAAGTAATTATCCACTTTATATTTATAACTTCATTTCACCACTTAACTTTTGTCACTTGATTTTTACAATCTAATATCCACTTAATATTAGCAATAAGCACTATTATAGCAACTAAGACCTGCCTACTTAACTATGGATACCTATGAATTCGCGTCTTTCACTTAACTACCTATTGTACACAAAAGAAATAGCATCCTTCCTCAAAAAAGGTGGATGCTATCTCTTATATCATTATTTAATTATTATTATCGTCCGCAAATTTAAAATCAGAATTGTTTGTAGTAAACACCGGAATTACGTCAAGAGGCGCGTCGCAGGTAATAGTTGTACCACCCTCATAACTCCTTCCTGTCTGTACCTCCTTCCACGTTCTGCCCGCAGGAAGATACACACTACGTTTGCGCATTCCTTCATAAAGCACAGGTGCCACAAGAATATCCGGCCCAAACATATACTCATCATTGATATCCCAGCAGGCCTCATCATCAGGATTATCATAAAACAGGGGACGTATAACCGGGGTGCCCTTTTCATGGGCTTTTACCATCTGTTCCTTAACATAAGGCCGTATTGACTCACGGGTATCCACCAGTCTCTTCAATATTTTATAAATATCCTCACCGTAGCTGTAAATCTCATTATCTGCACCGCTTCCAAACGGCTGGTTCCAAAGTCTTGCCGCATTGCTGATACTGAAATCAATAGGATCACGGAATCCGTGGAGTCTTGTAACCGGACAGAATAAGCCGAACTGGAACCAACGAATCAGTAACTCATGGAATTTAGGATCATGGATATCTCCTCCGGTAAAGCCGCCGATATCTGTAGTCCACCACGGAATGCCTGAAAGTCCTACATTCAATCCTGCTGCCATCTGGTTTCTGAGAAAATCAAAGGTGGAATGTGTATCCCCTGACCACAGAAGTACACCGTAACGCTGGCTTCCTGCCCACGCACAGCGAAGCAGATTCAGGATGTTTTCCTGCCCTTCCTTTTCCATTCCCTCGTAAAAGGTTTTTGCATATTCAACAGGGTAGAAGTTGGATACTTTTACTGCCGGACCTTTATAGTAACGGAAATTATCATAATCATAGTGGAACATATAGTCCGGCTCTGCCTCATCAAGCCAGAATATCTTGATTCCGTATTTGTAATAATTTTCCTTGGCCTTGTTCCATACAAACTCCCTGGACTCAGGATTAAACGCGTCATACAGGTATTCATTTCCCATAAACTGCATCTGCACAGCGTTTGCTCTCTCGGAGCGGACAAGCAGCCCCAGCTCTTTCATCTCATCATAATTCTCACTGTTCACATCAACTGTCGGCCAGATTGAGACCATCAGTTCAATTCCCATGCTCTTTAACTCATCCACCATTGCCTGCGGGTCCGGCCAGTATTTGGAATCAAATTTCCAGTCGCCCTGGTTTGTCCAATGGAAAAAGTCGCATACAATCACAGAAATTGGAATTCCGCGTTTTTTATATTCTCTCGCCACATTGAGAAGCTGTTCCTGTGTGGTATAGCGCAGCTTGCACTGCCAGAATCCCGTACCATAATCAGGCATCATGGGAACCTTTCCTGTCGCATTTGCATATGCCTCCTCAATCTCTGCCGGGGAATCTCCTGCTGTTATCCACAAATCCATATGCTCGGAACACTCTGCCGTCCACTCTGTAAGATTATTGGCAAAAGTAACACGTCCGATGGCCGGATTATTCCACAGGAAGCCATACCCTTTATTTGATAACGCAAAGGGAATACTGGACTGGGTGTTTCTCTGGGCAAGCTCCAGACAGCAGCCTTTCATGTTAAGCTGTTTTTCCTGCCGTTGTCCAAGGCCGTAAATCTTCTCTCCATCCTGTCCCTCAAAACGCAGCGTAATCTTATAATCGCTAGAACCAATCAAAGGCTTATATTCACGTCCGCAGATAGCTAAAGGACTTGTTTTTTCGCCGCCGTTATTTACTCTCCATCTTTCCTCCAAAAGCACTTCGCCCTTGTCATTATAGTACGTAAGCCATCCGAATTCGTTAAACGATGCAGTAAGCTTTCCGTTTGTAATGCTGGCTGTTTTACCCTCTACTTTAATTTGTGCCTCACACGATTCCGGCTCTAATAAGGCCCAAGGTTCCTTAGAAATCTCCGGTGTTTTCGTACCACGGATTCTCAGACTGTTTTTTCCCCATGGTTCAAGCTGCAATATTTCACTGTCATTACGATAAATAAGTTTATTTCCATCAATTTTAAAAGCCATATACCTACACCTCCTTTTATTTTTCGTGTATCCACACGGTCATTTCGTTTTCTCCTCTGTTAGCCCATGCATAATAAGGGATAAACACTAAATCTACAGTCTCATAGCTCCATAAAGCATCCGGGATATATAAAGCAGAATCCTCCTCCAGCTCACTCAGCCTCAGACCTTTTGTATGAATTTCATTAATTCCCTCCAGCTTATCCTTTCTCCGTACCAACTGAAGCTGTGCCTCTTTGGGAAGATAAATCCTCTGAAGACCTTTTCCGTTGTCTTTCTCCTCCAGGCAGTACACCAGAGGTCCGCACTGCACCGCTACCTTGCCTACATCCTTGGAAACTCTGGGATTTGCATAAACCCGCTTCGGTTCAAAATCCAACTCCAGCAGAATGGTATCCCCCTTTTTCCAGGACCGCTCCAGCCGTACAAATCCCTCCTCAGGCTTCTCTACAACTTCTCTTCCGTTTATTTCTCCGCTCCATTTGTCCTTACTCCAGGATGGAATCCTGAAACAAATACTATAATCTCCGTCCGATTGTATCTGAATCTTTATCAAACCTTCGTACGGATATTCTGTCAGTACATCCAGCTCAATTTCCCGGTCCTTTAAACACAGCTTGGCGTGATTAGACATATACAAATTCAAATAAACCTCATTATCGCGAATCGTATATATATACTCTGCAAGAGAGGTAATCATCCGGCTGAGATTCGGCGGGCAGCACGCACATCCGAACCACGCAGGACGCACTGGAAGTACATGTGCCCTGTCAGGATTCTCTTTGCTCACAATCGGGTCCACCTCCAGCGGGTTCACATAGAAGAAACTTTTTCCGTCCAAAGACATCCCTGCCAGACAGGTATTGAGAAGCGCCCTCTCCATTGTGTCTGCATAATCACCCTTAGGCTCTGTCTCCAAAAGCCTTTTTGTAAAAAACATCATTCCCACAGAGGCGCACGTTTCCCCATACACCATATCGTTTGGAAGATCATAATCTGAAGTAAACATCTCAGCTTTAGGTGTAGATCCAATTCCCCCAGTAAGATACATCCTTCTCTGTACCATATTGCGGTAAAGCTCACGGCAAGTTTCGAGAAGCTTTTGATCTCCCGTAAGTCTTGCCACATCCACCGCACCGCTTGCCATATACATACAACGTACTGCATGTCCTTCAAATGTCTTCTGCTCTCTTATGGGCAGATGATATTGGGCATATTTAGGCCCATTGCTGTACATGCCGTAAGGCGGATAAAGATAGGAAAAATGTGATGCGTGGTTTCTTTTTTCAAACTCAATATCAAAGTACAGAGGCTTTGTGCCACGCTCATCAATAAAATATTTCGCAAGCTTCAGGTATCTTTCCTCCTGTGTTGCCTCATACATCTTAACCAGTGCAAGTTCTATCTCCTCATGCCCCGGATACCCATGACGCTTATTCTCTTCCGGACCAAAGTTTTGGTCGATTAAATCCGCCATCCGGCACATAATCTTCAGAAGCTTATCCTTACCCGTAGCTCTGTAGTATGCAACAGCCGCCTCCATCATGTGTCCGGCGCAGTACAGCTCATGGCACTCACAAAGATTAGTAAATCTGTTTCCCGGCTCCTTGATGGTAAAATATGTATTCAGATATCCGTCCTCCTGCTGTGCCCTGCCGATTAAATCAATGGTTTCATCCACTGTCTTTTCAAGCTCCGGGTCTGGAGCTGACATAATCTGGTACGATACTGCCTCCAACCATTTTGCCAAATCACTGTCCTGGAAAACCATTCCATAAAAATCACCCTTTTCATCTCCGGCAGCGATTTTGAAATTTGCAATACAATGGCTTGGAAATCCTTCGTCATTTCCCTCTGCCACACTGAAATTTTCTATACTATGGTCCGGGACTGCATCCTTTGCCAAATCATTGAGTATCTCCCACTGATAAGGAAGAACCTGTTCCTTTACCAGACGCGACACTCTGCCGAGCAGCCCCTCAGAAATAGTTACATCCTGAATCTTTGCTGACGCTATATAATGTTCTGCCATAAAATCTCCTTATTTGTAACAGTTCAGATACTCCGAACTGCTACCCTTATTTTTCCGGCCTCCTGGATCCTGGTTAAAAGGTTTATTCGGAAATATAGTACATATCTGCATTTTCAGCGGTTACCACAGAACAACCGGAATCACAAGTAGCCGGCAGTGACGGGAATCCCTTTGTATACCAATCCTCTGCAGAGTTGATATATTCCTGATTGCAGAGCATGTACACATACATCATGCTCCAGAAACCCTCTGCATAAGGAGACTGGGAAAGTGTCGCCTCTACAGAACCAGCTTTGATAGAGTCAAGCGTAGTGGTGTCTGTGTCAAAGCCCACAACCTTAATCTCTCCGGTAAGTCCGGCTTCTGCAAGCGCTGTCTCCGTTCCAAGAACCGCCTGCTGCAGAGCAGCAAAGATATAATCAATATCGCTGTCCGTTGCCAAAAGGCTGGAAAGATTTGTCGCAGCTTCATTTTCGTCATTTCCCGCATCTACTACCTGAACCATTTCAATATCAGGATATTTGTCCGCAAGTCTTTGTGTAAAACCATCGATTCTCTCGTTTATATTAGACTGTCCTGTACGTGTCAAACAGGTAACACGCCCTTTTCCGCCAAGCTGTTCGCCGATATAGTCTGCTGCCGTCACACCCGCATCATAGTTTGAAGTGCCGATAAATGTTGTCCTGTCGCTATCCGGTGAGTCAGAATCAAAGGTTACGATGGGAATTCCTGACTCAATTGCATTATTGATCGGGTCCTTATAAGCATCTGCATCCATACAGGTTACCGCCATACCTGTAGGTTTCAGCGCAATCACCTGTTCCAGGGAGGTGACTGCAGAATTTACATCGTATTCTGTAGTCCCGCCATATTTCGCCTCCACTCCGAGAAGCTTCGCCGCATCCTGGAAGCCTCTCCAGCACTCTGTCCAGAATGAATAACCTGATAGGAAAGTTACCATATAATATGTCTGGTCCGGATGCGCCTCCATGCCAATTTCACCGGCAAATACCGTGTTCCCCATGGATACTGTCATTGCTGCTGCTAACCCCATTGCCATTAATTTTTTTGCCTTCATACCTTTTCCTCCTTAAAGAATTTTTTATATGCAACTGCACATTTCCTTTTTTGTGCATAAGCATTCGCATGATACTCTTCCTTCTATATTATCTTCACAGAATTCTTCTTAAAGCATCAATTCTTGGCAGAATCAGTCCTTCTTTCTGTTGCTAAGAACATCAAATATAATTGCAAGAATCAAAATCGCGCCTGTGATAAAATTCTGCCAGTGTACCGAAACGTTGAGAATAACCAGGGTATTGCTGATCACGCTCATTAGAATCACGCCAAGAACAGCTCCGGCCACAGTTCCTTTACCACCTGAGAGACTGACTCCTCCAATAACAGCCGCAGAAATAACCGTCATTTCCACTCCTGAACCCGTGCTGGAGGTAGCTGTGCCAAATCTGGAAGCCGTAAGTACACCTGCAAGTCCGGAAAGCGCACCTGTAAGTACATAAACCATTGTTTTAACAAGCTTTGTGTTGATTCCGGAGAGCATAGCTGTCTTTTCATTACTTCCCACAAAAAATACATTTCTCACAAGTCCGGATCTCCGCACCAGAATATCACCGATTACTACCAGCGCCAGACACACAATGACAAGAACCGGTACCTTGCCAATAGAACCGGAGCCGACCACACGGAAAGCTTTTACTCCGGGCGCATCCTTAAGTCCTATGGAACCTCCGTTGGTAAGTACATAGACAATTCCCCTGGCCATTTGCTGCATACCTAATGTAGTGATAAAGGCATTCAGATTCAGATATCCAATCAGAAGTCCATTTACAGCTCCACAGAAAACTCCTGCAAAAATCCCTACAAGACAGGCAAGCCAAATGCTGATTCCATTGTTAGTAAGTACAACCACACATACTGCGCTTAACCCCAGTACAGAGCCTACTGATAAATCAAAACCTCCACTTACCAGCGCCAATGTCATTGCTATGGCAATAATAGCATTACACGAAAATCCGATTGCTGTTGTACGCAGATTCGTAACTGTTAAAAATGCAGGTGACATTGCTGATATGAATATAACCAATACCAGCAGTATCACAAGAACTGAAAATTCTTTTATGGAACGTATTCTTTTCCATGCAGAGCCATTCCCGCCCTGTTCTTTTGTATCTGCTGTATTCTTCATACCTTTTCTCCTTTTTCACTGAATTCTGAAATTGTGGAAACGATTCTGGTCTGTGTAAGTTCTTTTCCTGAAATTTCACCCACAACTTTCCCAACGTTGATCACCACCACCCGGTCACATATCCCCACTGTCTCCGGCATTTCCGATGAAATAACCACAATACTGATTCCCTCATTACTAAGCCTTCGCAGAAGCTGATGAATTTCCGCCTTTGCACCTACGTCTATTCCTCGAGTAGGTTCATCCAGGAATAAAACCTTTGGCTTCATCGCCAATAATTTTGCCAGCATAAGCTTTTGCTGATTTCCCCCTGAAAGGCTCCCTATATTTTGCCCCAAAGAAGAATACTTAACATTAAGCATCTCCTTGTACCTACTTGTAGTCATTTCTGCGCTCCGGACCGTAACAAAACCGTGATGTGAGAAAGCGTGTATCTGAGGGGCTATCATATTTTCTACCAAGGTCATATCCAGAAACAAGCCATCCTTTTTTCTGTCCTCTGTGAGATAGCAAATACCCACCTTAGAAGCATCCTTACAATTATGAACACAAAGCTTCTTTCCTTCCAGATAAATATCCCCTGACTGTTTTTTGTCAATTCCGCACACTGCTCTGGCAATTTCTGTTCTGCCTGCCCCCACGAGACCACATAACCCTAAAATCTCTCCACGATAGGTGGAAAAACTCACGTCTAAAAACCACGGTTCTCTTGTAAGCTTCTCAACACGCAAAACCTCTTCGCCTGCAGCTACGCTCTTATCAGGATAAAGGTTTCCTAATTCCTTTCCCACCATGTTTGATACCACGTACTCTGTATTTGTGTCCTTTACATTTACAGTCTCAATCTTACTTCCATCACGCATGATAGTAATAGTGTGGCATATATTAAATATTTCATCCATTTTATGGCTGATATAAAAAATACCAATTCCCTGAGCAGCCAGCCTGCGGATAATCTCAAAAAGTCCCTCTGCTTCATCCTCATTCAAGCTTGATGTAGGCTCATCAAAGATTAAAACCTTGCAGTCAGAGGACAATGCCTTTGCTATTTCCACCATCTGCTGCTGTGCCACACTCAAAGAACTCACCATAACCACTGGATCTATACTTTTTCCACTTTCTCCGAACTGGTCCAATATTTTCCGTGACTTTTGATATAGATAATCATTATCAACCATCCCTTTTTTTGTGGGCAGATGTCCAATAAAAATATTATTGCCCACTGATAAGTCCTGGCACAGCGCCAGTTCCTGATGCACAAAGCCAATCCCTGACATCTGAGCATCATTTGGATTTCGGAAATGTACCTGCTCCCCTTCGAGATAAATGGCTCCTTCGTCTGCCGGAAAAACTCCGGAAATGATATTCATCAACGTAGATTTACCTGCGCCGTTCTCACCCACCAGCGCGTGGATTTCACCTTTTTTTAGCTCAACCGTCACACCCCTCAGTGCATATGTACCTGTAAAATGCTTTTTTATATTTTCAGCTCTCAATACTATCTCACCGCTCATTCCGGTTATCCCCTCCTTCCATTTTTATGTTTGTCCATTTATTTTTCGATTATGTTTATATTTTATCGTATTTTTTTATTTTGTCAACTATATATGCATATTTATGTTTATTTTTGTAAATATTATACAGTTTAACCCCGTCATGTTTGTTTATATTTTTTTATTATTTTTCATTTTTGTATTTTATTGGAAAATGGAGGTCGTATCTGCAGTAAAAACCATATTTTGCATGCATAGTAGTATTCTCAAAATGAACAATAAAGAAAAATTACTGACATAAATTAATATTTTCTTTGTCTTTATACATGATAGGTGTTATAATATAAACAATATTAACGAAAACCGGGAGTTCTATTATGTTGCCGATTAAACGTCTTGAAGAAATTAAACGTATATTAACAACAAACAAACAGGCCGACGTCCCTTCTTTGGCTCAGGCCTTAAATGTCACTGAAGCTACGATTCGAAGAGATCTAGAAAAATTAGAAAATGAACAGTTCCTTACCCGTACCCACGGTGGTGCGGTACTTAACGAGCCCAAACATATAGATATCTCGTTATTTCAACTTCAGGAGGAAAATACGGAGCCATTTGAAAATATAGGAAAAATCGCTTCACAGTTTATAGAGAACAATGATGTTATTTTTCTTGGTCCCGGAGTCTGTTCCCGGTTTATTGTCCGTAACCTGAAAGACAAAATCAATGTCACTATCGTAACCACTGATTTGATGGTGGCACATGACTGTGCGCTTTACAGCCCAAATATCGCTGTGATCATAACCGGCGGTAATCTTAATCCCACGACTTTGAATCTATCCGGGCAGATGATTACCAATGCCCTTGCAACCTTTTACTTCAATACGGCTTTTTTTGACATTGACGGCATAACCATGACCCGGGGATACTCTGTATCATCTTTAAATAAAGCTTTTCTTATAAAAGACGTATTCGGAATATCTAAAAAAAGCTTTGCCCTGTGTCCTTACCACCGCTTCAATGTAGAGTCCTCCGCAATCGTAGGAGATATCAATATGTTCCAGTCCGTAATTACCAATGAGCATGTTGATTCGGCCTTTAAGGAATATTATTTCCAGCACAAAATACAAATATTTGCAACCTTTAATATCTGATAGTCACTGTTCATCGATTGCTTTCGTATTTACGACCAGACAGTATTACAGGAGGTATTATGAAAGAGCCTTTATTATCCTGCCAAAATATCAGCTTAAAGCTGAGTGGTGTATCCATTATAGAAAATATTAATCTGTCCCTTTTTCCTGGAGAATTCCATATCCTGATGGGAGAAAATGGTGCCGGAAAAACATCAATCGTAAATATTATCAGCGGTATTTATCCTTTCGGTACCTATGATGGTACGCTTACATATAAAGGACAGCCAATCCAACTACACACCCCTAAGGACGCTCTGAAAAAGAATATCGTAACAATCCATCAGGAAATCTGCCTGTTTGAGAACATGACAATTGCAGAAAATCTCTATGCCAATCTGCCAGCCGCAACTGCGCTCAAGCGTTTCACATCTTTAGAAAAAAAGATAAAACTGGCGAACGATTTTTTTAGAAAGCACGATTCCTCCATAGATTCCTCACGACTGGTGAGCCAATGCAGTCCTGCCACAAAAAGAAAAATAGAGCTTTTGAAGTTGTATCTCATGAATCCTGATCTGTTGATTTTGGATGAACCTGTGGCGCTTGTGGGGAGTTATGAGATGGATTATTTCATAAGACTTATAACGTATTTCAAAGAAAAGGGAGTAACTATTCTGTGCATTTCCCATAACTACCATGCTTTTTTCAATCTTATTGACCGTTTTTCTATTTTTTATGAAAAAGAACTGAGAACAACAGTAAACCGCACCAGCATTGATGACGGTGACATTGAAAACATATTAATGGCAGATTTCTGTCAGAGCAGATATCCAAAGATAAATGTAGATAAGGGTAAGGAAGTACTATGCGCAGAAAGCATCTCAAACGGAGGTAGTATCAGGAATATCTCTTTTACTTTAAATAAAGGAGAAATTCTCGGTTTTTATGGCCGTACCGGTTCAGGGAAGAATGCTCTTTCAAAAGCCCTATTTGGACTTGAGCCTTTAACAGAAGGAAAATTTTATATTGACCGCCTTTCCGCCAGGATTTCCTCCCCACAAGACGCAATAAATTTAGGGCTGGCTTATATAACAGACGAAAGAAATGAATGTGGACTTTTTGAAAATCTGGACTTACTAGAAAATGTTTATTCTATTAAGGAAAACAATTTCAAACATTTTTGGACACGTACGCATTTTGAATATAAACGGTATTACAAATATTCGCGGAAGTTAAATATAGAATTCTCACCCAAAGCCATTCCAAAACATCTTTCCGGAGGAGAGCAACAAAAGCTTATTTTAATGCGCTGGCTGATGTCACCGGCGCGCATATTTATTTTTAATGAGCCAACCCAGAGCATAGATATACCATCCAAAATCGATATCTACAATATGTTTAATGATTTGGTTTTGAAAGGAGCCTCTATACTTCTATTCAGTTCCAATCTGGAGGAGCTTCTAGGCGTGTGTGACCGTGTTATATTTTTAAAACAGGGAATTGTCTCTGGTGAAATCAGCCGAAATGAAAGCCCTGAATATATACAGAATTTTATTTGATAATTGTTCAATACCTATTGTAACACTCCTCACATAAACAAATAAGAAATAGCCGCCCTGCTCCTGAAAAGTAGGCGGCTATTCTTTGGCTTAATATTTCACCACAGCGGGGAGTCTTAACCTCCCTTATTGGCTGTCTTGTTTAGTATATTTAATATCAAAATATGCTGAAATGTCAACATTTCTAATGCCAAATATAAAAAACCCTTGAAAAATCAAGGGTTTTGAAGAGGCGCCAACCAGATTTGAACTGGTGATAGAGGTGTTGCAGACCTTTGCCTTACCACTTGGCTATGGCGCCATATACTATATTATATACAATTGCTTGCAGTTATATGCTATTTTTTTTGAGTGACTCCAAGGGGATTTGAACCCCTGTTACCGCCGTGAAAGGGCGGTGTCTTAACCGCTTGACCATGGAGCCGTATAAAGGAAAAAACCAGATATCGGGCTTCATGCTCCGAAGCTCCCCCTGTTGGACTCGAACCAACGACACTGCGGTTAACAGCCGCATGCTCTACCGACTGAGCTAAGGAGGAATAAAGGTTTTTGCACCTTCAAAACTACATACATGTCAACATCCTTGAGAATCAAATCTTCCATTGCGTGCCTGTGAGTCGTTTCTCACTACTCCGAGCGGTCACTTCGCGACTTCGTCGCTCAGTGCCTTTTGCTTCGCAAATGTTCAATCCACTCAGCCAACCTCTGTCCGCAAGCAAGCTTGCTCCCAGCTGTTGTCCTCCTGTCTTGACCGCTCTCTCAGGCTATTTGGTCAAGCCCTCACCCGATTAGTAGCAGTCAGCTCCATACATTGCTGCACTTCCACCTCTGCCCTATCTACCTCGTCGTCTTCAAGGGGGTTTACTTCCTAAGAATGGGATATCTCATCTTGAGGGGGGCTTCACGCTTAGATGCCTTCAG
>JNKJ01000039.1 GCA_000702025.1 Blautia schinkii DSM 10518
AGCCGCGAGAGCTCTTCTCGAGCGGCTTAGTCGCAGTTACCGATTAGTTGAAGGGAAGCGAGCATCTGCCTGACAAACCCCGCACCGCTTCCCCTTATCCTCGCCGTTCGACAACCTCCCGGGAAACCAAATTCCCTCACAAACAAACAGCCGCAAATCACCAATTGATGACCTGCGGCTGCGTTTTTTCATTATATTTATATGCTATTCTGTGAAACTCACCGATTATCAATCGTAGCGATATCAATAAGCTTCAGATTATGCAAATCCGTATTCTCCAGACTTGTCACCAGCGCTTCCGCTGTATCCAGGCTGGTGAGTACATTCACCCCTGTTTCAATAGCGTTCCGGCGGATAACAAATCCATCCTTCTGATGCTCCACACCCTGAGGCGGTGTATCAATGACCACGTCAATCTTATGCCCCAGAATCAAGTCCATCAGGTTCGGAGCTGGCTGCTCCAGCTTGTTGGTACGAATCACCTTAATACCATTCTCCTTAAGCACTCTGGCTGTGCCGCGGGTTGCATAAATGCGGTAGCCCTGTGCCTCAAATCTGCGGGCAATCGGAATGATATCTTCTTTATCCTCATCCTTTACAGTGATGATCATGTTCTTATATTTCGGAAGCCTGATTCCCGCACCCAGGAAAGCCTTATAAAGCGCTTCGTTAAAAGTCTCAGCTATGCCGAGGCATTCTCCTGTGGATTTCATTTCCGGCCCAAGGCTGATATCTGCGCCACGGATTTTCTCAAAGGAGAATACCGGCATTTTGATGGCAATATGCTTTGCCTCTGGCTGCAGACCGGGCTCGTAGCCAAGGTCTTTCAGCTTATATCCGAGGATTACCTTGGTTGCCAGCGGCACAATCGGGATTCCGGTGACCTTGCTGATATAAGGTACCGTACGGCTGGAGCGGGGATTTACCTCGATGACGTAAACCTCCTCATTGCACACAATAAACTGGATGTTGATCATACCGATCACATGGAGAGCCTTTGCCAGACGGCGGGTGTACTCTGCGATTGTTGCTTTTGCATTTTCGCTGAGCGTCTGGGCAGGATATACGGAGATACTGTCGCCGGAATGGATGCCCGCGCGCTCGATATGCTCCATAATTCCGGGGATTAAGATTTCTTCACCGTCGCACACAGCGTCGACCTCAATCTCCTTGCCCACAAGGTATTTGTCCACAAGAATGGGATGCTCCTGGGCAATCTGGTTGATGATGCCGATGTATTCCTCCACATCCTCATCACTCACCGCAATTCTCATGCCCTGGCCGCCCAATACGTAGGACGGACGCACAAGTACAGGATATCCAAGCTCTGCAGCGGCTTTCTTGGCCTCCTCTGCGGTAAAGACGGTCTGACCCTTGGGACGCGGAATCCGGCACTGCTCCAGAATGCCGTCGAAAAGCTCTCTGTCCTCGGCAGCATCCACATTCTCTGCGGAGGTTCCCAGGATTTTAACGCCCATTTTGATCAGGGCTTCGGTGAGCTTAATCGCAGTCTGTCCGCCGAACTGCACCACCGCACCGTCCGGTTTCTCGATGTTCACAATGTTCTCTACATCCTCAGGCGTCAGCGGCTCAAAATACAGCTTGTCCGCGATATCAAAGTCTGTGCTCACGGTCTCCGGATTGTTATTTACAATGATGGTCTCGTAACCTTCCTTGGAAAATGCCCAGGTACAGTGTACGGAGCAGAAGTCGAATTCAATACCCTGGCCGATACGGATCGGGCCGGAGCCAAGCACCAGCACCTTCTTCTTATCTGGTGTGGCAAGGGCCTCGTTTTCTGTCTCCTCGTTGCCGTAAACGGAATAATAATACGGGGTAGCGGCGGCAAATTCTGCGGCGCAGGTATCTACCATCTTATAGGCTGCCGTAATCTTGTATTCTTTGCGAAGCTCTTTGACCTCCTGCTCGGTCTTTCCTGCAAGGCGGGCAATGAGGTAGTCCGGGAATTCCAGACGTTTGGCCTCCAGAAGAAGCTCCTCATCAAGCTCCTGCGTTTTGAGCGCCTGCTCCATCTCAACAAGGATGGCTATTTTATCAATAAACCAAAGGTCAATCTTAGTAATCTTGTGCAGCAGCTCCTGGGGAAGTCCCCGGCGGATGGCTTCAGCAATCTTCCAAATCCTGCGGTCGTCCACAACGCGCAGTTCCTCGAGGAGCTCATCCTCGGAAAGTCCGCTGAAATCATAGGACATCAGGCTGTCCACATGCTGCTCCAGGGAACGGATGGCTTTCATGAGCGCGCCCTCGAAATTATGACAGATACTCATAACCTCTCCGGTCGCTTTCATCTGGGTGGTCAATGTTCTCTTGGCAGTGATGAATTTATCGAATGGCAGACGCGGAATTTTTACAACGCAGTAATCCAGCATCGGCTCAAAGCTTGCGTAGGTCTTGCCTGTGATGGCATTCGGGATTTCATCCAGGGTGTAGCCAAGAGCAATCTTTGCGGCAACCTTGGCAATGGGGTATCCGGTAGCCTTACTTGCCAGCGCGGAGGAACGGCTTACGCGGGGATTTACCTCGATAACACAGTATTCAAAGCTCTCCGGGTGAAGTGCGTACTGCACGTTACAGCCGCCGGTGATGCCAAGCTCTGTGATGATATTCAGGGTTGAAGTACGAAGCATCTGATATTCTTTATCGCCCAGGGTCTGGGACGGTGCCACGACGATGGAATCGCCTGTGTGTACGCCAACCGGGTCAATGTTTTCCATATTACAAACCGTGATGCAGTTGCCGGCGCCATCGCGCATTACCTCGTACTCAATCTCTTTCCAGCCGGCGATGCAGCGCTCTACCAATACCTCGCCCACACGTGAAAGACGAAGGCCGTTCTCCAGGATTTCGCGGAGCTCCTGCTCATTATCGGCAATGCCGCCGCCGCTACCGCCTAAGGTATAAGCGGGGCGCAGAACTACGGGATAACCGATGGTGTTGGTGAAAGCAAGGCCGTCCTCAACCGTGGTCACTACCTTGGATGCTGCTACCGGCTCGCCGATTTTTTCCATGGTATCTTTAAATTCCTGACGGTCCTCTGCCTTCTTGATGGTCTCGGCTGTGGTTCCGATGAGACGTACATTATGCTCTTTCAGAAAGCCGTTTTCGTCCAGCTCCATGGCAAGGTTCAGGCCTGCCTGGCCGCCCAGGGTAGGAAGCACACTGTCCGGTTTTTCCTTCAAAATGAGCTGTTCGACCACCTCTACTGTTAGCGGCTCAATATAGACACGGTCTGCAATGTCCTTGTCGGTCATGATGGTTGCCGGATTGGAATTCAGAAGGACTACCTCTATCCCCTCTTCCTTCAGAGAACGGCATGCCTGGGTGCCTGCATAGTCAAACTCGGCAGCCTGGCCGATGATGATCGGTCCGGAACCAATCACAAGTACCTTTTTAATGTCTTTATTTCTTGGCATTATTTGTTCCCTCCCATCATTTCCATAAATCTGTCAAATAAGTAGCCGGAATCCTGCGGTCCCGGACAGGCCTCCGGATGGAACTGAACGGTAAAAATGTTCTTGCCTTCGTAGGCCATGCCCTCGTTGGTATTGTCGTTTACATTGACGAATGCAGGGCGGGCAATGTTTTTCTCCTCCAAATCCTTGGCATCCACCACGTAGCCGTGGTTCTGGGAGGAAATGTATACTCTTCCGGTTGTCAGATCCTTTACCGGGTGGTTGCCGCCGCGGTGGCCGTATTTCATCTTATGGGTATCGCCTCCGGTCGCGAGCGCCATGAGCTGATGTCCCAGACAGATGGCAAAGATCGGTACATCGGAGTCATATAATTTTTTTATTTCCTTAATTATAGTGGTACATTCCTTGGGGTCCCCGGGGCCGTTGCTGAGCATGATTCCATCGGGCTGGTCCTTAAGGATTTCCTCTGCTGTGGTAAGTGCCGGATAAATGGTCACCTGGCAGCCTCTCTCATTCAGAGAACGGGCGATGTTACGCTTCGCGCCGAAATCCATAAGCGCTACCTTAGGTCCGTTTCCTTTTAAGACCTCCTTCTCACGGCAGGTCACTTTTTCTACTACTTTTCCTGTTGTATATGCTTTTAATCGGGGGATGATTGCATCTAAATTGTAGTTTTCATCGACGGTGATCATACCGTTCATGGTACCTTTTTCACGGAGTATTTTGGTCAATGCTCTGGTATCAATCCCGGCAATACCTGGAATGTCATGCTTGCTTAAGAAATGCTGAATGGTGTCCACGCTTCTGAAATTGCTTGGGACGCGGGATAACTCACGAACAATGAAGCCGTCAATCCAGGGCTTTCTGGATTCCTGGTCGTCATAGCAGATTCCGTAATTTCCAATCAATGGATAGGTCATGCAGACTGCCTGTCCTGCATAGGAGGGGTCTGTCATCACTTCCAGATAACCGGTCATGGAAGTATTAAAGACGATTTCACTGATGACTTCTCTCGTGGAGCCAATGCTGGTCCCGGTAAATACATGGCCATCTTCTAATATCAGAAATGCTTTCATACAATCTCCCTTTCTCTCGTTTTTCTTCTTATTTTATCCTAAATCTTCAAGATTGTATCACAAAGGGCTTGCTTTTTCAACAGCATTAGGGGCTAAAAATAATTCTGTAGAACTTAAAATCTTTCTGTGAAATTTTTTGTCTGATTTTTGCCCCATAGCCGCCCCTTAATTTTTTTAAATTTTTTCACTTTTTCTATTGACATATTTTTCAGTTTGCGGTATTATAATCAAGCAGTCGCGAGAGCGGCCGAACATAAGAAATGCAGGAGTGGCGGAATTGGCAGACGCGCAGGCTTCAGGTGCCTGTGGTCGCAAGATCGTGTGGGTTCAAGTCCCATCTCCTGCATTATTTTTTTGTCTTAATATATATAAAGTTGTCTTATTATCTAACATAGGTAAAGCCTACACTTATTAAGCATAGGCTAAACATCAGCTGATTATTCATGATCAACTCGTTCCATAAGTTTTTTCCAGGCCGTTTCGTCATCCATGAAATCTACTCCAGGAATATCCTTTTCCAAATTCTCAAGCATTTCCGGATGTTTTTCCAGCAAAAGAGCTGCCGCCTCTATGTCGCCGTCCTCTACCATACTGCAATATAAGGTCCAAAGTAAAGCTTCATCGTTAAAATCCCAGTTATACTTCTTTTCCATAATATCACCACCTTATCTATGACAAAAACTTAATACGCTGTACATACTACTTTATAATCTACTATAGCATTTTATCCTACTCAATACTATAATCACTTACTTTTCCAGACTTTATACTAATATGCAATATTTTATCCTCTTTCCTGCTATACTAAAAAAGGAAGGAGTGTTAAGTATATGAGACCATTAAAAGTTAAGATCAGTATTACGCTTGACGGCGATGTATTAGAGCAGACCAAAAAGCTGGCAGAAGATGATGATCGTAATGTGAGCCAGTATATTAACAGAATCCTGAAAGAACACATTAAATCTACAGTTCAATCTCCGCCATTGAGCAAACCATAAGCAGCACCAGTGAATAGAATTATTCTCTGGTGTTTTTATTTATCTAATCATAACATTGTCGGTATGCCAATTCAATTGTTTTTTCTGTTTGAGTGTATAATATTTCACCATTTCAAGAATTATATTTAGTACACTACATCTGAAAGTTGGTGATAAGATGGTGTTTTTCGGTGAGAAACTGCGTATGCTGAGGAAAGGTAGAAATATAACTCAGCAAACCCTTGCGGTGCAGGTCGGCGTAACTGTCAGTGCTATTTCTGCTTACGAATCTGGCAGCAGGTATCCATCCTATGAAGTTCTGCTAAGTCTGGCACGTATTTTCCATGTTTCTACAGATTATCTTTTAGGTTTAGAGAAAAACAGATGTCTGGATGTTACCGGACTCTCAGAGAGAGAAATAGACATTCTGGCCAAAACCATCGAGATTTTCAGAGATAAATCTGTATAAGACCAAAGTGAGGACTGCATTCTACCAGTCCTCACTCATTTCACCCTTTGACGTATGTTCTGCCGGTCTGCGCATATGTTTTCTTATAAAAATCACCTCTGTTGCCATGCTCCATAGATGCATCAAAAACATAGTTTTTTCTGCTTATTTCAATCTCTACCCAGGAATGAGTGCTGTAGCCGCCGCTCACTGACGAAATCTTTCCCGCGATGATGTCTGCATCATACCCCAGTTCTCTTGCCATAAATCCAAAGGCCGAAGAAAAGTGATAACAGATCCCTTGTTTATTAGAAAGCATTTGGTAAGCACAATCCATCTTCCAGGAAGCCTCATTCTTAAAAGTGTAATTTCTTACATAACGGAAACCGCCTTTTATTAAATAATTGTAGCACGCTCTTAGCTTTTGCGCTTTTGTCATTGAACTATTTGTATTCTTGCTGATTGTAGATTTGACCAAATTATAAAGTTTCTTTGATTTGGCGGACATGGCTCCGTTTGAACCCACGTAATAATCTTGCACATACCGGCTCTTAAGTATCTTTCCGTTAGAGCAGTAACAGCGGCCACGCTTGAGGTTCACCCAGCCATCCATTCCTCTTCCGAGAACTCCTGCCTTTCCTGTTTTCTTAAAGCAGTATTCTGTTTTGTTTATTTTCTGCTCACCGGTAAGTATCATCCCTCTTGTACCAGCTTGTCCCGACTCTTTAAAATAGTAATTATACTTTCCTATTTTCTTAAGCCCTGTTGTCAGTAACCCTTTCTTCCCGATGCTGCCCTTTGGCTGGGCATAAAAGACACGATTATTTGTGGTGATCCAGCCTGTCACCAGCTTTCCCTTTGCACCTAATGCGCCGGTTTTCTTGAAATAAAAATCTTTTCCGCTGATTCGCTGAATGCCTGTGACCATTTTGCCTACGGTACCTGCGCTTCCTGTTTCCTGAAAATAAAATATCTCATTCCCAATCGTTTTCCAGCCGGTCGCTGCGGAATTCAGATTCTCCGCATCAAAGTAGAACGTGCTTCCCTGTATCACCTGCCAGCCAGAGAGAGCCTTTAGTTTCCCTGCATCTTCGTCTGCCTGATAATATGACCATGTACGCGACAATGCGTCATAGTTCCACCCTTCACTAAGTTCCTCTTCCTGAGAGCTGAAAATCTCAACTTCCAGGGCAGTCTCGTTAAGCTCCGCTTCGTCTGCCTGATCCTGATCTGTCTGCCCTTGATCTGCCTGCTCCTTATCTGCAGCATCTTGATCTGTCCAATCTTTCTCATCCTGGTGGAAAACCATCACATCCTCGTCAGCTTCCGCAGGTTTTTCATCGAGAAAGTCTACCTCTTCATACTCATTTTCTCTATCCTGTGGTTCCGTTTCTGTCATAGGATTTTGCGGCACACTGTCACATGCGAATTCTGGCTGCGCGGCATACACCGCAAATGTGGATGTCATACAAAATACAATTACAGCTATCAAGGCCTGTTTGCTAAGCTTCATTCTCCATTTCCCCTCCTGTCAAGTACTGTTTCCATTTTACCTTGTTTCAATTTTATAAACAACATCCGATTATGCCGCGAATTCAAAAAGGACTGCCAGCCGGCAAAACTCTGCCGGATAGCAGTCCTCACAATGATTATTTAACCTTTACGCTCTTTACAGCACTGTAATCGCCATAAACCTTCTTGCCGTTCACAGTCTTGTAAGCACGTGCCTTAAAGTAGTAGGTGGTTCCGCTCTTAAGCTTAGTCTTGTTTACAGTAAGCTTCGTGGTACCTGCAACTACCTTTAAATTCTGTTTGGATTTGCTTGTGCCGTAATATACGTCATATCCGCTTGCAGCAGCTACCTTGCTCCAGCTGATCGCGGCTACGCCCTTTTTGGAGGACTTCACTGTCAAGTTCACCTTGCCCGGAACAGTCTTAACAGTCACTGTTTTGGCTGTGGACCATGGAGAAGTCACCAGGTTTCTGTCCTGAACATTAACGGTTGCGGTAAGTCTGTAGGTGTAGCTCTTATTTGCAGCAACATCCTTGTCAACATAACCATCATCACCAAATTCCGGATCTTCCAGCTGGCCCTGATGCCAGATAGAAATCACTCTGTAAGCGCCGCTGCCCTCTTTACGCTCAAGCGTGTAGCTGGCATAATCAGAGGAGGAGCCGAGAGACAGGTTGATCTGATTCAGACCGGTCTGCACTTTTGCAGTCAGTCTCGGAGTTACCATTGCGACTTTTTTCTTCACGGCAGCATTACAGCTGAAACGCTGCGGCACACGGTTGCCGAGGGTAGCAAAATCTACCTTTGAAGTCTTGCTGAGAGTATTGCCGCTTCCTTCAACATAAATCGCACCTGCCTGGTATCCTTCGTTTCCTCCGGTAAGTGATGTGATCTTATTGTTGCTGATATCAAGGATTCCCTCGAAACCAGAGCAGTTAAAAGATGTGATCGAGTTATAGCTGGCATTGATTTCGGAAAGTGCAGGAAGCTTGGTGGAAGAGATCGTGCCTAAGCCTGCATTCGCCTGAGTTGTAATCTTATTGTGGCTTACATCAATAAAATCCAGTTTTTTCAGATACTTAACATTCGGCATTGCCACCTTAGTCAATGAGTTGTTCGCACAAACTAATGTTACCAATGCTGTGCATTTGCTCATGTCCAGGGTGCCGGTAAGTTTATTTTTACTCAAGTTTACATAAGTAAGCTTGGTATTCTTAGTAAGATTCACACTTTTCAGGCTGTTTCCGGAAGCATAAAGTTCCTTTAAATATGTAAAACGCTCAATACCCTTTAAGTTAGCAATCTTCTTACCTGTAATATCAATTGCTGTGACTGCCTTAATCTCTGCTGTGGAAAGAGTCTTGCTCTTATCCGTATCGAGAGTGGATACGAATGTCCGGAAATTCTTGTCCGGGAAGTTCGTGGTATTGATAGCAAGACCTGAAGCTGCTCTCAGTGTAGTGTCAGAGAAAACTTCCGCCTCCTCTACCTCGTCTGCGTCAAACTGCTCATCTGCCTCAAACTGATCATCATCGGACTGAACCTGTACATCTGCACTCATCTCCTGGGAAGTCGGATCAGCAGTAAATTCTGCTGCCAGAGCCGGTGTACTCGTCATCAATACTGCTGCACTAAGCATACCTGTCATGCAGGCATTAAAAATCTTTTTGTTTTTCATTGTTTTCTCCTATTTCTATAAATACATCTAAAGATTCCTACAGCGTCATTCTACTCTATTTTTCCCGCAAACGCAACCAAATTTCAGGATTTTATGAAATTATAATATACTATTTTTTAAATTTCTATTTCACAAAAGCCTAAATTCAACATACTTCTATCATGAAACTGTAATATTTTACCACCCTATCCAAAGATTTTTCAGACAAAAGAGGTTTTCAGCAAAAGCTGAAAACCTCTCGATCTAACGCAATGCTTTACTGATCAACGCTCTTTCTTTCGCGGTAAGATAGCCGAGATGACCCAGAGAACCGTTCCGCCAAGAATAAAGAAATCCGAAATATTGAACACCATATTGCGCAACTTCTTGTTCTTCACACCAAAACTCACATAGTCCGTGACATAACCCTTGTTTCTCCGGTCAAAATAATTGCTCAATCCTCCGCCCAAAACCATGGATAATCCCAACTTACCCATACGTGAACCACCATGGACAAGCTGGCGCACGAATTCCCATATTGCTCCGCCGAGTACAAAGGCAGATGCTTCAAGACAATGCTTTTTCTCCATTTTGAACATACCAAAGGCAGCTCCTTCATTATGACAATTACGAAGAATCAGACGGCCTCCCAGAATATCCTGCTTGGTCCCCTGCAGTCTTGAACTGTCTGTATGCTCCTTGAGCATGTAGTCCAAAAGAAAAATACCCGCAATCAACAATATAAATATCATTTTTATCCTCTTTTACTTCTGGTTGGACGTGTGTTGTTCTTACTTGTCTTCCAACGGCTCCCCTGCGTCCAGCTTCTCGTCCTGTGCCGCGCTGTCTCCGCCCTCTCCGGGCTCTTGACTCCCACAGCAGCAGTTCTCTCCCTTGGGATCCTCGCTTCTACAGCAGCACCCGTCATTACAGGAATCCTCCCCTGCACAGCAGCTTTCCTCGGAAGCCCCTTCGCAATCGCAGCCGTCTCCGCATTGGCAGCCTTCCTCTGGCTCTGCCGCATCACCGGCTTCCTCCTCAGGTTCAGGCATGGGACACGCCGCGCCGCAGAATGGACAGAAGGCAACCTCTTTATCCACTGCTTTCTGGCAGCCAGGACAGATTTTCTGACCTTTGAGATTTGCCATAGCTTCCTTGTATTCAGCAATTTTCTGCATATGCTGGTCAATCTCTTCACAAAGTGCGCCGAGTTCTTCGTCCATAGCCTCTCCGTTGGAGTATCTCTTATAAATAAGATTACCTAAATCAGCCATGATCTTATCAATGATGCGGTCCTCACCTGAAAGCTTATTGCGTATTTTCTGAGACTCGTAGAGCATCTCCGCACGTTCTCCCAGCTCTTTAGCTGTCCTGGTTATTGTTTCCCCTAATTCATCAAAAAATTCTGTTCCCATGCTGCATCCTCCTTATTTTTGTTATGTGCGCACTAAACGCACACTATGTTACCTTACTCCGCATTGCTGAGAAGAGGTATCTCCTGCCCCCGCAGAAGAATCCTCGGACCGCCGGTGCCCTCGATGTATTCTCTGGTAATGATCACTTCGCCGATATTATCATCCTTCGGAATCTCATACATGATATCCAGCATGTATTGTTCCAGGATAGCACGCAGCGCTCTTGCCCCGGTTTTCTTCTCCATAGCTTTAGCAGCAATGGCGTGAAGTGCTTCTTCCTCAAACTCCAGCTTCACCTCATCCAGCGCCAAAAGCTTCTGGTACTGCTTCAAAATCGCATTTTTCGGCTCCTTGAGTATTTTCACCAGCATATCTTCGCTGAGTCCGTCAAGCGTAAACACAATGGGCAGACGACCGATGAACTCCGGTATCATGCCGAAGGCCCGGATATCATCCACAGTCACCTTCTCTAGTATGTGCGGGTCATTGTCATATTTATCCTTCAGATCCGCATAAAAACCAATCGATGCCTTTTTATTCAGTCTCTCCTTGATAATATTCTCAAGATCCGGGAAAGCTCCGCCGCAGATAAAAAGTATGTTCCTGGTATTGACGGTTGTCAGAGGAACCATCGCATTCTTACTGTTCGCCCCCACCGGAACCTCAATCTCACTGCCCTCCAAAAGTTTAAGCATTCCCTGCTGCACAGCTTCTCCGCTTACATCTCTCTGGTTGGTATTCTTTTTCTTCGCAATCTTGTCGATCTCATCGATGAAAATAATGCCGTGCTCTGCCTTCTCCACATCATTGTCCGCGGCAGCTAAAAGCTTGGATACTACGCTCTCAATATCATCACCGATATATCCTGCCTCTGTAAGGGAAGTCGCATCCGCAATCGCCAGCGGCACATCCAAAAGCTTCGCCAGTGTTTTCACCAGGTAGGTCTTGCCGCAGCCTGTGGGCCCGATCATCAGCATGTTGGACTTCTCAATCTCTATCTCGTCCATAGTGTCTGTGGCAACCCTCTTATAATGGTTGTACACAGCTACAGACATAACCTTCTTAGCATATTCCTGCCCAATCACATATTCGTCAAGGGTTGCCTTGATCTTATGAGGAGCGGGAATACTGCGCAGATCAAGAGCCGGTTTCTTTTCTTCTTTTTTCTTCTTAATCTTCTTGGGCTGAGGGGTTGTATTCTGCAGGTTACTGAGATCGATCATACTCACATTGGGCATATTGAAAAGATCGGAATAATTGATTTTTCCATCGCTCATGTGCTGGTTCATGGTATCAAAGCTCTTCTGCATACACTCCGTACATATATGTATATTATTCGGGAGTTCGATCATCTTGCCTGCCTGGCTCTCCGGCCTGCGGCAGAGGAAGCAGAAACGTTCATATTCGTCGTTATCTTCCTTGAGGTCGTCCTCCACGTTGTCCTCTTCTATTAGTTCGTCGTTGTTATCAAATTGGTCTGTCATAATGACTCCTTTCCATGTCTCGTTGCCAGATAGCAGCCAGGTCCGCAAAAATCAACATAAATACCGTGAGAGCGGATGAATACGGCTGTTTATATCTAATGTAAAAATTATACCACATTCTATGGCACTATTAAAATAAAGTTTTTATAAAGTTACAAAAGTTACAAAAAAGGAGGGCTACCGCATCTTCCCGGTATCCCTCACTTTCATCTCATCTGTTATTCCGACCGTGCACCAAGCGTCACCTCTACTGATGTCTCTGTGTATCCTCCATTACCGGCTCTGGCCACGACAAACGTCACCGTTTCTCCAGCCGCATAATACGCCAGCTTATCAAGAAGGTCCTCTCTTCCGCTAACTTTCTGACCATCCATCTTGACAATAATATCTCCTTTATGGATTCCTGCAGCCTCAGCCGGATCCCCGGACATCACCTCAGTCACAAATGCTCCTGCCGGCATGTTATACATCTGTATCGCCTCCACAGACAGATCAGACATTTTCACACCCAAATATGCAGCCTGACCCTCTTCTACCTTATCTCTTGATTTTCTGTTCATCAAGTCTTCAAGTATAGGCTTTGCCTTGGAGATAGGAATCGCATATCCCATGCCCTCCACCGCATTATCCGCATATTTTGCAGAGTTGATGCCGATAAGCTCGCCCCGCATATTTAATAGCGCACCGCCGCTGTTGCCCGGATTGATGGCAGCGTCAGTCTGAATCAGTTCCGCGTTCACACCATCCTCCATGGAAAGACTTCTGTTCAGAGCACTGATCCATCCGGAAGTCACTGACTGTCCATATCCAAGAGCATTTCCGATAGCAACGACTTGCTCTCCAACCACAAGACTGTCAGAGCTTCCAATCTGAGCAATCTTAATCTGGCTCATGGTGTCCTCCGGTATATCACTCTTCATTACCGCTACCACAGCTAAATCGTTATCCTCATCCGTACCTTTAATCTTTGCGGTCACTGCATCCTCCACATTGATATCGCCGTCGCTGGTAGCTGCAAGATTCTGTGTTTCCTCCTCGGCGCTGATCACATCATCACCGATAAAGCATACGCTCAAAGTAGTGGCATCCTCCACCACATGGTTGTTCGTAGCGATCAAGAGCTCACTGTCATTCTCACCCACAATAATTCCTGAACCTGTACCTGTGGTAGGGTATTCCCTTCTGCCGTAAAATCCGAAGAAACTATTGATCTGCTGAATACTCACTGTAGTGATAGCCACAACAGACGGCATCGCTGCCTGGGCAACCCCCGCAACTGATCCGCTCTGTACAAGTAGATTGTTAGTATCACTCCCATCTGTACTACTTCCCTGTGAAGTGGTGTCGGGGATTGTATTAGTCATACCTATCTGGCTCTGCTGGTCGGTTCCCAGATATGTGCGGGAAACAATGTTCACTCCCTGAAACACGATACCGGCTACAAGGCCGAAAATAACTGCCAAAGCAACCGTAGTACCGGCCTTTCTGCCGAAGCTGTTTTTGTATGAATGTTTATTGGACCGGCGATTGCGCGGCGGCCGGCCGTCTGTGGGCGGAAGCTGCGGTGTCTGCTCCTGGTGTACCTGATAGTGGCTATATCTAGGAGGCAATTGTCCGCTGCCCATGACGTTCTCATCTGCATTCCCGGATGTCCCGCCCGGTCCCGTAGGCGGATGTCCTGTATCCTGAGGCTCCTGTCCCCATCTCATATCATCACTCATGTATATGGCTCCCTTCTATTCAAAGAACAAAGGCAATTTTCCTTTTTATGAATTCAGTGTACCAAGCAATTGTGTTCAAAATGTGACAGATATTTGAAAAAAGAGTCACGCTTTGTTACATTCCGCAATTTGCAGTGCAACTCTCACTGCTGCTGCCAATACGCTTTATTCATAGTACAAAAAAGGATCATCCTCCGTGGAAGCTTATGATAATGCTTACCAAGTAAGTACCCTAAATATTTACAGCCGCTCTGTAGAATAAGCTGCGGGATAAGCCAGATCCGCCCCCGGCGGCAGAGATACGTGAGGCTTTTCTTAATCAGGCGCAATCCCTCCCCTTCTGACGGAACCTCCGTAAAAATTTCCGGGTGTTCCGCCTGGGAAACCCCCAGATCGAAATTACGGTGAAACTGCTGAATACTGGAATAATTGTGGGAATGTATGACCTGGGCATCTGCAGCATAGGCCACCGCATACCCTCTTTTCATCATTTCCGCCGCATAAATCATATCCTCGTTGAAAATGGCATGCTCCACGAATCCTCCTGTCTTAAGATAAATTTTTCTGTCATAGGCTGCACACACATTGGAGCAAAAGTATGTCTTAATTCCGTACACAGGCAAATCCTCCTGTCTCTTTAAAGAGGATTTGTCCGGATAATTAAAAGCACGGGTATACCGTTCGAGAAAACGGCAGTCATCCTTTGGAAGCTGTCTGGCGTACGCAGCACCGACGCACTCATTTTCCACGATTGGCCTTACAAGACTGCCCAGCACATTCCGATCCCGCGGCAGAGCATCCTGCGTCATAAATACCATAATATCCGCATCAGACATAGAAGCTGCTCTTCTCCTCGTACCGCCGTGGTCAAACTCTTCTTTTTTAAGATGATGTACCTCCACAAGAGGAAAGTTATTCTCCCATTCCTTATTCCAAAACGCTTCCTCTGTATTCATCACAATTATTTTTTCCGGGGGATACTCCTGTTCGCAAAGCCTCGTTAAAAGGCGGCTAAACTCTTTACCCGGACGGTACGCGGGAATGATTACGTCCACCCTTACCTTCTCCATAGTTACCTCCCTATTTCCGTGCAGAAAGGACCATCCTAAAACCGGATGGTCCTTATATTTCCGTTATTCTTCAACAACTGGTTCTGTTCCCTCGGTGCCTTCACTGCTCTCCAGATTTCCGCCGTCAGAGAAGCCGCCATCTTCACCGCCGTCTCCGGGATCAGTACTGCCTCCGCCGCCATCGGTTCCGGGATCATAATCCCCACCGCCGTCTCCGGGGTCAGTGCTGCCTCCGCCGCCGTCTCCGGGATCATAGCCGCCTCCGCCGCCGTCTCCGGGATCATAGCCGCCTCCGCCGCCGTCTCCAGGATCATAGCCGCCTCCGCCGCCGTCTCCGGGATCATAGCCGCCTCCGCTGCCATCTCCGGGATCATAAATGTCTCCGCCGCCATTATAACCGGGATCATAGCCGCCTCCGGAATTATCGCCTCCATCCTGCCAGATAAAGGTATCATTATTATTCTCATCTTCCTCAGTAGTTACAATAGGCTCTGTCTGCATATTCTCTTCGCCGCCTACAATCTCAAGGATTTTATCGCTAATCGTTAAAACCTCTTGAGTGGGGGTATAATTGGCTTCCCCGTACAGGAACTGATGAAGCTCCGTCACATTAGATGCAAGGGATGTAGGCACAATAATGCTGCCCTTGATATCTGAGAATTTATAGTTGTGGGGGAACCCAGTGGTATCATCCACATTATAGCCAATCATAGCTGTAATCAGGCTGAGAATTTCTGATTTCTGGACAGAGGTCTTAACCATCGGGAATACCTCATCCATAATATCAAAAATGGTAGTCAGACCTGCTGTTTTTGCCTTGGAAACAATCATCTGTATTACCCGTCTCTGGCGCTCGGTACGTCCCATATCCAGACTCGCCGTATAACGGATCCGGCAGTAGGAGGTAACCTGTACACCATTCAGATGATACGTATCAATAATCGCCTCCTGATCCTCCGGTGCTGGTTCCGGCTTCTGAATGGGCGTGTAGCTCCTGCCTGTCTCCTTGGACGTCTCCACACAATAGTTGTTCATATGCTCCATCTCCGCGTAGGATAATGGGATATCAAGACCACCAAGCGCATCAACAACAGCTGCCAAGGCGTTGAAATCTATGGTTGCATATGCCGAAATATTTAAATCAAGATTCTCATTCAACATAGAGATTGCCTGCTCCGGACCACCGACCGCGTACGCCGCATTCGCCTTAGTATAAGTATTGTTTCCAATATTGAGCAATGTATCCCTGTAAACAGATACCAGCTTCACATCCTTGGTATCGTTATTTACACTGGCTATAATCATAGTATCACTGTTCTCGCCGCCCAGTGCTTCGTTTTGATCTCTGTGGTCAATACCGAATAGAGCATAGGTAGTATACCCGGTCATCTCCGGCGCTGACGGATTAACGGTTACTTTCTGTGTATCCAGCTTCGGTGTCTCAATCTTATTCAGCTTGGTGGTAATCTGTCCGTACACGTACAGGCCGCCGATGAACAAGAGTAAAACAACGATCTCAAGGATAAATAAGACTTTTTTCTTCTTTCCTGGTCTTGCCATGTTTCTTCCCCTTTTTTAGTAAGCGTTCTTGTTAATGAAACCTTTAAATATTGTCAAAAACAATATTTTAATATCAAATCCTATGGACCAGTTCTCAATGTAGTACAAATCGTACTCAATGCGCTTCCGTATGGAAGTATCGCCCCGGTATCCATTGACCTGTGCCCAGCCGGTGAGACCTGGACGTACCTGGTGCTTGACCATGTACCTAGGTATCTCTTCCCGAAACTTCTCCACAAAGAAGGGCCGTTCCGGTCTGGGGCCCACAAGACTCATATTTCCCTTTAGTATATTAAACAACTGCGGCAGCTCATCAATGCTTGTCCGGCGCATGAACCTGCCCACTGCGGTCACCCGCGGGTCATTCTTGACCGTCCAGGCTTTTTTCTCCTCGGACTCGGGCTGTACCTCCATGGAACGGAACTTGTACATCCAGAAGTTCTTATTATGAAGCCCTACTCTCTCCTGCTTATAGATAAGCGGTCCGGGGGAAGAAAGCTTGATGAGTATACACATCAGCAGCATCAGCGGTGATGAAACAATGATGGCGGCAATCGAGCCCACAATATCCATTGCACGTTTCACCATGGCATTAAATGTATTGTTCAAAGGCACATATCGGATGTTGATCACCGGCAGGCCTAAGATATCTTCGGTATATGGCTTGGTGGGTATAATGTTATTATAGTCCGGGATAAATTTCGTGTGTACTCCTGACTTTTCGCAGAGAGCTACAATCTCCTCCAGACGGTAATACTCACTTAAGCCCAGTGTAATCGCAATCTCGTCCAGTCTGTTCGTGGGCAGGATTACCATGAGATTAGCAATACGGCCAATCACCTTAATGTCCTTATACATCGTACCAGCCGGCACATTGTCATCCAGGATACCACGAATCACATAACCCCACTGTGGATTCTGCTGCACGCGGTCAATATATTCCTCTGCTGCCCTGCTGTAGCCCACCAGAACCATCTGTCTCTGATTCAGCCCTCTCCTGCACATATCCTGCTGGATGTAAAACACCAGCATGCGCACGCCCCAGTCCAGCACAATATTCATGGCATAGAACATGAACAATGTAGACCGCGAAATATAAAATTCCTTGATAACGTATAAGATGAACATGGTGACCAGGATACCGAGTGAATTGGCCTTGATAATGTTGGCCAGCACAAGACGGCGTCCCTGCATCCGCATCTGTCCATATAGGTTAAAAGCCTCATATAAAAGCAAATAGCCCGGCACAATAAAAAGCAGGGCAAACATATACTGTCCGAAAGACCTCGCCCTTACTGCAGAGTCGGCGAAAGGTCCTACGAAACGTATTGCCCATGCACAGGCATAAGTAAATGCAATTATCAAAGCATCTATCAGCATATGGAGACGACTGAAATTTTTTTGGTTATCCTTATACAATCTCTGCCACCTCAATCCATTTCATTGCCTCTATCTTATAATAGATGTAACATAAAAGCAATAAAATCTTCTCTATTTATTTATAAATTTTTTGTGAAAACTCAGGTACGAAGCCATTTTTCAGCTGTATTACACCACAAAGCGTCGGAATATATTTACCCACAGCTCCCACTGTATTTTCACATATTGAGGAATATGGACAAAGGCAAAACGCACCTTTTTTTCTTTTTTACTGAGCTGAAAACCATTTTTTATGCCGGCTGCATACTCACGTCCCATTCCCTTCATGGCAAAAAATAATATTTTGATGCCAAAACCTGCAAGCAGGAACGGAAGATTCAGCAAAAGCTGTAAAAGCGGCATGTTCTTGTAAATCATATATACATTATTCCGGGAGGAATAACGTGTTTTAAATTGATTATAACGTGAGCCGCTTGTCCCGCTGCCCACATGATATACTACTGCCTTAGGCGCGTACCAGTTCTGATAACCGAAGATACGCGCGCGGTAGCCCACATCCAAATCCTCCAGATACGCAAAATGTTCCTCGTCAAAGTATCCGATCTTATCAAAAATTTTCTTTCTGTAAATAGCCGCGCCTGCACAGGAGGCGAAAATCTTCTCCTCCTTGTCAAAGGAATGGATATCTTTGCCCTTCCCTCTCGCGTAGGCCCACCCCAGCGCACAGTAGTAATTACCGGCGTCATCGAGCTTATCCCTGTCATGAAACTGTATCATCTTGGCGCTGCAGGAAAAAGCTTTTTTGTGGCGGTGGATCGCCGCGGTCATTTCCTCCAGGAAATCCGTTTCCACCTCTGTGTCATTGTTCAAGAGAAGTACGTAAGGAGCACGTGCCATACGGATTCCCTCATTGACAGCTCTGGAAAACCCGAAATTCTCCGGGAGCTCAATGATATGCACCCAGGAATAATTGGAGGTCACAAAGGCACTGCTGCCGTCTGTTGAGCCATTGTCCACCATGATCACCTCGAAATTTTTGAGGGTCTGGCGCTCCAGACTTGCAAGCACTCCGTCCAGATAGGCAATGCCGTTATAATTAGGGATTATGACCGATACTTCCTGCATTTTTTCCTCCTGATGCCGCATTTTCTGCGGCAGGTTTTTTCTTTCCCATTCCCGGAAGGGGTTTTAAGGAATAATTCCATTTGGTGAGGGAAAGATTCTTATTGTAGTAGGGATCGCCTTTTTTGAGAATATCAAGCCAATGACAGCGCATGTACTCAATTTCTGTCTGGAAGCGGCGCACCTTCCCCTTATCGTCCTCTGCCCCGCGGGTTTTTGATTCGGCGTGGTACAGCTGGGCATAGGGATCGTAGACTACCAGATATCCGGCCCTGTTTACCTTAAGGCAAAGGTCCACATCGTTAAATGCAACAGCCAGCTCCTCGGTGAAACCGCCCACCTGCTCAAAAACAGCCTTCTTCATCATCATGCACGCAGCAGTCACCGCGCTCATGTCCTGAAGCAGGGAGGCCTTGTGCAGATAGCCGGTACGGTTGGCGGGCATATCCACAAACATGTGTCCCGCAATGCCGCCCATTCCCACCACACAGCCTGCGTGCTGGATGGTATTATCCGGATAAATAAGCTTCACACCCACAGCCCCGACCTCCGGACGCTGACACACGCCAAGCATCTCCCGCATCCATTCGGGAGTGATAACGGTAACATCGTTATTCAAGAACAATAAATATTCTCCGTTTGCATGTTTCGCACCAAAATTATTGATCGCGGAATAGTTAAACGCCTTCTTCCAGCGCAGCAGACGGATTCTCGAATCTTTGGACAGTTCCTTATAATAGCGGAAAATTTCCTCGCTGACACTGTTGTTCTCCACAATAATAATCTCGTAATTGTCGTACACTGCGTTCTCACGGATGGAGTCAAGGCAGGCTTTCAGCGAATCTTTCTCATCCTTATTGGGAATGATAACGGACACAAGCGGCTGCCCCTGTACAGGGTACTTGACACGGTAAAAGCCCAAGTCCTGCGTATGATTCACTGTACCCTTTATTCCGGTACGTTTCAGATGTGCCTCGATCGCGCGCTTTCCCGCGTCAAAAGCATACATCTTGCTGGCAGGATTGTCGGCCGTGGAAGCCTTGTGCGTGCGCCAATGGTAAAGAATCTCCGGCACATGGGCCACCTTGCGTGCTTCCTCCACGCAGCGGAAAATAAAATCATAATCCTGAGCACCGTCGAATTCCCTGCGGAAGCCTCCGGTTTTCTCCACTATGGAGCGTCTGACTACGAAAAAATGACAGATATAATTATTGGAACGAAGCAAGTCCAGATTAAAATCAGGTTTCAAATGCGGCTGAAAATGTTCGCTTAAGTCCGTGGTGACTTTATCTTCATCTGTATATACCACATCAGCCTCAGGCTCGTGCTCAAGCGCCAGGGCGATTTCATAGAGCGCATTGGGGGCAAGCAGGTCATCATGGTCTAATAGACCAACAAACTCTCCCTCTGCCATGGAGAACGCTGCGTTCGTATTCTCGGCAATCCCGAGATTTTCTTTCAGGTTTTGGAATCGGATGCGCTTGTCCTTCGCGGCGTAAGCTTTCAGAACCTCAGCCATTTCTGCATCCTCAGGGCTTCCGTTGGCAATGCATAGCTCCCAATTGGTATAAGTCTGCGCCAAAAGGGAATCCAGCATCTGGCATAAAAAAAGCCTGGGCGTTTTGAATGCGGGTACCACCACACTAATGAGAGGCGCGTGAGTAAACTTTCTTTTTCTCTGCTTTTCCAGGGTCTCCTCGGTGGGTACATAAGCCTCATACCAGGGACCGTAAGGCACCTCTTCCGGCTCAAAACGTTCATGCAGGCGTATCCAGAATTCCTTGGGGCCGTAATGCTTAAAATAGCGCAGGCCTTTCTGGATGGTGTAAGGCGACAGTTTTTTTAACAGTCTGGACCACTGGATTCTGCCGCCGGGAGTATTATCTGTATTCATGTATTTTAACCTCGAATCTCTTGTTCGCGTCATTGACGAAAAAAATCATGAATTTATTTTAACATTGTCCTATATTTTTTGCAAGAAAGGGAATGAATGTGTTATACTATTTGTTGAGCTGAACTTTTTTTTGCAGGATTCAGCCGTCGATACTATGAATATTTACCAAAACAGGAGCAAGTATTTATGAAAAAAAGAAGATTTACCGCAGCATTGCTGGCTTTGGGAATTTCTGTCTCGCTGATTTTACAGATCCCGGTATCTGCTGCGCAGGAAGATGCCAATACACAGGAAAGCGCCGATGCACAGGCAGCCACAGGAGAAGGCGGCGGTTCGCCCATCTCTACCAACAGCATCGCGGGCTGGCCCCAGGGGCCGGAGATCACCTCCACAGCGGCTGTCGTCATGGAGGACTCTACCAATACCGTGCTCTATGGAAAAAATATGGATACGCCCCTCTACCCGGCCAGTGCGGTTAAGATTATGACCATCCTGCTCGCGCTGGAGAATTCAAACGCGGAGGACCAGGTCGTGATGACCGCCACCGGAGTCTCCGGAGTGACGGACGGCGGTGCAAATATTTCCGCCCAGCTCGACGAGAGCTTCAGCATGGAGCAGTGTATGTACGCCATCATGGTGGCCTCGGCCAACGATATTGCCCTGCAGGTGGCAGAGCACATCGGCGGTTCTGTGGAGGCCTTTGTTCAGATGATGAATACCCGCGCCCAAGAGCTTGGCTGTACCAACACAGTGTTTACCAATCCCACCGGACTTCCGGATGAGAACCAGCATACTACAGCGCATGATATGGCGCTGATCATGAAAGCCGCCATGAGCAACGAGACTTTCCGCTCAATGGCAAAGACTACCTCTTACACCATTCCCGCGACAAATATGTCAGGCGGTGAGCGTGTGCTTACGAATCGTTTCTCTATGATCGACCCGGCCAGTGATGCTTACTATGAGGGGTGCCTTGGCGGTAAAGAGGGATTTACCGAGGCTTCCGGCAGCACGCTTGTGTGTGCGGCTGAGAGAAATGGTATGACTCTTATCAGCGTGGTGCTCCAGGGCGCTTCCGGCCAGACGGACGATGAGGCGATCACCACGCTTGATTATGGATTTAGTAATTTCCAAAAGCTTTCTCTGGGTGAGGATGACTTCGGCCTGGTGTCTGGCGGCACGGTAATTGTACCTGTGGGGACATCGGAGGACGGGCTTACTGTGGAGGATAATGAGACGGACGGACAGATTGAGCGTCAGTATCTTTTCGGCGGCGCGCCGGTGGGAACTGCGGTCCTTGAGAATGTCCAGGAGCAGGATAATACGGTTACGATCAATGGCGAAGCCAATATGAAGGCCGCAAAGGATTTCTCTGCTTCCAGGACGAATATGCCTTATTATCTGATTGGCGGAGCGGGGGCTGTGTTGTTTTTGCTTCTGCTCTTTGCGATGGTGAAGGTTGTGAAATCTTAATATAGTTTTGGTTAGGAAAAGCCTTTGGGAAAAGATATCCCAAAGGCTTTTTTGTTGCTTTTGTTTTTTCTATGAGTTATTGCCATACTATTTCTGCTTCTTTCCCATAATGGGCCAGGCCGATATAACCTGTGCTGCCTGTCATTCCTGCGTCGTAGCTTTTTTCTTTTATCTGGAGAATGGCTTGTTCTGCAAGTTTTTTCAGATTCTGGGATTCTTCTTTTGTGTATTTGAACTCCAGCACATAATTGGGTAGGTTGGGTCTTTTGGCATAAAGGAGGATATCTGCTCTGCCTGTTCCGCTTTCAAGATTACTTCTGACGACGTAGTCCAGGTCAAGGAATGCGCACATGCCAAGCATCATCATATGGTAGCTGTTCTCGCATTTCAAATCGTGGTATGAGGGAACTTCCATAAGAATCCTCTTGTATTGCTCCGCAAATTCTTCCATTTCTCCGGTTTTAAGGTATCTGAGCATTTTTGAAATATGCCCTTCCTGCACTTGCAGATAAAAGGCGGTGAGGCTCCGAAAAGCCTTCTGCACTTCATGGTTGGGAATCTTCACTCTGTAGAAGTTCTCTCCCAGGTTTTCTTCAATGGTGATCATGCCAGCATTCACCAGCAGACCCCAGAGGGAAGCATCATCCGGCTGCTCGTAATAGGAGGTGGTGAGCTCCGCTTCGACCTCTGCATTGCCTTGCTCAATCAGCTTTCTGTAGTCGGTTATAAAAGAGCTGCTGCTCTTGGCAAAAGCATCCCGGATAATGCTGTTTTCGCTGGTGTTTACCCAATAGGGAGCCAGTACCTTCCGTACCGCATAGTGGGTCACTGACCAGGGATTGTAAACATGTCTGCCGCCGAACAGGTATCCGTCATACATGGACTCTACCTCCTTGGACAGCTTAAGCCCATAATATTGCAGAAGGGCCCTTGTCTCATCTTCTGTAAAGCCAAAGTATCTGGAGTATTCCATGTCTGATACTGTGCATACGATTAAATTGTTAAGGCCTGAGAAAATATTCTCTTTTGCTACCCGTTGGATTCCGGTAAGCATTGCTTTCTCTAAAGCAGGATTTCCCTTAAGGGAGGAGCTGAACAGTTCTGATAGCACACTTCTTACTTCATCATAGTAGCCTTCTGCATTCGCGGTAATAAAAGGAGTGTCGTATTCGTCTATAAGGAGATAGACCCCTTTTCCATAATATTCCTTCAAGGTCTTACACAGTGTAGCAATTGCGCCCATGATACTGATTTTTGCAGCTTCGGAGGGCTGCAGGGTTTTAAGACTTTCGTAAGTCTCTTTAAATTCTTCTTTTTTATCCTCCGCGAAGCTTTCATCCTTGAGTATAGGCAGATATCTGCAATATTCTTCTTTGAGGGCATACATGAGCTGATAGAGCATGGCGCGGGGATTGTCTCCTTTTACATGAAGGAAGGACAAAAATATTACCGGATGTGTATTCAACTCTGCCATGGTTTCTGTTTCTGCAATCTCCAAGCCGTTAAAAATACGGGCGGAATCCTTCGTACAGTCCAGGAATTCAGCCAGCATGGACATATTTAAGCTTTTTCCAAAGCGTCGGGGACGGGTAAGCAGGGTGACTTCATATTCGGAATCCAGGAACTCCTTTATCATATTGGTCTTGTCCACATAATAGGCATTTTTCTCACGAATCCTGCGGAAATCCTGGACACCCATAGCAAGCTTCTGCCCAGAAGTCTGCCTGTGTGTGCCATATATGTATTCCTTTTCAACCGTGCTGTCCGTACTGTACGGGCTGTACGGGCTTGTTCTATCCGCCACATAATATGCCGGCTTCTCAGCCAGCATCGTCCCACTCAAGGGCATGGAATACCTTCCGAACAACTCATCCAGTGAACAATCCAGGACTTCACTGATTCTCTCCAGCATTTCCAAATCCGGTTCTCTTGTTCCGGTCTCATAGGCGGCATAAACCGCCACCGGAACCTTTAGCTTCTGTGATATCTGCTCCTGAGTGTAATTGTTTCTTTTTCTTATCCGGGCGAGGTGTTCATGGAATTTTGACTTCACGGAGCATCACATCCTTTCTGATACCCATTATAGCACAAAACGTTCTTATTCTCAACTATTATGAACAGGTTATTCTCATAGAATAAGTAACTGGAAACCATAAAATAGTTTTTGTTAAAATTGTATATCAATACTATTTTAACTATATTACCATTTATATCGAAAACAAGAATCGAAAATCAATTGACTTTTCGGTATACAAGAAATACAATCAAGATATACTAAAAAGACAGGGAGGTGTTTCAATATGATTAAGCGAGAGCTTTATATGGCAAAAATAAGACCTTTCATCAACAAAGATATTATAAAAGTGTTGACAGGAATACGCCGGTGCGGAAAATCTGTTTTGATGCAGCTGATTCAGAAAGAACTAGTCGAAAACGGAGTAGACCAAAATCAGATGTTTCCAATAAACTTTGAGACAAAAGCGGTGGATTATGTTCAAAATATAGACACTGCATATCAGGCTATTCGTGATTTTGCAGAGAAACATCCTGGAAAAATATATCTCTTTTTAGATGAGATACAGGAACTTCCCAGATGGGAGACTCTTGTTAATTCCTGCATGATAGATTTTGATACAGATATTTATATTACAGGTTCTAATGCAAAGATGTTATCCGGTGAACTGGCCACCTACTTGGGAGGCCGTTATGTCGAATTTAAAATATATCCATTTTCATATGAAGAAGTGAGCAGGATGCTTCCGGATAAAACACCTCAGGAAATATTTCAGATATATTTGTTAAGAGGCGGTATGCCATTCCTTTATCAATTTCCTATGGATGATATCAGCAGTAGACAATATCTGGATGACATATATGCTTCCATTATTTTAAAAGATATTGCGCAGAGATATAAAGTTCGTGATGTGGAACAGTTAAAAAGAGTTATCCTATATATGATTGCTAATACAGGAAATACCTTTTCCGCATCAAGTATTTCAAAGTACCTGAAACGCGAGAACAGGAATATGTCAACAGAAACTCTTTATAATTATATCGACTATTGCAGGTCTGCCTGTCTGCTGCATTTGGTTGCAAGAGAAGATGTGATTGGCAAAAAATTATTAAGATTCCAGGAGAAAATATATCTTACAGACCATGGAATCCGAGAGGCAATCTATGGCAACAATATGCGCGACATTAATCAGATTTTGGAAAACATCGTATATATGGAACTGCTCAGACGGGGGTATAGCGTTACGGTAGGTAAAGCAAGTAGTTCGGAGATTGATTTCGTTGCAGCACAGGCCGCTGAAAAAATATATGTACAGGTCAGCTATCTTCTGGCAAGCGAAGAGACCATAGAGCGGGAATTTAAAGTTCTGGAAAGAATCCCGGATAATTATCCCAAGTATGTAGTCACCATGGATGAAATCCAAAGAGGGCGTAATGGGATTAAGCATCTGAATATCAGGGACTTTCTTTTGCTTGAAAAATATTAGAACAGCATACCCATTATCCGAAAAACAAAGTCCAATAAGCCATACGGACAGAAAGGCCCCGGCCCTTATATTTACTGGGCCAGAGCCTGTTTTGCTTCGGAACTTGAGATTACAATACTCCGCCTTTATCAATACTAACTATCTTTTCTGCTAATCCTGTACATATCCCCTTACATCATCCCATCACTGACAAATGCCGATAATCGCTACCTGAGCACCTACATACTCACGAGAGCAGACGAAAAATCAGCCCGGACATTCAAAAATTCACAGAACATGTTATTTAATGCTTGTCCATGTATTGAGGCACTTTTTCATAAGGTATCAATAATTACACCCTTTTTCAGACATATCTCTCCAGCTTTCTTTCTAACTCTTTTACACGCTCCAAAGCTGCGAGTTCCCCTTTACATATCACATAGACAAGCAAGGAAATATCCTGCGACCTGTCGAATCTACGAAATGCCTGTCTATATTTCGATTGATCCTCAATAGTAATCGGGAACCATCCATTATTTATCAGACGTTGATTCATAATCAGCCGCCCACAGCGGCCATTACCATCCAGGAAGGGATGAATGCGCTCAAATTCGATATGTTCCCTGGCTATATTTTCTGCTATTTCTTTCGCCTGGTCAAAGCATTGATTGATTTTTTGTAAATAATTTGTCATAAGTACCGGAACTTCCTCGTGCTTCGGCGGATAGTAAACAGCCTCCACAACTGTACCCACATACAAATTCTTCTGTCTGTATTTCCCTTCTCTTCCCAGTATCAACCCATTTGCTTCCAGAATCCATGCCTCATCTATATTCTGTTTTTTAAATTTCAGCATTTTTGTTATTGCTCTAAATAATTGCTTAGCTTCAGAATATTCGGTATAGGTATGGCCGCTTCTTACTTCGTCGTAATCTAACAAACTGATTGTCTCATCCAGGGTAAGTGTATTCCCCTCAATGCTATTAGAATTCCAACAAAACCTACGGGTAAAGTCCTGGTAAAAGGGCTCCATTATCAATTCATTGTTTACTGCTTCTGCCATTCCCGGCAGTTCATTGTCAATCCTTTTAAATAAATCATCATTATTCATTAACATATTTTGCCTCCATCTGAGACAATTCTTCAAAGTTCTGAATGTCTGCAAGATATTTTAATACTCCTGATTATAGATATACATAAGAATCCTTCATCCGTCAGTGTCTTATTTTTTCATCTTATTTTTCGTATCAATACTTTTCGTATATCTGTTGTAGACATTTTCCTTTGTTTTTACTTCTCAATTAATTTCTTATATCATACCATACTTATGAAAACTTAACCACCCGTGTATGCCCGTTGTATGCCCGATTTCAAATTTACTGCTTTACACTCTTATTTCATATACGCCGGAACAATCAGCGTCAGATACGTTAGCACAGCCCCCAGTATCCACACCCCTGATGCGATGCGGAAGAACCAGACCCGCGCAGTCTCATTTTTCACAAACCGCTCCAGCAACTTACCGTAACCGCAGGTCACGAAGTACATAAGCGGAAACACCGCGGACATGATATACCTGCCCTGAGCCTGATTGTCATTATAATACGCATAACTGATAAACAACACCACCGGGGTCACCATTGCGGCCAGCATAGCCAGGTTAAAAACGCCCTTTTTGCTCCATTTTTTATAGGTATGTATAGTCTTAATCTTCACCGGAGTATCATTCACAGTTGTCTTTACCACAGCAACCGTCCGCTTCTTCCAATGAAACTCCCTCACCATCATACAAATCCCCAGAAATCCTACGCCCAGGAATATAATATACAGCTTACTCACACTCTCATTCATATAAATCGTAAACGAGCCAAAGGTTCCTACGAAGCTTACCAGCACCATCATCATCCAATTGTGTGTCCAGCCCGGGTCCTGGTAGAAGAAAAATTCCTTCCATCTCCATCCAAGCTTAGCAGGCGTAAGGTGTATAGAGGGTTTATACTGTTCCTGCGCATACTTTTCCGCGCAGATTGTACTTGCGTTCCGCGCCAGAATATCACCGTCATAGAGAAAATAATTCCGGATAAACCACCAGCCCGCCAGCACAAAGGTAATGCCCGCAATCACAAATCCCCTGCTGAAAAGGAACTTAAACCGCTCCTTCACGCTTTCCGTGGAGCACAGTAAAACCGTTGCACAGAAGAAGAAAAAGCTCCACAAAATCCACCCGTAAGCATTATAATAGGACAAGAAACAGATGCCCATACCCGCAGCCAAGAGCACACAATTCTTCCAGGTCCAGCCCTCGTCCAGGTATTTCACCCAGGCGAGCAGGATCATGGAAACCGCCATCAAAGCCAGTGAATCCGTATTCACATACGTTCCCATAAACAGATATCCCGGCAGAAAAATCACCAGAGCGCTGAAAAACCATCTCTTCTCCCTGTCAAACAATCGCCTGCCAATGCGAATCACAAGCGCCGCCGCCACGGTCATAAACAGCACATCCGCAAATCTGGCCGCGTGGAGCAGCACAGCCTCAGAGGTACTGAATATCCCGGCAATCCACATAAACACAGCCGAAACCATGTACGATAAAATAGGATAAAACCCATAAGATAATCCCCAGATTTCGTCCCGGATAGCCGCATCCGCGCCGTGGGGCAGCTTACCGGGGTTGGCGTAAAGGTACTGCGCCACATCATAACGCATCACCTCATCCGGTCCCCCCGGCTCCGTAGATGTGAGTGACCAGGCCAGCATCAGCACGAATACCAGCGCAATCATCGCCCACTCTAAATACTTTTCATTTTTCCATACTTTCTTCATTTTAACTTACAATCCTTTCACTCTGGCCTTGCCCATCACGCTTGTCAGTAGTGCACTCTCCTATCGGTGCATTTGCTGCTACATTTGCCGACTCACTTTCCACCCGGCCAGAGTACAATATCCTAAATTCTCTTCAACGAAAAATCCTGGCTTTTCAGCGTCAGATTCGGATTATAATAAGGGTCCGGCTTCTTGAAAATATCCGGCCAATGCGCCTCAAGAGTGGCAATCTCCTTATTAAACCGCGCCATTTTTTCCGGCGTATCCTCCAGTCCTCTGGACTTTGATTCATAATGATAAAGCTCCGCGTAAGGATTGTACACCACCAGATACCCACGGTCGCGCACCTTCAGACAGAAGTCAATATCATTAAACGCAACCGCCAGATCCGGACTTAATCCCCCTACCTCATCAAACGCTTTCTTCTTCACCATCATGCACGCAGCAGTCACCGCACTGTAATCCTGGGCACAGATAATCCTATGACAATAACCTGTATTTCCCCGCGGCTGCTGTACAAAGCAGTGCCCCGCGATTCCGCCAAATCCCAGCACAACGCCCGCATGCTGAATCGTATCGTCCTCATAATACAGTCTCGCTCCCACGATTCCCACATCAGGCCGCATACAATATCCCAACATTTCCTCCAGCCAGTCGCTGTTAATAACCTCCGTATCGTTATTAAGCAGCAGCAAATACTCGCCCTTTGCAAACGAAGCGCCGAAATTATTAATCTCCGAATAATTAAATACGCCCTCCCAGTACACAACCTTCACCTTAGGATTGCGCGCCTCAAGCTCCTTATAATAAGCGAAGGTTTCCTCCTCCGTACTGTTATTTTCTACAATAATGTACTCAACATTCCGGTAGGTGGATTTCTCCTCAATAGACTTAATACACCGCTCCATATCCTGAGTATGGTCCTTGTTCGGAATGATAATCGAAATCAGAGGATCATAATCCCGGATAAACCTCGTCCGGTAAAGTCCCAAAAACTCTCCCTTACTCACCTCTGCCTTTACACCGATGCGCTCATAATGAGCCTCAATCGCCCTTGCTCCGGCATCGAAGGCGTACATCTTGCTCTCCGGATTTTCCGCTGTGGAATCCTCATGGCTTCGCCAATGATAAAGAATCATAGGCAAATGACAGATATGCTCTGTCGCCTCCACGCAGCGGAATATGAAATCATAATCCTGCGCCCCGTCAAACTCCGGCCGCAGCATCCCCACCTTGTCAAGCAATTCCCGCTTCACCACAAACAAATGGCAGATATAATTCACCGTACATAAAAGGTCAAGATTAAAATCCGGCTTAAAATGAGGCATAAAGAACTTTTTGCCGTCCATGGTCATCTTGTCCTCATCCGAATAGAGCACCTCTGTCTCCCAATCCTCATTAAGAGCCTTCACACAGGAGTAAAGCGCATGGGCAGTGAGCACGTCGTCATGGTCCGCAAAGGCGATAAAATCCCCCGTAGCCGCCTCAATCGCAGCATTTGTATTCTCCGCGATACGCAATGGCTCGTCATGGAATACCACCTTGATTCTTGGCTCCTCCGCCATATATTTTTCCAGAAGCCCTTTAATCGGAGAATCCGCCCCGCTGCCGTCTGAGAGGCAGAGCTCCCAATTTCCGTAAGTCTGGGCCTTTACAGAATCAATAAGCTGGCTTAAAAACTCCGGATTTGTCTTATATAAAGGCACCACAATACTGATCTTCGGACTGTAGGAAAACACTTCCTTCCTCTGCTTGTCAAGCTCAGAAGCCGCAGGCAGATGACGCGGCAGCCACTTGCTGTAATCCACAGGTCCACGGGTCACCTCGGTAATCTTACGCACACTTTTTACGGCAAGCGCCTTGACTCCATGGGCACGGAGGTAGGTAAACGCCTTTTTCCGGTACTTCCCGGCCTTTCCCTGGAGGATTTCCAGAGCGCCGAGACTGACCTTATACACAGACTTATTCCCGTCTCTGGTACGCATGACCAGATAAAGATACCGCCCCTTGATATTGGTAAGCTCAATATAAAATCCGCACTTTTCCTCCACCTGGCATTCCCGGAAAAGCTCCACCACATCCACACGGCTAAGCCTCTGCACCTGACACTCGATCGGATTTTTATTCTCGTCAAAAAGCTTTACCGACACATGGCTTAAGCCAGCCGCCCAGCCGCGGAGGCTCAAAGTCCCGGCCCGCCGGTTGACCTTCTCTTCCTCTATGAAAAACTGCGGCTTCCCTCTACGCTTCACCAGATCAGATACCTTCACCCGGAACCACGAAGATTTCTTACCCTCAAAAACAGCAAAAAACTCCAGCTTTTTATATTTTTCCAAATCTTCGGGCAGTCTAACAATTGTCTCCACCCGCTGCCCTCCCAGCATCTCTCCGTCCCGGAAACGCTCCATCGCGGTTCTGGCAATCACCTTTTCCGTGGAAGCCTCCACCCTCGTACCGTCAAGATATGCTGCTATGGTGTATTTTTCCGGTATGATGCCGCTCACCGAATATTTACAGGGGTCATTGAGATAAAACCTGTCCTTTTCTACTTCCAGCAGTTGATTTCTCATGCTTACCTCCGTCTTTTTGTAACATTCCAGATACTCTGAACAGCGCAGTAATGGCGCAGACCTGTGTCATCTGTTACGTCTCTTTTTCACTAACTCATGGGCTCTGCGCAACGAGCAATCGCCCTTTACAAGGCTGAGATTAGGATTATAATAAGGGTCGCCCTCTGCGAGAAGCTTCTCATACCTCTCCTGGAATCTGGCAATCTCCCGGTCAAAACGCGCCTGCTTCTCAGGGGTCGTCTCCAGCCCCCTGGACTTCGATTCATAATGATAAAGCATAGCATCCGGTTGGAATACAACAAGCAATCCAAGCTCTCTTACCCGCAGACAAAAGTCCACATCGTTTAATGCCACGCCAAAGCCCTCGTCCAACCCGCCAAGCTCGTCATAAACATTTTTCTTCACCAGCAGACACGCCCCGGTCACAGCGCTGATATCCTGCGCCACCTTAAGCCTTCCCATATACCCTGTGTAATTTTTCCCATACCCCGTAAGGATATGACCCGCAAAGCCTCCCATGCCTACCACAACTCCGGCATGCTGCACGGTGTCATCCGGGTAAAAAAGCTTCGCACCCACAATGCCCACATCCTCCCTCTGGCAGTAGCCAAGCATCTGCTCCAGCCAGTCGGGATTGATCACCTCTGTGTCATTGTTCAGAAGAAGAATGTAATCCCCCTCCGCATAAGATGCGCCGAAATTATTAATGGCAGAATAATTAAATTCACCCTGATAAGTGACCACCTTCACATTGGAATAACGCTTCTGAAGCCTCTCATAATAAGAAAATGTCTCCCGAATCTCACTGTTATTCTCAATCACAATAATCTCAATATTTTTCCATGTACTCTTCTTCATAATGGAGGAAATACATTTCTCCAGATCCCCGGTGTGGTCCTTGTTGGGTATCAAAATCGAAACCTTAGGGTTTCCCTGCACCTTAAACTTCGTACGGTACACAATAAATATCCCGGTAAACTCCACCTCAGCCTCAATGCCCAAACGCTGATAATGCTCCATAAGAGCCTTCAGCCCCGCATCAATGGCATACTGCTTGCTGTCCTGGTTTCCTGCCGTGGAAGCCTCATGGCTCCTCCAGTGGTAAAGCACCTTGGGAATATGGCGGATTTTGTCGGTTTTCTCCACACAGCGCAACAGAAAATCATAATCCTGCGCCCCGTCAAACTCCTTCCGCAAGCCTCCCACCTGATCCAGAAGGCTCCTTTTCACTACCAAAAGATGGCAGATATAATTGATACATCTCAGATAATCCACATTAAAATCCGGTTTAAAATGCGGATACAAACTGCTCCCATGCTCGTCGATCAAGTCCTCATCCGTGTACAAAAGCTCCGTTTCCGGATGCTCCGAAAAGGTACGTGCGGCAAGATATAAGGCATCCGGCGCCAGCACATCGTCATGGTCAGAAAACACAATATAGTCTCCCGAGGCAAGCGCAAGCGCCGCATTCGTATTCCCGGAAATCCCGGTATTGTCCTCCAAATGCTCATAACGGATACGCTTTTCTCCCCCATAATTTTCCCTGATATAATCCGCGAGCGAATCATCCCCGCTCCCGTCCGCGAGACAAAGCTCCCAGTTCTGGTAGCTCTGGGCAATCACGGAATCTATAAATAATTTAAGATAAGGAAGCGGCGTATGGTACAAAGGCGTCACAATACTGAACAGCGGCGCAGGGGAAAACACTTCCTTTTTCTGCCTGGAAAGCTCCCTTTTTGTAGCCATATGCTTCTTCTCATAATACCCGTAAGAATCCGTAAAACTGCTGGATTCCTCCCGCACAAAATCAAGAAATCCGCGGATTCCCTCTTCCTTAAGAACCTCTTTATTCTTCGCCTTGTTTTCCAGACTGATGGTTTTCATCACTCTGCCAAGCCGGGTATTTTCCCGGTCAAAGACATGCATATCTATGACTTCCTCCCTGGAAGCCACCTGATTTCGGAAACAAAAACGAAGCTTTCTGCCCTTAATTTTATTCCTCGGAATGTCAATCACAAACCCATGGCATTTAGACAGATCCACATCAAAATATTCGCTCAGATCCGCACGCCGTACACGATTATAGCGCACACCCTCCACAGGCTTATCATGCTCGTCCAGAAATTCCATGGTAAGCTCTCCGCAGGTATTCACACACCAGCCCTGGATATGGACATTCTCAAGCCTGCGGGTAAGCTCCTCGATATGATACCGTATGGTACCGCTGTAATATTCCTTCCGCACCTCATCCATATCCTTCTGAAGGATAGGATAAGTCTCATCCCCGGCCAAAATACGCACCCGCAGCATCTTCGCCAAAGATAAAATATGCTCCACATTAGGAATTCTGATTTCAAAGCCCGCGTTCTCGTCCTTAAACGGAAGCTCCGGCCTCGCCGAGAGCACATCCAGCCTTGGGATGCGTTCCACAGTACAGTTGAGGGGGATGTGGTCCGCACGCACCTGCACCTGCGGCTCCTCATCCCCTACATACATCCAGCCCCGGAGAATACAGGTGCCGTGATCCTTTAATTCATAATCACAAGTATCCAATATTACAATATGGTCAACCATACTATTTTTTCCTCTCTGCCATATTCCTGTACTTCTGATACAGCCTCCAGATTTTTGTATTGCGCATCTCTTTGATCACCTGGCTTTGATGCTGCACCTTCTGCAAAAGCTGCTGCCGTTCCGTCTCCAGACTCTGCATCTGGTCCCTCACCTGCTCCATCAGCTCCTGGGGAGAAGCGTAAATCCGCATGGCAATGGTAAGCTCCTTCGCCCCCGCAGGTACGGGAATCTCCGAAATATTCGGATCGCCCTTGGCAATATACGCCCAGTCCCTGACCACACAGCCCTTCTCCGTCACACCGCGCTTAACGGAAACCTTCTGTCCGTCAAAAGAAAGCTCCTCCACATGCACCGCACAAGGCTGGTCGCCCGGATCAATACGGATGCTTACACAGTCGGCCGGAACCTCTATCCTGTATTTCCCATATCCGTCCTCCATGGGAAAGCTCAAGGATTCCTCCTCGCGATACCCCTCTCCCTTGGAAAAGAACACCTGCAGCTGTCCGCCGCTCACCATCTGCACCGTGCCCACGCCCGGCGTCATCTTCGCAAACATTTCCCGCATAGGGATATGCTCCCCGGTAATATACTTCTGGAAATTTGCCTCCATCTCCTCAAAACAGGCCTTAAGCTCCTCCGTGATGCCAAATTCACGGTAAAACACATCTGCGTCCAAAACCTGCCTCAGACTGTGGGTATCAATATAATAATGAATAATCCGGTACAACACAAACTCCCTGGGCACCGGAAAATCAAACGTCCATTCATAATCAAGCACGGTAGGCGGCTCTGTCATCATAAGGTTTGCACACACCATATCAATATTTGTAATGTGGGCACTCTCCAAACCCTCAGGAAGCTCCGCCTCCCCAAACTCCCCGAACACCCGGGAAAACATTTCCGTCCTTGTAAACGCACTTCCCGTGCAAACAGACCTCACATCCTTCAGATACTGGGTAAGCTTTGCCGAAGCCTCCTCCGTACGGCCCCTTTTCAGAAGACCGTCAAGCTCCTCCTCAAGCGTCCGCCCCTCCACATACTCCAGGCGCACACTGCTCCCCTCTCCCTCACACTTGTTGCAGGAAAAAGGAATCACTTTATACAAGCTTGTAAGCCCCTGATACCAGTCCGTGAGCCCTGCCACATGAGCCTTCCCCTCAGGATAAAGCGCCGTTTTTCTCACAAAACGCTGACCGTCCTCCTCCAGGATATCTGTGCGGATGGCAAACCTGCGGCTTCGCTCATTGGAATATTTCGTAAAAATCAATTCCTCCATCACTCGCCCCTCCTCTGCACCAGAACCAGAAAGGAATTCGAAAACTCCCGGAAAAGCCCGCTTTCCACAAGAGAATTATAAACCTTCGGCTCATCAAAAAGCTGCATTCTCACCCTGTCAAAATTACAGAAATTATCACTCAGCTCTCCCTTTTTCGGAAGATACTTATCCGAATAAACCGTCATCGGAAACTTATAATCAGGATAAGGATAATAAAACGTCGTCTCAAAATCCCCCGCACGGCTGATCACGTCTTTAAGCTCTGCACGGGAAAAGGTTTTGACCCCGCTTGTTTCCGGGTAGCCCTCCAGACCCTCGAAGTATTTCCCCACATGGTCCTCCGTACACCCGGCCCAGTATTTCAGGCCCAAACGGTTCTCAATGGCGATCACCAGCTTCCCGCCTGGCGCAAGATGACGCGAAATCCGCCGCAGCATCTCCACATAAGGCTCCTCCGTGCCGATATACCCATCCGAATATTCAAACACCCCAATCAGGGTAATATAATCAAACTTCTCCTCCAGATTCTGCTCAATATCACGGAAATTCCCAACCATTATCTTAATATTATCATAATCCCGGTTCCGGTAAGCATTGATCATACTCCGCATCTTAGACAAGTCAATACAAGTCACCTCACCCGCCTTACGCGCCAGAGCCCCCGTAATCGCCCCGCAACCTGACCCGATTTCCAGAACCTTATGCCCCTTCTCAATGGGAATCCACTCCAGAATATTCTGCCGCACATGCGAAAAATGATAAAGCACCGGCCAACTGTTCCTCTCCGCAATCACCCGGTTCAGCTCCTCCTCCCTGTAAGACTGAGCAATCTTCAAAAGCTCCTCCTCCACAGGCCCGTCACTATACAAATCCTCCCCGGGATAATATTCTAAATCCAAAACAATATTCCCAATCTTCTCCTGCATGGAATTCTCCTTTATCCAAAACATAAGTTCACACATTAACATGAATTCACGCAAACTCTCAACAAAAACGCCTCTACTCCTCCACCGTAACCGTGGAATTCATATCATAAAACCCAACCGTATTCTTAGACGATACCACAGTAATATTACAAGCATCATACAACCGATGAAACACAGAAAACTCCCCGTTCCGATACCCCGTACACCCAAAGGAAAGCAGATATTCCCCTCCTTGCAGGTTCATCTCCTGCTCAAAGGTCACGACACATTCCTTCCCCTCGTCGGGATGCTCCACATGAGCCTCCTCATACATGGTATTGGTCCCGGTAATCTCCGTCCCCTGGATATTCTTAAACGTATACGCCATGATCGGCTGCTGAATCGTCTCATGAAAATGCACCCGCATCTTAATTTTAAAGGCAGACCCCTTTTCGATGGTATTACTCTGCCGCCCCTTAGAATCCAGCACCACAAAATCCACAATCTCCGCCTGTTTTTCCCCATACTCCAGGGTATCGGGGTTCACCTGGAAGCCATTTCTCCAGTTCTCCGCGGGCTTTCCGCCCTCGCCCTGCTTCACCGGGTCCTGCTTCACAAGAAGCTGCTTATACATATCCACCATAGCCTTGGGCGAGCCCTCGTCAAGCATCCGCCCCTTATTCAGCAGCACCACCCGGTCACAATATTTCGCAATACTGCTCAGGTCATGACTGACAAAGAGAATCGTTTTGCCCTGCTCCTTAAACTCCTCAAACTTATGATAGCATTTCGCCTGGAAAAACACGTCTCCCACAGAAAGTGCCTCATCCACAATGAGGATTTCCGGGTCAATATTGATAGCCACCGCAAACGCCAGCCGCACAAACATACCGCTGGAATACATCTTCACAGGCTGGTTGATAAAGTCCCCGATATCCGCAAATGCCAGAATATCATCCAGCCGCGCATCAATCTCCTCCTTAGAAAACCCAATCATGGTTCCGTTTAAGTACACATTTTCAAGCCCGGAATATTCCATATTAAACCCGGCCCCAAGCTCCAGGAGAGCGGAAATCCTTCCGTCCACCTTGACCTCCCCATCCGTGGGGGAAAGGATACCGGTTATAATCTTCAGAATGGTGGATTTCCCCGAACCATTGGTCCCGATGATTCCCACACATTCCCCTTCTTCTATGTCAAAACTCACATCGTGCAGCGCATAATGCTCCCGGTAACGCTTCTTCTTCGAAAGCCCCAGCGACTCCTTGAGACGGTCGGAGGGCTTTTCATAGAGCTTATACATTTTCGACAGATTGTGAATCTGGATAACCTTCTTTTTTTCCACTTTTGAACCTCTTTCTAAACACAGCTTGATTCTTACAGCACATCCGCAAAATGCACTCTCAACCTCTTAAACACCCAATTCCCCAGAAGGAAGCAAAGTACAACAAACACCCAGAAATAAATCGTCCAGGACGGCCGCTCCCAAAACCAGCTTTTCATCACAAACGCATCCCTGTAGCCGGATACAATATAGTACATCGGATTCAACTGCAGTACCTTCTGAAGCACAGGATGGCTCTTAAGCGCCTTCTCTGCCACCCACATGATCGGTGTCAGCCAGATGCCCACCTGCAGCCCGATATTAATAATCTGCGTAAGGTCGCGGAAAAACACAACCACCGCGCAGGTGGCATAACACAGCCCCAGCACCAGCAAAAAGGTACATGCGCTATAGTAAATAATCTGAAGATAATAGACATCTGGAAAACGCCCATAGCATGTAAATAAAATCACGGTAAATATCACGAAAAAGCCGTGTACAAACAATGCGGAAATAATCTTCACAATCGGAAGCACGCTGATGTTGAATACGACTTTTTTTACAAGATAATTATATTCCAGAAGTGCGTTAGTCCCTCCTATTAGGGAATCCTGGAAAAAGAACCAGGGCACGATCCCCGCCACCAGGTAGAGCACAAAAGGCACCCCCATCTCTTCCGTGCCAGGCTTAAAGCCCACAGAAAACACGAACCAGTAGACTAATATCGTGACAATTGGCTGGATAAAGGCCCAGATAATCCCAAGATAAGAACCCGCGTACCTGGTCTTAAAATCATTTTTAGCAAGCTTCAAAACCAGCCGGCGGTTTTTGTACAAATCCACCGGCAGGGAAAAAATTGTTTTCAGCATGGCTTTCTCCTATCTGTGAAACTCCTTAAAGCTGCCCCATCTCTGATCCTTATCAGAAAAAACCAGCTCCATTCCCTCAGGAATCGGCCATTCCACCCCGATATCCGGGTCATTCCAGATCAATCCGCCCTCGTCATTGGGATGATAGAAATCCGAACATTTATAAGCAAACTCCGCATTTTCCGAGAGCACCAAGAATCCGTGGGCAAAGCCCTTGGGAATATAAAACTGCTTCTTATTCTCCGCAGAAAGCACCACGCCGTACCACTTGCCATACGTCTCAGAACCCTCGCGCAGGTCCACAGCCACGTCAAAAACCTCACCGCTCACCACACGCACCAGCTTATCCTGTGGATAATTAATCTGAAAATGCAGGCCGCGCAGCACCCCGTAGCGGGAACTGGACTGGTTGTCCTGCACAAACTGCACATCAATCCCGGCTTCCCTGAAATCATTGTAATTATAAGTTTCCATAAAATAGCCACGCTCATCGCCGAATACAGCCGGCTCGATTACCTTCAAACCCTCGATATCCCCACACTGCGTTACTTTGATTTTTCCCATATATTCTTCCTCTTTTCTACTGTTTCTGAAAAAACTATATCTGTTTTATTCGTTTTATTTGTTTTAATTGTTTTATTTATTTTACTTTATGATTATGTTTACGGTTTTTCATGCCCAGGGCTACGGAAAGCACGATTAGAATCACCACCATAAACCCCATAACTGCAAACAGGAGCTTTGCCAGGTTGGAAAGCCCCTTTTTTTCCTGTGCAGGTTCCTGCTGCTTGTCCGTATTATCCGTCTCCCGGTAGAGCGGCTCGTCATCGGCGCTTCCGGCCTCCTCAGGCTCCGGCTCCTCCATAATTGGCGTGGGCGTCGCTACCACAATGCCTCCCATACCGATCAGGTGGTCGGAGAAATAATAACATTCCATGTTTTTGCCGTCAATGTTTTCTTCTTTGGCTGTAATGGCATCCGTGGCCGCCCCCTTTGGCAGAACCACATTCCCGCCCTCATATTTCAGCTTCTGGAAGTTTTGGTATCCATAGTCAAACAGCAGACGGCTGTCCACACTTGCCTGGCTGAGGTCCACAGCGCGCATGACCACGGCAATGTAAGTCACGCCGTCCTGCTCCACTCCGGTCACTAAGGTATGTCCCGCATCGTTTGTCATTCCCGATTTACCGCCCAGACATCCCGGATAATAAAGTGCCGATTCCTGTGCGAAGAGGGGATGATGGGTGTGAAGCTTACGCTCCTCACCGTTCATATTTGTGGGCTTTATGGTATAATCAGGGTTGCCGATAATCTCACGGAAGGTGCTGTTTTCCAAACCCTCACGGAAGATCAGGGCCATATCCCTGGCTGTTGTATACTGGTTCGGGTCAGGAAGTCCGCTTGCATTGGTAAAATGCGTATTGACACAGCCAATCTCAGCCGCTTTCTCATTCATCATGTCAATAAAGTCCTGCTCCGTACCGCCCACATACTCGGCGATCTGAGCCGATACCTCATTTGCCGAATGAATGATCATAGCATAAAGACAATCGCGCATGCTCATGGTCTCCCCGAGCTGCATACCGATGTTGCCGGAATCCGGCGTTACATCACGCACCCCGGTTGCGGTAAAGCTCACCGTCTCATCAAGGCCCACGTTCTCTACCGCAACCAGAAGTGTCATCAGCTTCGTGATGCTGGCCGGGTAGCGCAGCTCGTCCGCGCCCTTGTCATAGACCACAGTCCCTGTATCCGCCTCCATGAGAATGCCTGTATTGGAGGAAATCTCCGGGCCTGCGGGCCATCCCTGAATATCATTGGTGGAAATTCCGTAAACGGCGTTGAGATCTACGGTGGCCCATACAGGGGCTGCCGCCAATGTTACTGTAAGAGTTCCTGTCAGCACTGTTGTAAGGATTTTTTTCCATCTCTTCATATTTTTCCCTCATTATTACTTTTTACGCGTTGTATCTGTTTTCTGCCTTCACAATTCTCAAATTAGTATCAAATCTCCTGGTGAAAGATTACTACGTATCATGCTGCCACTGCCGTGTCAAAACCCGTCAAACTTGTTGATGACGTCTACAATCTGCTTCACATCCTCCATATCCAGGTTGTAGAACATGGGCAGACGCAGCAGACGCTCACTCTCTCTTGTGGTATACACATCCTCTCCGGCAAAACGCCCAAACTTCTGTCCTGCCGGGGCTGTATGGAGAGGAACGTAATGAAATACGCTGCAGATTCCCCGCTCACGCAGGTATTGGATGAGTCTCCCCCTTACCCCCACATCACGTACTTTTATATAGTACATATGGGCATTATGGGTACAGGCCCCGGGCACAAAGGGCTGCTCAATCCTTCCCTCCCGGGCCAGACCCGCGAGATTTCTGTGATAATAATTATAAATCTCCATCCGCTTGCCACTTATTTCTTCACACGCCTCAAGCTGTGCGAACAGATAAGCCGCATTCAGTTCACTGGGAAGGTAGGAGGAGCCATAGTCCACCCAACGGTACTTGTCGACCTGTCCGCGGAAGAACTTGCTGCGGTCCGTACCCTTTTCCCTCAGCACCTCGGCCCTGTCCAGATACTTTTCCTCCTGGAAAAGAAGCGCGCCGCCTTCTCCCATAGTATAATTCTTTGTCTCGTGGAAGCTGTAACAGCCAAAATCTCCGATGGTCCCCAGCGCCCGTCCCTTGTAAAAGGCATCCACACCCTGAGCAGCGTCCTCAATAACCTTAAGGCCGTATTTATCCGCAATGTCCATGATCGTATCCATCTCGCAGGCCACTCCCGCATAATGCACAGGCACAATGGCCCTGGTTTTCGGCGTGACTGCCTGCTCGATCAGCTTCTCATCCATATTCATGGTATCCGGCCGGATATCCACAAACACGATTTTCGCGCCCCGCAGCACAAACGCATCTGCCGTTGACACAAAGGTATAGGACGGCATGATGACCTCATCCCCGGGCCGGATGTCCGCCAGATAAGCAGCCATCTCAAGGGCATGGGTACAGGAGGTGGTAAGCATCACGTGGTTAACACAGAAACGCTCCTGCATCCAGGCTGAACACTTCTTCGTATATTCACCGTCGCCGCAGAGCATCCCCCGCTGCACAGCATCCTTAATATAATCGAGTTCCTTTCCCACAAAAGCAGGTCTGTTAAAATCAATCATCTGTTTCCTCTTTTTTCTCTTTATCTAAATTAGCGGTACTGCGGATCACATACTGAGGAGTTTTGTTAATATTCAGCATCAGCTTGCCTATATACTCCCCGATGATTCCCAGCATCAAAAAACTGATTCCAAAAAGCACCAGCATCGCGCACATCAGCGAGGACCAGCCGATCGCAATGGAAGGGTTAACGATTTTGCGTATAAGCACCACCAGCGCACCGACGAATCCCGCCGCGGAAAACAGCGTACCAAAAATCGTAGCCAGACGCAGGGGAATTACGGTAAAGTTAAGGCAGGAAAGAAATAGCTTGAGTCCTCTGCGGAAATTATAATTGGACTCTCCCACCTCACGGGCGTAGTGCTCAATCTCAATATTTGCAATATTATGCGTGGTGCGGAAAAACAGCACCTGCAGAAAGGTATTATAACCGTCGTATTTCACCACTTCATCCCGCACATAACGGCGGCAGCACCAAAAGCTGCTCATCTGGATATGCTTGGGCCGCTCCAGCAGATGCCAGAGCAGGAAACGGCTCACAGCCCCTGTAATATTTTTCATCACAGAGAATTTACGCTGTTTAAACACGCCGAAAACTATATCAAACCCTTCTTCCATCTTATTGAGGAACTGGGGAATCTGCGAGGGATGGTTCTGCATGTCATCATCCATGCCCAGGATCAAATCCCCTTCTGTATAGTTAAGCCCGGCCATGATGGCATTGTGCTGCCCGAAATTCTTGGCGAGATTGATACCCTTAACATTGGGATAGCGCTGAGCCAAAGTCTCGATGGCGTCCCAGGTATGATCTCTGGAAAAATCATTGACCAGAACAAATTCACAATCATAATTCTCTAATTTTTCAAATTCCGCCACAGCCAGATCGACCACTTTTCCTATGGTCTGCTCCGAATTGTAGCACGGTATAACAATTGATACCAGCATGTCTTTTGTCTCCTAACGTATTGCCTTTCCGCGTACTTCCAGCTTTTCTGTCATATCATATAGAGAATATGGCGATACCCACAAGGATCAGGGCAATGCCTGCCAGCTTCCTGCGGCTGAAACGCTCCTTGAGAAAGAAGTATCCCAACACTGACACAAAGATATACCCGGTGGACTCCAAGATAGGCGACATGGACAGGGGTACGGCTTTCAGCGCCAGCATCGTCAGGATCACGGAGCTGAAGAACATGGCGTAGGCTCCGATGACCAGCGGATTTAAATATTCCCTGACCGGGCTTTCATATTTTTTGTTTGCTGCCTTTTTCAATAAAATCTGCGATACAGAGGAAATAAACACAGATATTAAAAGTACGCAGACTGCTGTAGATAACTTGTTCATTTTCTGCCTCCTCTCTCCTGCTCTGAGGAAGTATTTTCACTGCTCACAAGGTAGATTCCGGCAAAAATCACAGCCGCTCCAAGGAACATATTCCAGGTTATCTTTTCACTGAAGATCAGGCTGCCCCAGATAATCCCCCACACAAGGGTCACAGGCTTGTTGGCATAGGCCACGGTAAGCGGCAGTCTCTTAAGTATCTGCTGCCAGATTATGGCATAGCCAAACATAATCACAAAAACCAGCCCGAACCAGAATAAGAACGGGATGGAAAATATATTGTCCGTATACCGGGATGCCATCTTCGAACACACTCCGCTTAAGGAGCTGAACAAAAGGCTGATGTGCAGCAGCAGATATACGCTTTTTTTCGTTGGTATATGATTACTCATGTTATTTTCTCACAATCATGGTATAAATTCAATGTTTATTTTCGACAAAACTTCTCCAAGCCGCTGCTCACAGGCCTCCAGCGTGTCTCCCTCTATAATGATCTGCCCCAGACGGTCCCTTCCGTTCTCATAACGGTGCACCTCATCCCCGGGTGAAATATTAAAGGAAAGATCAATCAGTGTGGTATGTGCTTCTGCAGCAGGAACAGAAAGATTACGATTTACGATGTCTTTTACAATCCCAGCTCGTTGTGAGGTAAGAATTTTAGAAAGATTTGCCCTGTGAGGCGCCTGGCTTCCGAACATGGAATCCACCTCCATTCCCAACGCCAGCCGGATGATGGCCTCGTAATAATTGATTCCGTAATAAATGCCCACCATCTCCGGCAGGCAGGTCGCTCCCGCGCGTCCGGTAATCTCAATCACATACACCTGACCGTCCTTCTCAATGAGGTCACAGTTGACCGGACAGTTGTCCAGTCCCACGGCCTGAATCGCCAGGAGAAGCTGACGTTCAATCTCCACGCCCAAAAGCTCCTGCTTCTTATACGGCACAGAATGGCCCACAGGGGTCGGGACATGGGAGGGATACGCGTCGATATTGTTTGGCAGGCAGTACACAAGCCGGCCGTCAGAAATCATAGCCTCGCACCCCAGAATCTGCCCCTCGATGAACTCCTCCACCAGACAATAATCCTTTCCCGTGGCACTCATGGTATCCTCATAGTGAGCAAGCGCTTCTTGCCTGGTATTACAGCGGAACATGCCTCTGCTGCCCATCAGATCCACAGCCTTCACAATCACAGGGAAACGCAGACAGTCCAACGCGTTCTTTAGTTCCTCCGCATTGTGCACACAGATATGCCTGGCACAGCTCACCCCTGAGCTTTGGAAAGCTTCCTTCATCAAAAATTTATCCGAGCTCACCTCTCCCGCTCTGGCAGAAAGTCCTTTCAGGCCCAGTTTTTCAGATACATATCCAATGGCTCTCACCCCTGTATCAAGACAGCAGGTGGTGATGCCGTCAATCCTACACTTTTCCGCAACTTTCCGCACAGCCTCCGGGTCGGAGATGTCCGTATAGGAGCACTCATCTGCCGCCTCAAATCCGGGCCAGTCCCCCGTCGTGCTCACTGCAATTGTATAGACACCCATTCTGCGGGCAGTCTCATATAAAGGAAGCTGCGAATAGCTGGCTCCCAAAATCATTAATTTTTTCATCCTGTTTCCTCCGGCACAGCAACCCGCCGCTCTTCCTCCAGAAAATCAAAAAATAGAGGCACGCCGCCTGTATGCAGGAATAAAATGTTTTTCCCGCTTATCCCATGCTCTTCCAGATATTTTATCATACCATAGAACGCCTTGCCTGTATATGTCATATCCAGGTAAACGCCATCGCTGGCATACACCGAATGAATCATATCCCGCACCGGCTGTGAAAACGCGCCGTAACCGCCCTCCATGTAGGCATCGGTGAAATATATCCGGCTAAGCAGCCCATCCTCAATATCGGCAGCGTCGCTTTCTGTACCATATTCGGTATGTGTGCAAGCTCCCGGCTTATATCCGAATTTCTCAAAATATTCCTGCACATTGCGGGCAATCACTTCCCTGCCCCGTGCTTCATTCCGGGACACAGAAATACCCACGATTTTCCGCCCGTCCCGCTTTAAAAGACTGCCTGCCAAAAGACCGGACTGGGTGGCGTTGGTGCTGGATGCAAGGAAAATATAATCAAACTGCTTTCCTGTGTTCTGCTCATATTGGCATATCTCTTCGTACGCCTCCACGTAAGCCTGCATGGGAACCCACTCGCTACCCTCACCCCGCTCATTTCCATAAATATAGTAGGGACGGAAGCCTTTTTCCTGCAGCTCCTCCACAGCCCTTCGCACTGCCTGGGCAATTCCTGCCTTTTTACAGGGCATCTCATGCACACCCATCTGCCGGATGATACGGCTGTTGTTTGTCTCTTTCGTTTCCTTGATGTCCTCTGTATTATGAATCATATAGCAGGGCAAATCCAGTTCTTTGCACAGAGTAGCAAGAATGCGGCAAAGATTGGAATGGTAATTCCCATAAATAATCATGCTGTCGCAGTGCTTTGCCTGCATATCCTCCACAAACTTCCGTGCGAACCGCACCTTGTTTCCCCCAAAGGAAAACGGCAGCAAGTCATCTCTTTTCATATAAAAAGTATTCTGTCCGTCGCTATAACGCAGCCTGTGCACAGGTGTCGGAAATATATCCACCGGATTTTCACACGGCCCCTCGTGGAGAAGCATCTCCAATTCCTCTACACTCTCTGCCTGAAGAATGTAAAAACCGGGGCGGCTTCCGCTGTCTACAATTTCAGCGCCCTCCACAGAGGTGTCAAGCACTGCTTTGCGGATGGCTTCGGGATGAGCTTTCTTCAAATACTGAAGATGCTGCAAATCCTTCTCGTTCATCACAAAACGGATAGCCGATGCATGCTGCCCGGGCTGATTGACAAAGCCGGGAGCCTTTCCCGCAGCCACCTCCACAACCATTTTCACAAAATCCTGCCCCGTGGACAGCGGCACTAAATCCGAACCGATACAGTCCCCGCCCATACGGGAACCAACCTCTATAATACGTACATTTCCCTCGCTGTCAATACGTAGTTCGCTGTGTCCCGCGCCGTAACGCACCTTTAAAGCGTCCAACGCCGCAAACACCACAGACTTCACACGTTCTTCCACCTCGGAGCTTAAAGGTGCAGGCTGTATATGCCCTACCTCAATATAATGAGGCTCCCCGGTTGTGAATTTCTTGGTAATGGCAAGACAAGTGTGCTCCCCCTCAAAGCTGATAGTTTCCACACTGTACTCTGCACCGGGGATATACTCCTCAATAATCGCCTTATTCTCGAAAGACTGCTCTATGGCATTACCAATTGCCACAGCAAGCTCCTCCTGCGTTTCCACCCTGGTAATGGCCCTACTGCCGGAACGGTCTGTAGGCTTGACGATAACCGGAAATCGCGGCGGATATACCCGGTCGCCCTCCTCCGCCACCTGAAAATAAGGTACCGAAAGCCCCGCCTTTTGAAAAGCACGGCGCATCGCATATTTATTGGTGGAGTTGACAATGCAGGAGCGGCTGTTGCAGGTAAGCCCCAGGTTTTGTGCCAAATACTGCACTGTCACATTTGCCAGATCTGAACCGATGGTAGCCACAGCATCCGGCTGAATCCCCCGGCAAACCTTGAGGATTTCCTCCATCTCCGTAATACTGATCTCATAGAAAAAATCTGCATCCGCAGCCCCGGAAGCGCCCTCCCGCCAGGCAAACACATGGGTCTCATAGCCCATCTCTTTAGCTTTCTGTATCAAAGGCCTCTGGAAATCGTTGGCTCCTATAATCACAATCTTTTTCATCTGCATTCCCTCACAGCACACAAAAGCGGGGGCTTTTACCCCCGCCTGTACAATTTTTCATCCCTTAAAGCTGATAAATGGTATATTATAAGCTGGCATATTTGAAGAATTCGTTATGTTAGCAACTATCGGTCTCATATAGCCTAATAATAATGCCGGTGCATTGAAATTCAACATGGATTCTACCGTCTTTTCATCTAAATCATCCCATTTAAAATCCGATGCTACTTTTATCCGTAATGTAAAAGGGGCGTTTTTCTCTTCTATATTTGTTTCCAATAACAGCTCCACGTTAGCTCTGTTTTCTTTTTCGCTTCTTTTGACTTGCACGTTAAAAGAATTTTGCACCTCGAACTGCTTATCTGCAACATCAAATTGTGGGTTGAGCTCAAAATGAACTTCTTTTAAATACGGACTTACAAACTGGAATTTACTTGGTCTCATATAAAATATCCTCTCTAATCCTGCTATGCAGCCTCTAAATATCCGTCATCATTTATATCATCCACTACAACCTCATCAACCGGCTCAATATATTTATCTTTCATATATACTGAATATTCAAACCTTACCGGCATTGTTTCCCCTTGTATTTCATTTAGCATTTTTGCATAATTCTCACTCAGGGAATTTGAATATAATTCCAGTTCCTTTGAAATATTGATTGAGGCAGTAAAAACGGAACTGTATGATTTTATTATTTCTATAACGGAAGATAACATTGGTTTCATTACCGTTTTTAATATAGCCGCCGCCACTTCTAATTCTTTTTTCCATAGATAATTCAGGGCTTTTTCCTTATTACACCTGACAAAAGTTCCTTCTTTCGGCAAATCTAATGGGTCAACATCCTTTATATCAATAAAGCTGCTGCTTTCATTTCCCTGGACATCCATAGTAATAAGAATCGCTGTTTCCTGCTTTATAAACGCTGATACAATATCTATTTCTTCGTCTATCAGCGATTTTAATGTTGATAAGCTACATCTTACTGCTATCCATTTCTGCCCATAGCGGAAATCCGAGCAAAGGCAAAGGTATAAATCACCAGACTCGCCTGTGCACAAAAATAATATTGGCTCCTGTTCAAATTCATAAAGAATATGCTCTAAATACAGCTTTCCAATCTTAAAAACATTATCGAAATATATATCATTCATCTTTTTTCACCTCTTCAAAATACAACTGGGGTTCGGCTTCGTCATAAATCCACCAATCAACATGGGTATCTAACCGTTCTTCTCTTTCAGAAGTCAACTGGCATGGGCCGCAGCTTCCCTCTGTCTCTCCTTTTGCAATAAAGGCCCTGGGCCTATGCCTCATAAAAATATTCAATGCATACTGGGCTTCTGAATAATCTATGTTGCAGGAGGTAGAGTATGTACCCGGATTGTTTAAATCTAGTCTCTTTTTAGGTGGAATTAATTTTCTTTGCATTTCTTCATACGTGCTTATAAAGCTTTCTCTATTGATTGTTCCGTATTTAATAACTCTGTATACCGATTTATTTTCTTCTTTTGCACCTTTGGGTAAGATTTCTGCTTCAAAATTAGCGGGAAAACATTCTGGGTATTTTTTCATTTATTCCATCTCTGCTTAACATTATTTTACTTCAAGGTAAACGATATAGTTCTAGTTTACCATGATTAAAATCAAAAAACAATTCAATCTTTATCTTAACAGGCATTTATAAAATTTTTAAAAAATGCAATAAAACTATGCCCCCATGCATTATAGTATTAGAAGTGCAAAATATGTTTATCAAAAGATAGGAGGAATGAGTATGAAAAGAAAATCAATGGCATTGTGTCTGGTGGCAGCACTGTGTTTATCCAGCCTGTTACCAGTGTCAGGGGCAGCATTTTCCGACGGTAGTGAAGCGGAGAGCACGGAGAACCTTCAGGAGGCAGAGGTGTTTGAAAGTGCTCCACCTCAGTCAGATGAGAGCTATTCTGATGAACAAAGCGAGATTTTTACCGCCGACGTGGAACAGGATTTATTACAATATGAATATCTTCAGACCACGGATTCTTACAGGGTGACAAAAGGAGCTGATTTGGCCAAATTGGACATACCAGATACCTATCAGGGAAAACCTGTGACAGAAATAGGGGAAGGCGCATGCGCAGGTTTTCAAAATTTGGTGACAGTGAATTTGCCGGACTCAATCACTATAAACAAGGATGCGTTTGCAGGCTGTACAAATCTGCGGAATGTTTTCGTATGGAATGTCAAAATTGGAAGTGGGGCTTTCAGAGACTGCCCTAAACTGGCAAATCTTTCTTGTTTGGACACAAGCCAGCAGAGTGCAGATACAATTGCGGTGGATGCTTTTGATAAGGACACGAAGGTCACAGTATATTCTTATGGAAGTATTCCATTTTTATATGACCGGGGGATTTATTCTGCGGACGTTGAATCAGAAGATTCAAGAACTGTTTCCGGCTTGTCCTATTATTGGGAAACCCTGACGGATTTTGACGACAGTTATGCAGACGTCGTAGTTATGGAAGCACATCCGATAGCAGTGAATAAAATCGAAACAATTGGGCGTAAGGCCTTTTATGGCTGCGAGGTATTAAGAAGTGTAGAACTACCGGATACTATAAAAACCATTGAGTCAAAAGCATTCTACGGCTGCGCAAATCTCCGCAAGGTACTAATCCCGGACAGCGTTACCGAAATCAGCACGGATGCGTTTGTAAATTCACCGGAAGTAACTATCAGTGCGTCTGAAGGCTCCTATGCAGCAAAATTCGCGAAAGCACAGGGAATTCCCCTTGAATCAGATTTACACCTTCCAGATATTGGAACGGTAAAAGCCACCGTCAACAAAAACATGGTAACAGTTAAAGTTCCTGAATATACAGGTGACGGATACGACTGCGTTTTGGGAACACAGACCTCCGGCGGCGCTCCTGTTCGTGGGACAGGCCGGGTAGCTTTAAACCAAAATGGCAATCAGGTTGTTTTTAAAAATGTGCCTAAGGGAGTATATTATTTAGGTATCCGCCCTTATAGCTATGAAAATACAGCATCGGGTAAAAAATACGGAGAATGGACAGAACTTGTTACGGTTAAAATCACAGTTTCCACCCCGGCAAGACCCAAAATTAAAAGTGCCGTGGTATCAGGAAAAAACCTTGCAGTAAAGGTTTCACTCCCCAAAGATGCGGCTGGTTACAATCTATGGCTGGGCAAGTCGTTTGCTGATAATGACAATTCGGCTGCGGCAATTATAATGCCGACAAAAACAGCCTACAAGAAAAACGGCCAGAAAAAAACAAGCGTAAAATTAACAAACTTGAAAAAAGGTACATACTATGTAGGAATCCAAACATACAATTATCAGAACGGAAAAAAGGTTTACAGCAAGTGGTCTGCTTTGAAAGGAATAAAAATCAAATAATGTATCTTCCATAAAAAGTGACAACAGTTTTTGTAGTAGCTATAAGAAAAAAGGCTCCTGAAAAGGAGTCTTTTTTTCTTATAGCTGCAGAGAGTATGAGGCAGATATCCTCACAACACCCCAGGCAGAATAACACTACTTTCGGTTGGTACATATGCCTTTAGCATTGAACTTATATACTTTGCCTTTAGAGTTGGTGACTTTTGTGCTTTTCAGCATTACGCCGGCCTTGCTGGTGAAATAATACCATTTTCCGTTGAGCTTCATCCAACCCTTTTTCGCTTTGCCGTTTTTCTGGAAGAAGTAGGTGTAGGTCTTACCGCCGGATTTCAGGGTTTTGAAGCCTTTGCTGTAACGTACGCCATTCTGGTCAAAGTAATAGACATCGCCGTTTTTCATGGTGACCTTTTTATTTTTATACAGATACGCCTTTGTGGGGTCAAAATAATAATATTTTTTGTCCACCTCGCGCATTCCACGCAGTGCGTACCCTTTTTCACCTACGTAATAACGCTGGCCCTTGAAATTGCACCACCCGCTGTAACGCTTTCCATCCTTATCGAGGAGATACACATTGCCGGTACCGGATACAAGCGCAATGTCCTTGTACAAGTAGCCATATTTCTGGTTAAAATAATACCAGGTTCCGTTGTCGTTCATCCAGTTGCAATGGGCTACCCCATCATCCTTGAAGAAGTAGGTCTTGCCTTCGAATTCCTGCCATCCGTACTGTCTCTTCCCTTCCTCGTTCACATAATAGATGCCCGGGATCAAAAAGAGCAGACGGTTCGTGGCCATCACATTATTTTCGTAATAGTAGTAGTCGCCATCCTCTTCGTACCAGCCGTTTTTATTATCCGGGTCTGTATTACCGTTGTCAATCTCCTCGTCTGGAAGCTGGTCACAGTATCGGATGATTGCCCGCGCATCTGCCTGCCCCAGTTTTTTGAGCTTCGCGTCTGTACTCAAAAAGTTTTTCACATCAGAATAGTTGCTGATAAAGGCGTGCTCGATAATCACACCCGGCAGGTCCATCTCCACGCTGGAGGCCACAATACCGTAATAGTCCCTTGGTTTTCCGTTGGGATATTTACTGTTGTTCTCTGTCATACGGTATTCCATACCGCCTGTCTCAGGGAAACGTTTATAAATGCCAAGCTTGCCCAGTTCCTCCATCACATAGCTGCCGAAAAGCTTCTCCTTCGCCGCCAGATAAGGCCGGTAGGTTCCCTTGGAAATCATCACGGACGCACCTTTTGCGAGGGGTGTGGATACAGAATTGATATGCTGGCTTACCAGGAGGTCGGCGTTATAGCTGTCCGCCACCTGCACTCTCGCCCGCAGACCCAGGGACTGGCTGTAAGTTCTGGTGAGATGAACTTCAATATCGCCCCGCTTTTGCAGTTCCTGCATTGTATAATTTGATATCTTCCAGTTTATCTCTTCTTCCTTATAAGTGACACCGTTGTGAGTAGCCCAGGCCCCCGTTTCTCCGCCTCCATGTCCGGGATCAAGAACGACCACATGCTTTTTCACAGCCCGGATTTCCCTCTGCGCGGCTGCCTGCATGCCTCCCAAAACGCTGGTGGCTGCCAGTGCGGCGGCCAAAATCAGGCATAAACCTTTTCTCTTCTTCTTCATAAGTTCTCTCTGAACTGTACCCCTTGTCAAGGACATTTTTGAAAGTGGGGCGATTTAGTTTTGCCACCTCTTTGGTGCCTGTATCCTGTGCCCAGATGTCCTGTTTTCTATTATCATGGTATTCTATGATGTTTTAAGTAGCTATTGTGCCTTGAAGCACCCCGGCGCCTAATTCCTCCGGTTTTTTGGCGATCACCGGACAGGCCGGCCTGCCAGGGATATCCAGCGGATATTCCCCGGTGGTGAAAAATTCATAAAACTCGTTTGGGGAAAGCTTTGCAAGATCCCACTGGTAACGCTCATTATTATAGTAATCCATGTAGCTGTCTATGACAGACTTTACTTCGCTGAATTC
>JNKJ01000040.1 GCA_000702025.1 Blautia schinkii DSM 10518
TGCGACTAAGACTCTCACGAAGAGCGTTCGAGTCTAAGTCTCCGTAGGCAATGGATTTTCAGGCGCGCTTCCGCAAAATGCCTGACAAGACAGCGCCAGCGCCGCGCCCCCAATTTCATTCCCTTACCTGCCACTACGTTCCCGTCCCCTTCCAAAAGCTGTCGCTTTCGACGGATGGTTGTTAAATGCAGGAAGTTAAGTGCAGGAAGTTAAGTATAGGAAGTTTACGCTGTAAATGTGGTCATTCTGTCACGGTGTGCTTTATTTCCGCATGATAAAAATTTCAGTAGAAAGCAACAAACTGCTGTAAAGGGGATGGAAATGTAGTGGAAGGTTAGGAGAAGGAAATCCGGGGCGGGGGCTGAGACTGGGGTTGTCAGGCATTTTGCGGAAGGGCGCCTGAAAATCCAGCGGTTATGGAGACTTAGGCGCGAGAGCTCTTCTCGAGCGTCTTAGTCGCAGTTACCGATTAGTTGAAGGGAAGCGAGCAATGCCTGACAACCCCAGTCTCAGCCCCCGCCCCGGATTTCCTTCTCCTAACCGTTCAACAGCTTTCCAGGGGACTCCCCTAACCCACCTTGACAAAGAAGTTTTACAGATGTAAAATATAGTTATAAGTTTTACAAGTGTAAAATATGAAACGTAAAATGAAAAGGGGGTATGCTTTATGGCGAAAGATAAAGCAGAATTGGTGCGTCTGCCGGATTCGGAGCTGGAGATTATGCAGATTTTATGGAGCAGTCAGGAGGCTCTTTCCCGGCCGGAAATCGAAGAATATCTGGCTGCGGAGGGGATGGAGTGGGATACGAGCACGGTGAACAGTCTCCTGGGACGGTTGAAAAACAGAGGCTTCCTCGCTTCGGAAAAAAACGGAAAGAAATACTATTACCATGCCCTTGTCACCGAGGAGGAGTATTTGCAGGTGGAGAGCAAAAAGCTTCTATCCAAGCTGTTCCGGGGTAAGACCGTGAATTTTCTGGCAGCGCTGGTGGAGGGCGACCAGATTAGTGAGGAGGAGTTTTCAGAGCTGGAAGAGTTCCTGCGCCAGAGAAAGGAGCGCCTATGAGAGAACTGTTTTTTGGGACTGTGGAGCGCGGGTTTACGCTGGGAGTGGTGATGGCTGTGATACTGCTGTTTCGCAGGCGGAAAGGACTATTTTATTCCGGCGCTGTTTGGCGGATGCTCTGGATTGGCTTTGCAATCCTGCTGATACTGCCCATACGCCTGCCCGGCTTGACCCTATTTGAATTGAACCCTAACACGCTGGGCAGACAGCTGATGCGGCAGGATATTTTCGAAACAATGAGGCAAAAATGGATGCAGCGTTACCCGGGAGCGGAGGGCATAGGAGCAGAGGGGATAGAAGATGCTTCAGGAATAAAAAATTTAGCAGATACAAAGTATTTAGGGGAATTCACGGAGGAATCCACAGCCGAAACTGCAGCGGAATCCATAGGGGATGGGTCAGCCAGGAATGCTTCCGGCGATTCTGCCTGGGATACTGCTCAGGGTGCTGACAATGATGCTGCCAATAGTGCTGCGGGCGGGACTGGGGACAAGATGCGGCTGGCCACAACACTTTCCTTGACAGAAGAGGAGATGCGCAGGGAAATCCGCGATTCAATCATTACGGATAACCGGATATCCCCGGTATGGCAGGTACTTGCATACATTTGGTTTGCGGGATGCTGTATGTTTATGATGTGGTCCCTGCTTAAGTATTTGTGGTGGAGAAGGACGATTCTTTGTCACAACCGCAGGGTTACGTCCCCTGCTCTTTTGCAGGCGGCTGAAAAGGCGGCTGAAACCTGTGGTGTGAAGACGCCGGATTTGTATAAAAATGTTCGGATTACCAGCCCGGTATTAGTGGGTTTGTTTCATCCTGTGATCATTGTTCCGTCGGGCAGAGCAACAGAGGAGAGTGTACAATGGGCGCTTCTGCACGAATGTATGCACAAGCGGAAACGGGATGTGTGGCTCCGTTCCCTTTGGACAGTGATTTGTGGGATATATTGGTATAATCCGTTTATCTGGAAAGCGCGCAGCGCTATGGCGGAGGATTTGGAGGCCGCGTGTGATGAGAGTGTGCTTCGTGGTAAAGATGCCTGCGATTATGTGGCTTATAGTGAGGCAATGTTATATTTTGTGCGGCCCAGGAAAGCGCCTGTGTCACAGTTATGCTTTTCCGTGGATAAGGACAGGTTGGCTGCGCGTTTCCGAAGAATATTTATTTCTCATGCAAAGAAAAGAGGCGGACGTCTCCTTGCAGTAGCTTTAAGCGTCGGGATTCTCATCACCAGTGTGGTGAGCTGTGGTACAGCCGAGTCAGCGGCGGACTTTAAGGATACGGAGGAGCTTGTAATCTGCTATGATGATACGGAATACGGAAGTGGATTTCTTTCACCCTCTGCAACGTATGTTAATAATGTAATCACCTATTATACGGCACAGCATCCGGACGTGAAGGTTACACTCAAAGGGATTTCTGCGGCCGGAGATACGGTGGAGAGTCAGGCTGAGAGAAAGAGATTGAAAACGGAAATTATGGCAGGGGAGGGGCCGGACCTCGTACTCTGTACGGAGAATGACATTATGGAGAATCCACAGAAGCAGATGGAAGCAGGACTTTTCTGTGATTTGACTCCCTACATGGAGAAAAGTGAGGAGATTTCAAAAGAGAATGTATTAAATGAAAAGTTTCTGCAGGTCGGTGTCTATGACAACAAGCAATATCTGATGCCTTTGAATTATTATGTGTACCATTTTATAACAGGGGAGAAGATGCTGGAGAAATTCGGTTTTGACAAAGAAAACTGCAAAGACAGAAAAGGGTTTCTGGATGAGGTGGAAAAATTCTATGAATCCACAGGCAGCCGGATTGCATTGACCGCGGCTTACAGGAATCCGGACAACACCGTATCAAACATATATTCGCGCAGCTTTTTCACCTTGTTTCCACAGTTTTTCGATGATACAGAGGGCGGGCTTCCGCTTGATGAGGAAGAGGTGAAGAAATGGTTCTCACTTTACAAGCAGGAGATTGGCATACAGCAGGAGACAGCGGTGGAGTACCTGGAAGGGAAATTTGGAGAAAATTATTTATGGGAGACTTCATTGGGAAGGGATATTCTATATATGGAAGACGAAAGTATATATTCAGATACACTTTCTTTCATGCCTCTTCAGGAAAAAGCAGAGGGTGTCACTGCGGCCGTGCATTCGTGGGCAGCTATTCTGGAGGGTGCCAAGAATAAGAAAAACGCCTGGGATTTCATTGAATTAATGCTGAATTATAATAGCCAGAGGTTAAGTGTGCTTGATGGTTTGATGCCTGTAAGGACGGACCTGGGCAGCGAGATTACCGAGCAGATGAATCAGCATACGTTTTACGACCGTGAAGACAGGATGGATGAGTGGCGGAGACTCCAGCAGGAGATAGCGGATTCTATGGCGAATGTACAGGAAGCTTTATGATAAGATTCTGGACTACTTTGAACCGTATATTAAGGAGGAGGCATCCTATGAAGAATGCGCGCAAAAAGCCCAGCAGTATTATGATATTTACCGCTCGGAATAGGAGGCGGTATCTGACCGGACTGCTGTGGGCTGCCCCTTTTCTCATAGGCGCGGTGATATTTCTGCTGGCCCCGTTTCTGAGGTTGACGTGGGGGACCCTGTTCCGCGGCGGAGGCAGGCGGTTTGCGGGTTTTGACAATTACCGGGAAGTGTTTGCGTCCGAGGCGTTCCGTATGGCTGCGCTTCATACAGTCCTACTGTTGGCTGTATCTCTTATATGCATCATCAGCATTGGTGTTTTGCTTGCGCTATTTCTGAAATCAATAAAGGACCACGCGCCTCTTGTTATGGCGGCAGGCTTGGTGCCCTTTCTGATGCCTGCGCTGGCGGCGGTGATGGCTGTGCGGTTTATCTGTCCGGATTCGCTGTGGAGTCTTTGTCTGATGCATTTGTGGAAATATGCAGGGTTTTATGGGGTGCTCCTGGCAGCGGCGATGAATCAGATACCGGATGATTATTATGAGGCAGCGCAGATGGAGGGTGCGGGTTACTGGAAGCAGGTGCGCATTGTCACGCTTCCCTGTATCCGGGAAATGATGGGCTTCGCTGTGATACTTGGCGTGGTACATACTTTTCTGGGGTATCGAGAGGCACTGCTTCTCGCCGGCACGCATCCGCCCGGGCAGTTATATCTGATTCAGCATTATATCAGCAATAATTTCGAGCAGATGAATCAGATGCATCTTTCTGTGGCGGCGGTGAGCGTGGTGTTTGCTATGTGTCTGTGCGTGGGAGCGGTTTGGGCAGGAAGAAGGTGGCTCTATGGAAAAGCGTGAGAAAAGGCGCTGGTATGTCAAGGGTTCCGCGGCCGGAATTCTGCTCTGCATCTTTCTTGTCCCGGTACTTGCATTTCTGGAAAGAGGTTTATGGGAGAACGGTGGATTTACGCTTCGGTGGTACAGAGAAGTGTTTCTGAGCAGTCCCCTTTATCTGAAAAAATTCTGGGTAAGTCTGGGTCTGACGCTGCTTCTTACGGTGGGGCAGATGGCGGTGGGAATCATGGCTGCCTACGGAATGGTGATTTATGAACTGCCGGGCAGGAGAGTGATAGCGGGGATTTTGCTGATTTTGTTGCTTCTGCCCGTTCAGGTGCTGTTGGTCCCGCAGTATCTTGTGCTAGAGCGGCTTAAGCTGCTGGATACCATGTGGGCGATTATCCTTCCCTATTTTTTTCTTCCTTTTTCCACTTATTTTCTGATGATATTTTTTGACAAGGCAGATCGCAGCGTTCTGGATGCGGCGAGGCTGGAGGGAACAGGGAGTGTGAAGCTGCTCACAAAGATTCTGCTTCCGATTGAAAGTAGACCGGTGGCGGCGTTGGGTCTTCTGGTGTTTCTGTACGCGTGGAGTATGGTGGAGCAGCCTATGTCATTTTTGAAAGACCCGCAGCTTTACCCGCTGGCGGTGTATTTAATGACAGCACCGGAGAGGGAATGGGGGCTTTTGTCACCTTGCGGTGTGCTTGCCGTGCTGCCGCTGCTCGCGGCTGCGGGAGTTGGGATAAGGAGGAGCGTGTATGAGGCGTAAGGCGTTTTCTGGAAGTAAGGAATTCGGCATCTCGGCCGTATTGGTGGGTGGACTTTTACTTTGCACGCTTGTGGCTTTCACTGTGGGCGGTCGTCTGAGAACAGGGGTGAAACCGATTACTGCGAAAAAGGATTACCTGGTGACATCTATGGAAGGGAAAGGAACAGTCACGGCAGCCGCTTCTGACGGAATGGCTGAGGTTATGGTAAAAGCAGGACATAAGCTGGCTTTGCAGCTCATGGGAAACGGTGCAGAGATTCAGGGGTATTTTCTGGAAAAACTGCCGGGCTCCCTGAGTGTAATGGAGGAAAAACAATATTTCGGAAAAATCCTCGGCTGGCAGGCTAAGAATGGAAAGTATGAAATACGTATTGGTTTTGAGGATGCGGAGGCTGCAACTGTGGGTCAGCCTGTAGCCCTCAAGGTGTTGCGCCACGTGGGGCCTTACATTGTCCTGCCGGAATCCGCAATCGTGGAAAAGCCGGGCAGCAGCTATGTGTACAGGATTGTGACCAAGGATTCCATGTGGGGAGAGGATCTGGTGGCCGAGGAAATTCCTGTAACTGTTCTTGAGAAGAGTGAAGGAAAGGCGGCAGTTTCCGGAGTGAATCCTCCGGATGCCTGGGGCAGCGGCGATGCGGACAAGATTGCGGAGGATGCGGCCCTGTTGAGCAACGGAGAAGCAATCAGAATTGTAGAATAACCTGATAATGATTAAACTTATATTAGAGCAAATAGAAGTAAAATGTTGCAAACAGAGAGGCCTGCCATACGGCAGGCCTCTCTGCAGGCTAAAACATTTTTGAAATATTTTTTGCTGTATTTCACTGATGCTCATAAATTTCGCCGCGCAGCTACTTTACTACAACTTTTTTTACATTAGACCACTTGCTGAAAACCTTCCGTTTGTTTTCGGAGGATCTGTTCCAGGCGTGGAGACCTGCATAATACGTTCCCTTGGGTACATTCTGAAAGGTCGCGGTTACTGTATTTCCGTTTGTTATCTTACGGACCAGGGAACCGTATTCCACGGGGCGGTTTTCTCCGCTTACTTTTTTTGCCTTTTTTCCGAGAACCAGGTCATAGCCCGCTGCCTTGACGGATTTGGTATAGGTTACCGTTACGGTGGAGCCGCTTACCTGAACCTTTTTGATTTTCGGTGTGGAGGGCATGTCGGAGGTAATCTTGAGTTTGACAAGCTTCGACCATGGGCTGAATACTTTTTTGCCGTCGGCATTGCGCACCCAGGCATGAACGGCTGCATAGCAGACGCCCTTTGGAAGGTAGCGGAAGGTAGTGTTTGTGTAAGGTTTATTCTTGTTTACCAGCAGATAATCTTTTTCACGGAGGCAGTTGGGATTATGGCTGATAATATAATCGTAGCCCTCCGCGCCCGCGACGGGAGCCGTAAGAGCTAAGGATACTTTATTGCCATTGATTTCGGTTTTTGTGCTGTCAAGCTCCGGTTTTCCAAAGGAGACGACCGTTCCGCTTCCTGCGACCGTTCCGTTGTCGGTAAAGGCTCCGGCGGCAATTACAGAGGCGTCTGCTTCCAGAAGTAATGTTCCCCCATTGGTTAAGCTTCCTGCCACGGTAACTGTCCGTCCCTCCGTAATCGTGATCTCAGCGCCTTCCTCAATGGTAATGTCACCATTGATCGTGATGTCCTCCACAACAGAGCCGACAGCGCCGGATAAGACATCCTCTCTGCCGTCCCACAGAAGCAGGGGAAGCTCTTCTCTGTTTGATCTTTCAACGATTAAGAGCTGGACGCGGGGACTTGTGGTGGTCATTTCCTCACATTCCGGGAAGGAATACACGGTGAGGTATTGAAGCCCGCTTCCTACATGAATTTTCTCAATATTATTACAATCCGCAAAAGCAGAATTCCCGACGTGCGTAATATTGTCGGACAGTATCAATTCTCCGGTAAAGCCGCTGCACTCGCAAAATGCAGCAACTCCTATGCTGGTCAGCCCCTCAGGGAGGACCAGCTCACCGGTAAAACCATCGCACTTATAGAATGCATAATCCCCAATACTGGTAAGACTTTCCGGCAGCCGTAATTCCCCGATGAAGCTGCTGCATTTCCAAAATGCAAAGTCGCCTACGCTGGTCAGTCCTTCCGGCAGAATCAATGAACCTGTAAATTCCTGCGCAGCAAAAGCATATTCTCCGATGCTGGTTATTCCTTCAGGAATCCTCAGTTCTCCGGTATAATTGCAGTCTGACAATGCATACGCTTTGATTTCTGTCACACGATAATCCGTTCCCTCATTTTGCACCGACTCAGGTATTATTAAGTTTTCACCTGTATCAGACAATACGGAAGACAGTCTGACAAGCTTGTGTTCCTCATCAATTATCTCAAACATCAAGCCTTCGTGTTCAAAAGGCCCGTTGGGTAAGGAAGGTTCGGAAGAACCGGAGGGCTCATAGGCGGCACCGTTTAATGTGACGTTTTTGCATCCGGCCTCGTACGCCTGCTGTGCAAGCGCAGAGTTTTTTGCTTCACATGTAAATGTGCAGTTATAAAAAGCCGCCAATCCGATTTCTTTAATAGTGTCGGGTAATATTACAGTTCCTGTAATTCCGCCGCAGTTTACGAAGGCACCCAAGCCAATTTCAACGATGCCATCCGGCAGTGTTAACGTTCCGTTAAAGCCGGTACAGCCTATGAATACCCCCATTTCCAGAACGGTAAGTCCTTTCGGGAGAATAAGATTTCCGGTAAAGCCGTTGCAATTCATAAATGCACCGCCTCCGATACTGACAAGACTTTCCGGCAATATGAGCCTTCCGGTAAAGCCGCAGTTGTAAAATGCAGCTTCTCCGATACTGGTCAGTCCGGCCGGAAGCTGTAATTCTCCGGTAAAACCACAGCTTTGAAAGACATAATTTCCAATTCCTGTCATACTTGACGGCAATGTTAAGCTGCCGGTAAAACCGCAGGAATAAAACGCGTAATCTCCGATGTGGACAAGGCTGTCCGGCAGCATAAGGTCACCGGTAAGCCCGGTGCAGGAGTAAAAGGCGTTCTCTCCGATGCTTTCCAAGCCTTCCGGCAGAGTAAGCCCGGTAAGTCCGGTACAGGAGTAAAAGGCATTCATGCCAATGCTTTTCAGGCTGTCTGGCATAATAATTCCTGTAATTCCCGCGCAGGAATAAAAAGCATTCTCATCTATGATCTCCAGGCTTCCCGGCAGCTTCAATTCCCCGGTAAGGGACTCACACTCCTGAAACGCCCACGGCCCTATGCTGACAATGGTATCCGGAAAGGTAACCCCCGTTATGTTCTTGTTTTGGTAAAAGGCATCCTCCCCGAGAGAAACCACCGTATATGTTTTTCCTGTTTCCTCAATCGTGATCTCGGCAGGTACGACCACCATGCCGCTGGCTGCGCTTCCGTCCTGAATCTGCACCTTACCCGGAGCGATTTCCTTGTAACGTATTCCGTCCTTTATAAACCTGTCATTAATGGCAACCAGCACAGGTGTATCTGACACGTCTGCTGCATCCTCCGGGACTGAAAATATCCCTTCCGGGACAGTTTCTACCCGGTCTGCCTCCGGCTCCGAAGGACTTCCGATAAGCTCCGCTGAGCTGATATCAGGCATATTCTGCCCATCGTCAAAATCCGCGGCGGTGACTCCATGTGCCGGAGCAACCCCAAGCACTCCGGCTAGAAATATAACTGCCAGTTTCTTCATTTTCATTGCCGTTCCCTCCCTTTTCTCTGTGCGAAAATACGAGTATGATATAACTCTATTTTATCAGTTATGGGAGAGACGGTAAATGACACAGGCTGCCATTACTGCCTATTCGGTAAAAATCTACCTTACATTTACCTGAGAACAATAAATCATCTACTTACATTTACAAAGAACAATAAATCATCAACATATATTTATCCGTCGTGCTTATTCCTGCTGAATCACATGAACTGTTTCCGGTAATCCGTAGGCGAGATGCGGAATTTCTTACGGAAAATGTGGAAAAATTCATCCGCGTCTTTGAAACCGCAGTTCTCTACAATCTGGTAGATATTCAGCTTAGGGTCAGCCAGAAGCTCAACTGCGTGGTTCAGCCGCTCCTCCTCAATGAAGTTCTCGAGACTTCGTCCTGTGCGCTCTTTCAAATGGCTGTCAAGCTGGGCAGGGGTCTTTCCGAAATGATCCGAAATCTCCTCAAGGCTTGTGTTCAGGCAGTTTTCCTGCACATAGCGGATCATCTGGTGGGTCTGACTGTCAATGCCATAGAAGCTGAATTCCTCCGAGGTCACCAGATAGGTGAAGAGCAGAAGGAAAAATGCTTCTAGGGCGAAGGACTGATGGAACCCATTGTCTGCGTACTCCTGGATTATTGAGGTAAGTAAGGTCTGTGCATGGAGGCTGTGTCCCAGTGAAAAGAAGATATAATTCTTATCCATCTGCCCGTCGCGGCGGAAGAAAGAAGAAATCAGATTGTCTTCCTCATAAAAGGCCTTTAGCGTACGTTCAAACACACCCGGTTTGAGACAGAAGTTTATCAGCAGAGTATCCGGCTGCTGATACTTAAGCGAATGTACTGCCTTTCTGCTTAGAATCACCAGATCTCCCGCGGACATGTAGACCTCATTGCCGTCGATCATATTGATCAAAGAACCGCTGCACACATAATTAAGCTCAAAATACTCATGTGTATGGTCCGGAAAATTCCCGCTCACCTCATGCGTGAGGATATAAAGATTCTCATCAGGGGAGAGTTTGTCGGAAAGTTGATGCAGACTGCGCATATTGTACATATTCTGCGTGATTCTCTGACTGTAGTCCAGAAGCTTTTCCGGGGAAACAGTATTCATATTAGGAGTGTTGGCATGGCTGGAGACCGTGACCAGAGGCCCGAGCGGACGTACCGGCAGTCCTCGCTGGGTAAGCAGGTACGGATTCTGGTATTCTTTCTGGGCGGGAATGCGTATCTGTACCTCTGTGCCTTTGCCTGGCTCGCTCTCATAGGTGAGACCATATTCTGCGCCGTAAAGAATCTGCAGACGGCGGTGTGTGTTATAGATGGCGATATTTGTTCCCCCGGAAGTACTCTGCCCGTCTCCTGAAAGGATGGTGGGCATTTTCTCGGGCGGGATGCCTACCCCGTCATCGGAAATCAACAGCACAATGTCATTGTCCTCCATCCACCCGGTGAGCACAATGGTCCCTGATTTGCTGTCCTTTTCCAAAATGCCGTGTAGAATGGCATTTTCAATGACAGGCTGGAGGGTGAGCTTGGGAATCTGATATTCCATCAGCTCATCGGGAATGTCGCAGATCAGCTCAATGCTGTCATGGAAACGCATATTTTGCAGCCGCACGTAGATGGTCACGTGCTCTTCCTCTTTGGCAATGGTGCTGAGACTCTGCTTACGGCTCAAGGTCAGCTTATAGAACCGGGAAAGATTCTGCACCGCGTCGCTGATTTCTGAGGTGCGGCCCTGCTGGGCAAGCCAGTTGATCATATCCATGGTGTTGTAGAGGAAATGCGGATTGATCTGGGCCTGCAGGGAGTTGAACTCCGCGATACGCAGATCCTCGGCTGCCTTGGCCTGGTTTTCCATAAGCTGGTTCATTTTCCGGGTCATATAGTTATAAGTGTCAATGAGATCACCCACCTCGTCATGTGCCAGAGGGCTTCCCATGGGGACTGGAGGCCCCTCGCGCACCTTTCTCATCTGGCTGATCACCGAGGAGATACGGTTGGTGATGGAGCGGGAAAGGGAGTTGGCAATGAAAAATGCCAGTACCAGAAATCCCAGGTAAAGCGCGGCAAACTGTAGCATGATCTTGTTGCTCTGCTCGATCAAAGGTTTAGACGGCAGGACAGTCACCATGAACCAGTTAGGCTGGCCTATATTGTAAAAGCCCGCATAAATCTTTTTATCAAGTATGGTTCGTTCTATGAAGTTGTTGGACGACATGAAGGAATCCTCTATAGTCTCGTAGTTCAGCCAGTAAATACCGGACAGAGACTCATTGGAGGAGGCCACCAGGTTATCACGGTCATTGATAATATAAGAAACACTTCCGTCCAGAGACAGGTTTTCTCCGAGAATCTTTTTGATGCTGTCGCTGGAATAGTACACCGCTACGTAAGCATTGTAGGGGACGGAATGGTAATACAGGCTGATGGATCTGATATATGCCATATCTCCGAACTGCGCCTGCTCCTGGGCACCCAGGTAGAAAGGCGGGCAGAAAAGCTCCGAGGTTCCGGTCCCTTTGAAAATTCCGTTCCAGTAGGTTCCCTGAGCATCTATCATTGGTGCGAAAATCCCTTCCGTGGACGGTGCAGAAAAAAGTGGGGAGTCCTGGTCAGGCAGGTCCACATAGATACGCAGACCTGTAATTTTTTCCCGGTTAATAAGCCCCTGGACATAGGAGCGGAAATTTGCCGCTTCCCTGGAATTTGCAAGTTTGGACAAAGGCTCATTCACAGGCTGGTGGAACATGGTCTCAAAAAATTTCTGAGAGGTGATATTTGATAGGGAATCCACCACGCCCTGTACCTTTTCTTCTATGATCGGGGCGGTCTTGGCGGAGGTGTCCTGCTCCTGACGTATGGTATCGCTGACCACCATATCATACAGACGCCCATAAAAGAAGAGCACAAGCATCAATGCAGGTACGGTCACCGTAAGCATGAGGGCAAGGGTGAACTTTGACTGCAGCTTCATGTCTCCGTATTTCTGCCTGATATGTTTGAAAATTTTTTTCATTATGTCATTTTCTCCCTGTATTCTGACGGGGAAAACCCTGTATACTTTTTGAAGCTTTTTCCAAAGTAATTGCCGTCGCTGTAGCCTACTTTGGAGGAGATATCCGCGATTTTATACCGGGAGTCTCCCAGGAGCTGTTTTGCCTTCTCCATCCGGTATTCTGTGAGATACTGGTTCAGGGTCTGTCCGGTTTCGTTTTTGAAAAAGGTACACACATAGGAGGCGGACAGGAACACATGGGCACTGATATCCTTAACGGAAAGCGTTTCATTCATGTAATTCTTGCCGATATAATCCTTAATCAAAAAGATTGTGGGATTTTCTGTCACTGCGTTCTGTGCGTCTATAAAGAAAGCTTCGGTCTTATCCAGAAGGGTTTGGTGAAGCTCCTCAAAGGTAAAGCATTTTTCCAGCGTATCCACAATGTTCCCCTGCTCCGGGTTTCCCATGAGCTGCTGTTGTCTGCGGATGTCCTCAAGCACAATAAAAAGCTTGTAATACAAGTCCTTGACCTGGTTCGGCAGGACATCCGGATTTCTGTCGTAAAACGTAAACAAGGTGTCAAGAAGTGCAGTACAGCCCTCCTTGTCTTTGGAAGAGAGGAGCTCGCCAAAGCTTTTCTCTGGCGCCGGGGGAAGCTGGCTGGTGGCTGTGTCCTGTCTACGTATACGCTGCACGTTCCCGGAAGCATCCGGGACAAAAAAGGCAGAGGAAGCTTCTGCGGATAAGAAAGTTCCGGCAGGGAAGAAGAAACAGCTTTGCAGCAGGATCACGGCCGAGGTGTAGGACTGGTACGCCCTGGAAATACCTGCCGCGGCCTCCCCGGCGACAATGAAAAATTTACTGTAGGAGGCGTACTGCCGGCAAAGGAAATCCCCGATGCTTTTTAGGATGGTTTCCGACGGCTTCACAGTGCCGAACACGTAATACACGATATACTGGGTGTGTTTTTCCACATGGATGCATTCCAGATGATAATACTTTAAAAATTCCTGAAAAGCCTGATGACGTTCGTCAGGGAGCGGGCCGGAAAGCTCGGCCTGTGTATCCAGCTTTACAATGAACGCGGTGAAAAAGGTTCCGGGCGTGAGACGCAGAGACAGTTCCCCCACAAGCTGGGAGATACTTTCGCTGTTCGGTTCATAAGGTGTGGTGAGCAGCATGGCAAGGCGGGAGGCGGTTTCCATGGAATGCAGAGTTTCGCCCTGGTGGGAGCGGAGCTTCTGATTATATAATTCCCTTGCTTCGAGCACTGCGGAGCGGATTTCCTCAGGGTCCAGCGGTTTTTCAATATAATTTACGGCTTTCAGCTTGATTGCGGCCTTTAGATATTCCTTATCGGAATAGCCGCTCATAAAAATAGGTACGGTGTCGGGAAGGATGCTTTCCAGGCGTTCCAGCATCACGATTCCGTCCATCCGCGGCATACGCACGTCGCACAGTATGATTTCCGGTTTATGTAAGCGTGCCATCTCCAGGCCGTTCATCCCATCGTCCGCCTGAAGTACCTCTTCGATACCCAGCGCCGGCCAGTCAATAGAGGAAATAACTCCGGTACGGGTGAGCTCTTCATCGTCTACAATCAGTAATTTCATTTTTCTCTCCATATAGTAATATATTTCGGGTATTTTCCGTACGAATCATGGTTCGTATCAGTACACAGGTTTATTGTATATCGCGTAAGGGGTAACTGTAAAGGAATTGAATAGCTTCATTTTAGCATAACTTCATCGGAATTACGAGACTGGAAAATATTTTACCCTGATTCCAAATATTTTCCCATTTTCTATTTTGGGAGCCGATGATACAATGAACGTGACTTAAAGAGAGAGAAAAAGGGAGGAGAGAGAGCCGTGTCTGAATATGTTCTTGAATTAAAAGGCATTACGAAGATTTTCCCTGGTGTGAAAGCATTGAATAACGTGCATTTCCAATTAAAGCCGGGCGAAGTTCATGCTCTGATGGGCGAAAACGGAGCCGGTAAGTCCACGTTCATCAAGGTGATCACCGGTGTACATAAGGCTGAGGAAGGCGAAATGTTCCTCAACGGCGAGAGGGTGGATTTCAGAGGCCCTAAGGATGCACAGGCAGCAGGTATTGCAGCCGTATACCAGCACCCCACATCCTATCCGCATCTGACTGTTGCGGAAAATATTTTTATGGGACATGAAATAATTAAACATAAAATGATTCAGTGGAAGGCCATGAATGTGGAGGCTAATAAGCTGCTTGCACAGCTTGACGCTGATTTTGACGCGACTGCGGAGATGGGTAACTTAAGTGTTGCTCAGCAGCAGATGGTAGAAATTGCAAAGGCATTGTCCACAAATGCGCGGATTGTCATTCTTGATGAGCCTACAGCCGCTCTTACCAGAAGCGAGTCAGAGAAGCTTTATAAGATTGTGGATAAGCTGAAGGAGGAAGGGGTTTCTGTTATCTTCATTTCTCACCGTTTTGAGGATATGTACCGTTTGGCTTCCAGAGTAACGGTATTCCGTGATTCCCAGTACATCGGCACTTATGATGTGAATGGAATCACAAACGCAGACCTGATCAAGGCAATGGTTGGCCGTGAGATCAGCGACCTGTTCCCTAAGCCGGTGGTGGAAATCGGCGAAGAGATGCTGAAAATCGAGAATTTCTCCCGTCTGGGATATTTCAAAAATGTGTCCTTTAACGTACACGCCGGAGAAATCGTCGGCCTGACCGGTCTGGTTGGAGCGGGACGTACCGAGGTTGTGGAGAGTGTGTGCGGAATCACACAGAAGGATTCAGGAAAGCTGTATCTGGAAGGACAGGAAGTACATATCAAACAGCCATCCGACGCAATGGAAAAGGGTATCATCCTTCTTCCGGAGGACAGACAGAAGGAAGGGCTGATCATGAGCTGGGGACTTGGAAGAAACGTAACACTTCCGACCATCAGCCAGTATGCAAAGAAGGGCATCAATGACGAGAAGAAAGAGCGTGATCTCGCGAAACAGCTTCTCGAAGAAGTAGATACAAAGGCTGTCGATATTTTCCAGCCTGCAAGCTCCCTTTCAGGTGGTAACCAGCAGAAGGTCGTGGTTGCCAAGGCGCTGAGCCAGGAGATGAAGGTTGTTATCATGGATGAGCCCACCAAGGGTGTTGACGTAGGTGCCAAAGCCGAAATCTACGCCATCATGGGCGAGCTGGCTAAGAAGGGCTACGCGATCATCCTGATTTCTTCTGAAATGCCTGAGATTCTGGGCATGGCAGACCGTATCATTGTTATGTGCGGCGGAAGAAAAACAGGTGAGCTGTCAAGAGAAGAGGCGACTCAGGAGAGAATCCTTGAGCTTGCAATGGAAAAGGGCAGCGCAGGAAAGGAGGCAGCTAAATAATGGAAAAGAAATCTTTCATAAAAAAGCTTACAGGCTCCCGTGAAGCCCTGCTTGCAGTAATTCTGATCATACTTTTTGTAGTTATTACGATTATCAGCCCATCCTTCCTCTCACCGAGGTCGATCATGGACATGTTGAAAAATAATGCGGTTACGATGATATTGGCACTTGGTATGCTGTGTGTCATGCTGGTGGGAGGTATTGATATTTCTATCATGTCCACTCTGGCACTGTCCGGTATGGCCATTGGTATGCTTCTGAAATACGAGTATATCTCCAATACTTTCCTGGTATTTGTGATCGCTATCGCCATCGGCGCTGTGTGCGGCTTTTTGGTGGGTGTTGTGATCTCCAGGGCAGATGTCCCGCCGATCATTGCCACCATGGGCTTCATGTATGTGTTCCGTGCAATGGGCTTTATCGTTTCCAAAGGTGGTGAATGGGCAGGAGCGGCAGCTCTTGGAACCTTCAAAAACTTTGCAACCACAAAGATTTTAGGTCTGAGCTGTGTCATCTGGCTGATCATCATATGCTATGCGTTCTTCTTCGTGTTCATGAAGTGGACCAGAACAGGACGTAAGATTTATGCGGTAGGAAGCAACGCAAGTGCTGCGGAGGTTTCCGGTATCAATGTTAAAAACATCAAGTTAATGGTTTATATGATCATGGGTGTGCTTGCCGGTTTAGGCGGCGCGATCCAGGTATCGGTTTACGCATCTGCCATGCCAGATATGCAGCAGGGCGGTGAGATGGATGTCATTGCAGCCTGTGTAATCGGCGGTGTAAGCATGAGCGGCGGCCGCGGTACGGTTGTAGGCGCGTTACTTGGCTCCCTGATCCTTGCTACCATAGCAAAGGCACTGCCGCTGGTAGGTATTGACGCGCTTGCGCAGAATACCATCAAGGGTGTGCTGATCCTGGCAGTTGTTGTTGTCAATGTTGTACTGCAGCGTATTGCCGACAGAAATGCATTGAAAGGGAGGGAGATGTAATCATGGCTGGTAAATCTGGAAGAAGTATTAACAACGTACCTGAAAGTGCGTTTAAACGGACAGTACTCAGCTGGGAGGGCATTCTGGTCATCCTGTTAGTAGTAGTCAATATTTTCTGTGGGTTCTTTTCGGAGTATTATAATTTAAACAGCGTGCTGCGTCAGATGCCGGTTTATCTGGCAGAGGTATTCCTCATGATACCGATGGCGTACATCCTGATTTTAGGTGAGATTGACATTTCCGTAGGTGCAATTGTGTGTCTTTCCGCTACTATGAGCTGTATCGTAGGTAATACAGGAGCACCGTTTATCGTGGTTGTGATCACTGCACTTTTAGTGGGAACTGCATGCGGTCTTGTGAATGGGTTCATCCTTACAAGATTCCAGGAGCTTCCGCCAATGATCGTCACTTTGGCAACACAGATTATTTTCCGCGGTATCGCTGAAATCGTGCTGGGAAGCGGCGGAAGTATCTCCGCAACCAACACAGACGGTTTCCGCATGATTGCCGGAAAAGTGGGAAATGTTCCTTACATACTGTTCCTTGTCATTGTCTTAATTGTTATTTTTGCAGTAATCTTAGGTAAGAGCACCTTTGGCCGCCGTGTGTATGCAATCGGTACAAACAGACTGACCGCATATTATTCCGGTGTCCATGTACAGAAAATCCGCCTCATCATTTATACCATGATGGGTACCTTCTCCGGACTTTGCGCATTGTTTCTGATTTCTACCTCTTACGGCGCAAACACCACGACCGGAAACGGTTACGAGATGGATGCCATCGCCATGGCAGTATTTGGCGGTATCTTATCTACAGGCGGTAAAGGAAACCTTGCAGGCGGCGCGATTTCCGCATTCATCATCGTTTGCCTGCGTGTAGGTCTTGGTCAGAGAAACGTACATGCACAGGTTATTCTGTTGATTCTCGGTCTGCTCCTCATCGGCGCGGTTGCTCTGCCGAATATCGTAGGACAGGTTAAGAGAGCCGTAAAGAAGTAAGAAACGTAATTTAGGTTACAGCACTTTTGTGACCGGCAACATATATATTGTCCGTATGAGCGGACAGATTAGATTCCAATGTTGTTAGCTGCTTAAAATATGGGGCAGTTACAAATAAAAACTATATTATATCCTAGGGAGGAAAAAACATGAACAAAAAAGTTATCAGCGCAATTCTTTGTGGAACAATGATCCTTGGCGCAGCAAGCCCGGTAATGGCAAGCGCAGACGGCAAAAAAATCGCTCTTGTGGGCAAATCTGCAGGTAATGCATTCTTCGAGATTGCAGCAGCTTCTTTTAAAGAGACTGTTGAGGCAGAAGGCGGCACAGTAGACGTAGTTTATCCTGAGACAGCTACAGCAGACGCTCAGATTAAAGTTCTTGACAACCTGATTTCCCAGCAGCCGGATGCAATCTGTATCGCTGCAAACGACGTAAACGCTCTTCAGGCAAAACTGGAAGAAGCTATGGACGCCGGAATCAAAGTATCTTCCTTTGACTCTGCTCCGAACAAAGACAGCCGTCAGGTATTCGTAAACCAGGCCGGTACTGTTGCAGTAGGCCAGGCTCTTATGGATTCTGTTCTGGATATCACAGGCGGCGAAGGCCAGTGGGCAATCCTTTCCGCTACTTCTCAGGCAGCGAACCAGAACGCATGGATTGATGCAATGAAGAAAATCATGGAAGAAGATGAGAAATACAGCAAACTGGAACTTGTAGAAGTTGCTTACGGTGATGACGAGCCTCAGAAATCCACAGACCAGACAGCAGCTCTTCTTGAGAAATATCCGGATCTGAAAGTTATCTGTGCTCCGACTACTGTTGGTATTGCAGCAGCAGCTAAATACCTTCAGGACAATGAAGCTACCTGTAAGCTGACTGGTCTTGGTCTTCCTTCTGAGATGATCGAGTACACAGGCGCAGACGATACACATTCCTGCCCATACTTCTATCTGTGGGATATGCAGGGCCTTGGAAAATTAAGCGCATATGCAACAATCTCTCTTGTAAATGACGAGATCACAGGCGCTCTTGATGAGAAATTCACAGCTGGCGATCTTGGCGAGTTCACAATCACAGAAGCTGATGACGGCGGTACAGAAATCGTTCTTGGCCTGCCTCTGCAGTTCAATGCTGACAACATCGAAGAGATGGCTAAACTGTACTAATCAATAACCTGCTAATACGCTTTTTCATATGATAAATCCTTTTTACAAAACGGGACGGGGCTTAAGCCCCGTCTCAAGCTATATCCGCTGAGAATATGAATGCAGCACATGATTTTCTTGAAATAGGATTATCACTGAGATACAATGATATTGAAATGATGAAATGATGAAATGATGAAATGATAAGGAGGAAAAAAATGGTTAAGGGTTTTAAGATGAAACTGTTTCCGGGACAGGAGGAAGAATACGAGAGACGTCATAATCTTCTCTGGCCGGAGATGAAGGATATGATTCATGAGCATGGCGGAAAGAATTATACCATTTTCCTGGATAAAGAAACACTCACTCTGTTCGGATATATTGAGATCGAGGATGAGGAGCTCTGGGCAAAGGGTGCTGATACGGCTATTAATCGTAAGTGGTGGGATTTTATGGCAGATATCATGGAAACCAACCCAGATAACAGCCCGGTTAGTATTGATTTGAAGAATGTGTTTCATTTGGATTGATGAGAGAGGAAGGCATTGGCGTGAGGCTGGTGCCTTCCTTTTTTGAATATGAAAAAATAATTGTAAAAGCAGGATTATAATGATATGATAAAGAAAATATGTTCGATAAAGGAAAGTATAAAGAGTAAGCGGAGGCAATAATATGGATGCTTTTAGTGTTTTAGAAAAGTCATATTATGTAATCAATAGAAATTTTAGTTTTTATAAAAAAAATTATGAACATACATACTATGTAAATGTGAATGATGATGAAACAAAATTTATAGACAAGATGTTTTGTAACACAGTTAATACACTGTCAGCATCAGACAAGATGTTGAATTATTCTGTCTCGGCAATATATACAGCAACTGCGGTATTGCAGGAAGTCATGAGGAGAAAAGGGATAAAATATACGGACGCTCATCTTGAGATGTTATGTAAAGGGGTTACAGCAGTACAAGAGAAAGATATTCCTTTTATAGATAAGACGGAAAAGGAACTGGATGAAATTTTATTTGGCCTGCTGACTGACGGTATTGATCTGGAATCACGCAAAAAATCTGGAACTGAGAGAACACCCGAAGAAATAATTAGTTATATGTTAGATATTATTGGATATGATGAAAATTCTTCTATTCAAAATAGCATTGTAGATCCAGCATGTGGAACAGGAACTTTTGTAAAACAGATATTAAACAGATTTATAAATGGTGTTTATAAAGGTCATTTTACCAACACAGTTAAGGAACTGCTTTTAAATAAAAAAATGATAAGGGCATATGACACGAAACCATCAAATGTATACGTCACAAAAATAGTTATGGTTTCAACATTGATTAGAAGAAATCTGCTAAGTGATATAGCCGATGCTTTGAAATTAATGAGTGAGTTGCCTGTATATTGCGATGATTTTTTGAAAATTAAAGAAAAAGCAGATTTTGTTATAGGGAATCCTCCATATATAAGATTGCAGAATATGCCGGTTGAATATAGAGAGTTCATTAAAAAAAATTTCGTTAGCGCAACAGGAAGATTTGATATATTTACATGCTTTATGGAAAACGCTGACAAGAGTTTGATGAAAGGTGGAAGGATGTGCCTGATTACAAGTAATAAGTATCTGACAGCAAATTATGGCATCGGAATAAGGCAGTATTTATCAAAAAAAGGGCATGTTAGAAAAATTGTGGATTTATATGATACAAAATTTTTTGGCGCAGCTGTTTTGCCTGCTATTATTATGTGTGAGAGTATGGAACTTGAAAATTGTGATGTGGATTACATTGGAGTAAAAACGACAGTGCAAGAACCTCAACATCATTGTGCAGATACTGATGAGTTATTTAAATATATAGAACAGGAAATGAATTCTAGTAAAAGCTATGTCCTATACGGAAGTGAAGATAACAATGTTTTTGAGATTTCTCGTTCAAAAGTAAAAATTCCACCGGACGGAAAAGCATGGAATTTTTCTTCAAGGGAAGAGAATATAATCAAATCAATAATGGATGAAGAAAAGTTATGTTCACTGCAGGATATTTTTGATGTGTCTGTTGGAATAAAGACTACAGCAGACTCTGTTTTTGTAAAGCCTATGACAGAAAAGTTTGTTATTGAGAACGAATTTGAAAGGGAAGTAGTATATCCCTTGATTCAAAGCTTTGATGTCAGTAGGTGGAGAATATCATGGGGAAATAACGTAAGGGATCGTTATATTTTATATCCACATAGAGAGATTGAAGGTAATATGGCTGCAATTCCATTGGAGGAAATTCCAAAGACAAAGAGATACTTAGAAGAATGTTCTGAAATTTTGAAAAAGCGAACATATCTGGTAGAGTCTAAAACCAGAAAGTGGTATGAATGTTGGGTGCCTCAAAAATTATCAAAATTTAAAAAGACTAAACTAGTCACAAGAGATATTGTTTCCGGAAATTCATTTGCATTGGATGAATCAGGAAAACTCTGTCAAGGGAACACTTTCTTTTTGACTAAAAAAAAATCAGTATTTTCAATTGCGTATGCAGACTTAAGTGAACATCAATATTACTGTTTTATGCTTGGGATAATGAATTCCAAGGCTTTAGAATATTATCAGAAAATGATAAGCGGCTGTTTATATTCGAAAAAATATAGGTATACTACATCGAATTTAAACAGATGGCCGATACCACGGGTTAGTGAGAGTGACGCTATAAAAATAGCTGGATATGTGGATGAATTAATTGCTGCCCAAGAACCTATAAAGGAAATAGAGGAAGAGATTGATAAAATTGTTTACAAGGCGTTTTATTTAACAGATGAGAAAATAATGAAAATAGAAGCTTTTATTTGTAGTGGGAGAAAGGAAAAATGCTGATGGATTATATTAAAGAAGGGAGAAAACCACCCAAAAGTAAAAATGTTATTACGAAACCGCAGGAGTTAGCGCGGCGGTTAAAACCGTTGATTGGTCAAAAAATTCCTATGACAGGTAAATCACGAACGGATGGTTCTCATTTTAGAAAGATGATTACAAATCATCTTTTATCAGAATACTTGCCGGAGGAAGCAGACGAATATGAGATTGTTCCTCCCAGGCAAAAAGGTGTTCCCGCTTTTCTAAGAGAGTATATAGATACCTATATTGTTACAACAGGAAATTTATATAATTTACAGGTATGGAATAGAAATCCTAATAGCGCATCTGTTCAGGTTGATTTAAAAAATGGTGAAAATCTTTTAGCAAGCGATGTCAGATTTGTTCTTGGGAAAATAAATGCTGATAAATGTATAGAGTCTATAGTTATTATGACGCCTGATTATATTGAGAGGAAATTCGGGAAATTTGGTAGGCCAACCGTTAAGCAGCAACTAATTATTTCCAATAAAAGAAGAACGGATATTATTAATGACGGAGGAATGGTAATTACAGATTCAAGTCTGCCAGAGGAATTGTTAGCACAAGATGATACCTCAATAGGACAGAATGTCAGTATTAAGGATGAACCGGATAAAGTGCTGCCAATAAAAGTTATAGATGAAAGAATCTCTGATAAGCTAATCGGAGAAAAACTAAATATTGCGTTATCCACAAAGCAGCGTGGACAACAGTTAGAGAGAATGGTAGCACATGAATTAGGATATAAAAATATGCAGGGAGGTCTTGAAGGGGGATATCCTGATATTAGAAATCAGATGCTGGAAGTTAAAGTACAGGATTCTCCGACGATAGATTTGGGAAAGTTTTCACCACAATTTGAGGAACCAATAAATGCTGTTTTTACAACAAGGACAATAAGATATCTTATTGCATTGACAAATTCTATGAATGGTGAAATAGATGGTCTGATACTATGTCCGGGAGGAGAATTAGGAAAACATTTTACATATGTTGCGGATAAGAGCTTTAAGTGTCAGAGAAGTATACCTATGAGTTTTTTTGATGAGTTTAAGGGACAAGTTGTATTTAATCCTTAATATGAGGGCAAAAAGAGTTGTGATATTTATGGAGAAGGGAGGTGCGCCTATGCAGAGGGAATTATTGGAGCAACTGCGTAAGATTACAGACGAAGAACAGAGAATTCTTGACGGAGTGGGAGAGGTGGACCGTGATTTGTATACCTCCGGGAAGGATTTTACCGTAGACAGCAAGAAAATGCTTGAGGAGGGCAACTTGCTGGCTGTGCGTACCCACACAAGATTTGTGCATTTTCCGGCCCATCGCCATAATTTCATTGAAGTGCTCTATGTGTGCGAGGGGCAGCTCACGAATATTATTGACGGCAAGCATATCGAGGTCCATAAGGGCGAGCTGCTGTTTTTAAATCAGTTTACCCATCACGAGATTCTCCCGGCAGGAGAGAAGGATATTGCCATTAATTTCATGGTGCTTCCGGAATTTTTCGATGTCGCCTACACCATGACAGGGAGCAACAATGTACTGGCAGATTTTCTTGTAAATGTGCTCCGGCAGGATGAGGAGAGAGGCGAATATCTGCATTTCAAAGTGGCGGAGGTGCTGCAGATACAGAATTTGCTGGAGAATATCATTTATTCCATAGTCACAGGAAAGGGCAACCAGAATAAAATCAACCAGACCACAATGGGCTTGATTTTTCTTTACCTTGTGGATTCTGTGCAGTATGTGGAGATGCGCCTGCCGAACCAGTACGAAAACATGGTGTCAATGACAACCCTTGATTACATTGAGCAGCAGTATAAGACAGCCACCCTCACAGAGCTGTGCGACAAACTCCATCTGCCCATGCATGTGCTGAGCAAAATGATTAAGAAAAACACAGGCTTCAATTTCAAAGAGCTTCTTCAGAGAAAAAGGCTTAATAAGGCCGTGGAGCTGATGTGTGACACAGACCTGCCCATCAGCGATATCATTGCCGCGGTGGGATACGAGAATAACAGCTATTTCCACCGGGTGTTCAAGGAGCGCTACGGGATGACACCCAGGGTATTCCGCGTAAAGAACCAAACACAGATGCAGGTACGTCTGTAACCTGTATGCGTGACACTCCTATGAATGTAAGCTAAATACTTATACTGGTTAGCTCGAGACGGTTGTTCTTTTCTTCAGAAAAACTCCGGATGATACGATAGAGGTCGACTTAGACTTGGATGAGCTTGATATTACATCTACAGTATAACACACTTTTGCTGGAGGGAGAACTGGTCAAATATCTGAATGAGGTAGATGATACCGCTAATCAGAGAATGGAACTGCGCACCATGCAAATAAAGGAGCTACAGGGCGTAAATGAAGCATTAAAGGATTGTGACCAGATGGCATGGGTCGGTGCTATGAACAATATCAGAAATGCGGCAGAAGAAATTGTGCTGACGTTTTTTCGATATATGACATTACAAAAAAGCTGCTAATCTGTTGGCAGCATATTCTGCTGTTCAATCAGTGCATCGATAATTTTGCTTATTGTTATCAGCGTGGTTGCATTACATTGTTTCAGCTTATCAGCAATTTCAGCGTTGATTATGCTGTCACACTTTGCATAATGTGTGTCAAGTAAAACACGCAAGGGAAATGGCCTTCTGCGGTCAACCCTTGTTGTGTGTGCGCATTCAGCGGTAAAAAACAAGAGTTCTTACTTTACTGTTTACCGTTGGATATCATATAGCTGGGCAGCTTTTCAATGTATTCCTGATAGTGGGGAACTTCCTTTTGCAAAGCAATCAGTTCTTCCATACTCAGACAATTGAAAAATGGAAAATCAATGGTATAATAAAGTTGGGACAAATAATAAAAACTGTAATTCAATACATATAATATATTTGGAGACAGCAATTATGGATAGCAGAAAACGTAGGGGGAAAGATAAAGATGGAGTGATATTTCCTGTCGCTCCAAATCTTTCTGAAATGAGTGATAGTTATTTGGATTTTATAGAAGAAATCAAAAAAGAGATTCAGAACCAGAGAGTTTCAATCGTACTGAATGCCAATTCAAGTATGATCTGTCTCTACTGGAATATTGGTAAAGCCATTCTGCAAAAGCAGGAAAAAGAAGGATGGGGCACAAAAGTCATTGACCGCATGGCAAAAGATCTGAAAGATGCGTTTCCAGATATGTCCGGTTTTTCTCCAAGAAATATTAAGTATATGAGAAAATTCGCAGAGTGCTGGCCGGATTTTGAAATTGTGCAACGGGTAGTTGCATAAATACCATGGAGGGACGCAGACAGAAAGCTCGTGAAGGAAAATGGAATGGCGGTTTTGCACCATATGGATATAAACTTGAAAACGGAAAGCTTTTGATTGCAGAAGATGAAGCAGAAGTTATCCGCATTATCTATGATAAATATGTAAATACCACAATGGGAAAGGAGGTAGAGGAAATGAGTTTGGACAACGAAACTACTGTGGAGACATATTTTATTACAAGCTTGTTGTCTGGGGTTGTAAAAAACAAATCACTTTCATAATGAAATCGTAAAATAGTATATGACAATAAAAAAATAGCAGAAGCGTCAGCCGCTCTCCATGAGTTACAATAACCTCAGTAAGTAATTCGTAACAGTTCAGATAATCGGAATTGCTGCAGTTACAGCAATTCAGAGGTTCAGAAATTGAGAGATTAAGATAACTCAGGAGGGAATGTCATGATAATCATCGGTGAGAAGCTGAACGGGTCCATCCCGTCAGTTGCGAAAGCCATTGCTGATAAGGATGCGGAACTTATCAGAGAGAGAGCCAGAAAGCAGGCGGAAGCGGGAGCCACTTTTCTGGATGTTTGTGCGTCCGTAGAAGAGGACGTTGAGGTAGAAACTTTAAAATGGATGATCGATCTTGTACAGGAGGTCACAGACACACCTATCTGTGTGGACAGCCCAAGCGCAAAAACATGTGCAGCGGCCATCCCGTTTTGTAAACGCCCGGGACTTGTGAATTCGGTGTCCCTTGAGGGGGATAAAATCGACACGATTTTCCCCATAATTGCAGATACGGACTGGGAATGCGTAGCACTTCTGTGCGACAATGAAGGTATCCCGGATTCTGTGGAGCGCAGGATGCAGGTATTCCACGGAATCATGGAAAAAGCGAAAGAATACAATATTGCACCAAGCAGATTACATATTGACCCATTGGTTGTGACTTTATCCACCGACCAGACTGCACTTACCGTATTTGCAGAGTGCTGCCGCTTCATCAAGTCTGAATATCCGGAAATCCATATTACCAGCGGACTTTCCAATATTTCCTTCGGACTTCCGGCGAGAAAAAATATCAACCAGGCGTTCATGGTCCTTGCCATGAATGCAGGTATGGACAGTGCCATCGTAGACCCGACCAACAAAAACATGATCGGCATGATTTACGCCACAAATGCGCTTCTGGAAAGAGACGAATACTGCCTGAATTATATCGATGCCTTTAAGGACAAACCGGCAGTGGAGGAAGCCCCGGCAGCAGCTCCGGCCACTCCTATGGATGAGAAAATGCAGGCTGTCTTTAAGGCAACGCAGGACGGAAAAAATAAAGAAATCGGCAAATGTGTCCAGGAAGCTTTGGATGCAGGCTGTGACCCCACAGCAGTTCTCAATGACGGAATGATCGGAGCCATGGCTGTGGTCGGAGAGAATTTCAAAAAGGAAATTATTTTCGTGCCGCAGATGCTGGCCGCTGCACGTGCCATGAAGGCTGGCGTGGAGGTGCTGAAGCCATATCTTGCGACAGGCGAGGCAGGAAGTGCCGGAAAAATCATCCTGGGAACTGTGGCAGGAGATTTACACGACATCGGAAAGAATCTCGTAGGTATGATGTTTGAGAGTGCTGGCTTTGAGGTAATCGACCTGGGTGTTGATGTACCGATTGAGACGTTTATCACAACGGTTGAAGAGAATAAGGATGCCACGATTGTAGCCCTGTCTGCACTTTTGACAACCACCATGCCGTCACTGCGCGACACGGTTGCCGCACTTTTAAAACAGCCATTCCGCAGACGTATAAAAATCATGGTGGGCGGCGCGCCGATATCTCAGGCGTTTGCCGATGAAATCGGAGCGGATTCCTATACAGAGGATGCAGCCTCCGCAGCAGAGCAGGCAAAGAAATACGCAGATTCCGGCTTCTGTGCGAGAGCCGCTGCAGGAGAGTTTGACGAGCCGGCTACGGAAGCTGAGGCAGCCGCAGCAGTGACCGGGAAAGTGACCGAAGAAGCGGAGGAAGAAGCAAAACAGGATAAAAAATCCTACAATGTGGAAGAGCTTGTGAAAGCAATCCATCTTCCGGGCCCTGGAGAAAGCTATAAGCCGGACTGGGACAAGACAAAGGAGAAATTCACCAACTATTGGAATCATAAAAACACCGGACGTCCGCTCATGTGCATCACTGCCAGACGACCGGAGGTTGAGAAATATTCGGACGGCTCACCGGTAGAGGGCGGCTATCTGGATCAGATCTGCCAGGGCAAGTATTACAACATGCCTAAAGAGCTGAGATGGAAAGACATGGAGGACAAATACCAGAATGCAGAGAGAATTGTTGCACGTTACCGCCAGTTCTGCGATACCCATGCGTTCCTGGGAGAGAGCTTCCCGAATCTGAATATTGACTTTGGACCGGGTTCCCTGGCGGCGTATCTTGGTTCTGACATCGGCTTTAAAGAGGACACGGTTTGGTTTAACAAGTGTCTGGATAGCTGGGACGGAGTTCCGAAGCTTACCTTTGACCCGGAAAACGAGTGGTTTAAGAAGCATATCCAGCTTGCAAAGGACTGCCGTGAGCTGGCAGGCGACGATTTTTATGTAGACATGCCTGACCTCATGGAAAACATCGATGTTCTGGCATCTCTGCGGGGCGCACAGGATATCCTCTTTGATCTGCTTGATGAACCGGAGATGATCGGAGAGCGTATTCAGGAAGTGACAGACCTTTATTTTGAGTATTTTGACCGTTTCTACGATATCATTAAGGATGAAGAGGGCGGAAATGCCTATACCGTATTCCAGATTTGGGGACCGGGCAAGACCGTGAAGCTGCAGTGTGACTTCTCCGCAATGATGTCGCCGGAGGATTTCCGTAAATATATCCAGCCGTCCCTTAAGGTACAGGCGGAAAAAGCGGACCACGTACTCTATCATCTGGACGGACCGGCTGCGATCAAGCACATGGATGCACTGATGGAAATCGACGGAATCGACGCTCTGCAGTGGACCAGCGGTGACGCAGGCCCTGACGGAACTCTGCCGGATTGGGATGTGATCTACGACAAGGCCATTGCCGCAGGTAAATCCATCTGGGTAAAGGTATACTCCGGAGAATTCGAGGACTGGATCAGGAATGTGGAGCGCCTTGTAATGAAATACGGTTCCCACAGCTTATTCCTTCTCTTCCCGGAAATGTCCATGGAGCAGGCTGCATACCTCCTGGACTATGCGGACAAAAACTGGAGCGATGTGAAAGGAACTTTCTGTGAAGCTCTTGGAAGATGAGAAGCCCGCAACATAATGATATAAATTTGTTGAATCCGATAATTCAAATGTTTTTATAAAACAAAGCCCCGGACAACGGCTGTACGGATGGCAAGCCTGCTTGCTCAAATGTACAGATGTTGTTCGGGGCTTTGTGACAATTTAGTGTTTATGAACTAATACGGGGCTTTGCAACAGTTCAGTGTTTCTGAACTATTAAGGGCTATTGGGTTAAATATCATGAAATTGTCCGATCATATTTTTAATGCGCAGCATTTCATTATCCATGTCCACCACAGTTGTTGCGCAGCACTGCAGCTCGTGGCTGATTTTGTCATAGCCTTCCATTTCCTCGATGCCCTTTTTATAGCGGATCTGGTGCTCCAGAGTGGCCCAGAAATCCATGCCGATGGTACGGATCTGTATTTCCGCACGCATGGGCGTTTTTCCTTTGGAGAAGAATACCGGAATATCCACGATCATATGGTAGCTCCGGTAGCCGTTTGGCTTGGGATTCTTGATATAATCGCGGACCTCGATCACAGTAATGTCATCTTGCCCGGCGAGCAGGTCTGCCACTGTATAAATATCATCCACAAACGCACATACCACTCTGACTCCGGCTACATCATGAAGCTGCTGCTGGATATTTTCTGCAGTAAATTCATAACCAAGCTTTGTGAGTTTTCGGTAAATGCTTTCCGGTTTTTTGATTCTTGTTTTGATAAAAGAGATGGGGTTCCTTTTGTATTCAACAGAAAATTCATCGTCCAGGACCTCCAGCTTGGTGCGGATTTCCCTGATCGCGCATCGGTACATCATCATCAGGTCGTTGAATTTGGCCGCGTTATTGATAAAAAGCTGCGGGTCCGGCGTTTCCAGCCATGATTCCTGATTGTTTTCATCCATAATGTAAAAATCCTTTCTAAGTGTCATGATATCCCTCATCTGTGAGGGAGTTGAAGTGGACTTGGCCACATTGTTAATCTGATTATAACAAAAATATAAAAATATTTAAAGGATATGAAAGGATTTCCTAAGTTGAATCGTATTCTTATTGTAAACGTCATAATTGAAATCGAGAGGAGAAACGATGATGAAGAATAAAAAAGCAGTGCTCATGTTGACAGCCCTTCTTGCTGTAGGTACAATTAGCCCAATGGCAGCGTACGGCGCGGCCGCAGGTCAGGGAACCACAGCAATTACTCAGTGCCAGGACCCGGAGAACTGCGGGGAGTGTATTAACGGAGAATGTCCGGTATGTACATCCGCAGACTGTAGTGCTTGTGGAGGAAAAACAGAGAATGGAGTCTGCGCGGACTGCGGTCAGACCATATGCCATACATGCCGGGAAACAGACTGCGCAGAGGCAGGCGGATGCAGCCGTCATGAGTCCGGCCGTCATGCATCCAGCCGCCACGCATCCGGGCATTCCTCCGGGAGACATGGCAAGGGCACACATCATTCACAGGAAAATAATTCCGGCAGCCAGGGAACAGGTGCAGGTGCTCATCATGGAAAAGGCGGCCGCCATTGTTAATGAGCGTACATGCCCGTCGCTTGGCTCACCCGTTGATTGGCATGCCCGCCAATCGGCATGCCCGTTGCTTGGCCTGCCCTGTCAATCGGCCCGCCTTGTTCATCGGCGCACCGCTTGGGCAGACATATCTATATTGTATTAGCAGGGAGAAAACATGGACACGGAACAGGAAGTAAACCGTGTGGTAGAGGAATATGCGGATACGGTGAGGCGTATCTGCTATTCCTATATGAAAAGCTACCATGACACGGAAGACATTTTTCAGACAGTTTTTTTGAAATACATCAACACACAGCCAAGCTTTGCATCGCGTGAAAACGAAAAAGCCTGGTTTATTCGTGTTACCATCAACTGTTGCAAAGACTTTCTGAAAAATTTTTTCCGGAAAAACACCTGCTCATTTCAGGAAATTGATGAGCCTTTCCAGGAGGAGCAAGAGTATTCGCAGGTGCGTGAGGCAGTTTTGTCACTGCCTCCAAAATACAGAATTGTTGTATATCTTCACTATTATGAAGGCTATACAGCCGCAGAAATCGCAGAGATTCTCCGAAGTAAAGAAAACACCATTTATACCAGATTAAGCCGCGGGAAAAAAATGCTGCGCGAGGAGCTAGGAGGTGAGGAGCTTGGATAAAAAAATTCAGGACGCATTTAATCAGATACAAGCAGAAGAGGAACTCAAAGAGCGCACAAAGCTGTGTCTCTCTGCGCAGCTTCTGATAAAAAATACGAAAAATTCCCGCAGACAGCCCCGTTGGACTGGCACCTTACGTTATGCAACAGCCGCCCTTATGCTGACGGTATTTATCTTAGCCGGGATTTTCAACCGCTCAGTCGATGCACAGGCATCCTATATCCGGCTCGAAGGAGATGTTTCCGTGGGCCTTTCCCTTGATGACGACGATACCGTGATCGAGGTACACGGACTCAACGAAGAGGGAGAGCAGCTCCTCAAAGACGTAAATTTGGAAGGCCTGTCATACAGAGAGGCCGTAGACTGCATTATGGACAGCAAGCAAAAACTTACAGGCCAAACATCCACCACTCCCACCTCAGTCACAGTAGAAGGTGAGGACCAGGAAAAATGCCACCGCCTCCAGGCCGAAGTTACCGAACAATGCAGTTCCCATGAGAAAAAACATAACTCCCGCAAAAATACCGTGAACTCCGTCACTGAGCCTGATACGAATGCGGATAGGAACTCTGATACCGGACGTCATTCCTCCGACGCAGGAAACAAAAAGATCGAAAAACACGGCGCAGAGAGAAACGCACACGAAAGCAGTTCCCACCATGTCCGAAAAAAAGGCCGCCGATAACTCTGCCAATAACTCCGCTGCATTACTGACGGTTTCCCGTAAAGGAACACAAGAAAACCTGGAAAAAAATAGAAGTTACTATTGTAAAACTCTTCTACTCAGGTTATGATTATCACATAAGGGGAAATCTTATTGTGAAAGGGGAGAAAGTCACATGAGAATTGTAACTTTAATGGAAAACACGTCTGTACAGCCGGACCTTGCGAGCAGTCACGGACTCAGCTTTTACATTGAGACAAAGAACCACAAAATACTGTTTGATATGGGCCCTGACGGGGCGTTTCTCGATAATGCACAGAAGCTTGGCGTAGATATATCCAAGGTAGACCTGGCTATACTTTCCCATGGACATTATGACCACGGCGGCGGTCTGGCAGCTTTTTTGGAGGCAAATGCCACAGCGCCGGTACATATGCAAAGAAAAGCCTTCGGCGAATTTTACGCGCATGATTCGGACGGGGTGAACCGCTATATCGGCCTGCCCCAGGAGATAAAGGACCATCCGCGGATTGTGTACCACAGCGGAGACTATAAGCTGGATGCGGGGATTCAGGTATTCGCCGGAGTGACCGGACGGGAATGCTATTCTCCGGCCAATGATGTACTATTTGTATCAATGAACGGCCGGCACATACAGGACCTGTTTATGCATGAGCAGAACCTTTTGATCAAGGAAGGCGACAAGATGGTTCTTGTTGCAGGCTGTGCCCATAATGGTATTGTCAATATTCTGACGAGAGCGGACAGCTTTGCTCCAGGAGGAATCGACTATGTGATCAGCGGTATGCACCTGATGCACGCCTATGAGGAAAAAGAGAAGCAGAAGATGCTTTGCAAAAATATGGCAGACCGTCTGCGGCAGAGAAGCAGCCGTTACTATACCTGCCACTGCACCAGTGTGGAAGCGTACGAAATGCTTCACGAGGAGATGGGACCACAGATTGAATACGTTTCTGCGGGAAGCATCCTGGATATCTGAGAGATAAATACTTATTGCTGATGAAACTGCTCTGTATACGCAGAACAATGATGCAGCAAAGTTATATTGTAGAAATACTATAGGAAATGTGGCGCAAGCCTCATTTCCTATTTTTTGCGTTTAAAACGCTGGAAAATTCCAACAAAAATATAAAAAGCCTGCCAATAATTGTAAAATGTCACTAAAAATTCTTATTTAAAACTATGAAAAATATCAATTGTAAGAACTTCTAAAAAGTAGTATATTATAAAAAACGACTTAATTAAAACTTTTAATTAAATGCTTTGGCAAGCAAAATCCATCTGCGGATTTTAGTTCCGTGAAATTTAAGGAGGAATTTTTAAATGGAAAAGAAGACGAGGCAAAAGACCGATATCATCGGTAAGATACCCAAATGGGCGTGGCTGCTGATCTCACTGGCTACCGCCTTAATCCTTTGGTACATATTATCCATAAATCCTAAAACATCCCGAGTATTTCCCAATGCTGTTCTGGTGTTTGGCTCCATTGGAACCATGATAGAACGAGGTGTTTTCTGGAAGGATATCGGAAGCAGTATGCTGTCGGTCATCATGGGGTTTGCCTTCGGTTTTGTAACGGCTGTACCCGTGGCTTTTCTTATGGCCTGGTACCGTCCGGTAAGGTATATCGTAGAGCCATGGATTCAGTTTATCCGTAACATTCCGCCTCTGGCGTACGTGCCTCTTATTGTTATCGGCGTAGGCGTAGGCAGGACACCGCAGGTTATTGTAATCTGGCTGGCAACCTTCCTTACTATGACCGTCACGATTTTCCAGGGCGTGATCAATGTGGATGAGACACTGATCAAGGCAGCCAAGGTCTTGGGGGCTAAGGATTCAGATTTGTTTGTGAAAGTCATATTTCCCGCAACCACACCGTTCATTATAACGGCTATCCGCCTGGGAATATCCGTTGCCCTGACAACCCTGATCGCAGCCGAATCAACAGGAGCCGTAGCCGGTATCGGAATGCGTATCCGCTCACTTTCCAACTCCTATGAAACCACGCCTATGCTGCTCTACATCATTATCATCGGTGTGATCGGCATGTTGTCCGAGAAGGTTCTTAAATTATTTGAAAGGAAGTTTACAGGATGGCAAGAGAAGAGAGAAATATAAAGGTTCACATAGATAATGTCAAGAAGATTTACAGCGGCCGCAACGGTGACATGGTTGCTTTAAACGGTGTAAGTCTTGACATTCTGGATAATGAATTTATCTGTGTGGTAGGTCCCTCCGGCTGTGGTAAATCCACACTGCTGAATATCATCGCAGGGCTTCTCGAGCCCACCAGCGGCACGGTCGAGGTGGACGGCGTGAAGGTAGAAGGAACTGGCGTGGACCGTGGTGTCGTGTTCCAGCAGTATGCACTGTTTCCGTGGCTTACCGTCCGGAAAAACGTAGAGTTCGGACTTAAGCTCCAGGGCAAAAGCCAGAAGGAACGCGATGAAATCACCATGAAATACCTGAGAATGGTAGAGCTTGAAAAATTCGCGGATTCCTATCCAAAGGAGCTTTCCGGAGGTATGAAACAGCGTGTGGCGATCGCCAGGGCGTATGCGGTAAACCCATCCGTGCTTCTGATGGATGAGCCTTTCGGAGCGCTGGACGCACAGACAAGGACCCAGCTTCAGACAGAGCTTCTGAAAACCTGGGAGGAGGAAAAAAAGACCTGTTTCTTCGTAACACATGACATTGAGGAGGCCATTGTCCTCGCTACAAAGGTGATCATTATGAGCGCCAGACCGGGACGGATCAAGGACATTGTGCCCATTGACATCCCCTATCCAAGGGACCAGGAAACAAAGATATCCCCGAGATTTAACGAGCTGAAAAATCATATCTGGAGTGAGGTATACCAGGAATATTTAGCGGTTCGTAAATAAAAATAAACCAAATATAAAGGAGGAAACAACAATGAAAATGAGGAAGAAAATGCTTGCAGTGCTGCTCACGGCAGCTATGACAATGGGGCTTGGAGGAAGCACAGTAATGGCTGCAGAGGCTCCCGAAACAGTGAAGCTCAACGTCGCATATATGCCTAATTATGCTGCTCTTTGGGCAGTGACCACCGGTATGGAAAAAGGATATTTTGAAGAGCAGGGCATTGAAATCACTCTGTATGAATTTGCAGACGGCCCCACAGAGATCGCGGCTATGGATTCCGGCAGCATTGACATCGCCTACATCGGACCAGGCGCTCATAAGCTCTGTATCAACGGACAGGCGACTGTATTTAACCTGCAGCAGATCGGAGACGCTGACTGTGTGATTGGACTTCCTTCACACGGCGTTGAGAAGCTTGAGGACCTGAAAGGAAAGACAGTGGCATACGCTTCTGGAACATCCTCTGAGATGCTTTTAAATACCGCACTTGCTTCTGTAGATATGACACTCGAGGACATTACGGCTATGGATATGGACCCGAGCAACATGGTTACCGCTATGGTTTCCGGGTCTGTTGACGCATGTGCAACCTGGTCACCGAACTCCACACAGATCATCAATGAGCTTCCGGAAGCAGTTAAAATGTGCAGCAATATGACCTATGCAGACCAGAAGGTTGACCCAGCAAGCTGGATTTGCAAACCGGATTATGCAAAAGAAAATCATGATATCCTCGTAAGATTTAACAAGGCTTTATTCAAGGCTATGGACTTTGGTTCTGACGAAGCAAACTACGAAGAGGTAGCAGGTTATGTTTCCAAACAGTGTGCAACTGACCTTGATACTGCCCTTGCACAGACCGGCGACGGAAAATGGTTTAACGGCGAAGAAATCCAGACCATGATCGAGGACGGCACAATGGAGAACTACTATCTCACACAGCAGCAGGGCTTTATCGCTACCGGTGATGTAGAAAAAGAAGTTCCCGTATCTGATTATGTTGACTTTTCAGCAATGACTGACGCTGCAGATTATAAGTAAGACCATATTTTGTAAATGAGCGGGTGTTTTGCTGACACCCGCTTATTTATATAAAAGGAAGGCTGCTTCGCAACTGCAAAGCGTGCTGTGGATAGCTGCTTTGGTATAGAGTATTCTGAGAGGAGCAAAATTTAGAATGAAGCATGAATATTATTCTTATACCTCAGAGGAACTGAAAACAAAAGACGCAAAATTTTCTTTTTCGGTCTACCCTGAGAATAAAGATATTTTTAAGGCAATGGCAGACGACATGGCTGATATGATCGCCGCTAACAATATAATAGGAAAGAAAACAGTTTTTATCTGCCCGGTAGGTCCGGTAGGCCAGTATCCGTTTTTTGTAGACCGTGTGAATGAAGAGAACATCAGTCTCAAAAATGTATGGTTTATCAATATGGATGAATACCTGGATGATGACAGACAATGGGTTCCCATGGATCATCCTCTCAGCTTCCGTGGGTTTATGGAGCGTTCTGTTTATGGAAAAATAAAGGAAGAGCTGGTGATGCCGAAAGAGCAGAGAGTGTTTCCGGACCCGAATGATTTGGGGTATATCCCGGAGCTGATCGAGAGACTTGGCGGAGTGGACGCGTGCTTTGGCGGTATTGGGATTAACGGCCATGTGGCCTTTAACGAGGCGGATGGCTCTCTTACAGCAGAGGAATTTCTCGCGCAGAAGACAAGGGTACTGCCTATCTCACCGGAGACAAGAGCGGCCAATGCGATCGGGGACTTCAACGGAGCGCTGGAGGATATGCCAAGGTACTGTGTGACGATTGGAATTTATGAGATATCCCATGCGGCAAAAATCCGCCTGAGCTGTTTCCGTAACTGGCACCGGGCTGTTGTGCGCAGAGCACTTTTCGGAGAGCCGGCCACGGAATTTCCGGTCAGCCTTCTGGCATCCCACCCGGATATACGGCTGAGCTTCACGGAATATGTGGCAGCGGTGTCAGACTGAGCTGAGGTGAGAAAATGACAAAGCTTTGTATAAAGAACGGTTTGGTCTATGCCCGCGGAGAGTTCGTAAAAGGCACGGTCCTGACCGAAAATGGAAAAATTACGGGAATCACGGAGGCAGATGTATTTCCCACGGACTGTACAGTGATTGATGCAGAGGGTGGATACGTGGTGCCCGGCTTTATTGATCTGCATACCCATGGCGCTGACGGGGTGGATGTAAATGCGGCCTCCTGGGAGGAACTGGAGAAAATCGGCTGCTTTTTTGCCACACAGGGTACGACCTCTTGGCTTGGCTCTGTGCTCACCGATACCAGGGAGCAGACACTTTGGTGCATCCAGGAGCATCTGAAATACCGGGAGAACAGCCACAAGGGCGCGGATATGATGGGGATACATCTGGAGGGACCGTTTCTCGCCCCCGCGTATAAAGGGGCTATGCCCGAGCATTTGCTGAAAACAGGGGACGCCAGGTTGCTTGCGCAGTATCAGGAGGCCGCGAAAGGCAATGTCTGCTATCTTACGGTTTCTCCTGAGGTAGACGGGGTGATTGAGATGATACCTGCCTGCAGGGAGCTTGGCATTGTGACTGCCATTGGTCATTCCGGGGCAGATTATGATACCGCAATGGGAGCAGTCAGGGCGGGGGCACAGGCAGCGACCCATACGTTTAATGCAATGAAGCTTCTGCACCAGCATTTTCCGGCAATCATGGGCGCGGTTCTGGAATCGGATGTGTACTGCGAAGCAATCTGCGACGGCAGGCATCTTCACCCTGCTGTGGTGCGGCTGCTGCTGAAAACAAAGGGCTGGGATAAGGTGGTGGCAGTCACGGATTCCATTATGGCAGCAGGCCTGCCGGACGGGGACTACATGCTTGGCGTGAACGAGGTGACGGTGAAGGACGGAGATGCGTGCCTTAAATCCTCCGGCGTGCGTGCGGGAAGTACGCTCACCACGCACCAGGCACTTTTGAATCTTATGGAATTTACCGGAGAGCCGCTGGAAAAGGTTCTGCCCCTGCTCACGGAGAATCCGGCCAGACTGATCGGCAGGTATGACAGGATTGGAAGTATCGCTCCCGGAAAGGATGCGGATATCGTTATTCTTAATCAGGAATGTGAGGTGAAGACTGTTTTTGTAAAGGGAAGTATTTGTCAAGAACTGTAAATTCATGGTATGATATACGAAGGATATGATGCAAGGATATAAAGGGTAACGGCCCGGGAGTTGTACTGGCATCAGGAGAGTCTATAGGGAGATTTGCCATGGGAAATAAAAAAGGAAACAGTCTTCTGGAGACCAGGAGACAGAACCGGATTTTAATAAAGGATACGATTTACCGTATGGAGCCGGTGACCAGAGCTGAGATTGCGGAGCAGCTTGAGTTGACCTTGCCCACTATCACCACCAGTGTGAATGATATGATCACGGAGGGGCTGCTTGAGGAAATCCCGTTGCCGGATGAGATGCTTGTGAATTTCAAAGGCAGGAGGCCCGTGGCTATAGGGTTTGCAGCAGATGCCGCCCTGGCAATCGGTGTGGAGCTGGGGCCTTATGCTACGCGTGCAGTGCTTATGAACCTCAAGGGCGGGATACTCGAGTATTCGGAGCGGCAGCCCGGAGATGAGGATTATGAAATCATGCTGGAGCAGGTGGCTGTGCAGATACAGGAGCTGATAGAGAAGGCCGGGAACGGCAATCTTCTCGGTGTGGGGATCGGGCTTCCCGGATTTATTGATGGAAGCCGGGGTGTTGTGCGCAGTATCCGAAAGAGTGGATGGGTAGGCAGACATTTGGCCGCGGATATGCAGGAGAAGCTTGGCGTGCCGGTGATGATTGACAACAACGTACGTCTGCGTGCCGTGGGCTATGAGATGTCCTCACATGAAATCCGTCCGGATTCCTTTGCTTATTTCTATGTATCGAAAGGTATTGCGTGTCCGCTCATGGTCAAAGACAATGTGCTCTCGGGTTATACGGCAGGAGCCGGTGAGGTCGGTCAGATGATTGTCAGTGTTGAAAAGAGAGGCAATGAATTGATTGAAAAGACACTTGACCAGCTTGCAGGCGAGACTGTGATTTTTGAAGAATGTCAGGCGGAGATGGAGGCAGGCAATGCAGAAATCCTGCGTGACGAGGTGGAAAAAGCCGGAACGCTTGCCATGAAGCAGGTGATTAAAGCCCAGGTAAGAGGCGACGCGGCGGTGGACAGGATTTTGAGTGAAAAGCTTGAATATCTCGGCACAGCCCTTGCCAATGTGGTAAATCTCATCAATCCGGGCTTTGTGGTGGTGGACAGTTACATTATTACGAATCCGGAGAACGCGAGGAAGCTTAAGGAGTCAGCCAAGAAGAAATTCTACGGATTAAACGAAGAAGAAATCCAGATCGTGTTTAAAGAATTTGATCATTTCAGCGGGGCGAAAGGTGCGGCATACTTTGTCATCCGGCGCTGTTTCCTGCAGAATGGGTGACACATAGAGAGAGGATTAGGCTGCCTTGGGGTGCCCTGCGGCAGTCCTGTAGTGGCAGTCCTGCGGTTGTCCTGTAGCGGCAGTCCTGCGGAGGAGGGAAATCATGCCACCAAGATGGAAGACCTGGAGGAAGGGAAGTTCTTTTTTGAATATTAAATTAAAAGTTTTAATTTTATTATAAAAGGTGAGACAGAATGATAGATTTATTGATTCATAACCAAACGGAGGAACAAAAGGAAAATCTGGAGCAGATGCTTCGTAAGAATGCAGATGTTTTGAGCAAGGCTCAGGCAGGTGAAGCGCAGTATGCGGACAGTCTTGGATGGCTGGATACCCGGGAATGGGCAGGAGAGGATATGCTCGACAGACTGGAGGCGCTTGCCCGGGAGATACGTGGGAATGCGGATGCTTTTGTGCTCATCGGTGTGGGCGGCTCCAACAATGCGGCCAGGTCTGTGGTAGAGGCTCTTAAGCAGGAGGACGGCCCGGAAATCATTTATGCCGGAAATACCCTTTCCCCTCATGCGCTGCGCAAAATGCTTGCACAGCTTCATGGCAAATCCGTATATATTGACTGCATCGCCAAGAATTTTGAGACGCTTGAGCCGGGCGCTTCGTTCCGTGTCCTGCGAAAATTCCTCTATGATACATATGGAGCAGAAGCACCGAAACGGATAATAGCCACAGGGACAGCGGGAAGTACCTTAGAACAGCTCTGCACCGAAAATGGCTATACCTTCCTGGAATTCCCAGTGAATGTAGGAGGGCGGTACACCGCTATGACAAGTGTGGGACTTCTTCCCATGGCTGTGGCCGGGATTGATATCCGGGCCCTTGTGAGAGGAGCGGAGGATATGCAGCGAACCCTGCGTTCCCGGGGCTTTGAGGAAAACACGGCATACCGCTATGCGTGCCTTAGAAATCTTTATTATGAGCTGGGCTATCGCGTGGAAATGCTCGCAAGCTTTGAGCCGCAGTTCCGCTGGTTTTATAAATGGTGGGAGCAGCTTTTTGCGGAAAGCGAGGGCAAGGAGAATAAGGGGATTTTTCCGGTCACAGGAGAGTTTTCAGAAGAACTTCATTCCCTGGGACAGTTTATCCAGGATGGCCCGCCCATAATGTTTGAGACTTTTTTGGATGTGGAAAAGCAGAATGCGTCTCTCATGCCGGAGCCGGATGGGATTCAGGATTATTTCGATTATCTGAATGGAAAGGACTTTTGGGAGATCAACAAAGCAGCATACCACGCTACAGTTGCCGCACACAGCCGTAAGCTTCCATGTCTGACACTGAAGCTTGGTGAGCTGGATGCATATCATTTCGGACAGATGTTCTATTTTTTCCAGTTCGCCTGCTATCTGTCCGCCAGGATCATGGGGGTGAATCCCTTTGACCAGCCGGGCGTGGAGGCATATAAGAAATGGATGTTTGATGCCCTGGGTAAGTGAAATACCCTGGGTAAATGAAATACCCTGTAGCAGTGTGCGGGTCATCATAATAAAAAATCAAAAGGAGTTGAAGTGATGGGCGGAAATCTGTTAATTGTCCATGGAGGCGGCCCTACAGCGGTGATCAACGCGTCTCTTTACGGAGCCCTGACGGCAGCAGAGGAGGCGAAGGCCAAAGGTAAGGTGGGGCATATTTATGCCGCAAAAAACGGGACCGGCGGCCTGCTAAAAAAGGAATTGCTTGTGCTTGAGGACGTGCCGGAGGAAAAGAAAAGGCTGCTCTTCCAAACACCGGGGAGTGCCATAGGGACCTCCCGGGATGAGCTGGAGCAGAAGGAATACGAAGCCATGGCAGATATCCTTCTGGAAAAAGAAATCGGATACGTGCTTTTTAACGGCGGCAACGGAACCATGGATACCTGTGGAAAGCTGTTTAAAACCTGCGCTTCCAGAGGGATGGACGTAAAGGTTATGGGAATCCCCAAGACTATGGATAACGACATTGCCATTACAGACCATAGCCCGGGCTTTGGCAGTGCGGCCAGATTTATCGCCCAGAGCACAAAGGAGCTGTGCGCAGATGTGAAAGGACTTCCCATTCATGTGGTTGTGATGGAGGCCTCAGGAAGAAATGCAGGGTGGATTACCGCGGCGAGTGCTTTAGCCGGGGACGGCGGCGGACTGGGACCGGATCTCATCTACCTGCCCGAGCGGCCCTTTGATGAGGAACAATATATTGAGGATATAAAAAAGCTTCTTGAGAAAAAAACAGGAATCGTAGTTGTGGCAAGCGAGGGACTGAAGGACAAGAACGGCAGCCCTGTGGTGGAGCCGATCTTTCAGGTGGGAAGATCCACTTACTTCGGGGACGTGAGTGCGCATTTGGCGAATCTTGTGATCAAGAGACTTGGATATAAGGCAAGAGGAGAGAAGCCGGGACTTGTGGGCCGTGCCTCCATGCAGGCGGTAAGCCCGGTGGACCGGGAGGAGGCTGTTCTTGCCGGAAGGCTTGCGTGCGAGGCCGCGCTTAACGGCGAATCCGGAAAGATGGTGGCGTTTCGGCGCATATCTACAAAGCCCTATAAAGCCGAGCCGTTTTTGGCGGATATCAGTGAGGTGATGCTTCACGAACGTACCATGCCGGACGCGTTTATCAATGAACAAGGAAACGGAGTCACGGAAGCCTTTAAGGAATGGTGCAGGCCCCTGATCGGCGGGGAACTGCCGGAAATGATTTCATTTAACTAAGAAAGAAACAATTGCAGCAACAGTTTGTAAAATTCGAATTGCTGCGAATTATATAGGCAGCAATACAGAAAATTCAAATTTCGGGAAACCGTATAGGCAACAGTTCAAAATATCCGAATTGCTGCGAATTGCATAGGCAGCAGCTCAGGAGACGGGAATTGCTGCGAATCGTATATATTATAGGAGGAAATAAAATGTTAGTACCTATGAGAGCAATTCTGGAAACTGCGGACAAGTATGATTACGCCCAGGGCGCATTTAACGTAAACGCGGTGTGCCAGGCCAAGGCAGTGATCAATGTCCACGAGATGTTCCGAAGCCCAGCGATCCTGCAGGGAGCAGACCTTGCAAACGGCTTTATGGGCGGACGCACGGACTTTATGAATGCAACACTGGAGGATAAAAAGGCCGGAGCCAGAAATATTGCGGCAGCCGTAAAAGCTTATGGAAGCAGCAGCGAGATTCCGGTGGCCCTTCATCTTGACCACGGCCGCGATCTGGACTCCTGCATTGCAGCTATAGAGGGCGGTTACACCAGCGTGATGATCGACGGCAGCTCCCTGCCCTTTGAGGAAAACGTGGAGCTCACCAGAGAGGTTGTAAAATATGCCCACCAGCGCGGCGTTACGGTGGAAGGCGAGCTCGGTGTGCTGGCCGGAGTGGAGGATCACGTATTTTCTCAGGGAAGTACTTACACCAATCCCCTGAGCGCCATTGACTTTTTCCGCAAGACAGGCGTGGACGCGCTGGCTATCAGCTACGGCACGATGCACGGAGCAAACAAGGGGAAAAATGCAGTAATCCGTAAGGAGATTGCCATTGCCATCAAGGAATGTATGCGTCATGAGGGAATTGAGGGCTATCTGGTAAGCCATGGCTCATCCACGGTTCCCCAGTATATTGTAGAGGAGATCAATGCCCTGGGAGGCGACATCAGAAACGCGTACGGTATCGATGCGAACCAGCTCATCGAGGCTTCCCACTGCGGCATCAATAAAATCAATGTAGACACGGACATCCGCCTTGCAGTGACCCGCAACATGAAGGAACTGTTTGCCAAGGATGCAGCGCTTCGGACCAGCGCATCCGTGGGCCAGATTTATGAGCTTCTTGAGAAAAACAAGACGGCATTTGACCCGCGCGTGTTTATCACACCGATCATGGACACTGTGATGTACGGAAATGTGCCGGATGACGATGTAGCCCGAATCTGTAAATGCATAGAGGACGGCGTAAAAGAGGTGGTGGGCACCTTGATCGTCAAGTTCGGCAGCTACGGAAAAGCACCCAAGGTAGAGACAGTGACACTTGAGGAGATGGCAGACAGATATCAAAAAGCAGGAATCTGACAGCGGTAAGACGAATCAAAACATGCAGATGACTGACAGATATTATCATTCAGGAATTCAATAGCTGTAGAGCGAAATAGAAAATCAGATGCGTATAGGAGGCACTTTATGAAGCACATTTATCTGAATTTAAAACGATTTGACGTTCCCCCGGAACTGGGCGGCGTGAACAGGATTGCGCCCATGGAGGACTGGGCCGGTTATATTGTGAGAAACACGCAGGAAGAGCTTAAAAGGTATGATCCCGAAGAAGTGGAATTCGCAATGTATTTCCCGGAACTCCATCTCTTGGGCGCGCTTGGTGCAAGAAGTGAGGAAAGCCCCATACAGGTAGGGTGCCAGGGCGTTTACAGAGCCGATGCGGCTGTGGGCGGAAACTTCGGTGCGTTTACCACAAACCGTCCGGCCGCTGCCATGACCGCAGCAGGCTGTGTGACCACGATCATCGGACACTGTGAGGAGAGAAACGACAAGGCAGGCATTCTCGCTGAGGCCGGAGTCACAGACACGGATGCTGTAAACAGACTTTTGAACCAGGAAATCCGCTGCGCTATTGCCAGAGGAATGAAGGTACTCTACTGTATCGGAGAAAAGAGCGAGGAACAGGAAAAGTGGCAGGAGGTCCTGGGAAAGCAATTGGAAATCGGCCTCGAGGGAGTGGATACCTCTAAGGTTGTGATCGCCTATGAGCCCATCTGGTCCATAGGGCCGGGAAAAACTCCGGCGGACAAGGAATACATTACAAAAATCGCCCGATTTGTCAAGGAAAAGACAGGTGGTATGGATATTGTATATGGAGGCGGCCTGAAAAAGGATAACGCAGCCATGCTTGCTTCCATTGAGGAAGTGGACGGAGGTCTGATCGCGCTTACCAGGTTCCAGGGAGAAATCGGATACTATCCGGAAGAGTACCTAGAAATCATTAAACTATACATGGGAGCATAGGAGGGAAAGAGATGAAGCTTGATTTTGAATACGGACAGGGGACTTTAGCGGCAGAGCTGCCCGACAGTACAGATATCTTTATTCCGGGTGAGACGGTGAAGGACCCGGATCACATACCGGAGGATAAGCTGGAGGAGGCTTATCTCGAGAGCCTTGCCCATCCCATCGGGATGCCAACCTTGACAGAGCTGGCAGCAAAAGGGAAGACAGTCACCTTTGTTGTACCGGACAGAGTAAAGGGCGGAGAGCAGGCCACCAGCCATCGTAAACTCAGTATAAAATACATTCTCAGGGAGCTGTACGCTGCGGGCGTTAAAAAGAAGGACATCCTCTTTATCATTTCCAATGGACTTCATCCAAGAAGCAAGGAGTCCGATGCCAAAGCAATCTTCGGAGAGGAGATTTTCCGGGAATTCTGGCCAACAGGCCAGATCATCAGCCATGACAGCGAGGACCAGGAAAACATGGTTTATCTTGGAAATACGCGCAGAGGCGACCCGGTTTATATGAACAGATACGTATTTGACTGTGATATCCCTATTCTCATCGGTCATGTACAGGGCAATCCCTACGGCGGCTACTCAGGCGGCTACAAACACAGCGCCACCGGAATCACTAACTGGCAGTGTATTGCCAGCCATCATGTACCGTCCGTCATGCACCGGGACGATTTCACCCCGGTAAACGGTGGCAGTCTGATGAGAAATAAATTTGACGAGATCAGTATGCATATGGAACTTAAGATGGGGCATCCTTTCTTCTGTTGTGACGCGGTACTTGATACAAGCTCCAGACAAATTGCCATATTCTCCGGCTACGCAAAGGAAATGATGCCAAAAAGCTGGAAGGTGGCGGATAAGCGCACGTATGTGCACTGGGCAGAGAAAAAATACGATGTGCTGGTATTTGGTATGCCGCAGAAATTCCACTACGGCGACGGAATGGGTACGAATCCCATCATGATGATGCAGGCGCTCAGCGCGCAGGTTCTCCGTTTCAAGAGAATCATGAGCGACAAATGTGTGATCATCTGCTCCTCCACCTGCAACGGATATTTCCACGACGAGCTGTGGCCTTATCTGCGGGAGCTGTACACCATGTTCCAGCATGACCATATGAATACCCTGCCGGATATGAACCGCTACGGAGAATATTTTGCCACAAATGAAGAATATATCCGCCAATACCGCTTCTGCAATGCGTTCCATCCGTTCCACGGCTTTTCCATGATGTCCTGCGGTCATATCGCGGAAATGAATACCTCCGCAATCTATATCGTAGGCGCACAGGAGCCCGGTTATGCCCGGGGCATGGGATTAAAGACCAGAGAGACCTTCGAGGAAGCACTTGAGGATGCCAAGAAAAAATATGTGGGACAGGAGCCGAATATCCTTGCACTGCCTATGACCTTCAAAAAGGCAGCAGTCCATCTGTGCATGAAAAACCCGCAGGACGACTGCATGGACGCGTACGGACATCATCCCTGCTGCGGCTGAGAGGCGCTATGGTGCAGAAGAGCTGCTAATCGAAATCCATGCCCAATCTGTACGGCAATCCATACTGCCCACATTGGCAGGGAACAATAAATAAATGAAACCTTATAAAAATCTTATAATTGCCCTCTATACTTTGTTTTAGACCTGAGATATCAGCTTTGCGGCGGTATTTTAGGTTCCCGGAAGTCTGTTGCTTTGTGTTTATGCACCTTTGCGGCTGCTTCGGTTACAAAACAAAATATGGAGGGCATTTTTTAATGAAAAATTTTTTGGAAACTCAAGACTTATGTAAAACCTATAAAAAACAAAAGGCAAACGACCATATTAATCTGCGGGTGAGGCAGAATACCATTTACGGTCTGCTTGGCCCTAACGGAGCGGGAAAATCCACCCTATTGAAAATGGTCACAGGCATGACCACACCCACCTCGGGAAAAATCCTGTTCCAGGGAAGGGAGATGGAACGTAAAGATTTAGCCTATATGGGCGCTTTAATCGAAAGCGCACCCATATATGAAAACCTTACTGCCAGAGAAAACCTCAAGGTTCGGGCGCTCCTGTGCGGCGTACCGGAAAAGCGGATTGACGAGGTGCTGAGCATTGTGAATCTTAAAAACACCGGAGGAAAAAGAGCCGGCAAGTTTTCCATGGGAATGAAGCAGCGGCTTGGGATTGCCATGGCACTTTTAAATCATCCCAGACTCCTGATATTAGATGAACCCACAAACGGGCTGGACCCCATCGGAATCAATGATTTTAGGGATTTAGTCAAACGATTTTCCAACCAGGGCATAACCGTCATCATATCCAGCCACATTTTATCCGAGATCGAGCAGATTGCGGATGATATCGGCATCATAGTGAACGGAAAACTCAAATATCAGGAGCAGCTTTCGGAAACTGAGGAGCTGGAAAGCTTATTTATGGATATTGTGCGGAAGGAGGGCAGCCCCAATGCTTGATTACATTAAAAGTGAGTGGATAAAACAAAAGCGCACGTTTCACACCAGTCTGCTGTTCGTCGGACCGGCAGTGAGTATGCTTGTATGCATATTTCTCATGGCAGGCATATTCATCCAAACAGCTTCTTATAACTGGTGGTACATTACGTTCCTGCCATTCACCTTTACTTATATCTGTTCTGCTATTGTGTGCAGAGAGAAAAGGCACAATTATCATAACTTATTTTCAGCAGTGGAGGATAAAAAGAAGCTGTGGTATGCAAAAATCTTTGTATCGGTTATATACTTTGCGATCACCATCGCGATTTTCTGCGTCCTGATCGAGTGCGTGGGTCTGATTTTCGGCCAGGCAATCAGTCCGGTACACAATTTATTGGCGGGATTGATCCTGGTGCTCACATTTGCCTGGCAGATTCCGCTGTGGATGCTGGCTGCCTTAAAAGGAAATCTGTTCCTGTCTGTATTTTTAAGTGTGGTGTGTAATCTGGGCTTTGGGGCATTTTTTGCTCCCGCAAAGCTTTGGTGGGTGCCGTTTGCCATCCCGGCAAGAATGATGTGCCCGGTGCTTAACATACTGCCAAACGGACTTTTGATGGACGGCAGCCATGCACTCAACGATGCCGGTGTAATCCTGCCGGGTATTCTTATAACGGTAGTAATGTTCGTTATTATTTCTGTAATCAGTGCAAAAATATTTGAAAAGCAGGAGGCGTAGGAATGAGAGATTTATTTAAATGCATCAGGGGAAATTTATACAAGTGCGTACATGCCAGGCTTCTGCTGGTACATGTACTTGTTCCGCTCATCGCTATTGTTGTTTTCGGCGCATATTACTTCATTTCGCCGCTTGCAGAGGAGGATAAGGTATTTGTTTATGTTCAGGCTGTGGCAATGGCTTATCCGCTCATGCTTGCTATTGTGGTAAGTATGCTTTACGAGTTGGACTTAAAGGCAGGCGGCTTCGCAAATTTACTGATCGTGCCGTATTCCAGGGTGAGAGTACATCTGGGAAATTTGCTTTCCCTGCTTATCTTAGGGCTTGGAGCCTGCGCCATTACGTTTTTGGGATTCGGCCTTGTGTTTCGTCTCCTGGGGTATACGGGGTTTGGAATTAAGGATTATCTGCTGTTTACGTTTCTGCTGTTCGGGGCAAACCTTGCCGCATATGTGATTCAATATATGGTCTGCTTCCTGTTTGGAAAAGGTGTATCGCTGGGAGTTGGAATTGTGGGAACACTACTGTCACCGCTCATGTATCTGGGGATGGGGGCACCGTTGTGGAGGTATATTCCGTGGAGTTATGGAATGAGACTTTCCACCTATCACTTTTTTCTGTTCCGGGGGCTGAGAAGCAGCGATATTACGGGGTACTCGATGGAGAATTTCAAGTCGGGGTTGTGGTTTGTGATTGGGTTGACGTTGGCGGTTATTGTGGTGTTTATCATATGGGGCAGAGGATGGCAGAATACTAAGACGGCGGAGGAGTAAAATAGGGAAGGGGGTCCCCGGGAAGGTGTTGAACGGTGGGAATGAGGAGCTTGGGGGCTGGGGGAGGTATGTTTCCGGGCGGGCTGATGCTCGCTTCCCTTCAACTAAGTTCTAACTGCGACTAAGCCGCTCACGAAGAGCGTTCGCGGCTAAGTCTCCGTAAGAACTGGATTTTCAGGCGCGCTTCCGCAAA
>JNKJ01000041.1 GCA_000702025.1 Blautia schinkii DSM 10518
CGCCAACTGCGACTAAGCCGCTCGAGAAGAGCTCTCGCGGCTAAGTCTCCGTAGGCGCTGGATTTTCAGGCGCGCTTTCCGCAAATCTGCCTGACGTGCCCAGCTCCCGCCCCCAACTTCCTTCTGTTTCCCTCCCACTACTTTTCTCTCCCCTGCATAGTGCTTGTCGTTTTCGACGGAAAGTCTCTCCAAATTTGAAGAAAAGCAGCGTGCTCAAACGATAGGCTATCTACTTCCGTAGGAATTCACACGAGCCCCCAGCCACCTCCCGGCATTTCCATCTTCTTTTCCGCAACCAATACCTTTCCGGGAAACGCCCTCTCCTGGAAGGGGACGGAAACGCAGCGGAAGGTGAGGCGGAGGAACTTGGGCGCCGGGGCAGGGCGAAAATCCTTGTCAGGCTGATTTGCGAAAAGCGCGCCTGAAAATCCAGTTCTTACGGAGACTTAGCGTACTGGCCAGTTTATCTCTGCCGAAAATCCGAAGGATAATTTTTCATCGGCAAGGCGGCTGAATGAGTCGATGCGGTTGCATCGGCGATTGAAGCCAACGAAGTCCGATGGAAAATTAGACAAGGAGTTTCGGCAGAGATAAACTGGGCAGTGCGCTGAGCGTGAACGCTCTTCGTGAGTGGCTTAGTCGCAGTTAGAACTTAGTTGAAGGGAAGCGGGCATCAGCCTGACAAGGATTTTCGCCCTGCCCCGGCGCCCAAGTTCCTCCGCCTCACCGTTCACCCTCTTTCCAGGGGACCCCTTCAAAACCGTAGTCACAGAATACCAAAAAAGCAATAAAAATACTAGACTTTAATTTCCAGATATGATATCATGTATAATGAAGTTTGCCCAAAAACAGGAGTCCCAAAGGATACCTGTTTTTTTTGGCTTCATGCCCCCAATTATTAAAAAACCATTTACAAGTAGTATTTAAAACTATATAATAGAGGGCAGAGGTGATTAAGAGATGACAATAGATACTAAGGACATGATAAACAGCATCCTGGACAGTGTATCCAGGATTGATTATATAAAGCCGGAGGACCTGCCTAATATTGATTTATATATGGACCAGGTCACTACTTTCATGGAGGACCAGCTTGCCTCCACCAAGCGCTATCCCGACGACAAGATTCTCACCAAAACCATGATCAACAACTACGCCAAGAATAAGCTTCTCCCCCCGCCGGAAAAGAAGCGCTATTCCCGCGAGCATCTGCTCATGCTGATCTTCATTTATTATTTTAAAAATATACTCTCCATCAATGATATCCAGACACTTCTGGATCCAATCACAGAGAAATACTTCAAATCCATGGATGAGAAAGACATGACTTATATCTATAATGAGGTATTCAGTATGGAGCGCGCGCAGATTGAGCATTTGAAAAAAGACCTGCTCAAGCGTTATAACATCGCAAGCACCACCTTTGATGACGCGGACGAAGAGGATAAAGAGTTTCTGAAGAAATTTTCCTTTATCTGTATCCTGAGTTTTGACGTATATGTAAAAAAGATGCTCATCGAGGAGCTGATAGACGGCATACGTGACAGCAATGCCAGCAATGACAATTCGAAATCAAAAAAACAAAAGAAATAGAGGGAAATTCCCATATACTCAAAACAGAAAAAGGCCGGGCAGCATCTTTCACGGATACTTCCCGGCCTAACCTTTTCTATTCACCATTTTTCAATTGTCCCTTCTAGTTTATCTCATACAAAATGACAACCGGGAATAGAAATCCGGTTCCGGCTCAGCGATATGGGCGCATAATTCCAGTTCCTTCTTGATGCCAAGGGTGGCTACACCGATCACGGACTTCGCATCCACAACCCTGCTGCCCCAGCGCAGATCAATATCATAAGGACATTTCTCTGTCTCATTGAGAAAACGGTTGATATCCTCCATAGATTCAAACCAAATCTTTCCTACCTTCACTACTTCTCACCTCCGATCTTCTTCTATTTTAACTGAAATCCCGAAAAAAGATAGAGGAAATTTTTAGGAAATAGGGGGATTTTTTTAGAAGTTTTGTTCTTTTCTCCTTACAGGGAGTAATATTGTCACTGTAGTGCCCTCTCCCTCGGTGCTGGTGATGCTTACTCCATACTCCATTCCATAGAGCAGCTTCAGTCTGTCGTCCACATTATTAATGCCGATTCCTGAGAAATGCTCCTCTTTTTTGTTTCTTTGATCATCCTTTCTCAGAAGACCGGAAAGGCGCTCCTGGGTCATGCCGATTCCATCATCTGCAATCTCAATCTTGATATTTTCCTTTTTTTGTCCTGCCAGAACTTGAATACTCCCCTGACGGCCTGACGGAAAGCCATGAAAAAATGCATTCTCAATAAAGGGCTGTAAAATCAGCTTGGGAATGAGATAATCCTCGCAGCCTTCTGCCACGAAAAACTCCACCTGTACCTGGTCGCCGTAGCGTGTATTGTTGATGAGCACATAATTGCGCAGATTTTCCATTTCCTGACTGATGGGAATAAACTCATCTGTATTGCTGATGGTATTTCGCAAAAGAGCAATGAAGGCATCCAATGTCCTGGTGGATTTCTCCGTATCCCCCTGCCAGATCAGCCACTTGATACTCGCAAGCGTGTTATAGATATAATGTGGGTTTATCTGCATCTGCAGTGCGCGGATCTCTGCCCTGCGCTTCTCCTTCTGGGTTTCCAAAAGCTTATCAATATAGCTGTCCAGGTCATCGAGCATGGAGTTATAGGCGAGGGCCAGAGTACGCACCTCCTCAGCTCCGGTGACTTCAATGCGCTCCTCGAAATGCACGTTTTCCGCTTTCTTCATCTTCTCTGCCATTCGTGACAAGGGCAGAGTCGTCTGCCGCACAATGAAAAAAATCACAAGCAGTACCAAGGCTGCACCGGAAAGACAGATTACAATAATATCTACCACATGATATTGATTTGCCAGGGCCTTGCTGTTGTCAATAACGCCATAGATTCTGCCCTCAAAATACGGCATATCCGTGCGGAGCACAGTAAGCAGGCCGCTTCTGTTACGCTGTACCTGGCTTTCTCCGGCTAATGCAGCCGGTATCTCCTTAAGAGGACTTTCATTCATATTTTTCCCCAGATATTCGCCTTTGTTTCCAGCCAAGATGGTGCCTTCTCTGCCTGTGAGATAGAAATCCGTATTGTCAGATGTGAAATATCTGAAAAAATCCTGGAAATCATGCTCCTTGATGGTGATATAGATGACTGCAAAGGGCTCCTCGCCGCCCTGCATCCGCAATGCCCTGGAAGCCACAAGCACACCGGATTCTTTGGTTGTCGCGCTGTATCCGTTATCCAAAAAATGATAATGCATCCGCTCCGGCTCCCGCAGGGTATCCTCGGTGAGAACGCTGTTCAGGATTTCCTCCTTGGACTCTGTGATGCTCTCCTGACGGTTAATATAGCTCACCCCGTCCTTGTTAAGTATCATCACATTCACATCGTCTATGTTTGTGGGGATGGCCTGCTTTAAATCTGCCTGCATCTGATAAACCGTCTGGAAAGAGGTGACGTCATCCAGCTCCTCATTATGTCCGAAATAAAGCCGGAAAGCCCAGCTTCCCTCCACCTCGGAGGCAATTTTCATCAGGTTTTCGTGAAATTCATTGAGATTATTGCCAATCTGCTCAAACACCTGCTCCTGGGACTGTCCGTATGTATCCACAAAAATATCCTTAGACATCTTGACCATAGTGGCGGTCACCAGCAAAGACACCATAAGCATTCCCACGATAACGGTAAGCAGGATGCGCACTGACATTTTATTCCGATATGATTTTCTGTTCATCATCATACATTCCTGTTCTCCTGACGGTAGGCACTGGGAGTCTTACCGGTAATCTTCTTAAAAACTCTGCAGAAATAGCTGTGGTCTGAATAACCCACGCGGCCACTGACCTCCGAGATAGGCACACTTTCGCCGCGGAGGATTTCACAGGCATGCTCCACACGGATACGGTTCAGATAACCGCTGAATCCCTCGCTGACCTTTGTGTGAAAATAGGCGGACAGATAGAAATAATTGAAATGGAACACCGAGGCCACTTCCTGGAGATTAAGATTCTCCTGGTAATTAAGAGCGATATACTCCAATATCCGCCGGATCCGTCTGTCCTCGTCCGCACCCTCTGTACCCAGAATCTTTTCCAGCTCCGCAAACGTTTCCTCGAGAATATCCAAAAACTCTTCCACATAAGGCGCACCGTCTATCCTTCGGAAAATCCGCAGACGCATTTTGTCCATTTCCCGTTCCTCGTCCTCAAGCGCGGTGAGCAGACTGTAAAACATGTTTTTTGTAATATTTTTAAGCCGGTATTCATCAAGCTCCGCGGCCACAGCGTCCTCCACATAGGCGGAGAGCATGTCCAGAGCCTCCTGATATCGGCTGCTGCCAAGAAGTCCGGAATAACGCGGAAAGTCGAATTTGCACGGTTCCTTTACACTGCGCCATTCATCGTCGCTTACCTTGAGATGGAGGTCCCGGTAATAAAAGGACCTGTCCACAGAAGGTAGAAGGCACTCCCGGAAGTTTCCCCGTAAATCAGAAAGCTTTCGGAATTCCCCTCCAAGTATGGCAAAATATCTTCCATATATAAGAGTAAGCGTTTCTGTCATCCTGCGTATCTCATCTTCCACCCAGTCTCTGCGCCGGGCATCATAATTCAGTACAATGCACATGGTTTCCTCATGGAGAAACAACAGCACATGGCGGCAGTCCTTCATTTTATCGAGAAGCTCTTCCGCTTTGGTATAGAGAATGGAGGCCATATCCTGCTTGCCCTCCTTCTTCCTGATATCAGCAGCGTAAATCCGGTAAAAGGTGCAGTCAAAAAGCTCTCTGGAAACAGACACCGGCAGTTCCTCCGCTCTGCCAAGGAGATACTCCTCCAGCTGCTTGACCGCACTTGGAGCCTCCTGCTTTTTAAGTGTAAGGCCCGGTATCTGCCGGGCTGTCCTCGTAAGCGTGGCAAGAAGCTCCTCCGGCTTAAGCATGGGTTTCAGTACATAATCAGCAGCCCCATACATCAGGGTCGAACGCACGTATTCAAAATTGTCGTAACCACTCAGGACGATCAGCTTGATTTCCGGGTATTTATCTCTCAGGATTCCGGCAAACTCCACGCCGTCCATCCCGGGCATCACAATATCGCAGAGGATGATGTGCGGGCGAAGCTTGGGTATCATTTCCAAGCCTTCTCTTCCGTTGGATGCCTCTCCCACTATGCAGAAGCCCTCTTTTTCCCACTCCATCATATGCTTAAGACCCTGACGCATAATAAACTCATCATCAATGATCATGATTCTGCAGTATTCTTCCATTTTTGCCCTCCTGCTCTAGTTCAGCATTGCGTAAATTCCAGTAAATGCTGTACTTGCCATTTATTATAGGCGAAATGCAGTCGTAAAACAAGCTGGGTTACAGACGTGAAAGGGTAAAGCAAAGCTCCCTCTCCTTTTCCCCAGGCAGTACAAACTCCGGATGTACAGGCGCACCCCAGCTGTCGTCGCCGCCCACACCTTTCTGGCTGTGCAGAATACGCACCCAGGTATATTGGCTTACGGGCAGCTCTTCCCTGTGCATGGCGTTCTCCAGCTCATAAGCACTGTAGGGCAGCACACTCATCTCAAAGGGCGCATCCTTGGATGTAAAACGCAGTCCCCGGCCCTCTCTGTCAAATACCTCCAGCCAGCGCACTCCTGTACGGTTTCCGCACTCCTGTGGGATAAGGTAATCGGACATATTTGCCTGCGCATCACTCTCAAACACAGAGAGACGTGAGCCTTCCACCCGGTCACAGTAATTTTCCCACGGTCCCTGCCCATAATAGCGGAAATGTTCATACTGTTTCTTTAATTTAAAATCAATGCCAAACAGCGGCATCGGCGGCAGACCTTCTACACCAGGGTAGCGGACCTTAACAGAAATACTACCATCTGCATATACCATATAAGTGACCTCATGCCGCCACTTCTTTTCTCCCGGCACCTCCCAGAAAAAGGTAAGTCTCACGGAATTGCCGTTTTCCTCTATTTCATAATCACGCCTGTACATTTGGCAAAGACTTGCGGTAAGCCACTGGACACTATTGTACGCCTCCTGGCACCCCCGGTCATTGTCAGTCAGAGCCCGCCAGTAAGATACACGCGGCGTTCTGGTGATGTACTCCGCCCCATCATACACAAGGGAAGTAAGCCCTCCTTCCGTAAGGCTGAACAGACAGGAAAAACCCTCGCCCTTTACACCCACATTTACATCCCCACGAATTAGGGATACAGTGCCGGTGCACACTTTCTGTTCCGTATGGGCTGACATTCCGTCCTGCGCTGGAGCTGTCTTCTGTACTGGAGTCATCTCCTGCGCCGGAACTCTCTCCTGCCCCGGGATCACCTCCTGCGCGAAACAAATCTCATAACCAGCTTCTGCCCAGAGTGTATCCGCCTTCAAAGACATGGACACATTAAGAACCTGCTCCTTTCCGGTAGCTGCCGCCTCCAAATCAAAAGGAAACACCGCACTTTCGCCCGGTCCCACGAGAATTTCGCGTTCTTCCCCACAGAGCTCTTTTCCCTCCTCCTCAATAGAGAAACGGAATACATAATCCCCTGTATCCGCAAAAAGATTCTCATTTACAACCGTTACCTGGCGGTTCTCTATTTTCAGCTTCACATTGGAATACAAGGCTTTCACATTAACTGCCTTTGGCGAAAGGGTACGGTCCGCATAAATTACACCATTGGTACAGAAGCAATAGTCTGTGGGACGGTCGTCAAAATCACCGCCGTAGGCAAGACGGACTACTCCGTTTTCCTCCCTTGCCAGCGCCTGATCGATATAATCCCAGATAAATCCGCCCTGATAGCCGGGATACTTCTGCTCCAAATCCAGATACGACTTCATACCTCCCAGCGAATTCCCCATCGCATGCATATACTCACAGCTGATAAAGGGCTTATGCGCATCACTCTCCAGATAAGCGGCAATCTCCTGCGGCTTGGCATACATCCGGCTCTCCATATCACTCGCCCCATCATAGACACGGTTCTGGAATACCCCCTCATAATGAACCAACCGCGTGTCATCCTTTTTATGGAAATAATCACTCATAGCCTGAATACAATCCCCGGCATATGACTCATTACCCAGCGACCAGATAAGGATGGAAGGATGATTTTTATCCCTCTCATACATGGAAGACGCCCGGTCAAGCACTGCTCCCTTCCACTCAGGCAAAGAACCCGGTATGTTCCAAGATGGCTCCACCTTATCCATCTTCTGCCAGGAACCATGCGTTTCCAGATTTGTCTCGTCAATCAAATAAATACCGTATTCATCACAAAGCTCATACCAAAGACTCTGATTAGGATAATGACAGGTACGCACCGCATTGATATTGTGCTGCTTCATAAACCGAATATCATAAAGCATATCTTCCTTAGTGATTGCTCTGCCCCGCTCAGCACTAAATTCATGACGGTTAATCCCCCGAAAAAGAATACGCTTTCCGTTCAACAGCATCAGCCCATCCTTCATCTCAAACTTACGGAACCCTGTTTTCTGAGGAACAATCTCCCTCAGCACACCATCCTTATCGAAAAGCTTAAGCTCCAACTCATAAAGCTCCGGCCTCTCCGCACTCCAGGCCCTAACCTCCGGCACCCGCAGCGTAAACTCAAGCTCCTCTCCCTGATTCCAAGCCTCCTCACTGCACTTCTGCTCAGCATATCTATCCTCGCTGCACTTCTGCTCATTATGCGCCTGCCCAATACACATCTGCCTGGTACACGCCTCAATCACTTTTCCGTCTCTATCCTTTAAGCTCACCTCAACACGTCCGCCATCCAAATTTCCGGTAAGCAAAGCCCTCACATACAGCACACCGTCACGATAATCATTTTCCAGATCCGGCTTCACCTCAAGGTCACGCACATGGATTTCCGGAACCGCATAAAGATACACATCCCGGAAAATCCCGGAGAACCTCCAGAAATCCTGATCCTCCAGCCAGCTCGCACTGCTGCGCTTATACACCTCCACTGCCAGGCGGTTTTCCCCCTCCCGCAGCATCCCCGTCACCTCAAACTCCGACGGTGTAAAAGAATCCTCACTATACCCCAAAAACTCCCCATTCAGCCACACATAGAACGCCGTCTCCACACCCTGAAACGAAAGAAAAGCCCTCTTCCCCCTAAGAAACTCCTCCGGCGCAAAAACCAACACATAACTCCCCACCGGATTATACTCCTTCGAAACCATAGGCGGCCGCAAAAACTCCCTTCCATCCCAAGGATAATTCGTATTCACATACTGACACCGGTCATACCCCTGAAGCTGAATATGCCCCGGCACCTCAATATCCCCATAACCAGACAAATCCTTATCCATCCGATAAAAATCCACATCACGCAAAGAAGGCCTCTCAGCATAGGAAAACTTCCATCTCCCATTAAGCACCTGCCTCCGAAACCCTTCATCAAGTCCAACCCTTTCCTCCTCCGACTCATAAAACCCATGATCCGAATGCGCATCCCCCCTATTCACCCGAAAAACCCCAGGATCCTCCAACCACTCAAATAACGCTTCCATCCAACCCATCCTTTCTAAAAATAATCTCAACCTCGGCCAGACCACCAACCACGACAACCTTCATACTTAGAAAACTCCGGCCCATTTCATTCCAAACCACAACCTCGGCCAGACCACCAAATACGACAACCTTCATACTTAGAAAGCCTCGGCCCATTTCATTCCAAACGAACACCTCGGCCAGACCACCAAATACGACAACCTCCCTACTTAAAACACCTCGGCCATCCTCAAAAAAGCGCGAAGGGTGCGCGAGGGTCCGGCGCCACGGACCCTCGCATTATCCTTTGACAGACCCCGTCATCCCCGCCACAAACTGTTTCTGCATCAAAAAGAAAATCAACGCCGTAGGAATCGTAGCGATCACAACCGCTGTCATCATCATACCATAATCCGGAGTGTAGGACGAGCCCATTGCAGAAATAATCAGCGGCAAAGTTCTCTTCCCTCCTGACTGCAGCGCAATCAACGGCCAGAGATAATTATTCCAGCTTGACATAAAAGTAACCACCACCGCCGCCGCGTAAGTAGACTTCATCGTCGGCATAAAAATCCGCGTAAAAATCCCAAACTCACCCAACCCGTCAATCCGCGCAGCCTCCACCAGTTCTTTAGGAAAAGTCTTGGTATTCTGACGGAAAAAGAAAATTAAAAAAGCCGTCGCCACCGCGATGATAATTACCGAACCCGGTGTATCCAAAGCCACAAATTTCAGCACCGGTATATTGCGGAATTTCGTAAACAACCGGAACAACGGCACCATCAGAGCCGCAAAAGGCACCATCATGGAAAGAAGAATGAAATTAAACACAACATCCCTGCCCTTGGATTTGTAAATCTGAAACGCATACCCCGCAGCCGAGGAAACCACCATGGCAATGGCTGTCGTCAGCACAGCGATAACCAGAGAGTTTTTAAACGCCCCCAAATAATTCAAGTCAGAATCCAGCAGCGTGCGCAGGTTTTCCATAAAATAAGTCCCGGGAAGCAGCGTTCCCTTGGACACATCCACAGATTTATTGGTAGCTGCTATAATCATCCAGAAAAACGGAAATATAGACACAATTGACAAAATACTTAATATCACATACTCAAGAGTCCTTAAAACCTTTGACTTTTTACTCATTCTTTATCGTCACCCACTTTCATCTGAATAAAGGACAGTATCACGATCAGCACCACAATCACATAGGAAACAGCTGCCGCGTAACCAAAGTTCGGCTGATATTTAAACAACAGGTTATAGATATACTGGGAAATCGTAATCGTAGCATTTGCCGGCCCGCCGCTTGTGATATTCATCGGCTCGTCGAAAAGCTGCAGCGTACCGATGGTGGAATTGATGGTCGTAAATAATATGATAGGCTTCAACAGCGGCAATGTCATGTAACGGAATTTCTGAAAGCCCGTAGCCCCGTCAATGGCGGCTGCCTCATATACAGAGTCGTCAATCCCCTGCAGTCCCGCCAGATAAAAAATCATATTATATCCGGTCCATCTCCAGGTAATCGCAATAATAATGAGCGCTCTGGCAAAACCGGTGGTGGTGATCCAGGCAATAGGCGCGTCAATGATATGTAAATTCATCAGCATAGCATTGACAAACCCATCCGTCGCAAATAAACTCTTAAAGATAATGGAATAGGCAACCAGAGAAGTCACGCATGGCAGAAAAATCGCAGTGCGGAAAAAGCCTTTGCATTTCAGTCTCTTATCATTAAGCATAGACGAAATCGCCAGCGCCAGCAGAATCATGATCGGCACCTGCACGATCAGATAGAGTACAGTATTAAAGAGCGCCTTGCGGAAGGTACTGTCAGTGAGCAGACGCTTATAATTGGCAGCGCCGCTGAATTTAAGATTATTCCCCATTCCTGTCTGCAGTGAGGTAATGAATGCCTGGATCATCGGATAAAATACAAACAGCGTGATCAGGACAAGACTCGGAACGATGAACAGCCAGGGTTTTATATTTACTTTTTTCTTATCTCTCATGAATTTTCATCCCTTTCCTTTTGCCGCAAAAAGGGCGGGGCCCGTCTGAAGAGTCCCGCCCGTCATTTTCTGCTTACTGCATTACAGCTGCTTCAGCCTGTGCCTGATATTCTTCCAAAGTCTGGTCCATATCCGCTCCGCCGACGATCGCCTGAACCGCCTCTGTCATGATATCCTCCAGAGCATATGTATGCATACCATAATTTACAGATGGAACCTCAGAGGTCCACTGGGTGAAATCGTTAAAAATCTCCTGGCCGCCAAAGAAATCGGAGCCCTTGGAATAGTTCGGAACATCTGCCGCTGCGTTCAGTGTACTTACAAGCGCAATGTCCTCAGCAAGCTGATTCATCAAATCTACATCCTGTCCGAATGTAGTCGCCACGAAATCCTTTGCAGTCTCTGCATTTCCTACGTTTTTCAGCACATACCATGCTGCACCGCCGATGGAGGATGCATTCACGGATGCTTCGTTCTCGCTCATTTTCGGGAATGCAGCCACGCCCCATTTACCGTTCTGGTCTTCTGCTGCTTTCACAGAGGAAGCAATCCAGCAGCCTGTGACAACGGAAGCAACCTCTCCCTTATTGAATGCACCCACGAACTGATCCCAGTCTGCAACCTGCTTTGTAATACCTGCATCTACTAGCTTCTTATAGGTAGTGATAGCATCCTTAAGTCCCTGGTTATTGCTGATGCTCACATTTCCGTCCGCGTCTGTGTACCAAACGCCTGCGCTCTGCATCATCATACGAATCTGGCCGATGTCGCTCGGGTCAAGTGTACACATATCAACACCGCATTTTTCCTTCACTGCCTGACCGATTTCAATGTATTTGTCCCAGGTAAGGTTCTGCATATCCTCTTCTGTGTAGCCTGCCTCCTCAATCATATCCTTGCGGTAGAAGGTAGCGGCAACACCGCTGTCAAAAGGTACGCCGTAAAGCTTGCCGTCCACAACGTTCACGCCTGTCTTATACTCAGCAAAGTCCTCTGCCTTCAGCACATCCGTAAATTCCTCGAATTCGTCCGGATATGAGGTCAGATAACCCTGAATCTTGTAATCCTCGATCAGTACCACATCCGGCAGACCATCGTAGGACTGGGAAGAAAGGCTGGTGTTCAATTTCGCCACAATATCATCCTGCGCCATTGTGACTACCTCCACCTCAACATCCGGATGAGCCTTCTGATAAATTTCCTTTGCCTCATTGGCCGCCTTGATATTAAAATTTTCATCCCATGCCCAGATGGTGATTTTAGAACCGCCGTCCTCTGCCATTGCCGGAACAGCCCCTGCCAGTACCATAGATGCGGTGAGTGCCGCTGCGATCACTTTCTTTGCTTTCATTTTTCGTTCCTCCTTTTTTCATTTACATTGCTTCGTCTTGATGAAATAAGTATACGAAAAAAGCGCAAAAAAACCTTAGGACTTATTTTATCTGTGTTTTTCATTTTTTAAGATAAACGTCCTAAGGTTTGGATTATTTTAAGATTTTTGGATTTATTTAAGACCGATGATGCCCTGCGCCTTAATCTGAGCCTGACGGAGTACATTTTCCTCGGACTCGCCTTTCAAAAGATTCTGGATAGCGCTCGCCATGACATCCTCAATCTCGTAGGTATAGCTGCCGAAATCCACATCCGGGATATCCTCCACCACATCCGCACATATTTTAAGAAAAGGAATCCCGCCAAAATAGTCATCCTTTTTCTCATAATTCGGAAACGTATCAAGGTCCCTGCGCACACTGGTAAGATTGATCTCCTCCATCAAAAGATTGATGAAATCCGGATTTTGATCATACATTTCCAAAAGGAAATCCCGGGCCTTGGCACCATCGCTGCCCTTCTTCAGCACATACCACGCACTGCCTCCGTTTCCCGAAGCATTGACCGCCCCTTCACAGTGCTCCAGACGGGGAATCCGAGCCACGCCCCACTTCCCGGCCTGCTCCGCTTTCTCCTTAATGGAAGAGGCTGACCAACATCCGGAAATCACCGTGGCCACCCTGCCATCCTGATAAGAGGACACATATTCGTCCCAGCCGTTACTGCTGGCCGTAATTCCTGCCCGCAGAAGCTTCAGATACACATCTAACGCCTCCTTGAGCACCTGATTGTCCTCAATATCCGCTGTCAAGCCCTGATCCTTCACATACCAGGAACCTGCACTCTGAAGCATAATCCGCAGCAGCCCAAGGTCCGAAGGGTCCAGAGTGATCATTTTCATGCCTGTGGCCTCATACACATCACGGGCAATCTCCGTATATCTTTCCCAGGTTATATCCTGCATATCCTCATCCGAATACCCAGCCTGCGCAAGCACGTCCCGCCGATAGAACATCACCGCCGCACCGCTGTCAAAGGGCACACCGTAATGCCTGTCATCCAGCGTCACCGCATTGACCTTATAGTCCACATAGTTCCCGTAGTCCACCGCGTCGCCAAGCTCCAGGAATTCTTCCCCGAACCGCTGCAGACACGCCTTCACCCGGTAATCCTCAATCAGCACGATATCCGGAAGCTCTTCATAAATCCCGGCCGACAGGTTATTATAGAGCTGGTCCATGATGTTCTCCTGTTCCATGGAGACCACCTGTATATCCACGTCCGGGTGCTCCTGCTCGTATTCCGCCTCGGCAAGCTTCATTGCCTTTACATTAAAATTATTGTCCCAGCTCCATACTGTAACTGTCTCTGTTTTATCCGCCGCTCCAGCTTTATCCGCCGCTCCAACCTGCACAGTTGCGCCTAAAATCCCGGTCAAGACCGCCGCCATACAAAGCCCAAGCCATATCCGTCTCTTTCCCATAGCTCTCCCTTATTCACAATCATAAAATACGCTGTTATTTAGAGAGATTATACAACAATCACGTTGAGTTATCAAATCAATCTCGTCTCTATCGGATAAATATGGGGGGTACAAGGGATTCTCCGGAAAGTTATCGAACGGTGTGGAGGAGGCGCTTGGGGGACGGGGAGGCCTTCGCTCTACATTTCCACCCCTTGCCAAAGTCGTCGTTTTTGCCGGATGACCTATACAGTGCAAAAAATAACATCTATCAGAACCCTCATTCGTCATCCTCATTTCTCAACTCTTCCACAAGCGCCATAACATCTTCATCGGAATTTAAACCGGCACGCTCCGCTTCACCTGCCATTTCCCTTTGCAGCACCTGCATAGCATAAACAGCAGAATTAACGATACGCACAGTGTTTCCCTCAACAATGAACGTAATCCGATCACCGCTTGCCACTCCCAAAACTTCCCGAATATCTTTCGGAATCGTAACCTGCCCCTTCGCCATAACCTTAGCATTATCAACAAAAGTTTTAGCTAACATAATCGTACACCTCCTGGATATAATATAAAAAGTAGGGATTTCCCTACTTTTATTATACGCAAAGAACACAAAAATATCAATTACAAATAAAGTGAGCGTGTCGGTGAAATTCCTTGATAATCGAACAAAGGCGATACAGATTTCACAGTTTGATTTGGTGCTGGCTGAAATAGATGGGAACTGGTAGATTATAGAATAAAGGTAATTTATTTTTAGTTTTATATTGACTTTAATATAATTTATGTTATACTTAATTTTATTAAAAGCAAATGAAAGGAGGATATGAATTGGAGATTGATAAAATTCCCCAATGGATTCTTGCATTAGAGCAAGAGGATGCTACTTTTTTAAAGAACTTTGTGCTAAAATCTGGTTCTTTAAAAGAAATAGCAAAGCTGTATGAGGTTTCTTATCCGACTGTCCGCTTACGGTTAGATAAGCTCATTCAAAAAATACAGATAAGCGATCAACAGGAAGAGGAACCTTTTTCTACTTTCATTAAGGGCTTAGCTGTTGATTCTCGAATTGACTTAGAAACTGCAAAAATTATTATCGACAAGTATAAAAAAGAAAAGGAGAAATGAACATGTTTACTGAAATTCTATCTATCATTGGTTCTATCGTTGGCACCATTGCAATTACACTTGTTATAGCTGGAACACAGAAGTATTTAAGCACACGAAAACTTTGGCAATTAGGAGCAATCGGCCCTATTGTGTCAGTTGCTATTTTAGGCACAATATTTTACGTCAAAAATATTACGCTCTCCACCAAAGCGATTGTGCCATGTATTATTATCCTTGTCTTAGAACTATTTATTTGGTTTGACGGACGAAAGGAATACAAGAGATATGAAATTAGAAAGATGAAAGCAAAAGACATTGCATAATTAAGATCAGAAAAAGGAGTGATAATCATGCTTGATTTAGCTGTTGGTTTTGCCATTGCTGTTATTCTTATGGTCATTGAATATTTAGTTTGTACCAGATTAAATAATGCGTTGTGGGGCGGAATTATCCCTATACTAATATTGATAGGCACAGTTTGGATTTTTGCATCGGGCAAAGTACCGTTGGAAATAAAAACAATATTACCGTTTATTATCTGTAATTCAATTTTCTTTGGAGAATGGGATAACGGAAGAAAAAAATATTCTGAACGAAAAAAGCCGAAATGGATAAAATGAAAGCGAAAGATATTTAATATTCTGTCCTGTTTGCCACAATAAAACCAGAGTGAAAGTTCGTGGAAATACTATACAAGCTTCCAACCATCAATATTCCAACCCCTCCCGGCGAAAGCACCCTCTCCCCCAAGGGGACGGAAGCGCAGCGAAAGGTGAGCAGAAGGGAATGGGCGGTGCGGGCTTGGTCCATGGTCAGGCAGTTTTGCGGAAAGCGCGCCTGAAAATCCAGCGCCTACGGAGACTTAGCGTACTGCCAAGCTTATCTCTGGCGAAAATCCGAAGGATAATTTTTCATCGGCAAGGCGGCTGAATGAGTCGATGCGGTGGCATCGGCGATTGAAGCCAACGAAGTCCGATGGAAAATTAGACAAGGAGTTTCGCCAGAGATAAGCTTGGCAGTGCGCTGACCGCGAACGCTCTTCGTGAGAGTCTTAGTCGCAGTTGGCGATTAGTTGAAGGGAAGCGGGCACTGCCTGACCATGGACCAAGCCCGCGCCGCCCATTCCCTTCTGCTCACCGTCCACCACCTTCCAGGGGACACCTATTTGCATCTATAAGTGTATTTCAATCCACCATCACAAAGTGGAACCTCACAGGCTGATAATCCCCTTTCCCCAAAGGCAGCGCAACCCCCGCCTTCATCAAAGCCGCGCCCGTATACACCGCTCCTGTTTCCACATCCTGATAATGCCTTTTCTCATCCATCCCTTCCGGATAAATCAAATGAATATGCGGATTCGCCTCATTTCTCAACTGCACCCCGCAAACCATTACTTCCTTTTTATCCTTAGAGACAAATTCCCAAAGCACATGATCCTGATTCTTAAACGGATCAGACAACCGATAATAATCCCCGGTCTGCACCAAATGCTCCATTTTCTTATACGCCCTGATCTGCTCCTTAGCCATCTCTTTTTCTTCTTCCGTCAGCTTCTCCAGATCAAGCTCATACCCAAAGGTCCCCGCGCTTGCCACGACCCCTCTTGTCTCAAAAGGAGCCGTCCGCCCGGTCTGGTGGTTGGGACAGGTGCTCACATGCGCCCCCATGGCACTCACCGGGTACCCGAAAGAAGTTCCATACTGGATTTTCAGGCGGTCAATGGCATCTGTGTTGTCACTGCACCAGATCTGTGGGGAATAATACAGCATCCCGGCGTCGAAACGTCCGCCCCCGCCGGAGCAGTTCTCAAAGAGCAGATCCGGATACCGCTGCACAAGCTGCTCCATCATCTCATAAACGCCCAGCACATACCTGTGGAACACCTCCCCCTGTCTCTCGGCAGGAAGTACGGCAGAATAAACATTATCCACACTACGGTTCATATCCCATTTGATATAATCCACCTTGCACTCATCCATCACCTTGAAAATCTGGCCCATCACATGATCACGGACTTCTTTTCTTGTAATATCCAGGTTCAGCTGACTTCTGCTGAGATTCATGTGACGCTGCGGAATGCGCAGCACCCAGTCCGGATGCTCGCGGTACAGATCACTGTCCTCAGATACCATCTCCGGCTCAATCCAAATGCCGAATTTCAGACCCAGGCCGTGGATTTTTTCCACCAGCTTGGCAAGTCCGCCGCGGATTTTATTCTCATTTACATACCAGTCACCAAGGCCTTTGGTATCCGTATCCCTGTTCCCGAACCAGCCGTCGTCCAGCACAAACATGTCAAGGCCGATTTCCTTTGCCCGCTCGGCAATCCGGAAAAGCTTCTCCTCATCAAAATCAAAATACGTGGCCTCCCAGTTATTCACAAGGATCGGTCTTGGAGAGTCCATATATTTACTGCGGATGAGGTTCGAGCGGTATGCGTCATGGAAAATATGGGACAATCTGCCAAGCCCGTCCCCGGAATAGGCCATGATCACCTCCGGCGTCTCGAAGACATCCCCCTTCTCTAAACGATAGGAAAAGTGATACGGATGAATTCCCATCACCAGACGTGTCTGCTCGGTCTGGTCCACCTCAATCTCACAGCGGAAATTCCCGCTATAGGCAAGGGCGAAGCCATAGCAGTCTCCGTACTTCTCGGAAGTCATCCTGTCGCACAGAATCACAAAAGGATTATGCTGGTGGCTTGAGGTGCCTCTCTTGCTCTCTATGGACTGCACTCCATGATGAAGAGGCTGGCGCTCTGTCATGCGCTCCATGGCATGTCTGCCGTAAAAGTGTACAAGGTCCATGTGCTTGTGGGTATAGTCCATCTCCATAGACATGGCCCGCTGGATCTTCACTTGCTTCTCTCCCTGGTTCTCAATGCGGGCAGCTCTCGTGATGATGTCAAGCTCCGGAAATACACTGTAGAGAAGATGCACCTTCAGATTGCTGATGCGGTCGTAAAGAGTGATTTCCAGCGTCTGCGCCTCGTTTTCATCCCCGAACATGGCCGGAAGACCCGTGAGGGAATATTTCCCCTCCTGTATCTTATAATCCTCGTAGCGCAGATGCACCGCGTCGCTGCCGTCCTCGTGCTCTACCTCCAGGCTGTTGATGCGGTAGTCGCCATTTCCGTAGCCGGAGTATTCCTGGGGCAGCACATCCAGAGAAAAAGTCCTGTCGTCTCCTGCCTCATAGAGATTCCCGGAAAATCCACGGTCCAGGCACACAATGCGGTGGGTTGCCTCTGTATCCCCAATGTCCGCGCCATAATAAAGGTGTATCAGAGTCTCATATTCTCTCACCTGCATCTGGTACATAGTATTTCTTGTGCGCAGTGTAAACACCCGGGTCCTTTCATTGTAAGTAATCCACTTCATAAGTTGTCCTCCCATTTGTGTTATTTTAAGGCGCAGCAGCCATTCAGCAAGTGGTATCTCCAACGAGCCGGGCCGCCGGCCGAACTGTTGTAATGCAATTAGAAAGCATACTGGTCCGTCCTGGTTTCCTCTGGCAGGGACTTCGTTTCCTCTTCCTTAAAATATGGCTTGAACAGCCTCCACATAAACCATGCGTCACAATAAGCCGTAAGGGAAAAGCCGCATGTCAGCCAAATAAAAAGATAGATTGGAAACATCTTTGCGTCAACCAGTGTCATAAACATAGGCAGTATGGTGATCACCGCCACGATCAATGCATATCCTGGTTTTTTAACCGCAAAATAGAATGCATTGGTAATTAAAGTTTTTGTTTTATTTTCAAATGCTGCAATTGTGGGGAAAATATACAGCAGGATGAGCACCAGCGGGATGCACACCGCCGCGATCACCAGCATGAAAATCTGCGGCATGGAGCCGGGCATGGTTGCTATACTTTCTTTCTCCATATAGATCAAAACTGCTGCTGCCGCTGCCAGACCCCATACCATCGTTGACTGCCTGAAATTCTGTTTGAAGCTTTTAAAGAAATCACGGAATATCCGGACATCCTTATCCTTATGCAGCTTCAGCACGCAGTAAAACAGTGCTGTCGTGGATGCTCCTGCCGTAACTACCGGAAGGGAACAAACCATCCACAGCAGATTCAGCGCGATCAGTTTTCCCAAAAAGCCGAATATCCTTCCGAATATCCCGTCATCACTTAAAAAGCCCATATTCCTAAAGCTCCTTTCCCCATATGCATAGTCTTAATAATTTTAAGAGGCTACCTGCATGACACGTCCTCATACATTTCTATAAATAATGAAAACGTCCTATATACATTTAAGGAGATACCCCATGTACAATCCACACAGGGTACTCCTCTACAAAATCAATGTATTTCCAAGTGTCTTTACGTTTTTGCGTTATCCCCCGGAAGGTACCCGGGTTTTTATCCCAGAAAGTACCGGAAACTTTATTCCTGTAGGCATCAGACTCCGACAAGACTGCACTTTGTACTTTACAGCTTTCCGCCTGATGTTGCAATACCTTCTATAAATTGTTTCTGGAAAATCAGGTACAGCACGATCATCGGGATACATGCCAGCAGAGACGCGGCCATAAGCTGCGGGTAATTGCTGGTGTACTGCCCCTGCATTTTCGCAAGTGCGGCGGACAGAGGCATCACGTCTTTATTACAGATCAAAGGCCACATCAGGTCTTTATAAGCGAACACGGCCGTGAAGATTCCCAATGCCACCATGGAGGAGCGTGTCAGCGGCGCCATGATGAATAAGAATGTCTGTCCAATGTTGCAGCCGTCCAGACGGGCCGCCTCCTCGAGATCTCTCGGCAGTCCCATGTATGCCTGCCTGAGCAAAAACGTACCAAAGGCGGTCACAACGCCGGGGAAGATCAGTGCAAATATCGTATTGAGCATTCCCATTTTGCTGACCATCAGGTACTGAGGAATGATGAAGATCTGTCCCGGAACCATCATCTGGAATAACACCAGAGAGAACATGATGTTCTTTCCCCTGAAGTTCAGGCGGCCAAACGCATACCCGGCAAGGGTCGCTGTCAGGACCGCACAGATCACACGCCCTAAGATTAAAAGCAGCGTATTGATGTAAAGGTTCATAAAGTTCATGTTGCTGATGACTTCCTTGAAGTTATCCAGACGCCAGCTTGAAGGAAGCAGGACGAAAGGATTCACGGATGTCGCCTCTGTCATTGTCTTAAAGGCTGTCAGTATCATCCACAGAAAGGGTACCAGCATAGTAATAGATACCAGGATCAGAATGAGATGAATCAGTCCTGTATTTAATTTTGCTTTCGCTTCCATACTCATTCCTCCTTAGTTGTAGTGAACCCACTTCTTCTGGGCAACGTTCTGGAACACGGTTATGATCATGATCACTGCAAGCAGGAGTACCACGATGGTGGAGCCGTATCCCTTATTATTCTGCACAAAAGAGTTCTGGTAGAACAGGTAAACAAGTGACTGTGTTTTATAAAGCGCCGGGTTGTTTTTGTCCATGACCATGAAGATCAGGTCAAATACCTGCATGGCTCCGATCACTCTTGTGACAAGCACGAAGAAGATCGTGGGAGACAAAAGCGGCACTGTGATATGGAAAAACTGCTTGATCCCCGTTGCCCCGTCAATGCTGGCCGCCTCGTAATAATCCTTGGGGATCTCCTGCAGGCCGGAAAGAAACAGTACCATATTGTAACCGATAATGGACCAGATACCGATGACCGCAATACAGAAAACAGCGATCTTCGGATCGGAGATCCAGTTGATCTTTGTACCGAACACATGGTTCAACAGACCGAATTCCGAGTTAAACAGCCATCTCCATACCATGGCGATAGCCGCCGGAGCCGCTACCATGGGCAGGAAGAAGATCGTACGGTATGCGGAGCGCCCTCTCATCTTGCGGTTCAAAAGAACCGCAAGAACAAGAGCGATAGCGATGGAAAACGGCACTTCCACAATGGCATATTTGAAGGTGTTCAGCAATGCCTGCCATACTTCTGTATCCTTGAATAATTTTATGTAATTGTCAAAGCCTATGAAAATATTTCCTTTGCCGAAATCCCCGGTCTTAAAAAAGCTTTCATAGATTGTCTTAAAAATCGGATAGATGTTCAGGATGATCAGCCCGAGCATTGTCGGCAGAATAAACGCCCATCCCCAAATAAATTCATTACGCGCCTGACTGGTGCCTTTTTTTGGATTTGCCACAACTCTCACTCCTTCTTTTTCAGGATTAAGGCCGGCAGATTAGTAGGACTCTTCTGCGATTGCCTCGTTCATCATTTCGGTGATATTCTTGCATGCGTCTTCCATGCTCTCTTCGTCGTTCCATGGTTTTTTCAGTTCTTCAACCATTGGATTCCACCATGCAAGAGTCGCGTTGGTGTGAGGTCTGAACACGATATCATCCATAGCATCCAGGTATGGCTGCAGATTGAAAGCGTCTGTGCTCTTAACCCAGCCTTCGGACATTCCTTCATAAGCTGCCATGGTTACGCCTAAATCTGCCTGCTTCTGCTGCATATCCTTGGTTCCGAACCACTCGATAAGCTGGAATGCCTCGTCCGGCATACTTGTGTTAGCGGAGGCCGCCCATCCAAGACCGTTGTAGAGGGAAACGCTTCTTCCTGTTTCTGCATCTTTAGGAAGTCTCGCTACGTCAGCGTGTTCTACAATGAAATCATTATCCTTGAATCCGGAAACCATCCAGGAGCCCTGGGAGATCATGGCAACCTTGCCGGAGCTGAACAATACGTCCGTTCCTGTCTCAGACATGGTAGCTGCCGGAGGCATTACGTTCTTGATACATTTGTCCACAAAGTTCATAGCCTTGATGGTATTGGGATCGTCGAAGCCGGATTTGTTATCCTCTGTGAGCACGCTTCCGCCCATGGAATAGATGATGTTCATCCAGGTATCCTGCTCGTTGGAGGGATTTGCCGCGAAACCGAACTGGCTTCCGTCCTCTTTTGTCAGCTTCTCTGCGATATCGTAGAACTCATCCCAGGTCCAGCTTCCGTCCGGATACTCGATTCCCGCTTCATCGAACATATCCTTGTTGTACCAGATGGCAATGGTGTCAACATCCTTTGGAACCGCGTAGGTCTTGTCATTCCACTGATACATTTCCCTGATGTCCTCCGGGAATTTATCCATCTCCAGCTTATCGCTCTCTGCAATCTTATCTGTGAGGTCCAGGAGAATGTCGTTTGCCATGTAGCGGACAGCCTCGTTAGAGTGCATCCAGAATACGTCCGGCATCTCTCCGCCGGAAGCGCCTGCCTCCAGAAGTGTCCAGTAGCTGCCCCATTCTACCACCTGTATCTCTGTCTTGATTCCGGTAGCTTCTGTGAAATCGTTCATGATCTCTTCAAGACCTGCTCTCTGTCCGTTATCCCAGATGGCCACGGTGAGAGTGTCTCCGGCTGCCTGTGCAGTCATGGGAGCCAGCGCTGTCACTGCCATTGCGCCTGTAATGGCTGCTACTGTGAGTTTTTTGAATTTTTTATTCATGTTTTTTCCTCCTTCTTTTTGTTCCCTTGAACTTGTTTCTGAAGTAATTATACTTTTCGGGGAATAATTTAGGAATGGTACAATGGTTGGAATATATGGAAAAATCGTTATGGAATAATCATTTTTTATATGGTAAAATGTAAACAGGAATTTGATATTTTGACCGTTTTTTCCCGTGTTTTTAAACAAAATGACGAAAATATATACGATAGACTGGAGCTGACTTTATGCGAAATGTAAAATATACAGACAGCCTGAATTTCCGGTGCCTTGAAAATCTTAGAGAAACCTCCCTGGATGTGGGGCTTGTACACACCGGTCGTGAGCATTGCAAGCCGTCTCACGTTTTTTCCGGTATCCGGGAAGAATATATCATACATTTTATACTTTCCGGCTCCGGCTTCTATTCCGCGAGGGGAAACACATATACCCTCTCACCGGGACAGATGTTCCTGATTTATCCCGGAGAACCTATCTCCTATGGTTCGGATGAGTATGACCCCTGGTCCTATTCATGGATTGGCTTTAACGGTATCCGGGTGGACGCCATATTGAAGCAGTGCGGATTTTCCCATAATACCCTGGTGCTGCCTTCTCCTGACAAAGAACTTTTCATGCCCTGCATAGATTCCATTCTTGAGCATAAAACCCTGACCTATGCCAACGACCTGTACCGGGAAGCATGTCTACTAAAAATTTTTTCCATACTTGCCGAATATCATGCCTCTGTGAAAAAGGCCGGGGCGGAAAGATACGCCTACAGCACAGGCGTTTATGTGGAGCTTGCCGTTGACTATATAAAGGTCATGTATATGCACGGAATCAAGGTGGCTGATATCGCAGAAAATATCGGCATCAGCCGCGCTCATTTGAATCATTCTTTCCAGAAAGAGCTGGGAATGTCCGTCCAGAAGTTTCTGATCGATTACCGGATGCACAAGGCCGCTAATATGCTTGTCAGCACAGGCATGTCCGTGAAGGAGGTCTCTAGCCAGGTAGGCTATGACGATCAGCTTACCTTTTCCAAAGCATTTAAGAAAAAATTTGGGATAAGTCCCCGGGACTACAGGGGACATACAGATACCATGGATAAATTCTCAGAAAAACAATGAGGTGTGAGCGCACCCAAAAAGAGACAGGCAATGATAATCCGCCTGTCTCTTTAAATTTCTTTTGTACTATTAGCTTCTTAGGTTCTTTGATTATTGCGTTCTTTGGTTTTTGTCTTATTGCATCTTTACTTTATTTGGTTTCTTCTTTATTTTCGCTCATTCTGGCGAAAACCATTTCGTATCCATCATTTCCATAATTCAGTGAACGGTTCACGCGGCTGATCGTCGCTGTAGATGCCCCTGTCTTTTCGGAAATGTCCAGATAAGTACGTTTGTCCATCAGCATCTTGGCAACCTCAAAACGCTGGGATAAAGAAAGAAGCTCATTGATCGTGCACACATCCTCAAAAAATGTATAACACTCTTCTTTATTTTTCAGACATAGGATCGCCTCGAAAAGATGGTCAACCGCCTCAGTTCTGATTTTTTTACTCATGTCCCTGCTCCTTTGATTAAGTCATTTCCAACACTGATATTTTAACACGCTAAATTGTTATAAGCAAGTGATTTTTCACAAAAAGCAGGAAAATTTACCAACAATTTTGTGAGTGATATCAGAGTTTCCTATTCACATGTCCGTCCAGGGCGTTCACAGAACGATTAAGCACCAGCTCCTCCGGGAAATCCACCTCTGTGAGAAGTGCAATGGCCTCATCAAATTCACCGATATAAGTGTCAAAATGAGCATCACTGTCCATGACAACCGGCACCTGGTATTCCTTGCACAGCTCCAGCATACAGAGGTCATTCTCCCGCGCATTCTGGCGGAAACAGTCAGGACGCAGGGAATGGTTATTCAACTCCAATACCTTTCCATACACCTTTGCCCCTTCCACCAGAGCCTTATAGTCGATCTCATATCTGCCGTCATCAGGGTGGCCGATGATATTTACATAGGGATTTTTCATCACATTCAGATAGGCATTTGTGTTCTCCCTGCGCGTACCCGCTTTGATGCAGGGTGTGTGGAGACTGGCAATCACAATGTCCATATTTTTAAGTTCTTTTTCCTCCAGATCAATGGTTCCTTCGAAGTCCATGATATTCACCTCAGAACCCAGCAGGAGACGGATACCGTACAACTCCCGGGGCACTACCTTTAAATTATGGAAGTAAAAATTGTGACAGGTTCCCGGCATCTGCGGCGCATGCTCCGTAATCCCCAAAAGCTCAAGCCCCTTGTCCGCTGCCGCCTTTGCCATCTCCCGAAGTGAGCAGTAAGCATGACCGCTTGCCACTGTATGTGTATGCAGATCCATGACATAATTGTATTTCATTGTATCTTCCTTTCCGTACTATAACTCCATTATATGTAAAATCAAAAGTATACTCTTATCTTAGCCATTATACCTCTTCTTACACATTCACGGCAAGCGTAAAAATACCGCGCGGCCCGGGAATCATCCTCAGGCCGCGCGGCGGAGCGTATAAAATGTATTTTATTTCACGATAAAAGCTTTTCTTTTGCTGACTACGTCGAAAATAACAGCAGCCAGAAGCACGAGACCCTTAACTACCTTCTGGATGTTCTGGTCAATGCCCATGATACTCATGCCCAGGTTCAGCACACCCATGAGCATAACACCGATGATAACTCCCGGTACCGTTCCGATTCCACCATAAGCGGACGCACCGCCGATGAAACAGGAGCCGATGGCATCCATTTCATAGTTGCCGCCTGCTGTTGGCGTGGCGGAATTCATTCTCGCCATAGTGACCATGCCTGCCACTGCGGCTAACAGTCCCATATTCAGATACGCCAGGAAATACACCTTGTTTGTGTTAATACCGGAAAGCTTGGTAGCCTTTTCATTGCCGCCTACCGCATAGAAGTAACGGCCTGTTGTGGTCTTTGATGAAATATAGGAATAGATTGCAATTACTACAACAACCCATACAAGTGAATTTGGAATACCCTTGTACTGTGAAAGGCGGAACATGAAGAGTAGTACAGCAACACAAATGACCGCCACCTTAATAAGCGTACCGCCAAGAGGTGCAACCTGATATCCCTTTTTCACACGGTCATTATGACTCTTCAGCGTAAGAACCACGTAAATCAAACATACCAGGACTCCAATCGCAAAGCAGGTCACATTGAAGCCTTCCCGGCCGAAAACATCAGGTATGTAATTGTTGAATAATACAAGGTAGGATTCCGGCATAGGCGCCAGTGTCTGGCCCTCAAGCACTACATTTGACAAGCCGCGGAATACCAGCATTCCAGCCAGGGTAACGATAAACGGCGGGATCCGCACATAAGCGATCCAGAAGCCCTGCCACGCTCCGATGGCAATACCTACCAGAAGCATTACCAAAATGGTGAGATAGGAATTCATTTTGCCGTCCACCATCATCTTTCCGCCTACGGCCGCTACGAAGCAGACCACGGAGCCCACAGACAGATCAATGTTACCGCCTGTGAGGATACAGAACAGCATACCGGTTGCAAGAATAAACACATATGCATTCTGGGCGATGAGGTTATTCACATTCTGCGGAAGTATCATTCTGCCTTCTGTATTGACGCTGAAAAAAATGATCAACACAACCAGCACAATGACCATTGTATATTTTTTTAGTATTTCTGAGATATTAATTTTCTTCTCCATCCTACTGCTCTCCTTTGCTCGATTTCACAATCCGGGACATGATCAGTTCCTGGGTAGCTTCTTCCCCTTTGATCTCTCCCACGATTTTTCCCTCATTCATAACATAAATCCGGTCAGCAACTCCCAAAATTTCCGGAAGCTCAGACGAAATCATGATCACGGATTTCCCCGCAGCCACCAAATCATTGATGATGCAGTAAATCTCATATTTTGCTCCGACATCAATACCTCTGGTAGGCTCATCGAGAATAAGAATGTCCGGCTGGGCAAACATCCATTTTGCCAAAAGCACCTTCTGCTGGTTACCGCCGCTTAAGTTGCCCACATTTTGTTCCACGGTAGGACATTTTGTTTTCAGCTTGTCTCGGTATTCCTCCGCCACAAGATATTCCTTATCCGCGTCAATCACGCGGTTTTTGCTTACAGCACTCATATTGGCCAGAGAGGTGTTAAATTTAATGGATTTTGAAAGAATCAGGCCGTTTCCTTTACGGTCCTCAGTCACATATGCCAGCTTATTGTCAATGGCATCCTGAACTGTATTGAGCTTTACTTCCTTGCCGTCTATAAATATCTGGCCTGAGATCCGGGTTCCATAGCTTTTTCCAAAAATACTCATGGCAAGCTCAGTCCGTCCGGCTCCCATAAGCCCGGCAATCCCTACCACCTCGCCTTTGTTCACCTTAATAGAAACATTGTCCACCACCTTCCGCTCTGTAAAGAGTGGATGGTACACATTCCAATTTTTAACCTCCATCGCCAATTTGCCGATATTTTTCTTCTCTCGTTTGGGAAAACGGTCGGTAAGCTCACGACCTACCATTCCTTTGATAATCCGCTTTTCTGAGATATCATCTTTTGTTTTATCCAGTGTCTCTATGGTTGAGCCGTCACGGATAACGGTAATCTTATCTGCCACATAAGCAATTTCATTGAGCTTATGGGAGATGATAATAGAGGTCATTCCCTGCTCCTTGAATTTCAGGAGTAAATCCAGAAGAGCCTTAGAGTCATCTTCGTTAAGAGATGCAGTTGGCTCATCGAGAATAAGCAGTCTTGCTTTCTTTGCCAAAGCCTTGGCAATCTCTACAAGCTGCTGTTTTCCTACACCGATATCTTTAATTAAAGTTCTGGAGGATTCCTCCAGCCCCACTATTTTCAAATATTTGTCAGCTTCCCCATAAGTTTCATTCCAGTTGATGGAGAATGCTTTGCCGCGTTCATTGCCCAGGTACATATTCTCCCCGATCGTCATATAAGGGATTAACGCAAGTTCCTGGTGTATAATAACAATTCCTTTTTCTTCGCTGTCCTTGATGTTGTTGAATTTACAGATTTCTCCGTTGTAAATAATATTACCTTCATAGGTCCCATAGGGATAAATTCCACTTAATACGTTCATCAGGGTGGATTTGCCCGCTCCGTTCTCACCTACAAGAGCATGGATTTCTCCCTCCTCCACCTGCAAATTTACATTATCCAGTGCTTTTACACCTGGGAAAGTCTTGGTGATATTTTTCATTTCCAAAAGTATCTTAGCCAACTATATCCCTCCCTGTCAAGTAAGTACAGGCGGGCACAATATCCCGCCTGTATCAGACTAATGCTTATCATTTAAAAAACTATTTTCTTACTGAATCTGATCCTCTGTATAGTATCCGGAGTCAAGCAGAGTTTCCTTGTAGTTGTCAGCTGTAACGACAGTAAGCTCACAGTTGTAAGAAGGAACAACAATCTCGCCGTTGTCATAGCTTTCGGTATCGTTTACTTCTACTTCTTCGCCTTTCATGATAGAGTCAACCATCTTTACAGTCTGAGAAGCCAGGGCACGTGTATCCTTAAATACAGACATAGCCTGTTTTCCGGCAACGATGTTTTTCACGTTCGGTGTGTCACAGTCCTGACCGGTGATGATGGGATATTCTCCGGTGTAGGAAGCTGCCAGTGCGTTTGTAACACCAAGAGCTGTAGAGTCATTGGAGCAAAGAACAGCGTCAAGGTTTGTGCCGTCAGCATAGTTGCCGGCAATGATGGTGTCCATTCTATCCTGAGCCTTTGCAGTGTCCCAGTTAGGAGTAGCAACCTGCTCAAATTCAACCTGTCCGGATTTTACTACTAATTTTCCGGAATCAATGTAAGGCTGAAGAACATCCATAGCTCCGCCGAAGAAGAAGGTACAGTTGTTGTCGCCGGGATCTCCTGTGAACAGCTCAATATTGAACGGTCCGTCCTGGTTTTCCAAATCCAATGCCTCAACAATATATTCGCCCTGCTTCTGGCCTACCTTGTAGTTATCGAAAGTTGCATAATAGGAAACTGCATCGGAATTCATGAGCAGACGGTCATAAGCGATAACCGGGATTCCGGCTTCTTTTGCCTGTGCAAGCGGTCCGCCGAGACTGCTGCCATTGATGGATGCAATAACCAGAAGGTCACAGCCGTTCTCTATCTGGTTTTCCACCTGAGATACCTGCGTTTCTTCGCTGTTGGATGCGTACTGGATATCCACCTCATAGCCCGCTGCCTCCAGCTCTTTTTTCATGTTGTCGCCGTCCTGGTTCCATCTCTGGAGGTCCTTGGTAGGCATGGTCACGCCGATCAACTTCTTCTCCTCGCCCTCAGCCTTAACTGCTACGCCTGGAATGACAACCATTCCTGCTACCATAGATGCGCAAAGTATTGCGGAAACCAATTTCTTCTTCATTTCTTAATTCCTCCATTTCAATTTTTATTAGGTTTACAACGTTTCGTTTTGGTAGTTTTACTATAGCACATGGGCTTCTGGATTAAGTTGGCAACGACAGGGATATTTTTACCAAAAGAAAAATGCCCTGCCGGGAGCAAGACATTTTTGCTGCAAAAATTTGCTATTGACTTAATTTACTCCGATAGTCCACATTCAGATATACATCCTCTCTTCTGTGGAACCCACCGTCGATGATCACCTCGTCCATATTCTCCTTGGTGACACCTACAGGAGCGAGAATCTCAGAGGGCACCTTGTAAGAACCGTCGTCCACCGTAGCGGTAACTCCTGCCTCACCTGTAATCTCCTCGCCTTTTCCAAGACGTACCGCATACTGTGCTGCCCTATAGGCCAAGTCGTCGATGGATTTAAACGCGGTCATATATTGTGTTCCCTCCACGATTCTCTGACACGCGGCCAAATCCCCATCCTGTCCCACCACAATCACATCTCCGGCTCTCTGGTTTTCGGAGAGCACCTGGATTACCTGACTGGCAATATCGTCATTTCCGCACATGATTCCTTTCACATCCGGATATTGCTCCAGTCCTTCCTCCACATACTGCACGGCCTGCTCCGCAAGCCAGGCTTCACAGTTTGCCTTATATACAACCTCCAGATTCCTGCCTTCAAGCACTTCGCCAAAACCCTCAGCCACCTCAGCCACATTGCTGTCATCTGGTGAGCCCTGAATCATAAAAATCCTGCCGCCTTCCGGTATGGCTTCTATCAGAGCCTCTGCCATCAGCGACCCCACCATCCGGTTGTCAAAGGAAATATAGAGGTCACAATCCGCGTTCCAGATAAGCCTGTCATAGCAGACAGTGGATATCCCAGCATCCCGCGCTTTGCGCATCACATCAGAAAGAGCGTCGCAGTCTCTCGCAATAACAACGATCGCGTCCATCTGCTTCTTTATAAAATATTCAATCTGGTTAATCTGCTCTTCTGTCTCTCCGCCTGCATCCTGAACGTTTACCTCCGCCCCCAGCTCCTTGGCGGCAGCCACAAAGACATCCCGGTCACGTATCCAGCGTTCTATGATAAAGGAGTCCACAGACAAGCCGATTTTCAAATTATCCTCTGATACATTTTCCTGAACCTCTGCCTCTGTCCCGGTCACTTCTTTCTCTCCCCCGACGCATCCGCAGCACATACAGACCAGAAGCAAAACCATTCCTATTGTAATGCAGCGTCTCATCTCTCTCACCCTAACCTCTCTCTGAACTCACTCGGTGTCACACCCTCGTACTTTTTAAATATCCTGCTGAAATAATTGGGGTCGCTGTAGCCTGAGCGCACACAGATTTCTTTGATGGAATACTGCTGATTGCGCAGCAGCTTCCTCGCATTTCTCAGGCGCACCTCTGTGAGATACTCAATGAAATTCTTACCCGTCTCTTGTTTAAAGAGTTTACTAAAATAATAAGGGCTGATATCTACCACTTTTGACACATCGTCCAGGGAAATATCCTTGTGGAAATTTTCATTGATATATTCCTTGGCTCTTTCTACTACTGTGACTGCCTCCTTTTCCTTGGCAGTCTCCATGTTCTGGCACACTTCTCTCGTTTTCCTTAAAAACCACTCCTTTAATTCCTGATAATCGCGGCAGCTCTGAATTTCCCTGATATAATTTCCACGGTAGCGGAACCCATATTTCACAGCCCCTGCAAAGAACGCTTTTTTCTCAATTTCCACCACCAATTCCAGCACCTTCACTTCCAGATCCTCCCGGCGTGCTCCCTTCTGGCTCACCATCCAGGCAAAGAACTGCTCTCCGCAGTTGACTGCTCCAGCCGGGTCCTTTGCCAGCGCCCTCTGGAAGTAGCACTGCTCCAGATCCTGGGGATATTCCCCGTCATATTTCTGCACGAGAGGGATGTCCTCAATATGCACCACATGGCTGTCACTTTCCCGCAGTGCCTGAACAGCCTCTGCATATGACTGCTTCATGGCGCTGCCCAGCGCTCTCACCCTTCCGATTCCGCAGCGGAACCTGCTGTCAATACGGCTTTCCAGCTTGTGCACGAGATTTCTGGTGCGGGTCACGATTTCCACACGTTCCTCATATTCTGTATTTTCCTGTTCGCAGGGGACAAGGAGTACGATACGGTTTCCCATGATCGGCCCCACCAGGCAGTCGAAAAAGCCCTGGCAGATTTCACGGAAAGTCGAATAAAATCTACTTGCACGCACACTTGCTCCCACTGCATTGGTGAGCACACCGTCTTCCTCTGTATCCCCAAACTCAGCGACAATCATAAAACCATACTCCTGCTCAATGTCTAAGAGCTGGCGGTAATGCTCCTGATATGTCTGGAAATCCTCCTGGAGGAGCAGGTTATTGATATATCCGCTCTCAATCATAGGCACCACAGTCTCCAGCTTTTCCCGGATGCGCAGGTCATCGCTTCGTTTCCTCCTGGCTTCATCCACCCGCTCCATTGCCTTGGTGCAGGTTTCGATGATCACCTTTTTATTCACGGGCTTTGTGAGGAACTCCATCACACCTAAATTGACCGCTTCTTTCGCATAATTAAATTTATCATAGGCAGTGATGACCACAAAAATCACAGACTGATTAAACTTCTGGATTTCCCGGATTGCCTTGATACCGCTGAATCCGGGCATCTGGATATCCATAAAGCAGATATCCGGCGGGTATGCCTGGGCCAGCTCCACCACGGTCCTCCCGGTTTTGGCACAATGAATCTCACACTCGTTTCCAAAGTTTGTCACTATAATGTTTTTCAAGGACTCCAGCATAATGCCTTCATCATCCGCTAACAAAATTCGGTACATCTCTACTCTCTCCTATCCTCCGGTATGGTAATCGTCACTTCTGTTCCAAGTCCTGGCCCCTCACTGCTGATCTGCAGAAGATTCTTCTGTTCGTAATATAGTTCCAGACGGCTGATCACATTGTTCATTCCAATGCCTGTGGAGTCTCCCTCCTCCGTCTGTTCTCCCGCTTTTCCTGCAAGCACATTTTCAATCTGCTCCTGGGTCATGCCTTTGCCGTTATCACGGATGCTGATCCGGATAAATCCCTCCTCTTTTTTTACGGTCAGATGGATTTTCCCCTCCCAGTCAATGTCGCGGATGCCATGATTTACTGCGTTTTCCACAACAGGCTGAAGAATCATGCTGGGGATGCGCACATTATCCACACTTTCGTCCACCTGACTTGTGAAATGGATATCACCGGCAAAACGTACATTTAATATGTAAATATAATTATCCACCGCCTCCAGCTCTTCCCGCAGCGTTGCGTCCTCCTCGCCCTTTTTCACATTATAGCGGAAAAAGTCGGCCATCTTTTCCACAAAGATTCCTGTTTTCTCTGCATCCTCCATCATTGCAAGCTGGGCGCCCGCATTGAGAGAGTTGAAGAGGAAGTGAGAATTGATCTGGGAGCGCAGGTATTTAAGCTGGGCTTCCTTAAGGTGATTCTCCATCAGAAGCTGGCGCTCTGTCATCTGCTGCTCCTTTTCCATGCTCTCCTTCGTCTTTGTCACATATTCATCCAGACTCTCCACCATAGTGTTAAACGCCCTGGTCACAACGCCTACTTCATCCTCTGCGTCTGTGTTCGGCATTTTCACATTAAAATTACCCTGTCCTACAAGCTCTGCCGTCTCCGCCATGTTCGTGAGCGGCTTGACCATTCCCCGCGTTGTCAGGATCAGAAAAGCCATGCCTCCGAGTACAATGACTAACATGATCACCGTATTCGTAAGCTCCAAATATTTCAGCACCTGGCGGAGAGATTCGTAACTTTGGGAATTGTTTTTAAAAAGCTGGTTGTTCAGCTCGTTCATAGCGGATTGTATATAATCATAGAGCTGCGTTGTTTCCTCGTATTTGAGCTTATAACGCTCCACATTCCGCCCGCGCTTGGCAGACACAGTCTCCGCTGTGGTCTTTAGATAGGTCTGTGACATTTCGCGGATATTTTTCTCAAGGACTTTTACAGAATTGTCTATGTTTCTGTCATTGAGTTTATTGAGCTGCTCCCGGTATTTTGCTTCACTTTGATAGTAAGCGAGTATGGCGTCTGAGCTTTTGACCTTCAGATAATTATATACGTTATTCTGTACTGCCTCGAAAGAATCTGATAAAAGGGTCATATCCACATTGCTGGCGTAAACATTGTCCAGCTTTTGTATGGAGCGGTTGATCTGGAAATAAAATCCCACATTCATGATCAGCAGGAGTGCGGCTATCAAGCCCACCTCCAGCAGCATCTTACTCGCCAGAGACAGGTTCTTCTATTGGATCTTCTTCACCGGATTCCTCACTCCTCTCCATCTTTTCCGCCGCTTCTGTGGTGACAAACTCCATATCCACCGTATAATAGGAATTCACACGGCCCTCCTCAAGGTATTCTGTCAGCGCTTCCACACTGTATCTGCCGAGCTGGTCTGTGTCGATGCTGCAGGTTACCGGAATCAGCCCCTTTAAAACACCTTTCATGATTTTTTCCGAGGTATAGTACCCGATAATCTTTACTTTATCCGTAAGATTATAATCTATGACAGCCTGGCGGGCAGACTCTGTGCTTTCCGCATCCATACACACCAAAATGTCGGGTATGGTCCCTTGCTGAAGAATATCCCAAATAGCCTCTTCAGAATCAAAGGTTCCGGCCGACAGAAGATTCTGTCCGTTAACCTCTATCTGGTCCGGATCCTCCGCCTTTTCCATGGCTGTATTTCTTATCTGGGTAATGATCTGGCTCTGGTTCATATCGTCCAGGTTTCTCTTCATAAGGATAAGGACATTTCCCTTTGTGCCGACCTCATCCATATAATTTGCCACCTGTTCCCCGTAACCCACGCCAAGCTGGTAATCACTCACTCCCACAAAGCTCTGGCGCTGGCTGTGCGGAGCATCGCTCATCACGGTGACAACGGGGATTCCGTTTGCAACAGCCTCGTTGATCTTTTCCTCCAGGCCCGCCTCACCATTATATTCCAGAATGATCCCGTCCACACGGGCAGCAATGCTCATGTTCATAAAATCAATCTTATCATACTCCGCATCCCAGTTCGTGCCTTTTAATTCCAGCAGAACGTTGTGGTTGTCTGCAGTATTTTGGGCGCTTTTATACACGGCCTGCCAAAAGGCAGAATTGGGGCTGTCCACGATCATTTCAAACTGGTAATCCCGCGTCTTGCCCGGCTCCTCCCCTACCCCGGCATCTTTCATGATTTTCTGGTAATAGGAGTTACTGACAAGATATGCAATAACCACCAGCACAGCGCCGCCGGCAAGCAAAATTCTGTTGTTTTTATTCTTATCTCCCACAGGCTATACCCCCCCCCCCTGTCGTATATCTCTGGTGATATTATAAAGCAAGATTGCATCCGCCACAATCTTATTTTAAGCTTCTTTATTTTCGGTTTGCTTTTTTGCCCTGGATTCGTTATACTTAACAGTAATTGAAAACCTACGTTTTAGAGAAAAAGGAGCTGCTAGAAATGAACAGATTTTTTAATATGGATAACAAGTTTTTCGTGTTTATGGGAAGGGTGGCGGATTTGATCATCCTGAACCTTTTGTGCATTCTGTGCTGTATTCCCATCGTCACTGCGGGTGCTTCCATCACTGCCATGTATTATGTGACGCTTAAGATGGCGCGGGATGAGGAATCCTATATTGTACGAAGCTTTTTTAAGTCCTTCAAGGAGAACTTCAAGCAGGCGACCATCATCAACGTGATCATGCTGGTCACAGCGCTGATGCTGTTTCTGGATCTTTCCATTGTCAAAAACATGGATGGCACGATGTATAAGGTATTGTTCAGTATTTTTATTGCGTTTACTTTCTTATATCTGCTGCTGTTTATGTATATTTATCCGGTACTGGCGAAGTTCTATAACACCATTAAGAATACCTTTGTGAACGCATTTTTAATGGCTATCCGGCATCTGCCCTATACCTTTTTAATGCTTGTCATCACCCTGGTACCCATAGCAATTTTCTTTATCCCGAGCTTTCAGATACAGTCTATTGCGCTGATGCTCTTCTTCCTCATGGGCTTCGCGGTGGTTGCTTACTGTAATTCCAAATTCCTGGTAAAAATTTTCGATAATTATATTCCAAAGGAAGAGGATGAGGACGCTGTGGATAAACTTCCTGATTCCGGAGATACTTCCCAATGAGGAAATGGAATGAGAAACCTTATCATTCCCTGGACTATATGCTGCGGGAGCGCTTCGGTGAAAAGGTATACAAGGTGACCTTAAACGGAGGCATGTCCTGCCCGAACCGAGACGGCACGCTTGGCAGCCGGGGCTGTATTTTCTGCAGCGAAGGCGGAAGCGGGGATTTCGCAGCGGACGCGCGTTTATCGATTCAGGAGCAGATAGAGACACAGATCACACTCCTGGCACAGAAGCGGCCAATCAACAAGTACATTGCTTATTTTCAGGCTTACACCAATACTTATGCACCTGTGCCTTACCTTAACAAAATCTTTACGGAAGCTATCTCCCATCCGCAGGTGGCCGTGCTTTCCATCGGCACCAGACCGGACTGCCTTGGTCCTGAGGTGCTTACGCTTTTGGAGGAATTGAACAGGGTGAAGCCTGTGTGGGTGGAACTTGGACTTCAGACAAAGCACGAGGCCACGGCCCGCTATATCCGGCGTGGATACCAGCTTTCCTGTTTCGAGGAGGCGGTGAGAAACCTGCGCCAGCGAAGGATTGAGGTAATTGTACACACCATCCTGGGGCTGCCGGGTGAGCGCCGTGATGAGATACTGGCTACAATGGAATATTTAAATACAATGGATATCCAGGGCGTGAAGCTTCAGCTTCTGCATGTGCTGCGAGGCACAGATCTGGCTCTGGATTACGAGCAGGGATTGTTCCGGGTGTATGAACGGACGGAATATCTTGATCTGCTCATAGACTGCCTGGAGCATCTGGACCCGGAGATTGTGATCCACAGGATGACAGGAGACGGGCCAAAGGACCTGCTGATCGCCCCGCTGTGGGCCAGCCGCAAGCGGGAGGTGCTCAACCTGCTCCATCACCGTATGAAAGAGCGCGAGAGCTTTCAGGGAAAAGTTTTTTAGTCAAGGAGGTCGCAAATGGCAACACCTTTCACAATTTACAAACTGATCGTACTTTACATGCTTGATAATTCTGAAGCACCGCTTACAAATTCACAGATTTCGGAGTTCATTTTAGACCGGGAATATACGAATTATTTTCATCTTCAGCAGGCTGTGTCGGAGCTGGTGGAGGCTGATCTTTTAGAAATGCAGGTAACTGCCAATACCTCCTATTACCGCATTACATCGGAGGGCAGGACCACACTCTCGTATTTTGAGGATGAGCTTTCCGCTGACATCCGCAAGGAAGTAAATGACTATTTAAAAACAAAGGGCTGTAAAGCGGTTGAGCGGATTCTGACCCCGGCCGACTACTATACCACAGACCAGGGCGGCTACTCTGTACGCTGCCAGTTGATTGAAAAAAACACGTCCCTGGTGGACCTGACGATCGCCGCCCCAAATCTTGAGGCTGCTAAGTCCATGTGCCGCCGCTGGCCGGAGAAATATCAGGATATTTATGGGAAAATAATGGAGGAATTATTATAATTGTGAGAAAATATTATGATTGGAAAGGAGATTTTTTATGGCCTGTAAAACGGCTGCCGCTTGCACTGCCAAATCCTTCATGACCCGTCTTATGTAAAAGGGCGCGCTGCAAACACGCAAGTCCGGACATAAGCTCATGTGCAGCCGTTCCATGACTAAGAATATTTATTTTCCATTTCCATAGTCTCGGCCAGTTCTTCATCATATACCGTATTATCAACGGCAATGAAACCTTTTACCTGCTGGTTGCATGTCGAATTCTTTTCTTATCATCTCTACCAGACTCTCATCTGAAATTTTCCAGGTTCCAAAGGTTTTCCAGGTTCCAAAGGTTTTCCAGGTTCCAAAGGTCTACCATAATAGAGGTCAGATGATCCGCATAAGATGCAGAACAATCTACTTTCGTACAGTCTTTCCCAGAAAAAGCTCCGCCACCATTGCGTGCCATTCCACCGTATGTATCTACATCAATCTTACGTCCTATTACTCCACTATCTCCGTGAAATCCGACGATGACAAAACGTCCTGCTGTATTGATGAAAAATTTTGTATACCCATCTACACATATCTTGGCTCCCTTTTCCAATGCCTATTTCTCATAATTTCAAATCCGTACCTATAATGAATACATCATTCTCCCCCAAAAAAGCAGTGTCGTCCACTGCCTTTTCTCCATCACTTAATCTGTTATTTCCACAAATGAGTATCTTTCTTCTTTCTTTTGTACAATTGCAGAACCCGTTTGTTCTTGTATCGATTTTAACAATTCTTCTACATATATTTGAGCTTCATGCCCTTCAATATTCATAGCGTATGCAATTTCTCTAATCGAAAAGCTCAACTCTGAATCCCTCATTAAAAGTTTTAAAATCTCCCATTGCATATCAGTAATTACAATTTCTGTTCCACCATAAATCATCCTTTTCTTGTCAAATTCAATATCCCATTTTCCGAAATGAATTCTTTCTTCTTTTAATATAATTTGCCTATCTAATCGCATTACTATAAAAGATACTTCCGGCCAATATTTCTTTAACAATTCCTCCGCTTTTTTTCTTTCCTCACAATACTTAAAGTATAATAATTCTCCCATTCTCTACCTCCTCGTGCAAAGTTTCTATGAAATATAACAAAAGTACCCTAATAGTTCAACACAGCTTCTTTTTCTGTGTCTTACTATTAGGGTACGGTTTACCCCTGTTAAGATTCCGACATTACTCTGCACAGCTGAGCAAACAATTCATTGTAACAAGGCAATCATGCATACACTTATATCTTGTACTTCCACAATCTGCAGTATACACATTAATTTCTTCCATAGTCAGTTCTGCCTTATTCTTTCTTTTTTCTTCCATTCATAACACCTCCTTATTTTTTATATACATATAATACCTATTCCTAATCATTTTCACCACATATCTTGCTTATTTTATTACTTTTTTTTCCTAGTTGGATGACATGCTTTTCTTTCTTCCATGATTATCTTTCGCATCTTTCATAAACGAGTCAGCTTTCCTTGATGTTCTAATATATCCCATCTCTAACAACATTCACTAAAGTTCTTTCAAAAATGATATTCAATTGTACCGTTCCACAGCCATAGTCAATTTCACCTATACATTAATCTTTTCCTTTGATAATTCTTTATTGTCCAATTTTATGGTTTCCATAAATATCTTCCGATTTCTTATCTTTCATCTTTTCTTCTAAAATTAAGGAGACTATTGAACATGCACGAAATAGTCTCCTTGTCTTCATTATCAACTATGTTATGCCTTGTTTTACCTTGCTATAGTATTTAAGGTGATATCTATTCTCACCACTCTTCTGTAATCCATGGTGAATTAACTGGACAATCATTCATACAATGAACCTTAATATCACCACAATCCTTGATATATACATTTACTTCTTCGGATGTAAGTTCTTGTGTTTTTCGTTCTTCCATGGTTAAACCTCCTCGTATAAAAATTTAATTTTAGTCCAAACCTCTGCAACTGTGAAAGATTTTTAATGATCTTCAGTCATCCACGGTGTTGAAAACGGACAATCAGTAACACATTTTAACTGTACTTTTCCGCATTCATAGTTTATGTCACCGTAAGCATTAACTTCTTCTTCAGACAAGTTATTCACATTGTTTTCTGTCATAAATAAGCCTCCTCTCTAGGCACAAACATAATTAATAACTGCATTGAACGCAAATTTCTTTGCTATCCTTTGTATGTCTATCGTACTGCACTTATATATTTATTTCCATATTTTTTGTATAAATCACACTTTTTATTTACTAATTGGACATTGCCTTTCAATAGCCCTCATTTTTGTCCATGCACAGCGTCGCTCCCCGACGTATGGATTCCTGTTCATAATCCTCCCTTGTGGTGACAGGACGCCAGAATAAAAGGAATCTCCTTGTCTGCAGCCCACACTTCGTCCAGAAAGTCCATACCGGAACCGTCCGGCAAGACGAGATTACAGCAGATTATCAGAGGCATTTTCTCTTGAATCGCAATCCGAGCTTCCCACAGAGCGGATGCTGTTTTAACCCGGTAGCTCCGACGTTGTAAATATTTTTGCAGGTACTATATATAGAGCAGGGCCGCACACGCCACTCCGCCGATTCCATACGGTTATTCCATCGCTCTGATTTGCTCAACAAGAGATTGCTTTTTTAAATTTCCAGTCGTATAAGAAATCAAGATCAACTGCACAATCAGTAGAATCGCTAAATATATCAATACGATCATCCACGGAAATGAATAATAAAAGTATGGATTCATCGTTCTCACAACTACCTGTACGGATAGGAAGCCCAGTCCAGTTCCCAAAATCAATGTTACAAGCGTAGCAAAAACTGAATAAATCAACCCCTCATAACACAACATTTTGATAAGTTGCTTCTTACTCAAACCAATCGCCTGTAGCATTCCAATTTCCTGCCTCCGGGACAGAAAGTTCGTGATTGTCGTATTAACAAGGTTGATCAGAGAAAAGCACACAACAATAACAGCCACTATCAACAACAGCCCGAAAGAAAGTTGTTGAAGTCCACTATAATAAGTTATACTCTCTTTTATGGTTTCCATAACCAAATCACTATCTCCGTCTATTAGTTGGTTTAATGCAGCTTCAACCGTATCGAATTTCTCTGTGTCAGTAATTACGGAAATAGTACCTGTGCAATCTATCCCGGTCGCTTCATTCATAAGCTTCTCTGGAAGCGTAAAGCATTTTGAGAAGCCAGAGTAAGAATAATTGTTTACAATGCCCATGACTGTATAGGCTTTTGTGTGAATTTGGCCAGTTTCGGTTTCATAGTTCACTTCGATGGTATCACCCAACGCAGCCTCTATATCATAAAGATCGGTGCGCTCTTGAAGTAAGACGATTCCATTGCCTTCAACCAGTTCATCATAATCAATCGTGCCTGCAATTAGTTCTCTCTCCAAATTCTGCTGCTCATCTCGGCGGAAGCCCTGAATCCAATTTCCAGAATTACCATTTACACAATATGCTGCGTCCGTATAATACCAACGCACTACTTCGGTAACACCATCAATGGAGTCGATTGCTTTTTCAAAATCATCATTATATAGATTTTTTTGCTGCAATTTAGTTAAAGAAATATGTGCAGTATCAAAAGATTGATTTGCGTTAAGTTTAATATTAAATTCACCGACAGGGAAAGCCCTGCCTCGTGCCTCTGCAACGCCATCATAAGAAACTAACATTGTCGAAATTAATACAACCAATACTCCGCCGAGCGAAAGAGAAAGTATTGTTAAAGTAGATTTTGCCTTTTGTCTGGACAGATTCATTTTAGCAAGTGAAGCAGGCGTTATTTTACGGTGCAACACGGAACTTTCTTTCATCTTCCCTTTATAATCAGAATATCGCAATGCTTCCAGCGAAGATACTGCCGCAGCTCTTTTTACAGGAGTATGAATAGCAATCATCACAATAATAAATGAAAAAAGGCCAACCCCAACCGTCACATATAAAGTAGTCAGCCAATACCAACCGGCAGGAACCAAAAAGTATCCCATCATATTTCCAATAGCCAAACCAATAGAAATAGCAATGGCAGCAAGTAATTTTCCCTCACGGTAAACCATCTTTTTGATCTGTCGTTTTGTTGTTCCGATTGTGCGAAGCTGTCCATAGTTACGGATACTGCTTGCTACTGAAATATAAAAAATCGAATAGATAACAATACCAGAGCCAATGAAAGTTATAAAACCGATCAAGAAATAGAACAGCATATCACTTCCTCGATTTTCGTCCTTTAAGTTGAAATATGTGGAACGGACAATAACATTATCATCGGAAATTTCTAATTGCTGCGCCAGGGTATTTGCATAGCTGGTGGCTTCTTCCTCGTTCATGTTTTGAGCGCCTTTCAGCCCAATGTAATAATCAATCATGCCCCTGTCACCATACTGCTGTCTTACTAATTCTTTCGATATAATGGCTGTATAGCGTCCAATATCGCCAGTTTTCACATTTAAGATTCCTATCAATTTAAAATCATGGATAGTTCCGTCAGAAAAAGGAATTCGAATTGTCTGCCCCAATTCATTTGAATAGCCCAAACTATCCAAAAAGGATTCCTGTACTATAATTTCATCTTCCGAAGTTGGTAAATCTCCTGAATAGGACATACTTTGCGATTTTAGCATATCTGCATTTGCATAAGTAAAATTAACGGTTGAATGGTTTACCTGTTCAGAAAATGCATTAAAAAATTCCCCAACCCACGCAATTTTTTCTTGCTTGTATAGTTCCTCTCCCTGCTGTTCAGAAATAGCATGATACATAATCTGTGCTGTTTTTTGGTTGCGGTTTTGCGTTTCCTGCATTACCCCAAAACCATAGAGGACAATGGCGGATAGTAATGCACTCGCAAGTGTAATCGTCAAAACAATAAAGATATTTCTTTTTCGATTTGCCGATATACTTCGATTTGATATGCGCTTTACTATGGCGCTGGTATCTTTTTCAAAAGGCCATGTCATAGTCTGCCACCTCCTAATTCCACAATCCTGCCGTCCTCTATGCGGACAATCCGATCTGCAAGGCGGGCAATGTCGTTGTTGTGGGTAATCATCACAACGGTTTGCCTGAATTCTGCGCTGGTGCACTTAATCAGCCCTAGCACCTCGGCGCTGGTCTTGCTGTCAAGGTTGCCGGTCGGCTCGTCGGCCAGTACAATAGCCGGTTTGGTAATCAGGGCGCGGGCAATCGCCACACGCTGTTGCTGTCCGCCGGACAGATTGTTCGGCATATTTTTTAGTTTATCCTCCAGCCCTAGATGGTAAAGGGTCTCGTCCAAAAACTTCTGATCCACCGTGTCCCCGTCCAGTTCCACCGGCAGGATGATGTTCTCATACACATTCAGGATGGGAACAAGATTATAGCTCTGGAAGATAAATCCAATATTGCGGCGGCGGAAGATGGTAAGCTGTTCATCGTTCTTCTTTGCCAGTTCTTCGCCACGGACAATCACGGTCCCACTGGTGGGGGTGTCCAGCCCGCCCATCATGTGAAGCAGGGTTGACTTTCCAGATCCAGAAGTTCCTACCACTGCTACAAACTCTCCATCTTCCACCGAAAAATCAACCCCATCCAATGCACGAGTAATATTTGGTTCTTGTCCGTAATATTTTTTTAATTTAGTTGTCTCTAAAATCTTCATTTCATTTATATCCTTTCCTTCAAATAAATAATATGAATTTTCATAAGTTGTCTTTTAATAAAAGCCTTCTAATTTTTCAATCAGAAGGCTTCATTTTTACCAATTCCCCATATAATAATCAAGATTCAATACTTAACCAAGCACTTCCGTCTATACAATCCTGTAGGCAAAATTCTTGTATCTTACCACATTCAGCAGTGTAAATATTAACCTCCTCTTCCTTCAGATCATGTCTTTCTTCCATAATGCTCACCTCCAAAACATTGTTATATTCCCTTTCAGAATATTATTTTTAATAATTGTTTTCCATATTTTATGTTTATTTTGCACTTTTTTCCCCCTATGTGGGTTTTATTCTTTTCTTTCTTGATTTATAATCCCTTTTACATGTTCTAAATACTGTTTATAATGTTCCAGTTGTTTTCTTTTATCTTCTTTCGCATTGTAATAGAATAATACATATTTCAGCATTGATTTTATAAAAATACAACGATAATCATATGGTTCATCAGACGCCAAACACCTACCACCACATATATATCTATAGTCGCATTCTCCACAGATTTCCTTATAAGTTACACAAAATGTCTTCTTTATCTCTTCTTGATTCAACATTTCTTCCAATCTCGCTAAAATCTTCTTTGGAGTATCTTTGATAATATTCCCCATCCTGAACTGACATTTTTCCATACACTGGCACATATAAATATCCCCTTCAGGGTAAATCGCCATAACTTTTCCATACCCTCCACAAGAATCTCTTACCTGAATTCTCTGGTGGAAGCCTCTCGCACTCTTTTTGTTCTCATACCCCTTCCCAAGCATATAATTTACTATTTTCAGATTCATATCGATATGTTCCATATCTGTTAATATTTCAGAATTATCCTTTGCCCGTCCTACCGGGGAAACAATATTGAAAAGAACATCTGTATCATATTTTGCAGCAATGTCAATCAGCTTATACAGTTCTGCTTCATTCGTTCTTTCGTAAATGAAACTAAGTACCACCTTAATTCCTGACTGCTGGCACATCTCTATGTGTTCAACTAACTGTTTCTCCTTTTCAGGTGTTCCGAACATGTGCATGGTGCTAAAATCTATTTCATCTATATAGCCTTTCAACTGTTCTGTTAATTCCAGAGTAAGGGCAAGACCATTACTCTGCATTGTGATAGGACAAGACAAACCATTTCTTAATACTTTTGCAATTTCCACAATCTGACCTTTAATCAATGGTTCTCCACCTGTAATAATCATTTTATGTGGTTTGTTTTCCTGAAAGAATGGAATCACCTTATTCTGTATATCCTCCAACTTAAATTCATTTTCTGGATGCACTTTGTCGTTTGCACTGATTGCACAGAACTCACAATTCATATTACATTTCCTAGTTACCATTAAGTATACCGTGTTTATTTTCTCGTGTTCTACTTCTATCTCTTTTATAAATTCTACTTGCTGTTTCCATACTGGATATAACTTTTCCTGAAACTCCGTCCTATCTAAATTATCTGCAAATCTCTTGCTGACACCTAAGCAAACTCTATTAATTGGATCAATTAAAGCTACTTTTTCTCCTTCTTTAATTTTAATAAAATCATTCATTTTATTTTCCATAGCGAATATATCTCCTTTCATATTCCTCTTTCATATTATTTAGTTGCTTTTCGGATAAGTTTTCTTTTATCAAATTATACATCCATTTTGTCACTTTGCAGTTGACCTCTATCGGTCTATATACATCCTTATTAACTTCATAATTAGCAGTCTGGCATCCTCTTGTTTTACAATGATTTATGTATTCACATCCTTCACACATCGAATTGACCTTATCATTCAAATAAACAATTTCTCTGATTCTTGATACATCTAATCCTGCTTCTACTTTACCAATTTTAAATTCTGGTAACTCGCTACACGTATAAATACCTCCATCGGTCGTTACATAACAAGTTGACAACCCTGCTTTACAGGCGTAAAACATACACGGAAATAAGTACGATTTTACATGCTGTTCCCATAAATTCCAAAAAACCATCTGTCTAGTTTGAATAATATAATTCTTATATAAATAAAACACCTGTTCCAATTGTTCTTTTAAACCATACAAGTCATTCTCATTCCACACACAATAATGGTCAATTCCTGATTCTAGTTTTCTTATTCCTAAATCAAGCAAAAATTGGAAACTCTCTGCATAATATTGATAGTTATTACTTGTTACGACACTGGCTACGGAAATCTGGTTTCCCGTTTCCTGTTCATATTTTCTCAATAGCGGAAAGTTCTTTATGATTTTTTCAAAACTTCCATTTCCTGCATAGTCTCTCCTGTTCAAATTCTGGACATGCTCAGAACCATCTAAACTCACCTTCACCTCAAATGTATTTTCCACAAAAAAGTCAACTATCTCATCCGTAACCAACGTTCCGTTTATCGTAGTACTGAACTTGCATATTAAGTTTTTTTCCTGACACTTTTTCTTCGTATAATCTACAGTATCTTTCATCAGATAAAATGCCATAAGAGGTTCTCCTCCAATAAAGTAAACCATAAGTGGGTTCTTGACAAACTTAGTTGATTTTATGGATATAAAGCTGTATGATTGTCTTATAGAATTCATTTATTAGGCGGTGGTCAAATGGAGCAGCAGCTTATCAAGTTATTAGACAAGGATCTGGAGTGTACGGATTTCAAAATAAAGGATACCCAAGTGATAATGGCAGTCCGATCCCAAAAAAGAGAAGGGATCTGTCCCTACTGCGGACGGCCTTCAACAAGGATACATTCCAGATATGAACGTGAGATCCAGGATATCCCGTTCCAGGATAAGCAGACGATA
>JNKJ01000042.1 GCA_000702025.1 Blautia schinkii DSM 10518
AGCAGATTCATGTACATGCTCCTGTTTGAAAAGATTAAAAGAAACAGATACTGAAAGATTAGTGTTACGGAAATACCTTTCTTTTTGTACGCATTAGCAGCTTTTAAAGCGGAAGAAAGATGGAAGCGTGTAAAAAATCTTCGGATAGATTTTGAAATCTGGTTATCATTCTGGTTGTCTTGTGTTATACTGTTATTCATAGCATGAGCCTCCGGATATATGATTGTTTCTAGACAACTCAATTATATCAAATCCGATGGTTTCATGCTATTTTAATGCCAGTTATTATTGAATTTTCAAGGTGCATAGGCACTTATTCAAGTGCGAAGTTTGAGTAAAGTAAATAATTGTTTTCTCGATTTGCAATAAAAAAATCAATCAGTTTGTAGGTTGCATATCCTCCGGCAACCAGTGGTTCCCTATCGCAGAGTTCTTTTGCCTCCTCCCGGCTTTCCACCTTCAAGATATACATACCGGCCATTCCTGGATATCCTTTAAACACACCGCAGATTTCTAGCTTACCCTCATCATCTAATTTTTTTATGTTCGCAACGTGTTCTTCAACCACTTTCTTGGTGATTCTATTATAGGTCTTGCTCTTCTCGATCATCATCATATACATTTGTTTTTCCATTTTCCATTCTCCTCCGTAATTCTATAAATTCTGATTTTCACATCTATGCAGGCTGAAATCAGCTCCGGCTGGTTGTACCCGGTAAGTCATCGGATTCCCTCTTCAACCTGCTGCCTTGTCTGCACCTCTTTCTCCGCTTTGCTGACAAGCAAATGGTAAACTTTTAAAAAGGACATTTGATATATTTTTTACACCTTCAATACTTCCCAAATCTTACGGATGATTCTCCGTCCTATAACACCACCTGGCAATATCGGAAATCAATTTCACCGGAACAGTCCTGCTGTACGGAAGCTGTATGCTTCCCTTGCTGGTCTTGTATTCTTTCAGACGTTCAGAAAACTCCAGGACAGCCTCCGGACCCGGATACAGGCCCACATGTTTTTTAAATCCGGCAAACTGGATGATATTATGCTTCTTCCAATAAGTTGGCATACTCCATGATATCCGTTCCTCCGCCTCCGGCAGTGCCGCACGCAGCGCATCCCTTACTTCCTTTAGATACTGCCGTACTTCTTCCGGCTGTTCCTCAATGTATTCTTCAATCGTTTCCGGCGCTTTTCCGCAGTAATGATCCTGTCCCTGCCTCTGAAAAGTACGCCCGCACTTCGGACATGTCCACATCTTCCATCCCTCCTGCCTCATTCCCGTTCCCTGACCGTAACCAGGACCATGTCCCCCGGCTGTTTCCCTATCCGGGAACGGATATCTTTACGCACGCCTATGATATAACAAACGCTCCCGTCAGCGTTCTTTACGCCCATATTTACGACACTGCCATCATACGGCTCCCCGTCAAACGTGGCATGAACCTTCACCCGTCCACGCCCAAACTCTTTTCGGATATCATAGGGAAAGATGACATAAGCGCCGCCTGTCGCCTCCGCTTCATAAATTAATGATTCATACTCATACACCCTGCTGTTCAATGCCTGCACCTCGCTGACTGGCTATTGCATATTTTTCAATAACCATTTTTTTAACACCAAACCCACCATACTAAAGTTATTTCCTTGTGATAATCATCCGATCTAATCATCGTATTACTTCACCTTTTCAGCCAAATCCGCTTCAAACGCAAGAATCTCATCCATACAGGAGTCCAGACTTGTAAATATAGAATCTTTGGATAAATCCTCCGGAATGCTTATATTGGATGTCTTAAATGGTGTTCTCCACAGCCATTCTTCTTTTCCCATTTTTGCAGGATAAAATTCATTTATTTTATCGCAGACAGCTCTGAATTCATCCGTGATATTTTGCGAGCTAATTGCAAACTGGATATACGCCTCTTTTCCGTTGCGGTTGATGATTTCATAAAAATAATGATTGTCCGTATTCCATCCGCTTGGTGCATCGAGCAAATCTGGTAAAATAGCAGACATTCCCAACGTGGTGAATCGTGTACAAGTACGATTACATTTTGCCAGGTTAAGATTAGCATCTGCTCGTGCCATTGCCCATTCACGGAAGATTCCGGCTATATACTGAAGGCGCATGTTATTACTGTCTTGCAAGTAAGGAAGCATAGCTCCACAAATCTTATCGCTCCATTCTGCATGGAATTTTGCTATTCGAGGCCAATCAGCCTCGCTGGTGATGCTGACGTCATTTAAGACATAGCACACCCAAGATGCCTTGTAGGAATCAGCTCTATTCCAATCAAGTGTAATGCCTAGTTCTTCCTCGATATCATCCTTATGACTATAGAGAAAATCAAACGTATCTTTATTCTTCTTTGTATCGCTGCTGCCTAAATAGAAATCAATTCTAGCATTATCGTAGTTTGCGATACAGCTGATATTGAAACCACTGATACCGAAGAAACCTGACACTGTGTTTGATGTCGTGGGAGTACAATTGTTATAAGTTCCCCTGCGAATGTGCTGTGCTTGAATTATCGGAAGTGCATATTCCCAATAGCGTCTTCTAATTTCATATCTGTTCACATCAGAAGTTTTCTTTGATTCAGAATCCTTCAAGTAGAATACCAAATCCATAGGGTCGGCTTCATACAATGCAAAAATTCTCCGAAGGATAGAAATCTTCATTGCTGTGCTTGTATTCTTTTCTACATACACATTGTCATCAATTTTCAAAGCACTTCTAAGACCTGTTTTATCACTGCTCACATAGACGGCAAGCTCCACATTATCCTTGGAACTAAATGCCAGACTGGTAAGAACAGACTTATCCTTCTGATGCAGAAATTTAACGACATGCTCGAACATATCTGTCCAGCTGGTAACTGGCTGCTCCGTATTCAGGTAACTATACTTTGCAATGTCACGGCCTGTAAGGTCATAGTTTTCATCATCAAGTGTACACGAATCAAATTCTTTTTCCGCAGGTACGAAGGCTGTTTCCGGGTATGCCCAAATCTCCATAGCCAATTGAACCATTTCATTATTTCGTTCTTTCAGTTCTGGAAGTCCCCATGTGGATTTTGCCGCAATCTTCTGATTCATCTTCAGACCGCTACTTTTATATCCGCCTTCCTTAGCATCCCGCTTTTCTGCAAAAGTGTTGTTGCTCAGATTGGGATTATAACCAGTCAGCGTAAGGTTAGCCAGTCGATGAAGCCATGTTTCATGTATTTCCGCCGCATTGGTCCCTAAAGATTCCGTCCATGCAGGAGTAAGATGCTGCGGCATAATATGTTCTATCGTATAGACATTGTTATCCAAATGAGTATAAACATCCTTTGTCTCAATAGTTCCATAATTTTCAAAACGCTCAAATAAATATGCCTTGTATTTACCACGCATCTGATATACCTGCTTTTCGGCAAGTGCGGATGCAAATTCCTCATCATCCGGGAATCGGCCGCTTTCTTTCTTGGACAATAACGCATAAATAAACTTAGCCACATAGTTGTCCGCTGTATTGTCATAGCGGATAATCTCTTTATTCAAATTCAAGAATATCTTATTCAGGGCATTTGTAGGAACTTCACAAATATTTCTCCTGAACAAATAATTCTCCGTTATCAGGAAAATTTTCAATACATCATCTGTAGTTATTTTGCCATCTTGGTGCAAGCGAAGCACTTCCATAAGGAACGGTCTTGTAACAACAATTTCCAGTCTCATCAAACGATAAAGACAATCATCCAATTTCTGTTCAATCAGGCCGCTTTTACAAGTCAAAAGCTTTTCAAAAAATCTGGCATAGCGCAGGAGGTCTGTCAATAAGACATCCACCGGCAATGCGGTGTTCTCTGAATAGCGCTTAAACGACTGATATACATTACTTACCGTAGGTGTGACCTGCTGCTTAATGCTAAGATAATCTCTAACAAAGCCGCTCACATCATTTGCCGTACATTTTTCAATCTTCGCCCAGTATGTATCATAGTATTTCGTTTGTTTCTGCGCTGGCTGGCCCATCAATACATAGTTTCTGATTTTGTCGCCTTCAGTCAGTGCCAATCCTGTAGAGTTAAGGCTTTCAAAAATGAGCTGCGCATTATCGCCCTGGTCAAGAGTTATACTGATGATTTCCAATTTGCCGATTGCCGCATATAAATCAGCCGCCGGTATTTCCTCCTTTGCCACCATTTCGTAGAGGAACTGATAGTTGATCGTAAGGTTTGAACTGCGGTCATAATCCTCCTCATCACCAAATAGCTTAGCAAGCGCCTCCCGATCACTCTTCACTGGACGCAGTTTAATTCTGTCATCTTCGCTGGCCCACGGAGACACAAGAAACCTCTGGTTAATCTGCTCATCTAACTTACCGTCCTGTGTTCTAACTTTACCATGTGCAATAAGGTTGCGAATTGCCAGAAGCAGTAGGGTAATGGTGGTTAGGCGCTGCTGCCCATCAATAATGTGGTATTCAATTTTACTGCCATTAGGAACTACTGCGGATACAATGCTGCCAAAAAAGTGACTGTTTCTTCCATCGAGAACAATCTTTTTCAAATCCTCATATAGCTGGCGGCAATTGTCATACTTCCAGTCATATTTTCTCTGATACACAGGAATTACAAAGCGTTTGTCCGCACCTTCCATAAACCCTGTCATTTTAGCTTCCGAGCCTTTCATTTGGCATCCTCCGTTTCTTCATTCTTATTTATTATCGTCATCAATCTCCTGAGTATCGATATCCCCGGAGTCATAGGCTCCTATCGGATATTCTCGGATTCAACCCAGGCTGTTCTCTTTTTGGTAGCTGATGGAATTACACATGCATTCTTTCTAGCTGATTGTAAGTTTCCCTCTCAAAAAATACCGCATTTTTGCTTTACCTGTGCAATATAGAGATTGCTGACTTTCAATCCTGTATGCGCAAGTACATAACCCTTGACTTCCTAATAGGTTGCTTTATTCTCCGCAACTGTCAAATCAAGCGCATCCATTTCAAGCTCTACCTCGATATGTTGGTCTGCATGAATTTTGGAAAATAAACATACCGTCTTCACATGGGTAGAGGCGGTGATTCGGATACCCGAAAGACGCAATTTGGTCTTGGCGGAACCCCTAAAATTCCTTTCAAAATGGATACCAGATTTTTTCAAACTCACTTCTATTGCCTACATTTAGATTATAACATAGATTTTGAGACATGGGGATACAGCGCATCATCAGAAAGAGAAATTTTTGCTGGTAATGACCACTGCCAGCAGAAGGCTCTCTTTTTTCAGCTCCCGGTGGCGTCTTAAGCATTGTACAGGACATCCTGTTTTATCACGATGCCCGACTTGAGTTGGATTTATATTTTATTCTCATTGATGACATTGATACTCTGAATTAGCCTTCTGACGACGTCATCATCAAACTGTCGCTTCAAGGCACCGGTCTTTTTATGTAGCCTTCCACATCCTATGCCCGCTGTTCGTAGGATTTTGTCAGATGTATCTCCTGCATCTGTTTTGATTTTTTCTTCTTCAGCTCCTTAATCTGGTCTGCAATTTTACGGTACTGCCTGTCGAATAGCTTATCCGCATTTTCCAGCTTGACGCTTTCCTCAAACAACGTCATCGGGTAAATGCAATTCGAAGAAACTGAAGTTACTTTTCTGTTACCCAAACTCAGAAAATTGGTTATAATAATCTTGTTTTAGCATAATTACATTTTAACATGTAACAGGAAAAAAGATGGCTGTTGTTAGCCATCTTTTTTGTATATTCAGGCTATCTATTTCTCGACAGCTTCTTTTCTCAATCTTCTTTCATTCATAAATTTTACTTTTACCATCCTCGCAGTAATTGCGTCATTTTTTCACTCTTATCCAATACTTCTGCACATTTATTCCAATCCTCGGTTTTCGGAGGGATTGTTTCGTACTTGATGGTAAACGGATTCTGTTGCGGTATCGCGTTTATGCGTTCCATAGCTTGCTCAACGTTATTTGTCGCCACATCTATCCATACGTCCTCCAACGTATCCGGTATCTGCCCGAACATATCGTAGATATCGTTTAAACGCTGAGAAAGAACCTTATGAACCTTGTCTTCCACAGAATCCTTGTATCGCATATTATAAATGGATACCGAATCACTTAGCTGACCAATTCTCTGAATTCGACCTTTCCGCTGTTCCAATCGTGTCGGATTCCAAGGCAAGTCAAGATTGATCAGCGTAGAGAGTGTTTGCAAATTCAAGCCCTCGCTGGCAGCATCGGTACCTACCAGAATCTTGATTTTACGCTCTTTGACCTGAGACTTAATATCATCCTTTAACAGTTTGTGAAACTGCCCATCCACAAAATATCCCGATTTATCCCCGCCAGCATAGAGACCAATCACGTTTCCTGGTATATCCACCGAAAGCGTTTCAGCCAGGTGCTTTGCACTGTCAAAATACTGAGAAAAGATGATGCAGCCACGATCTTTCCAAGGAGTTTTATCATCACGAACGCCATTTGTTAGTATCTCCAATACCCGCTCGTATTTGGGGTCTTTATCCCGGTTCATGGTGAGCATCTGGACAAGTTCCCGCAAAAGCTCGGTTTCTTCCGGCGTCAGTTGCTTTACCTCGCTGTAGGCGCCATCTTCATCTTCGTCATCGTCTTCAAAAAAAGTGTCAAATTCATCGGCAAGAATCTGCCTGCCTTCTTCTGTCCACGCCAGCATTTTCTTAGCGGTAGTCTCTCCGGCAAGAATCGTGCTGCCAATACGTTTTAATATCAACGTGGACATGAAACCGCCCGCCTTCACACGCTGAGTGAGCAGGTTGCAGAATTCCTGCGCCTTTTCGTAGGCCTGACGCAGATATCCTTCCAGAGGAATAGAGTCCTGATTGTTTTCGCCGTAAAGCACTACCTCAATCTTTTTCAGATATGGCTCTCCAGTTTTCTCATTAATCGTGGACTCCAAGTATTCTCTTGTTCTGCGGACAATATGGCGGATATATGGGTTGAAGTTGCTCACAAAACCGTCCGTCACATACAATGTCCGTATCTTATTCTGAGTGGAACGCCGTGCTTCTGTATAGACCTCCGGGGGAAGGACAAACACATCATCGCCAATATCCAAATCATTCCGCAAACGTGTGATTCTATTAGAAAAATCTCTTCCCGGGAAAGGATTGCGCATGATATCCCACATGGCATTTTCGCTTTCCGGTGGCTCCACTTTCCCGCAAACCATATCCAACATCTTTTGTGGGTGCTTGTGCCACTCGCTGTATTGATCCCCCATAACTTTCATACTGGGAATACTCAATGCATTGATCAGATCAAAAGATTCAATCGTGTTCACCTGTACTGGCGTAGCAGTGGCTAAAAGCAGACTTTTGGTTCTGCTACTGATTTCATTGATAAATTGTAGCAGAAAGTTAGAGTCTGCCTTGTTTTTATCTGCATCTTTGTTGGGATTGCGTCTGCGTGCCCGGTGTGCTTCATCCAGAATTACACACTCATAATGTCCTTGTAAAAGGAGTCGTGCACTTTCTGTTCTGCGGGCCACCAGCCCCTGAGATACAATTCCGACTCTACGGGGACACTTCAAGATAGAGCGAATCCCGCTTTCCGGATAAAAATATCCTGTCTCATCCTGCCAACCATGCCCTATCCATACGGCGCTCGGCATATCCAGTAAGGACGTCATTTCGTCCTGCCACTGAAAAGCCAGCGTTTTAGGGACAATAATTAAGATCGGATCATCGCCATACAGCGCCATCAATTTGGCTGACATGGCTAGCTGGATTGTCTTGCCAAGGCCCACCTGGTCAGCCAGAAGAAATCTGGCGCCGTCTTTCGTTTGATGTTCCCTGAAAGCCAGCTCCACAAAATACTTTTGATGTTCCCACAGGCCAAATTCCTTACGGAATACCGGCTCCTCAACAGCGGCGGCAGGTATCCCATCAGCTGCATGTTCACGCCAATCATGCAGAGGCATAACATGTCTCCTGGAAATGCGCTCAATATCCTCGACAACAAAGTCACAAAGATTTACCGCATAAGGATTATTCCAGAAAAAGTCAAACTCGGATTGTACCCATTCTATAGCCTCGGCAGAGTCGTCCTCCCAGACCATTTCATAGTTCAAACAAAAAGCGCTCTTTGTTTCGTTGATGCTTCCGACAAAGCTTGTCTGGCTTCCGTCATCGTATGTAATGACGCCGGCCTTGCCATGCATCAAGCCATAGACTTCATCTGGCATCACACGAATCTGTAATTTACCGTTGGAAAGCAGGCGGTACAGCCGTACAAGCCGGCCAACGCCTTCTTCTGATGCGTACTTTTCTTCCGGCTCATAGGCACACCACTCCTGCTTCATCTTTTGGGCGTGACAGGCCACATCCACATCTTCCTTCAATAGACCCGAATTGCAAACCACCCTGACTGTTCCACTGACCGCTTCAATGGCTTCCCCGGCAACCTCCAGTATTGAAGAGCAGAAATAACCGGCGATTCTGTCGTAGTTCTTAGCATGGAGCAGCTTTTTATTCAAAAATGCCTCATCCAGTTTTTCGCGCCTGGATGAATACCGTTTTACCATAGTCCCTCCATCACACTCCATCATGTGTTACCGCTGTCAGCAGCAGCTCAGCCATCTCGGCGCTGTCTGTCCAATGGGGATGCATATTACTAATATCCTTGATGTCAACGAGAAATGACAGTATCTTGCTGATCCGTTCTCGCCTGTCCCAGTAATTAGTCAGCTCATTTTTGATGAATCCAAGGGCTTTCTGTGGATTCATTTCTTCCTTGATGCCCACATAAATTCCGTGGAAAACCGTTCTCATCACGGAGTTTTCAAAGTCGGGCACATCTCCGATCGTGCGTCCGGCCATTTCAAAAGGAGTCTTTAGCCTTGCGGTGTTCGCACGTTCATTCGCCATTAGCTGGCTGTACCCTCCGATAGAGAAGCCCCGTGCGAACTCCTGATATGTACTGATCCGATAATTACCTCGCTTTTCGCTCTCAAGCCCCTTGATATAGAACTTTTCTTCGTTGCTTAAGTCTCTCCAAAGAAAACTCGAAAACTCGGTCGGAATCACGCAGTCGAAAGCAATCTTCTTTGCATTCTCGATGATACTTACGATTTTACTGCCGCCCGGATTGGAGATAGCCTGACTCAACTCATAATCCAAATCCAGATCCTCGATGGTGGCATAGGATGTCAGTACCTTCAAAGAAGCAGCGTAGGCGGCAAGCACATAGTCCGGGTCTGAAAAGTTCGGTTCCTCCTTGTCGTCAAGTGCCTGCATACTGGAAATCTGGTTCTTGACCTCCGCACGGATATCTGCGTTAATTTCATCCAAAAACGCAAAGTCTTCTCCCATCTGTTTGCGTAGCACAAGGAGAACGGTTCCCTTGACATAGTTGCCGTTCTTCAACCCGCTAGCGTCCGTTTCCGTGGCGATATTCCATGCTGCTGTCACTTTGAGTCCGGCTTTCCACATAATGATGGCAAGCTGTGCCCAAACCGCAGGGTCGGAGTGGGTGAACATCACAATCTGCAAGCCGTTGTCGCTCATGTGACGGGTCAGATTGGAATAAATATCAATCATGGTCTGACTAAAATGCTCATCGCCACGAACAGCCAGAATGCGCTTGCTGTCGGCATACCAATCTGGAAAGGCCTGCATCAAGAGCTTTTTGTCCCAGGCGAGGAAGAACTCAGAGAGTTCATGGTAGTTTACGGCATCGGCATAGGGTGGATCGGTGATCCAGATATCGCTTGTAATCTCAACATCTCTTGCATCACTGAGCGATACCGTTGCCGTCCCTTTTGCGTCCTCGCACTCTGACGTTCTGAACCATAAGGTACTTATCATGGTTAAGCTGCGTGTTCCCCAATTCATCAGAGTATTCAATGCCTGATTATAAAAAGTCTGCTCTGTTTTATCGCAGTGCGGATTCCAACGGCAAAGCTTTGAATTGAAATCCGCACACTTATTCAAACCTAAAATACCAGCTGCTTTTTCTAACGGTGTTTTGGCTGCTGCCGTGTGCTGAGCAAACAAGCTCAGCAGCAACAACTGCCTTGGATTAAAAAGTTGATGCCAATATTTCCAGCCACGATTACGAATAACTTCTGTTGTTTTATCTCCTTCCTCTATCTCCGTAAAGGGAACAAGGCCTTGTTCTTGCCATTGAGCAATCTTCTTCTTGACAATCTGATGAATTTTTTCCTCGTTTTCAAGATCCCTCTCACTTGGTTCTGTATAGTAACGAGTGCTCTTTGCCTTTCCATTAGGAAGAATCTCCAGGTGCTCATATCGTATTGCATAAAGCCGCTCCGTAAAGACATCGCTTTCCTGTGGCTCAAATTCATCAGATCTCCATAAACGCAATCCATATACGGTATTTCCGCTTTCATCCGTGATATCGTGGCGCAGGGCAGCAATCGGTGTACTCATCCCACAATGGGGGCAAACCATAGCATTGTTCCGTACCGTCCCGTTTCTTTCGGCTTCGGATATTTCTTTCGTCGAAACATTACTATGTATTTTGAAGTTATAGCAACCATTCTGAGGATTTTCTTCTAATTCAACAATGACTCTTCCTGCGCGGATGCCTACAACAAGTGAAGGAATCAAAGGGATCTTCCATCCACACTCAGGGCACACAGATTCCACGCAGTACAAATAAGACAACGCCCTGTCTCCGCATTCATTTTCCTCAACACCAAGGTCGCTGATTTCTTTATCAGCCTTGCGGTAGACTTCCTCTTGAAATTTTTCGATTGCTTCACGTTCTTCAACCGATGCGCCACAAACATGAACATCCGCCCATGTCAGAAGTCCTGCCACAGGATTTAAATCGCTTCCATAGGCATCGCATCCGATTCTTGCCGCTTCAAACGGTATAGAACCTCCGCCGCAAAAGCAGTCACCAATAACAGCATTTCTACCAAAACTTCGTTCTGATAGCTGTCGAATCAGATCTGCAAGCGACGTTGCTGAAGTACCAAGATGATGGTTTATCTCTCTCCATGATTGATCATCCGTAATCTCAACATGTTCCGGGCGGTTACACATGGCAATCTTTTCATCGTAACTAAGTGTTTCAAATACCTCGGTCTCTATCTCATCACGGGGAGCATCTTTATCTAGTTTGATCTTATCACCGGAGTCATCAAAATACATTTTATATTTTGAAAGCTTGCGATTACTACAAACAGCTGTATACAAAACGGATACCGAGAAGCTCTTTTCCTTTCTGGATAAAAGCCCTTTGTTATCCATGCTCATAAGTTTCAGAAAGATTTCGGTATCCTTCTTTGGATTATCGCTCGCAGGCATCAGGCAGCCCAGAATGGCAGCCCGAACCAGTACTAACGGTTTTCTACCCCACCATTTTCCAAGACCGGTAATGGTCTGTCCCTGTGAGGACTTTCGCTCTTTATAACTCTCTTTACTTATCTTTGAAACAGGAAACTGTGTCTCAATAAACGACAATGGCTGCTCCATTATTTTTCTCCTTCCACAATCTCCATCAAACTCAACTGATGGTATGGCCTGTCATCAACGGGATTTTCGCATAATGCGTAGCGCAAAGCTACACGCCAGCCATGCTTGCTGTCATTGATTGCTCCTGTGCTGGCATTGGTTATGGTGTATAACCACCAGCGCTCCTCCGGCTGCAAGCCCAACCAGTTGCGAAGGGCTGTGGGAATCCCGGACGGGTCATTGTTCTCAATTGCCCACAAGAGAACCATCAGTTCTTTACCAAATCGTTTCTCAACGGGAATGCCACCATTTACGAATTTCCCTACTGGAATCTTGTCCTGCTTTAAACGACCATTGAATTCGTTGGTCACAGTATCTGCAAGCAATTTCCACTTATGCCTTGATATTTCAATCTTGAGGATATCCTTCCTCTGAATTTTCTGTTCTCCCTCTGTTTCCCAATGAAAGCGTTCATAGACGCAAACCCGGTCATCCACATTCTGAATTGTCGGAATCAAGACATAGAAGTGGTTTTCTGTTTCCGTAGGATTAAAACCGAAACCTATGTAATCCTTTTTCACTGAATAATATCTCCTTCCTTGCGCAGTCTGTCCAAATCAATTTTCGTGCGGTTTGCCCAGTCGATGAAATCTGCGCCCTTGATAAACATCATTTCCTTATACTCAAAGGTCACGACAGATTCTCGATTTTTAAAGTTGGTCTCACGTATCAAATCAATAATGCACTGCAAATCCCCCGGAAGATACGGAATATTGGCTGTGTATTCAATATAGTTATCTTCATTGCCTTTCTCATAGATATATGCGCTGCCGCCCTTGAGAAACAAGTCGTTAATCTTCGAGAGAGTCTCCATTTCCCGATATGCACTCTCGGTATCCTCAAACTTTCTCATTTTGTTCCAACGCAGAAGAACAGTCTTACTTTCATCAATCTTCTTTTGAACGGTTGTATGGGCAGAGATATCCACGAGAATATCCTTAGTATCAATCAGCTGTCCATTATAAAACGTCGCTGTGCGGACGAATTTGCATTCCTCCGGCAGAACGATTTCGCCGTTATAAATGCCTCCGTTTTCCTTCGGCTCACTGCCATCGGTGGTATAGCGCACTTCATACTTACTATTAGTGGCAAGCTCCATCACACGACCACTCGGGGTGGTACGCTGGCCATATTTGACCGGAACCTTTCCGAAGAATTCCACCACAGCACCGATCTTGCGCTCGCCGGTTGGGTCAATACAAACAAAACGGAGACTAGGTTCCTTTGTAACGAACACAGTGCCTTCCACTTCATTGGAAGCAGCAGTAGGATCAGCCCCAATATCATAGTAAACACGACCGCCTACACCATGAATGCGCAACGTGAATTCCTGTTTGGTCTCGTCATAACCTGTCTGAGATACGGTGACGCTGGTCGGATCTTTCTCAAAAGGCCCCTTAATCAGATAGCCGCCGATTTCTCTCCATTTATCTTTTTTCAGGCAATCCTCACGGAGACTGCTTAGCTGATCTGGGTGGTACCACTGCCATGAAGTTTCGCTAGCAGCTCGACTGGTGATCTGGCTGTACATCATTTCCTTGGTGGTGAAAAGACGAGCTTCGCATTTTTTGCGCAGTGTCTCCATGAAAGTATCTTCTCTCGAAAACGGCTCGTACTTCATTCCCTCTTTTAAAACGGCGATGATCTGCTCTTCACCTTCAAACTTATTGCCTTTGAATTCCAGCTTGAAATCCGAAGAAACAATTCCGTTTTTTGTCGGATAGTATAACGTAATAAAGGTCTCACGAATGGTGGAGAGTAGCGCTTGCAATGCCTTGTCGTACTGTATCTCTGCCTCCTTATATTGCTGATCTGTCGCCGAAACTCCTTCGCTCTTCATTGATTCCAAAATCGACTGGATAGCTTTCAGCTTTTTGCTATTTACATAAAGTTTCTCCATGACACTCCTGTCGCCGGAGAGGAACATTACCCTGTTCTTATAAATGGAATTCTTATAAAACTCCTCCAAATCCGGGTGTAACCTGTTTCCAGGATATGGTTCAAAAATCACAAGCGAAATTTTGTTTTCATCAAGTTCAATCTCATCAATTGCTGGCAACACAAACAACTGCTCATAGCATACCTTCAGCTTTGGCGCAAAGTTTTCTGCCAACATCTTTTTCAATTCTTTTCTTGCCTTCTCGTTGGTATATGAATCCACAAGTGTGTTCATTTCTGCAACCATATTCTTGGTGTTCTGGAAATAGAGTCGGCCTCTGTTATCCGTTTTCATGTACCAACACAGTGCTTTCAACTCTTCCAAAGCTGTCTTCATAATGCTGATATCCACCTCTGGCGCAGCGATGTACCCCAACGCATCCGCTTCAGTCAACCCCAATATTCCATGAGTAGCAGTGGAAAGAGATGAGACGAGCAGCATCTTTGCCAACTGCTGCGCATAGTCTTTTCCGTCTGTGCGCTCAATGTCAATGTTTTCAGCAATAGAAAGATTATTCTGAGCAATATCGTGGCTGATGGCATCTTCCAAAGACGGCTTAATCTGCCGAAACATGGCCATCAGGTTAGAGTTGTTCAGGTTCACATCGTATACGTTGATTAGATATGTGCTGTCCGCTTTGCTACTTTTATAAATCTCACGGACAATCTGTCTCATCAGTTTGATAAGACCACGGGTTTGCTGGAAATTCTGGTTTTCCTTAAAACGTGCATACAGTTCCTTAATGGATGGGTGGAACGGATAAGAATCCACGATTCCCTTATATACAGATTCACCGGAATAAGAGGTAAATCCCAATTTCTTTGCGCTAGCAACGGCGTCTTTATAGGCCATTGCAATTGTATTTTTTTCGTATCCGTAGTCAGACTTCAACCCAATATCCTCAAACAGTCTTTTACGGAGAATAGAGTATATCTCATCGCTGTTTAGGGCAACAGGCGCAATCTCAATGGCAATACGGTTTGCCTCCTGCTCCAATTCTCTAAAGCTAGATTGCAAAAGCTCACTGCCCGATTCATACGCCGCTTTCAAGTCAGAGAATACGAGACAAACGTTACTGAGTTGTTCTTTGCCCAAAGCACTGAACAGGTTTGCTAGCGCAGTCATCGTGACCTTACTCAAATCGGAATTGCCAACAGTGATTGATTTCGCATTCTCCAGATAAGGTGGAAGCTCATCAAAAAGAATCAGCGTCTTTTCGCCCTTAAGTAAATTAATCCAAGCGCTTTCGCCCGGTGCACGCAGAGGGGAATAGTATCCGCTAAACATTTCTTTTTTGTCAAGCTGTTCGGCGATGCTTCCCCAAATGCCAAAGTCGGCATTTTCTCTACCGGAGAAGGTGACAACTTTAATGTTACCAATCCCTGCGTACTCCTTGCCCAACACCCTTATACGCAGAACTTCGTCGCTTGCCAGCAGAGCAAGCGCCAACATGCTATGCGTTTTACCGCCGCCCATGGCTTGTGTAAGCTTAACAACGCCGGTATCTGATTCACCTCGAAAGCGCTTGAAAGCAATGTCAAAGAGCATGGTCATTCCCTGCGTCTGGAAATTTTCCACAAAGAATTTTTCTTTATTAACCCTGCCTTCTGCAAAATCAGAAAGATTCAAAACGTCATCTCTAACGGTATCCGAAAAGACCGATTCACGAGGCTTCAACATTTCCCGTATAGTTTTCATTTTCTTATCTCCATTTCTTTAGTATTTTAGCGATAGTAAAGCAGATTAGGATTGCTCCTGTATCTACCCGGACATGCTCAACTATATCGCCGATATTAAAATTAAAATCATAGTAAATTCTTTGATATCCATCTCAGTAAAAAACTTATTCTTTATTTTCTCGCACCACTTCGCAAATATCTCCAATGTCACACTCCAAATATCCGCAGATACGCAGGAGCACGGATAGAGCAACATCCTCACCCTTGTTGAGTTTGCTCATCGTTCCCGTGGCAAGATTTAAATCTTTGCGCATCTGCGGTTTTGTAATATCTCTCTCAATAAGGCGTACCCATAGCTTTTTATAACTGATTTTCATAACCTTTCCATCCTAATCCAATTAAAATTCAATACTTTATAATGTATCACAATGCCTTTCACATTTCAATAAGGCACTGCACAAATCAAAGAAAAAATCGCAACTTCTTGAAGCACAATAATCACTAATACTCATTCAAATTTACATGAGCTGTAAATTGAAGAATTCTTTCTGTTGAGTCGAAAAACTTTTTAGGATCTCACAAACAAGCAATCCCCCATCTTCTTCGAACACCACCTGCAGTGTCGACCGCACGAGCAAAATGCTCATTATTCTTTTTGTAACTATGAAAATATTGCCCTTATAATCCAATTGGTGATTTGTGCTTTGTGTACAGCAGCTCAAAAAAGGCATCCTACGCATATTGCGGGATTACTCTTAAATTCATGATACCCATTACGATTGTCTGACCTTTGTATATCGGATAATTCACACAGCAGGTAATCCCCTCCAGTTCCAACCTGCGAATAATATCTCTCACATAATAAACTATAATTCCGCATAAATTTTCTACTTACACTTCAATGGTAGTAAGTGGGAATTTATAAGGCACCTGTACCTTGAAAATATCATATATGGCATTTGCCTCTTTGCGAGGCTCCTGTGGTATGGCATATTCCTTGTATACCTTGCATTTTTGATTACGTAGATAAATTAAGAATACTCTCGGCGTTTAGCGACTTCGCTTTCTTAGAGCGACGTTTAAGCAACTCCTGCTGGAGTCTCTGCATAATGGCTATTGCCATAAAGCTAATCAGCAAATAGCCCGCGAATGCCTGCTCGCTCTGCACTCTGATAGGCAACAGGTCAGCGTAGTTTTTACTTATGTCAAATACCTACTCTACATGCTGCCTTGTGTAATACATCGGCAGAAGCCTGTCTTCTGATATTTCTTCTGACACCAGGATAGCAAAGACTCCAAGCCTCTTGATGGCAGCGTCTGTTTCATCGAAGTCTTTTTTGCTATCTAATGCATTTAGGATTGTTTTCTTATGCTGCATGAGATACATATCCTCATCAATGCAGAGATAAATATATGCCTCATGGCCGCATACGTTGACCGGGATTTTCTTGATGAATACAAGCCTGTTCCCGTAACGATGGGCGTATTTTTGCGACATAAGACCCTCCAGGTTTCCAGCAGCCGCATTTTTAAACACTGTTTTGTTTGGAGCCAATCTCGTCATGAACGGAATACCGCTTTCAAACAGTTCCGCCGCATTCTTTTCCGAAAAATATCCCGCATCAAGGATTGCGCGGCTGACAGATATCCCATACTGCTCAAGTTCGCTCACAGTAGTTATTAAAGTAGAGACATCAATGATGTTTCCAGCAATATACCTGAAATATATGGGCATCCCATTATCACGGTCTATGACATAAATGAGCCTGACTTCACGGCTTATATCACCGTTATGGTTACTGATCTGTGTGATGTCCATTTTAGTGGCATTTGGCACTCCGGTACTGTCAACAAGGATCCCTGCGGCTCCACCATCTCCATAGATGGAAGATAGATATCCCTCAAAAAAATGACGTTGGACCTCCTCACTGCCAAGTTCTTTCAGGACTCTGCTGATGTTCTGGCTGGTAAGGTTTGCGCGCGGAAATGCAAGGTACGAATAGTTTCCCTCGTACCATATCTTGGCATGGCAGCTTGCACCCTTGTTTGTCAGTAACCGGTAAAAAATCAACGCAAGAAGCGTATCGCTTTCATCGGGAAGGGCATTTTGGATGCTATTGTAAAATGGCTGGAGAGGTATTCCTGCAAAAACCATGCGTCTCCAAAGTGCAGTATCAGCTTCTCGGTTTCAGGAACAACTGGCTCTAATGGGAGGGCAGAAGGTGGAACCTCCTTACGTCCCTCACCTAAAACGTACTGATAGATGACGCCTTTTTGGCAGAAGATATGTTTCTCTTTATCTATGACCCTGCCGAGATTTTCCATGCGTCTGGTTTTCACCTTTCCCTTGTCGCGAATTGACTCATACAAGGATGCGTAAATTACACCATTGGACTTCCGATCATAATGAATATAAGCCATGGCAGAATACCTCCCATATGTAAGTCTATTATATTCTACTTACATTATATAGTATTCTATCTACATTAGTAAGTATAAAATGCCACTATTTGTGATATTTATGCGGATTTGAAGGTGCTTATACAGAATGTAAGTCTAAAATATTTACGGAATTATAGTTAAATCAATATCCATCTCCTTTATCGGCTCTGTGTCCTTCGTATTCTTCATAAAATCCATCGCCCGGAACCTCGCCAGCAAATCCTCTCCCTGCATCTTCTCCTCCCACTCCGTCAGCAGCATTTCCCTACATTCCAGAAGCCTGTTCCACGCCATCAGATAAATCTCAATCAACGTCTCCTCATAAATGTGCCGGTTCCCACATCCCAGCACACCTTTCACCTTATACCGCTCACTACATTGCCACACTTTCCGGTCTCCGCTTGGTGTCCGCCATCCCTTCCTCGCAAAAGCCCTGTTACATTCCCCACAGATAATCTTACTGGAAAATGGGTTCGCCTCCGTGTTTTGGGAAAACCGTGTAATATTATGCTCCTCCAAATACCGCTCCCTCCGCTTCATTTCCAATTGTACACATTCCCAAATCCAAGGCTCTATAATCGCGTCATGGTCATCCTCAATATAATACTGCTGTACTTCCCCCTCATTCTGCACCCGCTTCTTCGTCAGGAAGTCCACCGTGTAGCTTTTCTGCAGAAGCGTGTCTCCTTTATACTTTTCATTTTCCAATGTACTGCCAATGGTCGTGGACTGCCATTTCGTCCCGCCATCCCAATTTATCACGCCTTCCCTCTCAAAAATCCGCTTCATATAATCAGTAGTCTTCCCCCAGAGGAACTCCATAAAAATCCGCTTTACAATCTTCGCCTGCTGTTTATTCACAATCAGTTTTCCATTCTCATCTGCATCATAACCAAGGAACCGCTTGGTACTCATCTTATGCTGCCCAATCTCAAACCTCTTGCGGATCCCCCATGTGCTGTTCTCTGAAATATTCCTGCTTTCATCCTGCGCAAGGGACGAAAGGATTGTAAGCAGAACTTCCCCCTTAGCATCCAAGGTGTCTATTGCTTCCTTTTCGAATGTCACCCCTATGCCAAGTCCTTTCAGTTCCCGCACATAATTCAGGCAGTCCAGCGTATTTCTTGCAAACCGGGAGATGGACTTCGTGATAATCCGGTCAATCTTCCCTGCCCGGCAGTCCAGAATCATCCGGTTAAATTCATCCCTTTTCTTGGTATTCGTACCAGAAATTCCTTCGTCCGCATATATTCCAGCACACTCATATTCCGGGTTACTGTTGATACTTTCCGTATAAAACCGCACCTGGTTCTCATAGCTTAATAGCTGTTCTTCTTGGTCGGTACTCACCCGGCAGTACGCCGCCACCCGCAGTTTCTTCTTCTGCACGGCATTCCCTTCCCCTGCTGTCGAATTCTGCTGGTATAACGGTAATATTTCTTGCCATTCCTGTAAACCTCCTCTGCCACCGTTGGTTCTATAATATCCTGCCGCGCTGCCGATTCATCCGGAATCCGCACGCCCGGACAGGCTTGCTTTCCCTCTTCAATATAAGTGGCGCAAAGCCACTCTACCTTCTTTTTATACCCTATCCTGCGCCGGAGTGTCTTTCCGTAATGCGGACAGTACAGCATTCCCGTCAAAGGATATCTGTTCTGGTATTTTTGTGTGTCACTCTGGGCAATGTTTCTGCCCCGTTTATTTTCTTCTATCTTTTCCTGCAGGGCATCCCAAACCTCCGTGCTCAAAATCGCCGGATGGCTGTCCTCCATATAATAACTCTGTACTTCCCCATGATTCCGTACCGTCTGGTTCCTTTTATCCTCCGGTGTGTAATATTTCTGCAAATGGAAATCCCCTTTGTATTTCTCATTTTTGAACATGCCTATAAACGAGCCGCCAGTCCACTTCCCTCCTGTCACAGACGGGACTCCCAAAAAATCTGCCAACTGCCCCAGACGGCTGGAACCTACTCCTAAAAGGTACATATCCGCAAAGAACCTGACTGCCATTACCTCTTTATAATTGATGACCAGTTCCTCAAACTCATCCTTGTCATAACCCATGAACCGCTCCGTGTTAATCATGTACTCCCCACGTTCAAACTTCTTGCAGATAGACCATTTCCGGTTCTCCGACACATTCCTTCTTTCTTCCTCGGCAAATGAAGCGAGAACAGTGAGCATGACCTCACCGTCCCCGAATAATGTATTAATATTCTGTTCTTCAAAATAGACAGCAACTCCAATCAGCCGCAGCTCCCTTACCGTTTCCAGGAGAACTACTGTATTTCTGGCAAACCGGGAAATGGACTTTGTGATGATTAAATCTATCTTGCCTTCCTTTGCCATCTGTACCATCCGCTGAAATTCCGGACGTTTCCTGCTGAAACCGGAGATACCCTGGTCTGCAAATACGCCGACAAACTCATATTCCGGATTGGCTTTCAGGGAACGTTCATAAGAGGATATCTGGTTTTCCAGGGATTCACCCTGTTTCCTGGAATCCGTGGAAACCCTGGCATAAGCACAGACACGTTTCTTTTTCGGTATTTTATTCTGTACCGGTTCCAACATCCGTATCCTCATAAAACCTTCTCCCTTCCGAAGTATTCTTTTATAAACCTCTTCACACATTCATACTGCTTTCCTGCGTCTCCATCCTCATTGATACATATCACTGGCACCCCTGCTCTATCGCAAGCTTCCATAAATTCAAAGAACTGCCGCCAGTCACGGGCAATCATAGTGGCGTCCCTTGTGACTACCACCCGGACATGCCCGGCCTGAATTTCCTCAATCAACTGCCGGAACGCTTTCTGGTTTGCGTCAACGCCACACGCTTCATCCCAAAAGAAATGTTCTTCCACCGTCTGCTTACCATAGCACCTGCGGAATGCTTCTCTCCCCAGTTCCACCTAATTCTCATATCCATAATCCCAGTGTATGGCTCTGTAATAATCTTCCATGTTTAAGATATTCTGTTAAGCTGAAAAATCTTTCACACTTGAGTCCATAAACAAGATATGACTTCAAAAAAGTATCCTTATCGTTTCATTTTAAAATATTTAGATACTATTTTATCATTTTCGGCAAAATTTGACGCAGACCTCGCAATGGGTAGAGGTGGTGATTCGGATACCAGAAAGACGCAATTCGGTCTTGACGGAGCCATTATAATTCCTGTCAATATAAAAACTAAGCCTTTTAACACTTATCTATCATGTCTTTTACTGCCTTATCAAAATCTGATTCGATAGGTTGTGTTTTATTAAAAATATAGTACTCCTTTTGTGCCTTTTCTATTGCCTGCTTATGTGATATTCGACCATTATCCTTTAGAATTTTATATTGCCTGAATTCAAGAAATGCATTAACACTCTTTTCAAATTCAGACATGGTAAATACATTTTCCCGTTCAATCAAATCTTCGATATAATCAAAATATCCTGTAACAGCACGTTCCAACTGCCGAATTTGCTTCTCATCAAGATAATTTTTTGCAATAACCACATCTGATTTTATGACTCTTCCATCTGGAGCATTTTTCCATGTTGTCAGCCCCATATGTTCTTTATGATGGTCAGCAGACTTATATACAATCTCCGCCGCCGTCTGATTTGTAATAGCATAGTGGAACTTGTTTTGTATAGGGCATAAAAATGATAAGCATCTTCTGATTCTTTTGTATAATCAATACTGCATTCAGCAAATATATCTGTTATCTGCTGCCATATTCTACGTTCGCTTGCTCGGATGGAGCGAACCATTTCAAGAAGTTCTCTAAAATAGTCCTTTCCAAAAGCGGCACGTCCCTGCTTTAGCCTCTCATCATCAAGTACAAATCCCTTTTGCATATACTCTTTCAGAACCTTAGTCGCCCATATTCTGAACTGTGTAGCCTTTTTAGAATTTACTCTATATCCAACAGATATAATCGCGTCAACATTATAAAAATTAGTCTCCGAAATCTGTGTTTTTCCCTCAATAGCGCCATGCTAGTGGTTATTTTCATTTTGGAAATAACCACTTCTTCATCCAATTCACCATCCATAAAAATATTCTTTAAATGCTTACTAATTGCCGGTACTTGAACACCAAATAACTCCGCCATCGTTTTTTGGGTAACCCATAGAGTTTCATCCTTTATATATGCATTTATAGATACATCTCCTTCCTTAGCAGTGTACAGCACCATTTCCATCTGTTTTGAAAATTCATCCATAATAATTTTCCTTCATACACTAATTCTGCTTTCGACAAATCTCGACACAAACCTCGCAGTGCGGTGGAACGGATATTTTATACTACATGAAAAAAGCATATTCATTACAAAATGGTTGGGTATATTTCTTCGTCAATTTTACTTCTCATACCTCTTTTGAACAAAAATCACCCCTTTATAAATAAATTTACCCCTTTTAATACCCCTCCCATAAAAACAACTCTTTCTTTAAGCAAAGTCATTTTGATTTTTCATTGTCATATTCCAGTGCCTCATATTCACTTTATATTTCCCAAGAATGCTTTTCTTCACTTCGAAAATAGCCTATACTTTAACGCAATACATTGATATATATCAGATTACCAATAATTAAATTTCAGGCATTTTTTCCTTTATTTCTTTAAATTTAATATTTTGCTTTTCTACCTCTTCTATTTCTTTTCTCAAGTTAAATTTAATAATAGGCTTCTCATCATACATTCATTCTTTATCTTCAAAACTATTAGCAAATAATTCTAATTTATCATTTAAAACACTTTTATATGGTAACTTGGAATTGCCCCATTTATATAAATACCTGTCGCGACGCCTGAATCATTTGTCCATAATTGTGAAAGTCAATTATCTCTTTTGTACCATCAATAATACAATCTGCATATTCACCAAAATCATCTAACTTAGTATTATTAGAAGGAAGAATCATCAAAAACAGCTGCGTTGATATAGGAAAAAAAATAAAATTATTGCTATCAGTAATATAATTATCTTCAAATTTATATGATTTTAGTTTTTCATTATATAGAACAACTGGATTATCACTTGTAAAAATTTTTTTATCATTAAGCTTAGATCTAATTAAAATCCAATTTCTATCTATTAATATTTGGCGAGAAACATTTAATGTAATTTCGTGGTTTGCTAATTCAAGATATTGATTTTTAGCAAATGCCTCTAACCCTATTTTAGAAATATAAGTTTCTCCTGTTCGATCTTTTAACAAATCCAACTTTTCTTTTGTACTTTTTAAAATAAGTGGAATCTTAGGACTAAAAAAATTATAACTATGCCTTCTCCACTTTTCTGTTCGAAAGAGTTGTGTAATAATAATTATTGACATCTTGTTTTTAAGTTCATCCGCCAAAATTTTCTCCGTAGATTTTAACTTAGTACTTTTATTTATGATTTTCTCAAATGTTTCTGGCAAACTATTTTCTACATTCATAGAATAAAACTCTTCCCAAATTAACTCATTGTTTCTTAAATAATCTCGATAAAAATCTCTCTTAACAGCTAAATCTTTGGGAGATGCATAATATTCACAAATTTTCAATTTGTCAAATACCTTAATTTTACCACTATCATTAACAAAATATTTTAAATAGCACTGGGGAACAATATGATGTCTTCTGGGTATATTATTCACTTATATCTCCTTAATTACAAATATTAAACTATTCTTCTCTATAAATAAATTTGATTTCACATATATTTTTTCCACCGATGTTATCATCTAATTAATCATCAGTCATTAAAAATCCTTCTTTTTCGTAAAATTTTCTTGCTTTCAGGTTTTCTTCTAGACTCCACAAAAATATACATCTATAATCTATTTTCTTCAACTCGACAATAACTGAGTCAAAGAGGATTTTACCAAAACCTCTGCCCATATAATCCGATAATAGATAAATAGAAATAATTTCTCTCCACCCGTCAAACTGATTAAAACGTGATTCACAAAAACTACTTGTTCCCACACTCCTCCGTTATCACCGCAAACCAGCATACCCCAATTTGATTTTTCTAAATTCATAATCCAGCTGTCTTCTGGAATCGATTCAAGATAATCCTGTAGTATTATGCCTTTATATACATATATCCAACTTTTAATCATTTATCCTGCTGATTATCATTTTGTCATCAATAGGCGTAATATACCGGACCTCCGCAACTTCCTATATTTTCTCTAAGTCCAGTTTACTACACTTAAGGTAAACCGTTCATAATAAGAGTAGTATTTGGAATGTGAAAGAAGTGGCCGACCATGTTTTTGCAACATAGTATATCTTTTGCTAAACAGTACGGGTTTTGCCGAATTCTTTCTTTTTCCTGACACCTCTTCATTTTCAAGCCAGCCAGCGTTATCCCCGTCCCCCTATCTGCGGAAACATATTCATCTCACCATCAGCAAAAACACAACTCCTTTCCCGCTAAAAATCCCTCAAACCGCCTAGAATCAAGCTTTCCGCACCAGCAACGCCACTGTCTCCACATGCGGTGAAAGTTTTTTCTTATACTACATAGCAAAAGAATTTGTTATAAAAGTGCGATGGGTAAGTTTAATCTGTTCTGTCCATTCACCCCACTTACCCCATTTTAATTAAAATCACCCCTTTATGAAGTAAAATACCCCTTTAACAAATTTTTCACATAAATTATGTGGTAGATAAATATGAAGCTTTTTTTCATAGGTTATTTACTTACCGACATCAATATTTGTTCAACTTTATCTAAAAGGTAATCCGATGGTTCCTCACCATTTTCCTTCATATATATCATTTTTATTAAATCATTATCATCCAAGCTAATAATTAATTTTGCACTTTCTTTTAAACACCCTAAAGTTGCCTTCTGGGCATTTGAATCAAACCCCTTTCGTGAAATAATGAAAGCCACATTCCTTAGCGCGACAGGGAATAAGTATTTTTCTGTAATATATATTAAGTTTTGTGAAATGTAATCCGAATAATTTTTATATTCAAAAACAACAAATTTTGTATGATAAAATGTTATAAGAAATTTCCAAAACTCCGTTGTCCCTTTTAACGAGCACAACAAATCCATACGGAACATCTCATCATCTGTTTTATGCTGTTCTGAAATTTTAAAAAACTCTGTGTCAAATAGATATTTTATTATTTCTGTGCAAATTTTTTCATACTTCTTATCTGCATTATCCAACCTACCCGATTTACATTTTTCCAGCTTCTCTTGAAAAACTTCTACATAAGATATTGTCTCTTCATCTATTGTAATATCATTTGTTTCTACTTTTATATTTATTGGTTTTTTTGCTTCTACTTCCAAAGTGGAGTATGGAATGCAACTTGTCAATAATTGCAATAGAGCCTTGTTTTCCTCACATAAATATATCAAATTACCTATATCCCATATTTCCACATCGAATCTATCAAAAATTTCTCTTTGTGAATCTTCATCGATTTCGCATGGCATGACAATAACAAAAGAAATTTCTTCAGCTAGATTATTAGAAAGCATAATCTGTTTATATTGCAAAATTTGCTTTAAAGCATTATTAAGAATAACCTTTGAATTGTATAAACTTCTGTAAGACTTCACTTCTATAACTATTTTTTTATCTTTTTCAGCAACTATATCTGCTCGCATACTACTTTTAGGCTCGTTGGATATTTTTACTTCTCTTAAAATATTTTTATATCCTTGATAATCTAATAATTTTATTAAAAAACGCTCTATAAATTCTCTTTCAGCTATATCTTCATTATAACCATCGTTTATTGCATCTTTGATCGTATATGTATATAAACATTCTGCATCATAAAACCAATCTTCAGATGATTCTAAATTTTGCAGCACACCTAAAGCCTTTATATGTTCTATATTCAACAGTTCAAGGCAACTTTCCTTTTTTAAAAATTGAGCCTCATCACAAATCATAAAATTAAATCGGCTAAAATTCAATCTGTTTTTAATAACATCTTGATATGTCGTAATTAGAATTTTTTGTTCTTTTAGTTCATGTACATGTGTTGCTATACTCACATCTTCAATCATTTGAAATACTACAGTTTTTATCTGCTCACACAGCATAGACCTCGATGACAGAATTAGTATAGACGCATTATTATTTTTTAATATTGTTTGTATTGCAGCCGCAATAATTACCGTTTTACCAAGCCCTGTTGATATATACATTTTGGCTTTACATTTATCAGATTTGAAAAATTCATATATATTTTCAACCGCCTCTTTTTGATAATATCGAAGATTTTCCATATACGTCACTTCCCTTCTACTGCCATCCTCATGTATCTTTACCTTACTAATTATTATCCCTTATCTGTCCCTATCTAATTGCTTTAATAAGGCGATATATGGGTTTTGCCAAATTGTATCTTTTCTCCAACAAAACTCTCATTTTCAAACTCTCCGGCATTATCCCCCGTCCCCCTATCTGCGGAAACTTATCCATCTCACCATCCGCAAAAACACAACTCCATTTCCCGCAAAAATCCCTCAACCCCGCCTGGAATCAAGGTTTCCGCACCAGCAACACGGCGGTCTCGCAGTGCACTGTCTGGCTAAATTGATCAACACAACAAGCCCTCTCCACCCTATACCCAGCCGCCAAAAACGCCGGTAAATCCCGCGCCAAACTTGTAGCCTTACAGGAAATATAAACAATCCGCTCCACGCCATACGCAAGTATCTTCGGCAGCGCCTTGGGGTGAATCCCATCGCGAGGCGGGTCGAGGACGATCACGTCAGGCTTTTCCTGCACCTCGTCCAAAACCTTAAGCACATCCCCGGCAATAAAACGGCAGTTATCCAGCCCATTCAACTCTGCATTTTCACGTGCCGCGTGTACAGCTTCTTCCACAATCTCAACACCAATCACTTCTTTCGCCACCGGAGCCAGAATCTGGGCAATGGTGCCGGTACCACTGTAAAGGTCAAACACCTCCATGTCTCTGGTACTCCCGATATATTCGCGCACAATAGAATACAGCACTTCCGCAGCCAACGAATTCGGCTGGAAAAAGGAAAAGGTACTAATCTTAAATCGTAAGCCCAACAATGTCTCATAGAAATAGTCCTGGCCGTAAAGGATTTTTGTTTCATCACTTTGAACCACATCGGAAAGCGAATCATTGATAATATGCATCACGCCTACAATTCTACCTTCCAGCTTCAGTTCCAGAAGCTCGTCCTTTAATGGCGTCAAGTCGTGCTCCTCCTGGCTCGTGGTAATTACATGCACAAGAATTTCCCCTGTGGTGACACCACCGCGCAAAAGCAGATGACGCAGATATCCTGTGTGCTGCAGCTTTTTATAATAAGAAACACCTCTGCTGCTAAAATACTCCAGCACACATGTAAGGATTTTTGTCATATCCTCATGTACAAGACGGCAGTCCGCAGCGGTAAGAACATCATAAGTGCTGCCTTTTTTGTGCAGGCCTAAAGAAAGAGGGCCATCCTTGTATTCGTCCCCAAAGGAAAATTCCATTTTATTCCGGTAAGCAAATTCCTTCGGACTGCCATAGATTCCCTCCCACTTATAATCTGCCTCGATACGTTTCCTAAAACACACATCAGCTGCCAGTGTTTCCTTACCCTCTTTAGTTTGCACGCTCTCAACCACAGGCTCATCACCGTACTCTCTGTCACACGCATCAGCGCCCAGCGTCTCCTCGCCACATTCTCTCACCTGCCCGCCGGCAATCAGTGCCTCCTCCAGCAGCTCCCTCACCTGGCGTTCTTTCATATTTAACTGCTCCTGGTATCCCATAGTCTGATACATACACCCGCCGCAGTCAGGAAAAATACTGCATACCGGCTCACGTGTCTCCAGCGGAGACTTTTCCAGGACTTTTAAAAGCCTTCCCTCTGCACGTCCAGAGCGTTTCTTATTGATCATAAATTGGATTTTCTGACCAGGGATGCCGTTTTTGACAATTACCTTCTGACCGTCCACATATACGCACCCCTTATTTGGAAAGTCAACCTTTTCTATAATCCCCTCGTAAATTTCGCCTTTTTTCATAATACCTCCACTAAACAATATCTCGATCAAACAATATCCTCGCAAAAATAGCTCCGGTATACGCCGGAGCTATCATTTACGCTGTTCATTCTCAACCTGCTGACAGACTAAACTCTGCCGCGCCTTATGGCTGTGTTACTCTTCTTCATCCTCGAAGTAATCATCGAAATCGTCGTCGAAATCTTCTTCAAAGTCTTCCAGATAATCCGGGGCAAAGAAACGATATACGGCGAAAGCGATACCGGCTACTGCTGCAACTGCACCTATGATTGCCAGCGTCCAGAGGACTGTATTTTTCTGCTTCTCATCTTCTTTTTTCTTTAACTGTGCTAATAATTCCTCGATTTTATTCATATTCATAATTTGCACCATCCTCTCTTTTTTATTGCCGCAAAATCCATAGGATTGCCCGGAGTATTATCTGGAGACTCCCTTAAGGATATCTGCCGCATCTTTCCCGGTTTCCCGGGTGCCTTGCCGGCTGCCAGAGTTACGCAGACCAGACTGCTTTTGATGTGGTTATTATACCACCATCCAGGCAATTTTACCATATCTTATCTGAAATTTTAGATTTTCTTCAGTTTGGCAAAGCTGGCAAACATCTTTTTCACACCGGCCTTGTCAAAATCTACGGTAACCTCGTAATCGCGGCCGCCTTCCACAATGCTTTTCACAAGGCCGACGCCGAATTTCACATGGCGCACCGTGTCGCCTTCAGCATAATCCAGAGAATCTGCTTTTGTAACCTTAAAGTTTTTCGGTTGGAACGAGTTTGCCTGGAAAGCCATTTTCATCTTGGCGTAATTACTGCCCGCGGGTATCACATTCTCAAGCTTCGGCTTTTTCTCCTCAATCGTATGGCCCAGCTCCACAAGCTCCCGGGGAATTTCTCTCACAAAGCGCGATACTTTATTATATTGCGTTTCACCGCGAATCATTCGCTGCTGTGCACAGGTAAGCGTTAAATCCTTCATGGCTCTTGTTATCCCCACGTAGCACAGACGGCGTTCCTCCTCAAGTTCAGAGTAATCCCCAGATGTTATAGTCATATAACTTGGAAAAATCCCGTCCTCCATACCTGCGAGATATACATACGGAAACTCCAACCCTTTGGCACTATGTAAAGTCATAAGCAGTACATAATCCTGGTCCGGGTCAACCGAATCAATGTCTGCAACCAAGGCAATCTCCTCCAAAAATCCGGAAAGCGTGGCCGGCTCACCCTGCTCCTCCATCGCCTCCTGATAGGAAACAGTCTTGGAAATGAGTTCGTCGATGTTCTCAATTCTTGCCCTGGATTCCTCCGTATCCTCGGCCTTCAGCTCGTCCACATATCCGGTAAGATTGATGACCTCCTGCAAAAGCTCTTCCACTGTATAGGAATCTGCTTTACTTTTCAACGACTGGATAAAGGTCACAAAGCCCTCAATCTTTGAAAGGCTCCTCCCAATGGATGGCACCTCCTTTGCCACACGAAGCGCATCATAAAAACTCACATCCATCTTATCCGCATAATCCTGGACACGTCCAAGAGTGGTAGCGCCGATTCCCCGCTTAGGCACATTGATAATCCGGCGCACCGCCAGGTCATCCCTTGCATTATCGATCGTTTTCAGATAACAGAGCAAATCCTTAATCTCCCTGCGGGCATAGAAATTCACTCCGCCCACAATTTTATACGGTATATTTGCCAAAAGGAATTTTTCCTCAAAAAGACGCGACTGGGCATTCGTCCGGTAAAGAATCGCACAATCCTTATACAGACAGCGTCCTTCCCGGCGCGCCCTCTGGATCTCCCCGGCCACATACTCGGCTTCCTCATATGCATTCATAAACTGCCGGAAATGGACCCTCTCGCCTGCCTCATTTTCCGTCCATAGAGATTTTGGCTTTCGCTCGGTATTGTTTGCAATCACACCATTGGCAACGTCCAAAATGTTCTGTGTAGAACGGTAATTCTGCTCCAGACGGATGACCCTTGCGTCCGGGAAAACCCGCTCAAACCCAAGAATATTCCCGATATTCGCCCCACGGAAACGATAAATAGACTGGTCGTCATCCCCCACCACACAAAGGTTCTCATAACGGGAGGCCAGAAGGCTCACAAACTTAAACTGCGCCGTATTCGTATCCTGATATTCATCCACCATAATATAGCGGAAGCGCTCCTGGTAATACTCCAGCACCTCGCCGCAGTTCTGGAACAACTCCACGGTCTTGACAATCAGATCATCAAAATCCAAAGCATTATTCTTACGCAGCGCCGCCTGATATTCTCTATAGATACCCGCGATTTTTTTCTTATTAAAATCACCGCCTGCATTCATCTCCATCTCATCCGGAGTGATCAGCTCGTCCTTTGCGTGGGAAATCTGCGAAAGCAATGAACGCTCTTTATACACCTTGGTATCCACATTCAGACGGCGGCAGATATCCTTCATAAGCGTTTTCTGATCATCCGTATCATAAATGGCAAAATTATTATCATAACCAAGACGGTCAATATGCCTGCGGAGAATCCGCACACAAGTGGAATGAAACGTAGCGACCCACACGCTCTCCGAGCCAAATCCCACAATCTTATCCACACGTTCACGCATTTCCTGTGCTGCCTTATTCGTAAACGTAATGGCCAAAATATTCCACGGATTTACCCCCTGTTCCCCAATCAGATAAGCGATACGGTGCGTAAGAACCCTGGTCTTCCCCGATCCCGCCCCCGCAAGAATCAGAAGCGGCCCATCCGTATGCCTCACCGCCTCCTGCTGCTGAGGATTTAATGTATCATATATACTCATTATCATTTTCTCCTGTCATATCACATGTACTAACCATACCATCCATATTACCACTCATATCATAACACACCTGCTGTACTAAAAGTACCACATAAGTGCCATTCCATATGAGCAATGTCCTACATAAGTACCATCCCATATAAGCAATGTCCTACATAAGTGCCATCCACATAAGCAATGTCCTACATAAGTGCCATCCATATAAGCAATGTCCTACATAAGTGCCATCCATATAAGCAATGTCCTACATAAGTGCTATTCTACATAGTCGATATCCTGCATGGGGTCATTATACACGAAATATGAACCTCGAACAAGTAGGGTTTTCATCCCCCAAATACCAGTTCAAGTCGTCAATCTCCCTCTTCCCGGACCACCATCCCCGCATATTTTTCGCAATACTTCACCGCGTCCTCTTCGCTTAAAGAAAATCTGCGCACTAATTTTCCTATAATCTGTTCCCTGTTCTTATTCTCCTCCAGATTATCAAGAATCAATGCTTTGATTCCTTCTTCACGGCCTTGCAGGTGTCCTTCCCGATGACCTTCATCCCTGGCATCTCTTTTTTCCAATTCTCTTTCTTCCCATTCCTGCATATATTTCACACTCACTTCCTCACTGGACTTGATTGCCTCAATACGTTCCTGCAGTTCATGAATCCGCTGGCTTTTACAACCGTTTGCCGTCTGCTCGTTAGAGTTTTCGATGTAGTTAAGAAGCTCTACCAACTCGGGGCTGACCTCATCGGGATTTTTGCCATGCGTATTTAGAAAAATCCTAACCGCTCCGTCCTCCAGCCACAATCCCGGCACCTCCTCACAAGTCATCCGAAAGGTATACATATACTTATCCATTCCAAAAATATCAAATGGAGCAATGGTGATTATATACACATCATTCAACTTGTTAAAGTCAATCTCTCCCGGCTCCAGAAGCTTACCATCCACAACACCCTGGTAAAACCTGCTTCTTTTTGGCAGATTACGCGTATTCTGCTTCTGTACCTCCGTATCATACACGGTCCGCTCCATGTCCTCGGCAAACACATCCAGCCTCACGAAACGATACATAGGCGAATTTCTTCTCTCCTTCTCCGCCTGCGGCTGATACTTAAGTACAATTTCCCTACCAAGTATAATCTCTAGCAAAATCCGCAGATTATCCGGGTCCTCCATCGCCTCCGCAAATAAAAAACGATCAAGAAGATTCAAGTCCTTTAATAATTTTTTAGGTTTCATACAGTTCTACTCCTTTCATTATAGGAAGATAACTGCCAAATGTAAAGCCTGCACGAACATATTCATACCCCAATTCCAGCGATTCAGAATAGCCCCCAATTTCACATTCAAATACAATCCTATCTCCCTAAAACATATAAAAACAACATACCGGGTAAAATCGGCCGAATGGCCTCAAAAAAGAAACAGCAGAATTGCCGTAAAATAAATATACAACAATTCCGCCCCCAAGTAAACCCCAAACCTAAAATCTTCGACATGCCCCACATTATATTGCAGACTTGTTCATTACTTAACGCCCCATAACCGTGCACAATTCACCATTATACAACGCACCCATAACCGTGTACAATTCACCATTATGTAACGCACCTATAGCCGTGCACAATTCACCATTATGTAACGCACCCATAGCCGTGCACAATTCACCATTATGTAACGCACCCATAGCCGTGCACAATTCACCATTATGTAACGCACCCATAACCGTACACAATTGACCATTATGTAACGCACCCATAACCGTACACAATTGACCATTATATAACGCACCCATAACCGTCCATACTCGCCCCTTATATAACGCACCCTTAACTATGCACACTTTATCATTATATAATACCCCCATAACCGTCCATATTTAGCCATTACCTCCCCCACATCACATCTTCCCCACCCTCTTTAATATGCAACACCCAAAATACCAGGCACACGAAAACGTAGTGGTAGGGAAGCAGAAGGGAATTCGGTGCGGGAGCGCTGGCGTTGTCTTGTCAGGCATTTTTGCGGAAGCACGCCTGAAAATCCAGTTCTTACGGAGGTTTAGCGCGAAGGCTCTCCTGAGCGTCTTAGCCGCAGTTAGAACTTAGTTGAAGGCAAGCGAGCAATGCTTGACAAGACAACGCCAGCGCTCCCGCACCGAATTCCCTTCTGCTTCCCGTTCAACCCCTTTCGTAGACCTGAATTCACCTCCCATGCATATTAACCCAAATTCTCTGTTGCCCTCCCCGCTTCAAAATGATAAACTATTAAAGCACAGGGTTTTTCCCCCAAGATTCAACTGTAAGGAGGTACCCCCTAATGGGTAATCAAAAAAACATAAAAACCGCTTTTCGCGCCGCTTTTCCCTACACCATCCCCATATTCGCGGGCTTTCTGTTTCTGGGAATCGCTTACGGAATCTTTATGAGGGTGTCCGGATTTCCTGCCATCTACCCCATTCTCATGAGCTTAACAATCTTTGCCGGATCCATGGAATTCGTCACCGTCAATCTGCTGTTGGGCGCATTTGACCCAATTGGCGCTTTTTTCCTCACGCTGATGGTGAATGCCCGCCATCTTTTTTACGGGATTTCCATGCTGGACAAATATAAAAATGTGGGCAAAAAACGCTATTACCTGATTTTCGGTATGTGTGACGAATCCTTTTCCATTAACTGTACAACAGATGTGCCGGAGGGAGTTGATAGAGGCTGGTTTTACTTTTTTGTAACTCTTCTGAACCACTGCTATTGGTTTGCAGGCGCTACCCTGGGCGGTCTGTTCGGCTCCCTGCTGAATTTCAATATGGAGGGTCTGGAGTTCGTGATGACAGCCCTTTTGGTAGTAATCTTCCTGGAAAACTGGATGAAAGAAGAGAATCACGTCAGCTCCTTGCTGGGCCTGGCGATGTCCCTTATCTGCCTGATTATTTTTGGCAGCAGCAATTTCATAATCCCATCCATGCTTTGTATCCTCGGAGCCTTGACCCTGCTCCGAAATGCACTTTCTAAAAAAGAGGAGGCTGTATCATGACAACCACACAAAAAATAATCACCATTGCCATGGTAGTGCTCGGCACTATGGCCACGCGTTTTCTGCCGTTCATCATATTCCCGGCGGGGAAAAAGACACCGCCCTACATACAGTATCTCGGCAGGGTGCTTCCCGCGGCTGCGCTTGGTATGCTGGTCATCTATTGTCTGAAGGATGTAAGTATTTTTACAGGAATGCACGCCATTCCGGAGCTCATCTCCATCGCGGTAGTAACCGCCCTGCATTTCTGGAAACGGCAGATGCTGCTCTCCATCGCAGGCGGCACGATCACCTATATGCTGCTGGTACAATTTATATTTTAGCTTGATTGAGTCAAAGACCCCGCAGCAAGCTGACGGGGCATCAAACTTGTAACGAAGCAGAGCTGCGGGGTATTTGACTCTCGCGGCAGTCTCCAAATGTCCATGTTAGCATGGCCGCTTGGCTCGTTGCTCGCGGGAATAAAACCTCCGGCAAATTGGTGGGGCGCACAGATGTATGATATCACACAAGGTGTGGAGCGCGACTCGCAGCAGATACGCCAGGTTATTATCAAATCGGAAACATTTTCCGCCTCTTTTCGGGAAACTTTTGAGGAATTCTTGAGATTTATATGTTATCCTACCTCAAAGGAGGAGTTTTCTATGAATAGTAAAATCCTGATCGTGGATGACGAAAAGGGTATTGTACGTATGCTGAAGAGCTATTTCGAGATGGCAGGCTATGAGGTTGTCACAGCCTTTGACGGGCCGGAGGCCATACAAAAGGCAGCCTGCTACCCGGATATCATACTGCTGGATATCAACATGCCGGAAATGGACGGTCTGACGGTATGTGAACGAATCCGCGCACATATCACCTGTCCGATTCTTTTTCTCACCGCACGAATAGAGACTGGGGATAAAATCAAAGGCTTCCACGCAGGAGCGGACGATTATATTGTCAAGCCCTTTGACCTGGATGAGCTGGGGGCAAGGGTCGCGGCACATCTCCGCAGGGAAAACCGCAGGCAGGCCCAGTCTGTACTGCGGTTTTTCGGGGATATGGCCGTGGACTACTCTGCCCGTGAAATCAAAATCTCCGGCACGCCGGTCCCGCTTTCGCGGAAAGAGTTCGACATCGTGGAGCTGCTTTCCCTGAATGCAGGCCAGGTATTTGACAGGGAGCATATCTACGAGTCAGTATGGGGCATTGACGGGGACGGCAGCAGTGACACGATTATGGAGCACGTACGGAAAATCCGCGCAAAATTCGCCGCTCTGTCTCTGCACAATTATATTGAGACTGTCTGGGGGGTGGGGTATAAATGGAACGGCTGAAAAACAGAAGCCTTAAGCAGGCATTTTTTGCGATTACAGCACTTTATCTCATTGTAGGAATTTTTCTTGCTTCCATTTCCTTTTTCGCCTGTGTGCAAATCCGCAGTCAATACGAATCCGGACCGCAAGTACAAATCATGGTGGACGAAAACGGTACACTGTCCACGCAGGCGGACGATGAACTTTCCCACAATCCAAAACAAAAGGTACAAGCAAATGCACCAACGGTTACAAACCTGGTCCTCAACGCTTTACAGATTATCCTACCTGTATTTTTCGTGATGCTTTCCCTTATTCTGGCAGATATTTCTTTCTACCGCTGGAAGCTTAAAAAACCGTTGGAAGTTCTTGAGCATAGTGCCGCACGTATCCAAAAGCAGGATTTAGATTTCACGGTGCAAGCCTTTGGAAATGATGAACTTGGGCGCCTCTGCTCCGCCTTTGAGACTATGCGCGCCGAGCTGCTTACGACAAACAAAGCGCTGTGGGCTCAGGTAGAAGAACGCAGGCGGCTCAATGCTGCTTTTGCCCACGACCTGCGTAATCCTGTCACTGTTCTCAAGGGTTCGGCTAAGCTCCTGGACGACGGCATAAAGAAGGGCAGCCTGCCCCAGGAAAACGCCGCAGATATCGTTGACCTGATTTCACAATACGCAGGACGAATTGAAACTTATGTAACTGCCATGACCAACGCCCAGAAGCTTGAGGAACTGGAATGCAGGCCGGGTGATCTATCCTGGGATGAACTTAAATCCGGGCTTTGGAACAGTCTGCATGTACTTTCCTCCGGTACCGGAATCGAGCTTAATTTCCAAGGCACGGAAGCAGTCTGCACGGTCAAAGCAGACCGGGGATTTCTCTTCAATGTTGCGGAAAATCTGGTGTATAATGCGCTTAGATACGCGAAATCAAGCGTCAGCGTCACACTTACCCTGGAAAACCCGGGATTCATTCTGCGTGTGTCAGACGACGGCCCCGGCTTTCCGGAATCCATACTAAAAAAAGGAGCCGCTCCGTTTTTACGCGACCGGGATGCAGATTCAGAGCACTTTGGAATGGGACTCTACATGTGCCGTCTGCTTTGCAAAAAACACGGCGGCGAACTGTATCTGGACAACTCCCCCAATGGCGCAGTTGTCACGGCACAATTTAACTAAATAAGTGAGAATTCTCCCACCTCTGCAGGCGGCGAGATGAATCACCATAAACAAGATTAACGGCAGTGGTGGGCGGAGAGAAATCGGTATCCCCCACTGACATGAGGTCAAGACATGCAGCCATAAAAGTCGTACTCTGTGAAATTACCGAGCGTGGATTGAAACAACACATTAAATACTCCGCAGCAAACAACGAGCCATCAAATCTCCAGCACGCCAGAGCTGCGAGGTATTTGATTTACGCTCCGCTTCGGTTTATGCTGAGCGTGCGCGACTAACGCACAGCCCCTCGAGCCAGTACTGCATTGCGTAAATTCCTGTGAATTCTGCACACGCTATCCGCGCCATCTGCACGCCTTCGAAGCTAGCCGTAGCCCGCCGCTACGTCGTCGCTTCGCAGGCGCACAGCTGACATGAATATCGTGCACAGAATCCACAGGAATTTATGCAATGCAGTACTAGTCGCCAAATTGGCCTGCTTATATGTCTGCTTTGCTCATTATTCATGGCAATTCTTGAGCGATTTTTGAGATTTACACATTACACTCTCCTTATCAACAGAAAAGGAGAGTGTTTTTTATGAAACTAAAAGCTGAACAATTGACAAAAATCTACGGTTCCGGTGAAAGCCGGGTCACAGCACTTGATAAAGCCACCCTGGAGGTCAATAACAACGATTTCATCTCCATCATGGGCCCTTCCGGCAGCGGCAAGAGCACCCTGCTCCACCTGCTGTCCGGCCTTGACCGCCCCACCTCGGGAAAACTTTCCTACGATGGTCAGGACATCTATACCTTCAGTGACAAAAAGCTGTCTCTTTTCCGGCGTCAGCGCATAGGCTTTATCTTCCAGCAATTCAATCTTCTGCCTGTGCTGACAGCAAGGGAAAATATTATCATGCCGCTTCTCCTGGACCACAGACAGCCCGATGAAGCGTACCTGAAAAAACTGTCCAAACTTCTGGACATTGACAGCAGGCTTTCCCATCTGCCAAGTGAGCTCTCCGGCGGACAGCAGCAGCGCACTGCCATTGCCCGGGCACTGATCGCGCAGCCGGACATTATTTTCGCCGACGAGCCGACCGGAAATCTGGACAGTAAAAATGGCGGCGAGGTTATGGATATGCTCATTGACATCTGGCGTGAGCTTGGCAAATCCCTGGTGATCATCACGCACGACAGCCGCATCGCAGGTCTTGCAGAAAGACAATTTGTGATTGTGGACGGTGTCCTTACGGAGGTGAACGCAAAATGAAATCTTACCGCACTCTCGCTTTGAAGGAGCTTCTGGTCCAGAGAGTTACTTCTATATTAATTATAATTGCTATCACCCTTTCCACAATGATGGTGACAGTGATCGGACAGTCTATCGGCATCCTGAATACCATGCGCCAGGAGCAGGCTGCAAGCCTGAACGGAAACCGCTATGCAACGCTTCATCAGCTTAAGCAGGAAGCCGCTGCAGGAGTCATGTCAGATTACCGGCTCTCCTACGCCGAAAAATTGATTGCTCTGGGAAGGTCCGATATCCCGGACAGTAAACTATCCATACTTCTCAGGGAATATGCCGGAAACGCCCTGAGCGCATACCCGCAGATTTCCAAGCTTCAGGAAGGCCGCCTCCCCGAAGCCCCGGACGAGCTTGCGCTTCCCTCTGATGTGCTGTCACTTCTGGGTTATGAAGGCAGACTTGGAGAACACATTTCTCTCGATTTGTCCATCTCCGTTCTGCATGATACGGAAGCGGCTTATCAATATACCGGCGATTTCGTGCTCACCGGAATTCTGAAGCCTAACTATATCGGCTATGTGTCCGGCTCCACAGAAGGAATTGTCGGACCCGGAACAGCAGAAAAGCTTCTCCCGGAAAAATATCTTTTATACTCTGTAGACATACGCACCAAAGAAAAAGGAAGCTTCCAGCATACAATCGATGACCTTGCTGCGACCTATAATATCCCGGATTACTGTCTCCAATACAATGATGTGCTGCTTTCCGCAATGGGCATCAATTACCGCTCCGACACTGTCTCGACTGAGGCTTCCGGGTTTTCCTATATGGCTGTGGCAGGCATTATGACCGGAGTTCTTGTGCTTCTGGCTGCAGGACTTGTAATCTATAACATCCTCAAAATCGCTGTAGCCAAGCATATCCGGCAGTATGGCACACTTCGGGCAATGGGGGCGGAGCGCGGCCAGCTCTATGTACTGGTTGCTGTACAGCTTGCCCTCCTCAGTGCGGTGGGAATCCCCTGCGGCATGGTCCTTGGGCTTCTTTCTGCCAAAGGAATCACCACCGCCGCGGCAGGATTCTTTAATCCTGAGCTCTTTATGGCCCAGACTCAGGAGGAGGTTGCCGCATTGATCGCCCAGAGCTCACAGGGAAGGGCTCTGCCGCTGCTTGCAGGCGCGGCGGTCACTCTGCTGTTCGCCTTTGCCGCTGCCATGCCCGCAGCCCGCTATGCCTCGAAGGTTTCGCCAACGGTTGCCATGACACAGCAAACCGTAAAAATCAGGCGCGGTCACAGAAAGCCGGGGCGTATCCGCAGTTTTGAGGCCTTTTATGCCAGAATGAACATGAAACGCAGCCGGGGCAGGACCACCATCACCATCCTTTCCCTGGTAATCAGCATCACGGTTTTTGTAGCGCTGAACAGCTTCACCTCCATCCTTGACACCTCTGCAAAAGTACAGCAGATGCATCTGGGAGACTATTCGCTGACAAATCAGGGAATCGGCTTCTCGCCTGAGGATGTTGCTGCCCTTGCTGATTCTCCTGATATAGAGGAGGTCGTCAAATTAAAGTATAAACAGTTTATACCCGACGAAAACGGAATACCTGAAGGAATTGACTTATCTCTTTCTCTGCAGCCGGGAGAGGTCTTCCATCTGGCAGGCGCTGACGAAACCCTGCTGAAAAACAACGTGCCCGATCTGACAGAGAAGGACTGGAACGCAATGAAAGAAGGCAAGGCCTGCTTCGTCAAAAATCCAATTAAAATCGGCGGCACACAGACGGAACAGACTTCCCTGCGCGAGGGAGACACCATAACTGTAAACGGCGTCACCATGACGATTCTCAGGTTAATCGGCAATCCCGTCATTCTGGAAAATGAAGGCTTTATCAATGGTGTGGAGGTCGTTGTGTGGGATGATGTTTTTGACAAAATAACGGGCGAAAGCCATTATACGGAGCTCTACCCTAAGCTTAACAGCAATGCAGACCGCGAAACAGCGGAGGATGCCATTAGCACACTCTGCAGCCGGACAGGCGGAAGCTGGCTGTCCTACGAAAACACTGATGCACAGCTAAAAGAAAGCTTTGAGCAGATACGCCTGCTGGCATGGGGGTTCATCGTATTTGTGGGCCTCATCGGAATCCTTAACATCATCAACACCGTGTACACCAATATCCACACAAGAATCAAAGAAATCGGCGTCCAGCGCGCCATTGGCATGAGCCGCGACAGCCTGTACAAAACCTTCCTCTTTGAGGGTGCGTATTACGGTCTGATCGCCGCGGTGATCGGAGGGGCCGCCGGGTATATCTGCTCAATCTTTATAGGTGCCGCAGCCACAGACTCTCTCCGCCTCACCGCAGAGCCCGTGATACCTATCTTACAGGCCGCCGTGCTGGCACTTGCGGCCTGCCTGGGAGCAACCTGCATTCCCCTGAGAAAAATCTCCCGGCTCAGTATTGTGGAATCTATTGAGACAGTGGAGTAAGCTCCCCACAATACACCACATGCAGCTCATGCAGCGCCCGGGTGATTGCCACATACAGAAGCTTCGCATCCCCCTCTGACCTGCCATAACTTTCCGGGGAGGGATTCCAGAGGATAACCGCATCAAACTCCAGACCCTTGGTCTTAGCGACAGGGAGGACCATAACTCCTTTATGGAAGCTCTCCTCCCCGTCCGCTACGGCAGATATCCCCAGATACTGCGCGGCTTCGGCCGCTGAATTTTCATCCCTGCAGATGACAGCCGTTGTATCATAACCACTGCTCTCTATTCCACTTAATATTTCCAACGCCTTAGAAGCCATGCTTCGGCACGCCTCCTCGAAAGACATCCCCTCTTCCCCACATTTCCAAATCCCCACCGGACTGCCGTGGCGGATTACCGGCTGAATCTTGTAAGCGCCCGCGTTTGCATGTTGGAGCACATGCCCTGCATATTCGGAAATCTCTATGGTATTACGGTAACTCTTCGCCAATATATGAAAACTCATATGTTCGCCGCCGAAAACATCATTCTTCAAATCCTCCCAGCTATTCATACCCGTCTCATAATGGATGTTCTGAGACACATCACCCATCAGGGTAAAATAACATCCCGGAAGCATCTGCCGCAGCACATAGTAAACCGACTCGCCAAAATCCTGGGTTTCATCCACAATGATCTGACGGTAGTCCTCATATGTTTCCTTTGCCAGAAGCCTCACCTCAATCAGGGCCAGGGCGGCCAGATCATAAATATCAAAACGATGCTTCTGCACATGGGCAATCACCGAATCCATACAGGCCCCGTTCCCCTTTACCAAGGCATACCACATCAAAAAATCCACATACACGTCCGCCGCCTTGGTCGTCTTTTTCCAAACAAATGTATTTTTATATTCTTTCACTAAAACCTTTCTAAGCCCGGCATCCTCCTCATCATATAGAAGCATCTTAATCCTCGCGCCCAGTCTCTCATTCAAGAAACCGCTCAGATACGCCACGGAACGCTCCTTATTTCTTTCCAGAATATCTCTGATATCCTCTCCCGACATAAGAATCCCCGCCTTTGTATCCACAATATCCCCATCCGGCAGGGCCTGCTTTCTCACCCCTTCCAGGTAATTATCCAATGCCTGAATAAACTCAAGCCTGCTCTTAAAACTCTCTCCCTCATCCATCTCAATATAACGGTCATTTTTCTTCCAGCTCTTATCCAAATATCGGAGCAAAAACCTGTCCATTCTCATCTGGCTCACATTCTCCACATCCAGCTCCGGCAGGCCGCTGGTTATATAGCGCAGCAGCATGTCACTGGCGGCAATGATACAGAACTCCTCCGGTGCAAACTGCTTCCCGTAATTATAGAGAATATAGGAAATCCGGTGCATAGCTACCGTAGTTTTTCCGCTGCCTGCCACACCCTGAACCAGAATATTCTTATAGGGAGTTTTTCTGATGATTTCATCCTGCTCCTTCTGTATCGTAGAAATAATATCGCCCAGAACCACATCCTTATTCTGCGAAAGATATTTGACCAACAGCTCATCATTTGCCACGGTATCACTGTCATAATATCCCTGAAGCTTCCCCTCTGAAATATCAAAGGTCCGTTTCAGATAAAGGTCAATCGGAATCGACTTCCCCCCAACAGTCCGGTAACTGCCCTGTCCCAACGTATTCTCATAATACACCGTAGCCGCCGGAGCTCGCCAATCCACTACAATAACCTCATGGTCCTTCAGAGTAATGCCGTTTTTACCAATATAAAGCATCTCCTCTGTTCCGGTTTCCAATTCCTTATAATCAATACGCCCGAAATACGGTTTATTATAAGCAGTTCTGTTTTTTAAAAGTGTCTTACCGTAGTGCTCCCGCATATTTTCGCTGACGATCAACTGTCCATACAGCTCCGTATCCCCACTGCGGACCGCACGGAATAAATCCTCAGATTCCTTTTCCGCGTCCTTAAGCAGAGCCTCATAACGTGCAATATTCTCTTCGATTCTCTCACGGCATTGTACCAAGTGCAGTTCTTCCTGAATCATGATGTCCTCCTCCTTTTCTTTATGGTAATTTAGGGGTCCCCTGGAAAGTGTTCGATGGGAAACAGAAGGAAGTTGGGGGCGGGAGCTGGGCACGTCACGCAGATGCCCGCTTCCCTTCAACTAATCGCCAACTGCGACTAAGCCGCTCGAGAAGAGCTCTCGCGGCTAAGTCTCCGTAGGCGCTGGATTTTCAGGCGCGCTTTCCGCAAATCTGCC
>JNKJ01000043.1 GCA_000702025.1 Blautia schinkii DSM 10518
TTTCGTTATTACTGTTTTGGTTCGAAAACCGTTCTTTGAATGTAAAGAATTTTCGAGAATCGTATGTGTTTCACTGTTTAGTTATCAAGGTTGGTCTGCTGTTTTGTTTTCGACAGCTTTGATATTTTATCATATCATTTTGTGTCTGTCAAGAACTTTTTTCAACTTTTTTTGCCGCATCTTTGATGTCAATTTTCTGTGTTTTTCAGCAACTCTGATATATTATCATATCATTTCTGTCCTGTCAACACTTTTTTTATGTTTTTTTCTAAGTTTTTCCAACTGTTTCTCCGGGAAAACCCAAGAAAAAAATCCGCCTCACTTAGAAGCGGATTTTAGTATATCATTCTCACAACTTGTCGTCAAGCCCTTTTTCTTAATTTCCGTAAAAAATACTCATAAATATTTTGACAAAGATGTTTTCCTTATATAGGAAGTTCAAAAGGTGGTCTTGTTCAATGAGTTTCAGGCCTGTTCTGCCAATCTCAGTATTGCAGAGCACCGTCAATACAAGAAAAGCAACCCAAATAAAGATTACGCACTTCACAATACCCATTAAAGCACCTGCTGCTTTATTCGCACCTCTTATAATAGGAAGCCTGGCTATTATGTTCAGTGCATACGTTACCATTCGTATCAGAATCGTCGCCAGGAGAAAAGACACCAAAAACGACAATCCGTTGACAGCGATCAAGGCCAGGTAACCGGCCACATAGTCTGCAAAAGTATTTACTGCCAGGTAACGGTATACCTCGGCTGTATTATTCTCTATAATACCGTCCTTTAAAAGGTCCGGCAGCGCTAATCCGTTTATCAGGCTGCTCTGCTCCGTGTGCCCCATACCTTCCGCGCCGCCCACCTGCGTATCCACAAGCTCCCGGCAGCCATCCTGTATCTTTTCATAGACAGGGGTATTCTCCCGGAGGAAGTCATTTACATAGGGATTGATAAACCACACCAGCACAATGGAAAGCACCACAAAAAACGTGGAAACCACCTCCCGCACAAAGCCGCGCCGGTAGCCCATATAGCAGGAAAATGCCAAAAACCCCAAAGTCACGATTCCAAGCCACGTCCAGGTCATAAATTTCCGCCTTTCCTTAAGTAAATTTAATCACGTTTACACCGCTGTCCAGTACAAGCAGGTATTTGTTCCATCCAATCTTGAAAAAGTCATTGATGGTCCCGTCGACTGTGCCCATATATTTCTCCACACCGCGGCTGTTGAGCACGCACATCTGAGAGCTGTTGTACATAAGGATATTTCCCTCGCTCATTTTTATAGTGGTATATGGTATATTGAAGTCCTTTTTAAACTTCAGCTTCCCTCCTGTGGAATACACTTCCATTGTATAGAGTTTATCCTTACTGCCGTTTTTAAATACCAATCCGATGTTGTCCTCATCAAAAAAGGTACTTACAATCTCCTTATCCACCTTGACAATTTTATTTTCCTTGGGAATCTGCTTTCCTTTGTAAAGAGCAAAGCCGTCATCTCTCAGCGCTATCGACTGGCTGCTGTCCAGGTACTGTATCTGCGGAATCACAACGCCTTCATAGGTGTAACCACTGACAATCCTGTCGTCCTCATTCTGCCCCACGTCTCCGAAGTTATAGAATGCAACATAGCTAGTAGTGTCACCGCCGTCCACAAACTGGTAAGTGACCATCATGATCACACCGTCTCTGGAAATTGCCACATCCAGCGGATAACCGGGGTCATCCACCTTGGTTTGATTTTCGGCTATAAGACTTCCGTCAGAGCCGTAAAAATTAATCCAGGTTTCATCGCCGCCGTCAAGTATCACAGCCACAAGTCCGCTGGCCGACACACGAGCTTTAACAATACTATAAGAGGTGGTCACGCTGCCGGTTCTGCCGTCCTTGTTAAACATCTCCATTGTTGTGCCGTCTCTGTCGGCGATGACTGCTTTACTTCCGCACACATCCGCCACAGGATTCTGCATATCGTACAGCTCGCTCCAGACTGTATCCATCTTACTGTTTACGAGAGAAACCCCATCCGGACTGTAACGAAGGATCCTGCCGTCCATTTCCACATATTTTGTGGAAACAATGTCCTCCTGCTCACTGGTCTGCAAAATTTTGTAATTACGATAGCTTCGTTTTTCAAAATAAAGCAGTATCAGGAATACAGCCACAATGATGATTCCGGCTGTAATCAAGGTCCGTTTCAGAGAATCTCGCTTGTGTCGCGAAATACGATTCTGATAATCCTGGGCTTGATTGCCTCCCTCCATAGAAGCCTGTGCTTTTGCAAGCTTCGCCTTTTGCGCCAGAAGCTTCTTTTTTCTGCGTTTTTTTCTTATATTTTTGATTGTATTTGCCATAGTTAAACCTTTGCCTTGTGTATTTGTTATGAAAGTCACTGTCTACAAGCCGTCTTTCATAATTAATTGCTCACGAAAGCATTATAGCACACTTTTCTATCGCAATACAATTACCATCTGTTAAATCCTCTCATGACCAAGGTCTGGCTGTTTGTACATCCCGACAGATCAGACGCTAAAAATAGTACCCCATTTGCCACCTCTTCAGGTTGAAATAAATCCCCTCCAGCAGAAAGTATAAAATCCTTACATGCAGAATTCTGGAACAACTCTGTATCAACAGGGCCAGGACAAATCGCATTAATCCTGATTCCTAAGGGACGAACTTCATCCCCTACAGCCTGTGTGAGGCACACCACACCTGCTTTTGCAGCAGCATAAGCCGAATTTTTCGGCAGGCCGCGGATTGCCGCACCTGAACCAATATTGACAATACTTCCCGATTTTCGTTCAGCCATATGAGGGAGTACCACTTTCATCATAAGCATAACGGTACGCAGATTCATTTCACACACCTCGTCAAAAATTTCAATCGGCATTTCAAGAAACGGTATTTCTTTTGATATCCCCGCATTGTTTACAAGAATATCAATTTTATCATATTTATGGATAATTTCATTTATCATCAGTTGTATTTTCTCATAGTCTCTCACATCACAGACAAAACAATCCGCTTTTCCGCCCTTTTCCTTAATTTCCTCTTCTACAGCTTTTAAGGTATCTAATTTTCTTCCGACAAGAAGTGCTGTTGCACCTTCTCCAGCCAGCTTTAAGGCGGTTGCTTTTCCAATTCCCCGGCTTGCACCTGTGATAATTGCGGTTTTATTTTCCAATAACATAATTTTTCTCCTATTCTAATTACTCGTGATTTACAAAAAAAGGACCGCATGCAACGGAATTCCCTTGTCCGTGTGCAGCAGTCCAAAGTTACTTATTTATTCAAGATTAACTCATTTGGATTAAGCCGATTTTTACTGGCGTTTTCATAGGAATCTTCAAGATGCCTTCTTAAAAGAGCTTTTGCTCTCTCCTCATCATGATTTGCCACGGCCTCCAAAATCATTTCATGATCCTTTCTGGTGGTACCGCTTTCCTCTAAGCTTTGATAGTTCCGCCCTAAAATCGCAAGAAAAACATCCTTAAACGCACTGATCATCATAACATTTAGGGGATTGCCGGAAATTTCCGCCAGCGATATATGAAACATATAGTCTGTCTCCTGAAATTCGCGAACAGACATACTTGTATCCTTCATTCGAGAAACAATTTCACGCACCCGTTTCAGATCTTCCTCTGTGCATCTGGCTGCCGCACATCCCACACAATATTCCTCCAAAAGAATACGGGTATCATATATCATCCGCAGCTCTGTATGATTCAGCAACACATACCTGTAAACAAATGCAGATAACTGTTCCGGATTCGGCCGTGTAATATAAACACCAAGGCCATTCTTGGGTTCTGCCAGGCCACGCTCTTTAAGCAGCTTAACAGCCTCCCGCACCATATTTCTGCTGACACCGAAGCTGTCCGCCAGTTCTTGTTCCGAAGGCAGCTTCTGCCCCTCGGCCCATCGTTCGTCCCGGCCTTCCAGTATCATTCTTTCTAAATGATCTGCTACTCTTTCGTATAAACGTTCTCTGTTTAAAGTATGTATTTCTGTTTTTTTATTCATGAGCTCCTCTTTACCTGGCTATCTTAAGATAACTTTTTTATAATCCAATTTATGTAAATTGTCAAGTAAATCTTTTTCCTGCTCCGGTGTCAGATTTTCCATGGGTCGTCTCATATTTGTCGTGCTCAGAATACCTTCTTCTTTTAATATCACTTTATATGCGGCAATATTATTTACTGCACACATCACTGAATTGAGCGTATTGGTACGGCGCTGAATTCTTGCGGCAAGCTCATAATCCCCTTTCTGAATGGCTTCCCAAAGCGCTGCATAATGTTCCCGAACGCACATTGCGTTTCCCGATACAACTCCCTTGCCACCCGCAGCACAAACCACCTCAAACAAATGGTCCGGGCCCACCAGTACATCAAAGTCACCATCTTTTACTGTGATCAATTCCTGAATTCTTGTCATATCCGGGAAACTGTATTTTACTCCAATCACATTTTTACATTTTTCAGCCACTTCTTCACATACATATTTGTTTAAGTCATTGATTGCATTTTGTTTAATTCCATATAGATAAATGGGAAAATCCTCAGGTACACTTCTCGAAACCGCTATATAATAATCTATCAGACCTTTGTCACTAATAGAATAGAACGCAGGAGTTACCACCCCAATACCATCCGCACCGATTTCCACAGCATGTTTTGCCAGTTCAATCGTATCTGCCTGATTCCAAGCCCCTACATGCACAAAAACCGGAACTCTGCCCGCCGCTTCTTTTACGACAACTTCCGCAGCAATTTTTCTTTCCTCCACAGTCAGATACATCATTTCCCCTGTCGTTCCACAGGGATACAGGCAATCCATCCCCCCGTCAATACAATAGTCTGTTAACCGCTTCATAGATTCTACATCTACGGTATCCTCATCTGTGAGAGGGGTGACCAGGGGAATTACTACACCTTTTAATCTTTTCATATCATTATACCTCTTTCTTATTCTTTATCAGTTTGTAATTATTCAACACTTTCGTAGTTACTCTTAGCGATACTGTCTGCCGGATAATTACATCAGTTTACACAATTGACTGGTTCCTCATCATTCACAGCGCGGATGATGTCCTTAGCAACGGTCATACTCACATTATAATATGCTTCCTTTGTCTCAGCCCCTGTATGAGGGGTAAGCACGACATTTCCACACTGCAGGATTTTAGCGTCTTTGGGAAGCGGTTCCATTTCAAATGCATCCAGTGCAGCCCCGGAAAGCTTCCCGGATAGAAGTGCGTCCGCCAATGCGTCCAGATCCACAAGCGCCCCACGTGCCGGATTGACCAAATATGCGCCATCCTTCATTTTGCTGATAGTATCCTTGTCAAATAAGTGATGAGTCTCAGGAGTTGCCGGAATATGTATACTGATAATATCACTCTGCGTTATAATCTCTTCCTGAGTTGTCAATTTCACCCCCAGTTCTTCTGCCGCTTCAACATCTGGATAAAGGTCATATGCAGAAACCGTGACATCAAAGCACTGAAGCTTTTTTGCCACCATTTTGGCAATCGCACCAAATCCGAGCAGCCCAACGGTCTTGCCTTTAATCTCTTCACCGATATGGCGCGGCCACTCTCCCTTTTCCATTGCCTTATGAAGCGGCACTACCGCCCGGAGAAGGTCAAGGATAAAGGAAACTGTAAGTTCCGCAACTGCGTTGGAATTCTGCCCCGGTGCATTCAATGCCTTTACACCATATTTTTGAGCAAGCGCTCCGTCAATATTATCAACACCTACACCGAATTTTGCGACTGCTTTTAAATTCGGCAGTGCCTGATACTTTCTTTCATCTCGATAATCGTCCATTCCAATCACTGCTGCCACAATCATTTCGCGGTCCGGGCGGGCCAAAATTTCCTCTGTCGTATATGCGGGAAAAGGCTTGTTCGGATCAAAAATCACCTCTAACCCGTTTTTCTCGAATAAATCCCACGCATCACGACACAAGGTGTCAAAATGAGACGATGATACTAAAATCTTTTCCATGCTGCTTATACCTTTCTCTGTCTTTCATTTTCTTCTTTCATTCGCCACGGCATCGCGCAGTCCTGCACCGCAAACTTTCCGCCTGTAATCTGGATATCACAAGCTGTGATATACCCCGCCGCATCCGAAGAAAGGAAAACTATGGGCTTTGCCAAATCTTCCGGAACCCCAAGGCGTCCGCTGGAAATATCCTTGATAAACTTATCGCGGTACTGAGAGATAAATTCCTCGCTGATCCCAGTCTGAATCATGCCCGGAATATAGCCCACCACACGGATACCGTACGGAGCGAGGGCTGCGCCGGTAGACCTCGTGAGACTGGATACGCTGGCCTTGGAGGCCGCGTAAATCACTCCGTTTGCATGTGGGATTAAAGAAGCATAGCTGGAGGCATTAATAATAACTCCTGAATTCTGTATTTTCATATAACCAGCAGCGATCCTGATTCCATTATAAACACCGTCCACATTAATCCTATTGATACGCTCCCAATCCTCATCTGTAAAATCCATCAATTCTTTATCTATAGAAATTCCGGCATTATTTACCCAAATGTCAATGTGGCCGAATTTTTCATAGACATGATTGGCAAAGGCTTGAACCTGCCCTTTATCTGCCACATCCACGGCTTCATAATAAACGGAATATCCCATCTGCGCCGCTTCTGATGCAAATGACTCGAGTACGCCGAGACGTCTGCCAAACACAGCAACCTGCACGCCTTCTTTCATGTATTCTAATGCAGCTGCTTTTCCTATCCCAGTGGCGCCACCGGAGATAACAGCTACCTTTCCCTCAAGATGCAGATCCATATTTTCCTCCTTTTTCAGCAACAGCCACTCCGCCCGGATGGCAGAGTGGCTGAATCATTAATTTTTAAACAGACTCAGATCAATATCCAAATGTGGCTTTTACATCTTCAATTGTCGGAGCAAAGGCTTCGTCACTCATATACTTTTCATCAATCATATTTGCTGCTGACTCATAAAATGCTTCCATGTCCATTTCGTCCTGCCCAACGATGGTAACACCGGCATCCTCCATAATCTTGTAGCTTTCTTCCAGGAATACATCCATATCTGCTGTGTACTGGTCTCCAAGGTATTTCTGACATAAGCCGAGCACGAGTGCCTTATAATCATCCGGAAGTGCATCCCACGCGTTTTTATTTGTATAGAAACCGGAAATATTGTACGCATGCTCTGTTTCATAGAAATAATCCTGTACTTCATAGAACTTACTACTCACAACATTACCTGCAGGATTGTCCTGACCGGCAACAACCCCTGTCTGCATAGCTGTATAAATCTCTGTATAAGCAATCGGTACCGGTGTAGCACCAAGAGCTGAGATTACATCCTGCCATACCTGCGGAGGCATACAGCGTATTTTGACACCCTTTAAGTCATCGGGCTTTGCGATTTTATCAATTCCACCTGTAGAAAGACATCTTGCGCCTGAATTCTGGAAGCCGACCGTAACCAGTCCTGTCTGTTCCTCCAGTTCTTTCCACATATCGATGGATATATCAGATTCAGCCAAATAATGCAGCTGATCTTCCGCTGTATGGAATAAATATGGAAGAGCAAAAACACCAATTCTTTCTACATATGTAGGCATAGAGGTTACATTGGATGTAACGAATTGTACCGTATTATTTCTGCAAAGCTCAATCGCCTCTGTTTCTGAACCAAGCTCTGAGTTGTAAAATACGTCCCAGGTAAACTTTCCATCTGTTAATTCGGAAAGCTCGTCCGCAATTCTTCCGATATTAACAGATTGCGGATTGTCTATGGCCATACAACTGGCAACCGTCCATTTCACTTCGTCATCTGATGTAATTTCCACATCTAAATCTGCTTTTGGGTCATTGTCCCTATAATATACTTCAAATCCCGGAACATGCTCCTCCTCTGCCGCCATAACCGGCACTCCTGTTAATGTACCTGCCAGCATACCTGCCGTCAGTAAAATCGATGTTACTTTTCTCCAATTCTTTCTCATAGTTGTACTCCTTTCACTTTTTTATTTTCATTTTTATACAACTCATTATGTCAATCGTGCGGCTTATCAAGACAAGTCACACTATACCGTCATTCCCAGCATACGAGGAACGAACAAGCATACCTCCGGAAAGAAGGTTACGATCAAAAGTGCTATAAATAGCGGAATCAGCCACGGTGAAACATAACTTACGACTTTATTAAACGGCGTCTTAGTCGCACCGGAAAGCATAAACAAGGACTGTCCATATGGAGGTGTCATCAGGCCGATCATCAGATTCAGCACAACAACAATACCCAAATGAATCTCGGAGATTCCCACCTCTCTTACCAATGGCTGGAAAATAGGAACCAACAGCAAAATCGTCGGTGTTGAGTCAAGTATCATACCGAAAAACAGCAGGATTACATCAATCATTAAAAGAATTACCCACTTATTACTGGATATGGAAAGCATTCCTTCCAGCATCAAGGTGCCAAGATGTTCAAATTGAAGTACCCAGCCGAACAATGAGGCAGAAGCTACAATCGCCATAGCGGGCACAATATCCTGAACTGTCTCGCTGATTACCGGAATTATTGTTTTAGCCGGCATATCACGATATATTACACACACTGCAAAGATACAATATGCAATCGCGATACAGGATGCCTCTGTTGGGGTAAAGAAGCCTCCTGAGATACCTCCCAGAATAATTGCAATCATTAGCAATGCCCAAAAGCTCTTGCGGAACCATTGGAAAATTTCTTTTAATGTGCATCTTTTATGTACCGGATATTTTCTTTTTTTCGCCACAAAGTAAATAAATACACTTAGTACAGCAGCAATTACAACTCCGGGTCCCACTCCAGCCATAAACAATGTACCCACCGACACACTAGCCGCGGCTCCATAAATTACCATTGGAATGGAGGGTGGAACGATTGGCCCCATTGTTGAGGAAGCAGCCGTAATTCCAAAAATAAGATCATCCTCGTATCCTTCATCGCGCATCGCTTTGATTTCAACTGCACCGAGGCCGCCTACATCCGCAAGCGCCGAACCGGACATTCCGGAGAAGACGAAGGATGCAAGGACATTTACATAGGCCAGGCCTCCCGGGAAATGCCCCAGCAGTGAGCGGCAAAAACCAAAAATACGATCCGTGATGCCGCCGTTATTCATCAGCTTGCCCGCCATCATGAACATCGGTATTGCCAGAAGTACGAAATTATCAAGGCTTCCGTACATTTTTGCCATAACAGCCATATTGTCGATTCCTCCGTGAAGGAATACATATGAAAGTCCACTGCAAAGAAGCGCAAGATAAATGGGGGCACCGAAAAAAAGGAAAAACACAAAAACTAGTAGGAACACAATAAACGCGGTACTAAACATTACTTCACCTCCTTAAATGCGGGCACATGTATCTTAACCATTTTCTCAATAATCCTGTAGCAGTTTAAGATACCGCTGATTGCTACGATTGCTGTTGTTAAGCCTTGATTGATCCTCAGCGCAAATGTATAAGACCCAGCCATATAAGTGATATATTTCACTCCGTATATGCTAACCCATACAAACACCGCCAGCGCTACCAGATCCCACAGAATTGTAAATGCGGCTGATACTTTTTTAGGCAATCTGTCAAGTATGATCGTGACATTAATATGTTTGTCATACTTCGTCCCAAAAGAAATACCCATAAAAATCAGCCAGATAAAGGCCAGCCGGGCAGCCTCCTCCGTCCAGGTGAACGGACTGTTGAATATGGTTCTTGAGATGATTCCCAGCATTACGATAATAAATAATGCACTGAAAAAAATCATCATACACCATCGTTCAAAATTGTCGTTAAGTTTTTTTAGGACTTTCATGTTTTCCTCCTTTTACCTGTTCAGCTATTCTATAGGTAGAATAGCATATTCATATGTATTTGTAAATTGTCCAAATCATACATTATTAGAGAAACGTTTTTATACATATTTACCAAGATAATTTTTGCAATATTTTAAAATTTCAAAATTTTATAGTAAAAATATACAATAGCGCGTATTGAACAAACAAGCCTTTTCGCAAAAGAAAAACACCATTTTTACAATATCAATTAATTGTAAAAATGGTGTTCCAACACCTAACTAAAATACTAACTATGGCAATACAATCACCTGCCCAGGATAAATGATCTCATCCTCGGATATTCCGTTCAGGCGGCAGATTTCTTCGATGGTTTCCATGTTGCCGTATCGGGCCATACTGATTTGGAAAAGAGTGTCGCCCGGCCGGATTACATAGGATTCATGCACGTCACTTCCTGAAGCAGTCTGGTCCTGACTATCCGACGATGAGGCCCCTTGCTGAGTGCCATCACTTTTAGCTGAACCGCTCTGCTGTGCGGCAGTCTGGTTCTCCTGGGCTGCAAGGGCTGCTCTCCTGCGCGCCTTGCGCTCGTCGGACTCTTCCTGATAGACCTTGCTGTTTTGCAGCTGCTCATCTGTCATCTGCTGGCTAGCAGACTGCGCGTTTGCACTCGAGGTTCCGCTGCTGGTGCCCGAAGCATTCTCTCCCGCCGAATTACTGCTGCCATCCATAGTGCTGCTGCTATTTGAAGAACTTCCGTTATTTGAAGCTCCTCCGTCATTTGGAGCACTTGCGTCATTTGAAGCACTTCCGTTATTCGAAGCACTTTCGCCCTTTGAAACTCCGGTGCTGTCCGTCTCTCCACTTCCGGATCCCCCGCCGTTCTCCATTCCGACAATCTGACCGCTTCCGGCTGCATCTTGTGCGGAAGCATTAAGTGATATAGATTCCTTATCCGCTTCTCCAGTCCCTCCTGCTGCCTGACTTGGCAAAGGCGTCACACCTGAAACATCCTTTTCCGCCACCACCGCCGAAACTGCCTCTGTCTGCTGCCGCACGCTCTTCATATCCTGGTAATTGTTGTAGAAATTCACACCCACTACCAGAACTGCAATTGCCAGGCAAGCCGTGGCCGCATAGGAAAAAACAGAAGGTCTCTCTTCTGTTTCCGCTGTCTCCTCTGGCTCTTCCGGGGCTTCTTTTTTCTTTGCTTTGATGATTTTTCGGAAGGTTTTTACTGCCTCATCCTCAACCTCTTCAGTGAGCTCGGGTTTGATTTCCTGATTTTTCTCAATCATATACGTCTGCATCTGCGGATTCTTTTCATAATAGATATAGTATCCGCTCTGGCGCACCATATAATTGTTTTCATACCGGAAAAAGGCATCCTCACGCTCCACCGGATCCATGAGCATCAGCACCTTTTCTCCTCCAAAATGCTTCAGATGTACTCTGCCGAACAATTCTGTAACCTCGACCGGCAGCTGAGGCTGGGAAAAGAACCACCCCACAATCTCCTGTTCCGGAAAATACTTATCCGTTTCCTCATGGATTGTTCTCCAAACCTCGTCCGTAAAATCAATATGGTCAGCCGCAGCCTCCATATCCTCCACCATCAGTGCTCCCCTGATAAATAAGTATGTGGTCCCCTCCGACCAATTCGTGTCTCCCAACAGCACAGCCAGGCATCCCCTGCCGTTCTCCCTTGCCTGTTCCGAACCGGCCAGTCTTCCCAAAAACGTGTATACATAATCCTCGATGTAAATCCTGTAGCCCTCGTTCACCAGGCCTATCTGCCGTATGTTTCTGGGAATATGGAATAATGCCTCATTCCCCTTAGCCTCCTGCTTTTCTTCCTTGTAAATGACCTCTATCATGTCATATCACCCCTTCGGGTATCAGCATAGCATAAGCAAAACGCGGAATTTAGCACAATGTAAGACCTGTTTCCAAGAATTTAGCGACAGATTTTGCATGGTGCATATTTTTTCCAATTTGGGGATAAGATGAATCAGAGAAGTATTAGAATGAAAAAAATCAGGGAGGATTTCCCATGGCATTTTATATTGATACAAAGAAAGAAAGCTCTTCCAAGGAGATTGCCTATCTGCTGAAAAAATGCATCCTGCATCATCCCGGCAAATGGTCTGAAATGGTGTTTCTCTGCATAGGGAGCGACCGCATGACCGGAGACTGTCTCGGCCCCTACGTGGGACACCAGCTCAGCCGCTACGAAACACAGGGCATCTACGTGTACGGAACCTTGACCCATCCCGTGCACGCACTTAACCTGCAGAAAGTTACCACCTTTATCGAGGCCAATCACCCCGAAGCCCTAGTGATCGCCATCGATGCTTCCCTGGGTTCAAAAAAGCACCTGGGTTATGTGACCATCGGAAATGGTGCACTCTACCCAGGTGCCGGAGTTCAAAAGGAACTGCCCCCTGTGGGCGATATCCACATCACAGGGATTGTCAATATTGCGGGAATCCTGGAGCAGCTCACGCTCCAGACTACACGTCTGTCCACCGTGATCTCACTCGCAGACACCATCACAGAAGGTATCCTGGATGTGATTCCCACAGAAAGACTTATACAGACTCTCTGAATTGTTTGCAGTAAGTCTTATACAAACGCTTTGATCTGTTTGTAGATGCCTTCTGCGTCAAGGCCGTATTTCTCAAGGAGTGCTGTAGCCGGGCCGGATTCGCCGAATACATCGTTAACGCCGATGCGTTTTACCGGAACCGGCGCGTTCTCTGAGAGACATTCGCAAACCGCGCCGCCTAAGCCGCCGATCACAGAATGTTCTTCCACAGTTACCACCTTGCCTGTCTCCTTGGCGGAGGCAATGATCAGCTCTTCGTCAAGCGGCTTGATGGTATGAATATTGATAACCTTTGCGTCGATTCCCTCAGCTGCCAGCTTCTCTGCTGCTTCCAGAGACGGAGCTACGCAAAGTCCGTTGGCAACGATAGTCAGGTCCTTACCCTCGCGCAGAACAATACCCTTGCCTAATTCAAATTTATAGTCCGGTCTGTCATTGATCACCGGAACTGCCAGACGTCCGAATCTCATATACATCGGGCCTTCATGCTCATAAGCAGCTTCTACCATAGCTTTCGCCTCGATATCATCGGACGGACAAGCTACTACCATACCCGGAATGACTCTCATCAGTGCGAAGTCTTCACAGCACTGATGTGTTGCGCCGTCCTCACCTACGGAAATTCCGCCGTGGGTAGCGCCGATTTTTACATTCAGCTTCGGATAGCCGACAGAGTTGCGCACCTGTTCGAAAGCACGGCCTGCAGCAAACATCGCGAAGGTGCTCACAAACGGAACCTTGCCTGTAGCTGCGATTCCGGCGCCGATGCCCATCATGTTACACTCTGCGATACCACAGTCGATATGACGCTCCGGAAATTCTTTTTTGAACACACCTGTCTGGGTGGCTGCAGCAAGGTCAGCGTCCAGAACGATAACATCCTCATGTTTCTTTCCTAATTCAACAAGAGCGTTGCCGTAGCTTGCTCTGGTAGCGATTTTCTTTACTTCTGACATAATGCTTCACCTACCTTTTCTAAGTCTGCCATAGCCTGCGCATACTCCTCGTCGTTCGGAGCTTTTCCATGCCATCCGGCCTTATTTTCCATAAATGATACGCCTTTGCCTTTCACGGTTTTCATGATGATGGCTGTCGGCATTCCCTTTGTTGCTTTTGCTTCCTCAAAGGCTGCTTTTAACTGGTCCATATCGTTGCCGTCTGCAACATTGATCACATGGAAGTTAAATGCTTCAAATTTTTTGTCAATCGGGTATGGAGAGCATACCTCTGCAATATCGCCGTCAATCTGCAGGCCATTGTTGTCCACGATCACAACCAGGTTGTCCAGTTTTCTGTGGCCAGCGAACATCGCTGCCTCCCACACCTGGCCCTCCTGGATCTCGCCATCGCCCAGAAGTGTATACACACGGTAAGTGTCATTGCTCAATTTTGCGGAAAGAGCCATGCCCACTGCTGCGGAGATTCCCTGGCCCAGAGAACCGCTGGACATATCCACGCCCGGGATGTGCTTCATATCCGGATGTCCCTGCAGATAGGAACCTAAGTGACGAAGTGTCTTTAAGTCCTCTTTCGGGAAGTAGCCTTTTTCTGCCAATGCGGCATACAGGCCCGGTGCATTGTGACCCTTGGAAAGTACGAAGCGGTCACGGTCTGCCTTTTTCGGATCTTTGGGATCAACATTCATTTCTGCAAAATATAAATATGTGAATACATCAGCCGATGACAGGGAACCGCCCGGATGGCCGGCTTTTGCTGCATGGACTGCTGTCACGATGTCCTTGCGGACTTCGTTCGCAATTTTCTGAAGCTCTAATTTCTCCATTTTCTGTTCTCCTATTATTTTCTAGTACTTCGTTTTTATATGGTAGTTCAATTCATTAAGTGCTCTACTTGTCGCCAAATACTGCCTTATAGTCCTGCTGGAATTTCACGATTCCGGCGTCTGTCAGCGGGTGATGCAGCATCTGCTCCAGAACCTTATAAGGTACGGTTGCAATGTCTGCGCCTGCCAGTGCGCACTCGGTCACATGTACCGGATGACGTACGCTTGCTGCGATAATCTCAGTCTGGATGTTTGCAACGGCGAACATCTCTGCAATCTGGCGGATAAGCGGAAGTCCGTCTGTGGAGATGTCATCCAGTCTGCCCAGGAACGGGGATACATAGGATGCGCCTGCTCTTGCAGCCAGAAGAGCCTGGTTTGCGGTGAAGATTAGGGTAACGTTTGTCTTGATGCCTTCGCTTGCAAGAACCTTTACTGCTTTTAAGCCTTCTCCGGTCATTGGGATTTTTACTACCATATTCGGATGGATTTTAGCAATCTCACGTCCTTCATTAATCATGCCTTCCGCATCCGTTGTGGTCGCCTTTACCTCGCCGCTGATCGGTCCGTCAACAATGCTGGTGATTTCTTTGATAACCTCATTGAAGTCTCTTCCCTCTTTTGCGATCAGGGACGGGTTGGTGGTTACACCACAGATAATTCCCATGTCGTTGGCTTTTTTGATGTCCTCTACCTTGGCTGTGTCAATAAAAAATTTCATCTTTTTTCCTCCTGGAATTCTTGGTTTTGCTGTAACTATTCAATACTTTCCTAGCTACGTTCTGCGCTCAATTTTCTTGATATTTCCATTATAGCAAACTATCGACGCAGGTCAAGACAGGGTGATTTTTATTAATAAATATTTTATTAATAAAATCATTTTTTATTAACATTCCATAAGTTTGTTAGATGATTATCAATCCTTAAATCGCATATTATCAATGTTTTGACCATATTCATATGACAAGGGAGCAAAAATTATTATTAATAATTCTATATCCATCATTTATTTATTTTTCCCGGGAAAGCCCTTGCCAATTTTTGCATACGCGGTTGTCCGGCGTACAATAAGCTTGGGAGTGTACTCAATATTATAAAGGCTGGTGGGCTGGATGCCCATATAGAATTTATTGTTCGTATCAATCTTGCGGATGATGATATCACATGCGTCGCGCCCTTTCAGCGCCACAAAATGCTCAATGGTAGTGAGTGACATCCTGCGGATTCCTGAATAAAAAATATTGTCACAGCCAATCACCGACACATCCTTTGGCACATGTATCCTGGCCTCCTGCAGCGCGTCAATCGCACCGAAAGCCATCATATCATTCTGTCCCGCAATAGCTGTGAAATGTGTGCCTTCGCTTAAAAGCTCCATTGTAAGCGCATATCCCATAGAATACTCAGAATCCATCCGCGGAAGCTGCCTGTCCATAGACTCATCTGCTGCTTTAATGATCACATGGCCTTTCAGCCCTTCCTTCTCAAACTCCTTGACAAAGCCGTCAATCCGCTTTGAGCGCTGCCACTGTCTCTTAGTAAGAGGCGGCGTGATAAAAGCCACATCTCTGTGGCCCAGGTTAAGAAGGTGCCGGGCCATCAGTCTCCCCACCACTGTATTATCCTGATTGATGGCATCCACTGTGGTGGTCTTTTCCTTGTTGCTGATAATGACCAGAGGGATTTCTCTCGCAGTCTCTTCCACCTGCTTCTGAAAATCCGGGTGGGGATTGCAGGTATATATGATTCCCTGCGGCCGCACTGTGGACATCATACGCAGGTATTTTTCCTCTAATGCCGCGTCTCTCTGCGTGTTGCAGATAAAAACGCCGTAGCCCTGCTCATTTGCCACGGACTCGATTCCCTGTAAAAGCAGCACATAATATGGGCTGGTGAGCGTAGGGCAGAATACCACGATCAGCTTTTCTTTTTTGTTTTCTTTTCTGTTCTTCCGGCTGGGCAGTTGATAGCCAAGTTCACGCGCAGCCTGCTCCACGCGTTCCACGGTCTCCCGGGAAAACGACACATTGTATTTCCGATTGAGTACCATGGAGACCGTAGCCTGGGATACGCCGGCTTTCTCTGCCACATCGGAGGACGTCACTTTTCTCTTTGACACTGAAGCTCCTCCTGTCTAAACGAAACTACCTGCCGTAGCATCCGTTACCATGTGCGACAAACGCCACAGAAACCGTCTGCACGCGGCAGTTACTACAGCTCCACGCGCCCCTCCAGAGCGCGCAGCAGAGTAACCTCGTCGATGTATTCCAGATCGCCTCCTACAGGCACGCCGCTGGCAATGCGGCTCACTTTAATCCCGGTAGGTTTGATGAGCTTGCTGATGTACATAGCCGTTGTCTCACCCTCTAAGCTTGAGTTGGTGGCAATGATGACCTCCTTGACCTCCTGCTGCAGGCGCTGCATAAGCTCCTTCAGCTTGATATCATCCGGGCCGATTCCCAGCATAGGCGAGATGGCGCCGTGAAGCACGTGATAAACGCCCTCAAACTTCCCTGTTTTTTCATACGCAGCCAAATCCCTGGTGTTCTCCACCACCATGATGGTGCCATGGTCACGCCTGGGATTGCTGCAGATCGGACAAAGCTCTTTATCCGTGAGAGTGAAACAGCTTTTACAATACTGCACGTTTTCTCTTGCACCCACAATGGAAGCGGTCAACTGCTCCACCTGGTCTTTCGGCATATTCATGATATGGAAAGCCAGCCGCTGGGCGGACTTTGCCCCAATGCCCGGAAGATGAGAAAGCTGCTCGATGAGTTTATTGATATGTGTACTGTAGTATTCCATCAGAACGGGAAGCCTCCGCCCATGCCGCCCATACCTCCGGTAAGCTTGGACATGACAGCGGTGGATTCCTCCTCTACCTTGCGCAGCGCCTCATTGGTAGCTGCCACGATCAGATCCTCCAGCATCTCGATATCCTCAGGGTCCACAACCTCTTCCGCGAGCTTCACCTTTGTCACCTCACGTTTGCCGGAGATTGTCACCTCTACTGCGCCGCCTCCGGCTGTAGCGGTAAACTCCTTCTCCTCAAGCGCTTTCTGGTTTTCCTCCATCTGGCGCTGCATTTTCTGCGCCTGTTTCATCAGATTGTTCATATTCCCCGGCATACCCATACCCGGGAATCCTCCTCCACGTTTTGCCATTTTTATGTCCTCCTTATGATTTCTGAACTTACCCTCCGCAGCATACAGGCCGGGAAAGCAGCTTCTGTTACTATTATATGTTGGTATAATATTTCTTGTTATTATTAATATTTTTACATCTGGTTCCGTTTTACTCCGGCTCCTCTTCCACAACTACATCCATATGGATATTCTCTCTGATCGCCTGGTCCACGGTGATCTGTGCCAGATTCGTGTGCTGATGCTGATTCACCACGACCATCTGAATATCCACGGTCTTTCCTGTCTGTCGCTCGATAATCTCCTGCAGCTCCTGTTTCGCCTCAGGATTGTCCACATACCCCTGTCCCAGGAAATCCTGAAACTCAATAAAAAGTATGGGCGCGCCAGTCTCACCGTTGTACTTAGGAATCGCTTTCAAAAGCATCTGTTTGAATACGCCTGTTGTCTGTCCCACAATCACCTTCCAGCTTGCCACAATCTTCTGCAGATCCTCCGGTGCGGCCTTCTGAGGCTTACGCTCCTCAGGCTCCGGCGGCGCAGTTTCACCTGGAATGGCTCCCGCAGACACCTGCTGCCCTGCCCCGGGATTTACGATCACCTGCTGTACCACACCCTCCTCAATGCGCTGCTCCAGCACACGGATGCGGTCAAGCACAGAGTCGAGATTCGTCTCCATTGCCGGACGGCACAGCTTGATCAGGGCGATTTCCACCAGCACTCTCTTCTGGGTCGCAAAGCGTATCTGGCTGGACAAGTCCGAAAAAATGCGGATATACCGCATCAGTGTCTCCACATCCGTCATCTCACTCTCCTCCTTGAGGAGCTTAAGATTGTCCGAAGAAACGTCTATGGCCTCCTCCGGATTGTCCGAGGTCTTGACCAGCAGAAGATTACGCATATACCAGGTGAAATCTCCCACAAACTGGCTCAGCTCCCTGCCGCCAACGATCAAATCCTCAAGCACATGGATGGCCCCTGTCACGTCACCGGAGAGCACTTTCCTCAGAAGCTGGCTGAACACCTCTGTGTCCACAGCTCCAAGCACCTCCAGCACCTTATCGTAGGTCAGCGTCTGTCCCAGGTAAAAAGCGATACACTGGTCCAGGAGACTCAGCGCGTCACGCATAGAGCCGTCTCCGGCCTTCGCCACGTAACGGACCGCTTTCTCCTCCGCCTCCACGCCTTCTGCTTTCAGAAGCTCGTCAAGCCTGGCGGCGATGGTGTCTATGGATATACGGTGGAAATCATAGCGCTGGCACCGGGACAGGATGGTGATGGGAATCTTGTGTGCCTCGGTGGTGGCAAGGATGAATATCACATAGGAGGGCGGCTCCTCCAGGGTTTTTAACAATGCGTTAAAGGCTCCTGTGGAAAGCATGTGCACCTCGTCGATGATGTAAACCTTATAATTGCCCTCTGTGGGGCGGTAGGACACCTCCTCGCGGATCTCACGGATATTGTCCACACCGTTGTTGGAGGCAGCATCAATCTCGATTACATTCATGGAGGTCCCGGCCTGGATGGCCCTGCACATCTCGCATTCATTACAGGGGCTTCCATCCACCGTATGCTCACAGTTGACCGCTTTAGCCAGGATTTTAGCCACAGTCGTCTTACCTGTGCCGCGGGTACCGCAGAACAGGTAGGCATGGCCGATGCGGTTAGCCTTGATTTGGTTTGTCAATGTTGTCACGATATGGTCCTGGCCTTTGACATCTGCGAAGTTGTCGGGCCGGAACTTCCGGTAAAGGGCTGTATAACTCATGAGCAGACTCCTATCATTACAGCCGCCGCGGAAAATTTCCCGCGGCGGTAATATTTTCGTTATCCATCATAAATGAAAAACCTGTGTCCCGTCAAGTGGTGTTTGGAACATCAGTCGCCAAAGCTGATTCCAATCTGTTTTGCTGCCAGTACGGTCTGGTCTTTCGGGGAAACCATCTTCAGCTTGCCTGCGCACTCGGCCAGTGGTACACGCTTGATCTTGTTGTTTACGATACCAATCATAATGCCGTAATCCTGATCCATGATCGCTTCTGCCGCGCCTGCACCAATCCTGGTAGAAAGCACGCGGTCATATGCACACGGCTCGCCGCCTCTCTGCGTGTGGCCCGGCACTGTAATCCTCACCTCACTGCCGGTCTCCTTAAAGATACGGTCAGCGATTTCATAGGATACGGACGGATACTTCTTGGCTCTTTCTTCGAGTTTTTCTTTATATTTCTTCTTCGGAAGCTTGGCGTCCTCTTTGGAAATGGCGCCCTCGGCAACCGCAAGGATGGTGAAGCGTTTGCCTGCCTTGGCTCGCTTGTTGATGGCTTCGGTCACCTTCTTAATATCGTATGGGATCTCCGGGATCAGAATGATATCTGCTCCGCCTGCAAGTCCGGCATGAAGTGTCAGGCTTCCTACCTTGTGCCCCATAATTTCCACTATAAATACACGTCCGTGAGAAGCAGCGGTGGTGTGGATGCAGTCAATGGCATTGGTGGCAATGTTTGCAGCACTCTGGAAACCAAAGGTCATATCCGTGCCCCAGATGTCATTGTCAATCGTCTTCGGAAGGTGGATGATATTCAGCCCTTCCTCACGGAGAAGATTCGCGGTTTTCTGGGTACCGTTTCCGCCAAGGATGACCAGGCAGTCCAGACACAGCTTATAGTAGGTCTGCTTCATAGCCTCCACCTTATCAAGGCCCTTCTCATCCGGCACGCGCATCAGCTTAAACGGCTGTCTGGAAGTACCAAGGATGGTCCCGCCCTGGGTCAGGATACCAGAAAAATCCTTGGATGTAAGCATACGGTATTTCCCGTAGATCAATCCTTTATATCCATCGTCAAAGCCGTATACCTCCAACTCATCAAGATTGTTAGTAAGACCTTTTACTACACCTCGCATGGTAGCATTCAGCGCCTGGCAGTCACCGCCGCTTGTCAATAAGCCGATTCTTTTTATCATAGAAAGTACCCTCCATTCTCCTGAACTGCATTTCGTACAGCCCGTATTTCCGCGTTATTACCGCATACACGATTCTAAATATACTGCGGTCCGCTGTTATCTTTCATTATATAATATTTCCCATTTTCCCACAATAGAAAAAGAGGGAAAGTCTGGAATAAAAAAGTGAAAAAAGCATTGCCCAGGCTTCGTTTCCGATCACGCCTGGACAATGCCCTGTATATATTTATGATTCTTTAGCTCTTCCTGTTACGGAATATTAATATGATTTCTGTCCAGAAGAAGCTTGATCTCTCTGTTCAGATCGCGGGTAGCCTGCGCCCTGTCAACCTCAGAACAGTATGCGATGACTTTAATCCTTACGCTCTTGGCACCAATGGATATTACGCCCTTGTAATACGGCCCTTCCTTCAATTCAGGGATGCGCGATTTAATCTTCGGCAGCTCGGCACGCAGAACATTCTCCACGCTTTCCAATGATTCTCCATATTCAATGCCGACCTCACATTCTACCACAGAGTTACGCCTGGTCATATTAATAACCCCGCTTACCGCACTATTGCTGATAATCTTCACATTTCCCGAAGACTCTATCTTCGTCGTCCTCACACCAATTTCGAGAACCGTACCTCTCCAGTCACCCACAGTAACAATATCCCCTACACGGAACTCTCCTTCAAAAATAATGAACAGTCCGGCAAGAATATCGGAAACAAGCTCCTTTGCACCAAGTCCGATGACCAGTGTGAGGATTCCTGCTGATGCCAGTAATGTCTGGGTGTCAACGCCAAAAAGCGCAAAGCAATAATAGAGTATCGCAATAACCGAAATATATTTGACAAAACTACTTAGCAGACGGCAGACGGTTTCACCCCTCGCGCCAAAGGTTCTTGACAGCATCTGAAGAATCTTTCTAAGTACCATTACCGCCACAGAGACTACACATATGATCATAATGCAGCCTGTGATTGCAAATACATTTACACTCCGCTCCCATTTTCCATTGAGCACATAAAGGAATATAGAATTGCTGTCAAAAAAGCTATCCTTAAACAATACAGCCGCGCATATAGCAAGCGCAAGAACAGAAAGCAATGCCTTCAGCACAGAACCAATCTGTTGTTCCGGTGTCTTCTCCGCCCATTTTATTGTGAGATTAGACCAGCGGCTCTCTGCAGATTCTGTCTTTTTCACACTTCCATCGGGCATGATCACGTCCATCATTGGCCCGTCTTTCTTTACATTTCTTTCCGTTTTCTGTTCTTTTGTCCTGACTCCAAATGTAAGCAGGATAAAAACAACCATCAGACAGATAAGGCTTGCCCCTGTAGTAGCCAGTGCTACAGGCAGACGGTTGTCTGTCATCTCATCATCCGGTATTACCACATAAATATAGTCAGAATCTGTCTCAAGGCAGGATCCGTAAAAACGCTGTCCGTCAACAGTAATATAGTCGCAGTATTCATCTCTGAACTGATTCTCCTGCATTCCGTATTCCAGTGCGCTTCTGCCGACTAATTTGTCTTCCGGATAATAGGAAAACGTCTGGTCCTCTTTATTCACGGCATAAGCGAATCCATTAACGCCAGCTTTCACCCCCTTGAGTACAGAAGACAGTTCTGTTGTGGCCAATGCGGATTTCAGCATGTCTGGTGTTACGGAAATCTGCACAAAACCATTAATATTATGGTCCTCGTCATAAATGACCGAACCGAGATACTGATGATACTCTCCGGAAACCTCATCCGGCTGTGCTTCCTGAATGACATCCTCTACTCCCTGAAGGAGAGCGTTAAATTCGTATGACTGGTCCTCCGGATTCTGGCTCAGCTCGAAATTGGTATAATTGGAGTCCGTTGCTGTCACACGGCCGTTTTTATCAAATACAAGTACATACTCAACATCCAGAGCCTTGCTCAGCTCCTGCAGCTCTTCTCTGGTCTGGAGCTCCGGATTCTGTCCCAGAATGTCAGCAGCTATCTGCGCTTTGTTCAGATAACGTCTGTTATATTGCTGAGTGATAAGAGCGATTTCCTCTTCGTTCCGTTTAAGGGTGTTCTGTACTTCTACGGCACGCTGGTTGTTGCTCATTGAGTATCGCGAAAGAGAAAACAACGTCTGCATGTAGAAAGAGGCCACCAAAATAAAAATCAGACCCACCAAAGATATGGAACCCACTTTTCTGCCCACATCTTTATTAAAGTACATCTTTTTATACAGGCGGTAATTATCCCGGCTTCCGCTGCCGTTCACTTCACCGTAAAGCATCATCAGAATGGCATAGATGATCACTACAGTAATAACCACAAAGAATATAAAGAGTACAATTCCAACTGTGATGTTTCTGGATGACATGATTTCCTTTTCAGGAACAGCACAGATCACATAGGCGTGGTCATCATCAATGTTCGCTACGCCGGCGTAATAACGCTCGCCATTAATCTCCATCCATTCATAATTATCATCTTCCAGCTCCTCTACGTTCAGCCCGGCGCTCAGGGCATCCGTACCAACAAGCTCCTCATTCGGATGATATAAGAATGTATAGTCCTGGTTAGAAACCGCGAAAGTGAATCCCTCAAGGCCAACTCCAATTTTGCTGAGTATGCTCTTCCAGGAGGATGTATTCTCTTGAATCTGATGCAGCTCCTCAGGGTCCTGTTCAATCACCGCCTGGGTTTTCTCGTCGATTTTTGCTCCGTAATAGCGGCGCTGTTCATCACCTATTTTAACCTCAAAGGCTTCTGAAGGCTCTCCTGCCTCAAAAACGGTTCTCAACTGATTAAATCTGTCATATGTAAAATCTGCAGCAGTACTTCCGCTTCCCGCAAGCGATTTCCCTTCATTATCCAGAATAAAAATGTTTGTCACATTCATTCTGTCAGCAAGCTGGCGCATATCACTTGCGGCATAAGAAAAATCAGTTTCTTTCTTTGCCATATAGGCAACTGTTTCAGCCTTAGATTGATATACGATGTCATAGCTCATGGTATTCTGAGCCGAAGCTTCATCCGCATTGTCTATGATTCCCTGCATTTGCTGGATTTTCTCTTTTGTATCCTTATACTGCCCCTTGATGGATAAATCTGTTTGAAGCACTGTCAGGAACACTCCTAAAAGAACAACACAGATGATCTCCACCGCGAACATAATGAATATTTTCTTTTTTAATCTCTCAGACATATCGGCTCCCCCCTTAATCCCATTTATCAATCAGTTCATCAATCGTGCCGTCATCCAGCATCTTCTGAATTGATTCGGCCACAGGTTTACTAAGCTTGGAGTCCTTCTGCGTTGCCACTCCGTAATCTTCCTGACGGAGTGTCTCCTCAAACAGCTCTCTTTCATCGTTCATATACGCCTTAGCAATACATCCGTCCATACAGGCAGCATCTACAACGCCTTCCTCCAGAGCCACATCAACATCCTTATAGCTGTCGAACCTTACGAAAGTAACCGCATCAAAGGTTTCTCGGTCAACCTCAGGTATAAAACCAAGTTCCACCAGCTTGTCCGCAAATACAGGGGCCGTATTTGCGCCGTCAAGCACACCAATCCTCTTGCCTAACAGCTCTTCAATATTCGAAAACATGGTCGATTTCTGTACAATGACTCTGCTCTCATCGGAATAATACACCGGCGAAAAATCAAAATTTTCAAGACGAGACTCCGAAATGGAATATGCCGCGATCATACAGTCTACCTTACCCTCGAGCAGCATATCCTTACGGTTGTCCGGATTTACGGTAACGAATTCTACGTCCTTGTACCCCAAATCCTCGGCCATCTTGTAAGCCAGGTCAATTTCTAACCCGTAATACTTACCGGTGGTTTCATTCAGATAACCAAAATTCATAATATCATCCCGCACCCCCACCGTAAGCGTACCTTGTCCCGAAGATGAGCCGCACCCGGACAAAATCCCGGATAATCCAATAACCAGAGATAAAGCAGCTAATAATTTTTTCTTCATCTTTTGTCTCCCTCCTACTTTAAATCGCTCATTAAATTATATACCAATTTTACCCAAAAAGAAACATATTTTTTAAATTGTACTCCAGTTTTACATATTTCCTTTTTGTTCTGCGCAGCGTTTTCTTTTTGCAAAGCTATTGACAAAAAAGCAAAAACAATCTATACTTAAAGTCCGCGCAGCCGGGGAGTTAGCGGTGCCCTGTACCTGCAATCCGCTATAGCAGGGGTGATGCCAATCTGAGGCTTGTTTCTTGTGGAGCTGCCCTCTGCAAGTGGCGTTGAAGCCTGGGTCTCACGCAACAGGAATCTGTGAACCGTGTCAGGACAGGAATGTAGCAGCACTAAGCAGAACCTCTTGTGTGCCGTGAGGGTGCCTGGGCCGAGTTAACTGTAGAGGTAACGTCTGTGAGAGCATTTCGAGGTGCGGCGCGCGGTAAAAAATAAGGACATTTTGCAATGCAGATCATATTCGTCTCCATTGCAAAACGCCCTTATTTTTTTATTTCACTTTACATTTAACAGCCGTCCCGCGGCCACATGGCAGCCCCTCAGGTACTGCCTACGACTTCGGAAACTGTCTCATACGGCCAGTCTACGATTCCGCCGAAATCATACACATGCTTATAGCCGAGCTCCACCAGCTTGTCAGACGCCTGTTTGCTGCGGATTCCTGTACGGCAGTGAATCAGCAGAATCGCATCCTTATCCGGAAGCTCCTCCGGCTCCTGGTCAGTGGTAATGCTTTCATTCGGCACAAGAATAGAATCCGGTATATGCGCCTCCCGGTATTCCTCGGAGGTCCGCACATCTACAATGGTGACACCGCCTTCATCCATCATCTTCTTCGCTTCCTCAGCAGTAATCTTATGGTATGCCTCCTCAGAACTTTGCTCCTGTGCTGTTGGGGATTCTGCCGCAGTATCTGCCGTTGTCACTGTCGGAGTATCTGCTGGAGTCTCTGCCATAGTCACTGCTGGCGATTTCTCGCCGGCACCGGCGTTTGACGCCGTATTCTTCTGTGGGGAACAGGCTGCCAAAAAACTTAGACTGCCTGCCATCATTACAATCATCAATCTTCGCTTCATAATTTTCCTCCCGGATACATGTACATTAGATACAGAGCCAATTGATATTTGATCACCGATATTTAATCATCGATATTTGTATATCAGATTTTTGTATATCAATTGCTTATACATCCGTCACATGTATAACAAATGCTTTTTACTGTTACTATACTAATTACAGTTTATACTGTAATAATAGCAGTAACAGTTTCGAATGTCAAGTAGTTTTTATATTTCTTACGTACATTTACTACTTACCAACCGTCTCTCCGCGACCGCTTTACTTTTGAATTACTTTTGCTTTATTTTTGATTTCTGCTTATTCTATTCTTTCCCCAACTGTTTTTTTAATTTTTTCTTTTCCCGAAGCGCTTTAAAAAAAGCAGAAAGCATCTGCGAGCATTCCTCCTCAAGAACACCGCGGGTAACTTTCACCTGATGGTTAAACCCTTCCATCTCCAGTAGATTAAGCACAGAGCCTGCGCACCCGGCCTTAGGGTTCATACTGCCGATCACCACCTCGTCAATCCGCGACTGCACCAGCGCTCCGGCACACATTTGACAAGGCTCCAGGGTAACATACATAGTACATCCCTCCAGCCGCCAGTCCCCCAGCTTCCTGCTTGCTTTACGGATTGCGTTCAGCTCCGCGTGGGAGAGCGTGTTTTTATCTGTATTTCTCCGGTTATAACCGCGGGCAATGATTTTCCCGCCGCACACGATCACACAGCCGATGGGCACCTCCTCAAGAGCCTGCGCCTTTTTCGCCTGACGGATTGCTTCCTTCATAAATTTTTCCTGATCAGTCATCATTTCTTTCTCCTATATTCTATGAATGAGCCAGCAGGCTTTTCCTTTTCCTGACATAGTATAGAATGCCGGTCAGATCTGCCAGCCCCCAGCCGATGGGCACCGCTGCCCATATTCCGGTAACTCCGATAGCAGGAACTGCCGAAAGCGCATAGGCAAGGACCACGCGCGTACCAAGGGACAGGATTGTCAAAACCACTGACATGCCCGGACGTTTTACTGCCCTGTAAAAGCCATAAAGCAGGAACAAAATCCCAATCCCGATATAGCAGGCGCCCTCAATCCTCAAATAACCGACGCCAACTTTAATAATCTCCGCCTCCTCTGCCCGCACAAAAATCTGCATCAAAGGCCGGGCAAAGGCAAACACCACAGTGCTGATGACCACGCAAAAGCAAAGTGTGGTAAGAAGCGCACTTCTAATTCCTTTTTCAATCCTTTCATGTTTACCCGCGCCGAAATTCTGGGCGATAAACGTAGAAAACGCGTTGCCGAAATCCTGCACAGGCATGTAAGCAAAGGAATCTATTTTTACCGCAGCCGCAAAAGCCGCCATCACCACAGGGCCAAAGCTGTTTACCAGCCCCTGCACCATAAGAATACCAAAGTTCATAATAGACTGCTGCATACAGGTCAAAAAAGAAAATCCAAGAATTTCCCTCATAACCCCTGCGTCAAAATGCAGCTCTTCTCTGGAAAAACGAAATTCCGAAAAATTAGCAACCGTATAAACCGCAATGCCAATCCCTGAGACAAACTGTGAAATCACCGTAGCCACGGCGGCTCCGCCCACACCCCAGCCGCAGATCAGGATAAAACCAAAATCCAATACAATATTGAGGACTGCAGACACCCCAAGGAAAATCAGGGGAACCATGGAATTCCCCACTGCCCGTAGAAATGCGGCAAAATAATTATAGAGAAAAGTAGCGCTGATTCCTATAAAGATCACCAAAAGGTATTCCCGCATAGCAGGGGCCACCTCCGGCGGCACATTCAAAAGGCGCATGATCAGCGGCAGGCCCAGAAACACCAGCACGTTCACGCACACCGTGACTGCCGCGATCAGGCAAAAGGAATGGAGCATCCCTGCCTTCATCTGCCGTGTATCCTTCTCCCCATACCGGATGGAAAACACAGCGCCGCTTCCCATGCACATCCCCAGGAGAATGGACGTCAGAAACGTCATCAAGGTATAGGAAGAGCCCACCGCAGCCAGTGCATTTGCTCCCAGATAACGTCCTACAATAAGCGTATCCGCCACATTGTAACACTGTTGCAGAAGATTTCCGGCCATCATCGGCAGTGCAAAATACATTAGATTTTTCGTTATACTTCCCTCTGTCAGGCTTATCTGCCGCATACTTTCTCTCTCCTGTGACTCTATGTATTTACAACCCTGCGCGCCGGGCGGCAAAGTTGTCTCTTATCCATACCCAATTATATGCATTTGCCGCTATACTGTCAATTTGAATACAAAACCGAAGATAGTACTCCATTGAATGGCTGTTGGATGCATAGCTGCAGATTGTAGTACTGAAATGGCAGATTGTTCTTGCAGACTGGCTTTTCGTGCTGTATGCTTTGTTTTATAGTATATCATGTGCAGCTCAGACAGATATGCCGGAGCATACGCGAATCAGAATAAATTCCCGGGAGGTACATATGAAAATATCAGGCTTTAACAAAACAACACTGCTGGATTACCCCGGCAAGGTCGCTGCAACCATTTTTCTGGCAGGCTGCAATTTCCGCTGTCCGTTCTGCCACAACAGCAGTCTTGTGCTCCATCCTGCCATGCAGCCGGAATTTTCCCAGGAGGAGATACTGAAATTTCTTACAAAGCGAAGAGGAATCCTGGATGGCGTGTGCATCTCCGGGGGCGAGCCTGCATTGGCCCCTGAACTTTCTGATTTTCTCTGTAAAATCAAGGACATCGGCTACGAGATCAAGTTGGATACCAACGGTTCCCGCCCCGATGTTATAAAATCTCTGGTAAAAAATAAACTGGTGGACAAAATCGCTATGGATATCAAGGCTTGTCCTGACAATTACCGCGCACTCACCGGACTCAAACACCCGGATATGGAGTCAATACGTGAATCTGTGGATTTTCTGCTTGAGGGAAACGTGGACTATGAGTTCCGCACCACAGTGGTAAAAGAACTTCATACAGAAAAGGATTTCCGGGAAATAGGCGGCTGGATCAAAGGGGCAAAGGCTTATTATCTCCAGGCCTACAGAGACTCCGAAGAGGTCCTGCAGCCTGGATTTAGCAGTTATACCCGCGAAGAGCTGGAAAGCTTCCGCACTCTCCTGCTCCAAACCATTCCTTTAGTGGAAATCAGGGGCATTGATTAGACGGTACCAATAACCGCCCCGTGCCTTTGGCAATTCGATGAGGCGGCTTTCTTTAAAATAAGGGAAGCCAAACATATTAGCCATGAAGCGCTCCTGCTGGTCGTATCCGCCGGGCACGCCCAGTATGTACTGGCCGTTCGGCTTTTTACCCAGCAGAAGATGTCCGAAGTTATAATATCCATACAACAGAAAACGATTGTTCCGAAGCGCACTTTCCCTGCGCGGAAAATAAGCGAAATCCTGCGGCTGGATTTTCCAGCACCGCACCAATTCCCCGTCGCTGAAAGGAGTAAACGGCTCCCCAAAGGATACCCGCTTCCGCATCGCCCCGGAATTCCCGCTGCGGTTTGTTCGCGGCGGTACTTGCGGCACACCCTGCGCTGTTCGTGGCGGTGTGTTCTGCGCTGGCCATGGTGGTGTGTTCTGCACTGGCCGTGGTGGTGTGTTCTGCATTGGCCGTGGTGGTGTGTTCTGCGCTGGCCGTGGTGGTGTGTTCTGCATTGGCCGCGGTGGTGTGTTCTGCGCTGGCCGTGGTGGTGTGTTCTGCATTGGCCGCGGCGGCGTGTATGACGGCCGTTGAACCTGCTGCTGCCGTTGCGGCTGTCTCATCCCGTCCATTGCTTCCGAAACATTGTCGCTGGTAAAACGTGAATTATCATTGTCCTGTTCTGGAACAAAGTCTTTCCGGGTCCCAGCCGCTCCGCCATTATTTTCCTCAGATTCCCTATACCTTGCATCTGCCACAGGATTTTGTTGAGATTCTGCATACTTTTTCTCTCTCGCAGCATTCTCCACATATTCCATATACGCTTTCTCTGCCGCGGCATCCTCCTCATATTCCACGTACGCTTCCTCTGCCAGCGTATGTTCCGCATATTCTTCCCCTGCGGCAGCATTTCCCTCAGATTCCTCATATTCTTCTTTTACCGCAGCATTTTCAGCAGGCTTGTAATCCCCCTCATACTCTTCCTCTACCATAACATTTTGTGCATTCTCCTCCGATTCTTCATACACTTCCTCTTCTGCACTTTTCTCAAATTCCGTATATGCTTCCCCCTGCGCCACATTATTCATAGCCGATTCTTGCTGTTGTTTATCCGCTCTATTGTCTTCTGCTAGATTTTCTTCTCCTATATTTTTTTCTCCTATATTTTCTCGTGCTTCATTTACAACTTGCGCTTCAGCCTCAAAATCTGCACTTGTGCCAATCTTTTCCGGTTCTGCTTCTACAGGCTCTTCGGACACTTCTCCATCTTTTCCGTCAGCTTGCTCCTCTGCAAGCTCCTCTTCGCCAGAATCATTCTCTCGCCCCTGTACGTCCTGTCTGCTTTCTTCCGCCTCCAAGTCTGACTGCGCTGATTTTTCGTCCCCATGGCCACCCGCCTTGGCCTCAGACACAGTACTCTCGTTCCTTTCACTTACCTTCTGGTCACTAACCTTTTTGTCACTTTCCGTTTTCACACTTTCCGCTTTTGGGCTTTCCTTCTTGTCACTTTCCTTTCTCTCATTCACCGATTTCTGGCTTTTCGTCTCTGCCGGCACTTTAACTTCCCGGAAATTCTCCGGACGGATAGGCTGATCATCCCACTCCGTTCCAAAAAATCCTCCCAAATCAGTCACCAGCACCATTCCGCCCATTCTTCCAAGTGAAACTCCTGAACCGCCCATATTTAACGAATCTGTCTCTATCAGGCACTCAGCAGTATCCTCCTCGGTCTCACAGCTTCCAAGCAGAATGCCGTTCATGAGCCCATCCTTCCTGACAAAGCCGTATATTTTGCATTCCACCTGAGGCGTCAGCCCTGAACAATGAAGATGAACCTCCATTGAACACCGCTGGTCTCTCACCTCCACCTTTATGAAGCCGCAGTTACTTCCCTTTTTTCCCTTCTGGTATTCATATACATACGCGACAAACCGCCGATATCCAGACAAACAGCTTCCTCCATATTTTTATGATTCACTAATATATATGAAAAAAATCGCCATTCATTCCCGCAAACCTCCTATTCCTGCACCCAGCCAATGACTCAGAACAAGCTCCCACATAAATTTCGAGGATTTTCGTGCAATTTTTTAAAAATATAGCTTGAAAATTTTTGTAAAAAGTTTTTTCAAAACTTTCATTTTTTGTATTGACAAACCTCCGAAAACTTAATATAATAGCTCTTGCAGTTGACGAAGCGTGGCTCAGTTTGGTAGAGCGCTGCGTTCGGGACGCAGAGGCCGCAAGTTCGAATCTTGTCGCTTCGATTAGTTGCAAAAAAGCCTGGAAATTCAATGTTTCCAGGCTTTTTCTTTATGTATTTATAGTTTACTTAACGTTTTTCTCACTACAGGATACCCTGTCAACAGCCTACAGGCTCTCCCACCTGCTCTTTTTATCTCCGCAGATTCCATCCCACTGACAATCCCCGCAGATTTCTGTCCGGCGGCCAGACGCGATCACATGTTCCTGTACAACGCGCACAAACTCATGAAAGTCAAGCTCCTGCCCCTCTGTAAGGCCGCACTGTTCAAGCACCGCTCTATCATAACACTCGACTTTCACGCGATCCTTACATACGCCACTTACATTATTGGGACAGGCGGAGCAGATTTCATCCACCGCAACGGTGAGGATCACCTGCATATCGGCTTCCAGTAATTCAAGCATCTCCTGCATATGTCTTGTAAAGCCTTCGCTGTAACCGCTGCCCTCAAAATACGCCAGACACATCCCATGATGCGGCCGCAGCGGCACTGTCCGCATTTTGTCAACCGACAACATACTTACGAACCCTCCTTGATAGTACAAATGCCAATGCAATCTTTATAAGATCCGGAATGATAAACGGTAACACACACCAGCTCAGCACAGCACCGATTCCCACCGGCCCTGAACCTCTGGTATAAAGCACCATAAACCATGCCGTACCAAACGCATAACACACGATGAGACCTGCAATCATAGAAAAAATGTGAATCACCGGCTTTTTGCCCAAAAACTTTTCTATCCCCCACATCAGCAAAGCGGAAAATAAAAATCCCAAAATGTAACCTCCGGTATTCGTAAACAGAATCCCCACACCTCCGGTAAACCCGGCAAATACAGGAAGCCCTACCACTCCCAGGATAATGTAAACCAAAACAGCGAGTGTCCCTCTTTTCCCACCAAGCACACCCACAGCCAAAAACACACCGAAAGTCTGCAAGGTAAACGGCACCGCTGTCGGTATAGAAATCCAGGAAAACACCGCCATCAATGCGGCAAAAATCCCTATGTACACCAAATCATATGTTTTGCTTCTGGTCGCTGCTACGCTGTTCATATTTTGTCCTCCTCATGTACGCTGCGTAATATATGTACAGTCTACATACCCACATAACCCGCTGTATCGACCATACTCTTAGCCGTATTCATCGTACTTTTATAATAAACAATCTACCATAGCGCGCCCTAATTGTCAACCACATTCAAAAAAAGGTTTACATTCATTCAAATATGCCAAACCGTTCAAACATTTCCCTGTCCTCATACGATTCAAGACAGATTTCCGGCTCAACCTCCGTTGAACGGGAACAGCCCTGGTAACATAGCACATGCATCCCCACACCCCGGGCCCCGGCGATATCCTTTTTCGGATTATCTCCAATAAAAAGGCACTCCTCCGGCAAACATCCGGCCTTATCAATACACAGCCTGAAAAGCTCCGGCTCCGGCTTTTCCACCCCCGCCTCCTCGCTGGTGACCATACTGTCCACATATTGTGCCAGTCCCAACTTTTCCAGCTTTTTCACCTGAAAATAGGCGGTCATATCCGTACCAATGCCAATATAAATCCCCTTATCCTTAAGCTCCCGCATCAGCTTCTGAATCCCCGGCTCCGGCACAGCGAAACGAATCAGAGTGTCCCAGTAAATCCGGCACATTTCTCTTGCATGGGGATGGATCGGCCTGTCCAGGACAGCCAGCGCATTCTGAAACCGTATCAGGCGATTGTGGATGGCAGAATTATTGCACCCCAGCCGCTCAAGAATCTCCTCTTGAGTTTTCAACAAAACGCCGCGGAAAACATCCTTTTGTACTTTCAAACATGCTTCCGCATACTGGTCCAGGTTCTCCATTGCTACTTTATGAGCTTTTTTAAAAGAATACAGAGTATCATCAATATCAAAAATTACTGCTTTTATCATCTAATCTTTCTCCTGACTGTTTAAAATTCAATTGCGAATGCTCTCATTATATCACCCACCGGAATTTTTCTCAATCCATGCATTCTTTACCCAACTGCACATCCAAGTATTCGTTATTTACCCTCGTGACCATAAATTCATTACTCAACTGCCTACGCCGCAGCTAAAAACTTATCCTCTCCAAGATATCCTGCCCTTCTTACCGTATAACATGTAAATTTTACGTAATAATTTTGTGACATTTTTTTGTGAGCCACTGCCAGCTGGGAATAAATTTCTCTTTCAAAAAAGACATAAAAATGTTACAATTAATACAGCATCTGTTTTTTTCGCTGCAAATATGGACGTATGGCGGACAAATATTAAGAAAAGATGCGCGATAAAGGAGGAACCTAATGAAAAGAAAGTTTATTAAAATTGTAACAGCTGCCTTAGTATGTGCAGGACTTCTCACAGCTGCCGGATGTGGGAAAAAGGATCCATTCACAGTCTACGAGGAAGCTGCGGTCAAGACTTCTGAATTAAAATCCATCGCTTCCACCGCTAAGCTGAATATGAAGTTATCAGCCCAGGGGCAAAGCATAGAGATTGGCATGGATATGGATATGAAGATTCTCAATCCAAACGGCGATGACATGCAGGCCGATATCGCAATGGATATGGATATGCTGGGCCAAAACATCTCTATGAACTCTTATTACAAGGATGGCTATTACTATACTGCTACAGGAGACAGCAAGGTGAAGTACATCATGGACATTAAAGAGATGCAGGAGCAGATTGCCGCAAACTCCGTACAGACCGGGCTCAAAAAAGAGGACTTTAAGGAAATCTCTATGGAGAAGAAGGATAAGGACTCACTGATCACCTTTACCATTAATGGCGAGACCATGAGCAATGTGGTTGACTCCGCTATGGGTGCACTCTCAGATATGTTGGCGGGCAGCGATATGGAAATGAAAATCGGCGATATTCCAGGTACCGCAACAGTAAATAAGGACAACTATATCTCAGCTATGACAATGAAAATGCCGCTTACCATGACTATATCCGGACAGGAAATGACCATGGACCTGGATATGGATATCACCTATACCGACCCGGGCAAGGATGTTACCGTAGAGTTTCCTGATGACCTGGATACCTATGAAGAGATTGATATGAGCGCAGGAGCATTGGGCGATGCAGGTTCTCTTGGCGCCACTGACAATGGTACTACAGATACTAACGAAGGTACCGTTGTGGGGGATGATACTTTCTCCGACAACAGCGCAGAGGATGGTACGGATTCAAACACCACTGAGGGCGCTGCAGATGATGCGGCTGAGGACGACACTACAAAAGACGCCGCATAAACACAGAACAATCCATATTTAATAAAAAAGAAGCGTTCGGTTTTCACACCGCAACGCTTCTTTTTTAATAACTTACGACCACTGCCGTCTTTTAACTAAGCTGGTACACATCTGCTGACTGAAGCCCAAAACTCAAGGCGTCAGAATGGCTGTCAAAGAAAATATCCACATGTCCGTACGGAGTACCCAAATCCTCTACCGTATACACATTTCCGTTAATCAGGAGCTGTGTTCCGAACGGTACCCCCGCCATAGCGACGGTACGCCCTGCTGCCGGAACTGTTCCGCTGGCTGTAAGATTACCTGCGGTTCCGCAGCACTGCGCACAGTTACAATAAGCCGTAAGGGTAAAATTACCGAGATAAGTCCCTTCTCCTGAGTTAGAAGAACCGGAGTCCTCAGATGATCCGGCGTCATTTCCGCCATCCTCACCATTGCCGTATTCCCCATCACTACCGGCCTCTTCCTCATCTTCCTCTTCCACAACAACATCGCTGCTTGTGGAACTGCTGGAGGAATCCGCAGTATCTTCATCCGGGTTATAATCATAATCCTCTTCACCGCCCTGGTTTTCCTCCGAAGCGGCTGCTTCCGCCTCTGCGGCCTCCTGTGCGGCCCTCTCTGCCTCTGCCTGCTGCATCAGACTTGCAATACTGTTGTCAGCCTGATTAATCTCAGACATCAAAGCACTTGCCTCTTCCTGGCTTGCGCTGATCTCATATATGTAGGAGTGGATACTCTCATTCGTGCTGGCTGCCAATGCCTGCACCTCCTGCTGCTTCGCAGAACGCTCACTCATTAGTGTATTGATTTCTGCCGCTTCGTCCTCTACCTGCTTCTCCTGATCACGGATGGATGCCCTGAGGTCCTCGTACTTCTTAAGCATTTTTCTGTCATACTCGGAAATCTGCGCCACATTCTCAGCTCTGTTAAGAAACTCGGCAAAGCTAGCTGAGGAAAGCAGCATCTCTAAAGCCGTGCTTCCGCCTTTCTCATACATATAAGCGATACGGACCTTCATAGCTTCATACTGCTTATCGGCAGCCTTACGTGCTTTCTTTAAATCCGCCTTGACAGCCTTAAGCTCTTCTTCTTTCTGCGCCGCCTCGATTCCAAGCTGGGCTACACTGTTGGTAAGTTCCTCATATTCAGCATTAAGCTCTGATAAATAGTTTTCCAACTCCTGCTTCTTACTCTCAAGACTGTTGATATTGGCCTGAGCCTGTGCAAGTCCGGCTTCCGCCTCCTGTTTCTGGGCCTGTACGTCCGCAATCGCTGCATCTGTTCCTGATGCAAAAGCAGTTGTACCCAGAGAAACAGTCAGAAATCCTGCGAGCAGTAATGAAAAAACTCTTCTATTCTTCATATAAACACCTCATACCTTTTTTCTGTAGGTACAAGTATAACACATTTTCAAGAAAAAGCAACACTTTTATTCTAATTTTGTAACAAGTATGTAATATTTAGCCTGTTTCATTCACGCACAGGCGCCATTTTTCGCGCATCTACGGAATTTATGAATTTTGTAACAAATTAGTTAATATATGGTTATATAGGCATGTTATACTAATTTTGTAAAGAATTATACAAGAACGTGATAGTTACACACAGTGATGTGCATATCAACAAGGAGGAAAAAATGAAAATCAAAAGTTTAAAGAAAACCTTCGCCGCTGTTCTCGCAGCCGCAGTTATGGTCACAGGGATTCCTGTAACCTCACAGGCAGCTCCATCACAGCAGGCAAAAACAGAAGAAACAGCAGATGTGGGTACTTTCGAGGTCCTGTCCATAAGCGACGGTACATCACGCGCAGTATCCGCACATATCAGAGTTGTCACTCCCGGAGGAGTATTTGTACACAGAACACGCTCCACAGATGAGAGCACTCGTATCGGCTATCTCGCCTACGGAGAAACAGCAGAAATCATCAGCACCGCTGACGAGGGTACATGGACCCAGATTTATTTCCATGGGTATTCTTCCGCATGGGTATGCGGAACAACAGCAGATGGTCAGGTACTTACCGAAACACTTACCGACGTTCTTGGCCCGGATTATACTGAACTCAGCAATACAGAAGCTCTGATCACCGCAGAGAACGGCGTAAATGTACACAGTGTTGCGGGCTTACAGTACAAAGTAATCGCAATGCTCCCCCACGGTACTATCGTAGATGCACTTTCCAAATCTGATACCTGGATACGCATCAAATTCAAAGACGGTCATACCTGGACACAAGGCTTCATTTCCACCGAATGGGCCAAGCTGATACAAAAGGGTTCCGGCACACCTGCAGTTTCCGATGAGGACTTCACCATAATTTATTACAAAAATGCGGTAGTCAAAACCAACACCAAGCAGTTAAATGTACATAGAAGCCCCAGCCTGAACTCTTCTGTCATCAATACCCTTAATAATGGCTCTCAGGTAATGGCAATCGCACAGTCACCATCCTGGTATGAAATCTCCTATTTCGACGGCGAGAGCGGCAAAATCGTCAACGGCTACATTAGCAGACTGTACAGCAGCCTTGTAACCTCCAGCGGCTCCACCCGCCTTAATAAAACGAAGATGACCCTGAAAACAGGATCAAAATATCAGCTTAATATTCTTGGTCTCAATGCACTGATGGTCAAGAACATTACCTGGAAATCCGCAAAGACCAGTATCGCCACTGTATCTGCAAACGGTTTGGTCACTGCGAAAAAACCAGGCAAGGTAAATATCTATGGCTACTATCATGACGGTTCCACTAAAATACGTTTGAAATGCACAGTCACCGTTAAGAAGAGCTGAAAAAAGAAGAGCCGCATAACAGCCAAATCCCGGCTGTCGTGCGGCTCTTCTTTATGTATGATTACTCTCTATCCCCTTGCATGATTAAAAATGATTGCCAAGTTTATTCGGCTGCCGGAACCTCTTCTGGTTCCGCAGCCATAACCTCCTGATATTTGTCCAGGATGATGGTCTGAATCCTATCCCGTGTAGCGGAGTTGATCGGATGTGCGATATCACGGTATTCCCCGTCTGTGGCCTTGCGGCTCGGCATTGCGATAAACAAGCCTTTTTCGCCCTCGATCACTTTAATATCGTGTACTACGAATTCATCATCAATGGTAATGGAGACAACTGCTTTCATTTTGCCTTCCTTCGCAACCTTCCTCACGCGTACATCTGTTATATTCATTTTCGCTTGCCCCTTTCATTTCGCCTACGTATTCCGTCGAAATTTAGTCGATATTCCGTCCGCGGCTTACTGTCCTCTTACGTTACCTGCACTGAACAGTCTTATAATACGTAACGCTCATTTTTCTCCACAACGATCTTAACTTCTCCTTCGCCGCAGTAGTAAGAATTCGCCCGGATCGTATCCCGGCTCTCAACGATACAGTTCTCAATATGTGTATTATCCCCCAGATAAACATCATTGAGAATCACTGAGTTTTTAATGACACAGTTATTACCTACAAAAACATCCTTAAAGAGTACGGAATTCTCCACTGTTCCGTTGATAATACATCCACTGGATATGAGACTGTTCTTCACCACAGCTCCCGGATTGTATTTCGCCGGCGGAAGATCGTCAATCTTAGTCTTGATGGCCGGCTCCTGTTTAAAGAAATAATTCCTGATCTCCGGCTGCAGGAAAGCCATATTTGTTCTATAGTAAGCCTCCGCTGTGGAGATATTGCTCCAGTAATTATCGATCTTATAACCGTAGATTCTCTTAAGGTTCTTGTAACGGATCAGAATATCCTTAACAAAGTCGTTTCTTCCCTCCTGAGCTGCCTTCTCAATCAGTTCAATGAGCTGTCTTCTGCGGATCACATAGATACCCGTAGAAACAGTATTATAAGAAGAAATCATTGGTTTCTCTTCAAATTCTTCAATCCTGCAGTCCTCGTTCATACGCAGAACGCCAAAGCGCTCAACTTCGCTCTGGTCACGGCAGGTAGTACACACAACTGTCACATCAGCCCGTTTTGCAATATGGTATTCCAGCACCTTATTGTAATCCAGTTTGTAGATACCGTCACCGGATGCAATAACGACATATGGTTCATGGCTGTTCTTCAAAAATGTCAGGTTCTGATAGATCGCATCTGCGGTCCCCTGATACCAAAGGCTGTTCTCCTTAGTGATCGTCGGGGTAAATACGTAAAGACCGCCCTGCTTTCTGCCGAAATCCCACCATTTTGAGGAGCTTAAATGCTCGTTTAAGGAACGTGCATTATACTGTGTCAGTACAGCAACCTTCTGGATGTGTGAATTCGCCATATTACTTAAGGCGAAATCGATGCTTCTGTAGCTTCCGCCGATGGGCATTGCTGCGATTGCTCTCTTATTCGATAATTCTCTCATGCGGTTGTTGTTGCCGCCAGCCAAAATAATACCTATTGCTCTCATGCTTTGTCACCGTCCTTTGCTGCAATTACTTGTCCGCTCGCCAGTATACCGTCAGGATAGTCTTGAGGCGTGGTAATGCCGGAAATGGCTGTGTTCTTACCAATCTTCACATTATCCGGAATCACGCTCCGCTCGCCGACAGTCGCAATACCAAAAGCATAAACAGCCGGTTTCACCACATTCGGAGCTTCCTCGCCGCATCCTAAAACAACATGGCTGCCGATGGTAACATCCTCTGCGATGATTGATTTATCCATCACAACATTCTCACCGATGGTGGAATTACGCATGATAATGGAATCGCGCACAACACTTCCTTTTCCGATAATGACATTGGGACCGATCACGGAGTTATGTACTTCTCCGTATATCTCCGCACCCTCGCCAATCAGACATCTGTCCACCACTGCATCTGATGAAATGTACTGTGGCGGGATGATGTCGCCCTTTGTATAGATTCTCCAAAATTCCTCATAGAGATTGAATTCCGGAATAATATCAATCAGTTCCATATTGGCTTCCCAATAGGAGCCAAGTGTTCCTACATCCTTCCAATAGCCGTTATACTCATAGGCAAAGAGACGCTGCTCCTTATCCTTGCAGTACGGAAGGATATGTTTACCGAAGTCGCAGCCGTTCTGGTCCTTAAGGGCGATCAATGCCTCCTTAAGTACAGGCCAGCTGAAGATATAAATACCCATGGAAGCAAGATTGCTGCTGGGCTTCTCCGGTTTTTCCTCAAATTCTGTAATTCGGCTCGTCTCATCTGTGACCATTATACCAAAACGGCTGGCCTCTTCGATGGGAACCGGCATACATGCGATGGTGATATCTGCTTTGTTTGCTTTGTGGAAATCTAGCATTACTTCGTAGTCCATCTTGTAGATGTGGTCACCGGACAGAATCAATACGTAGTCTGGATTATACTGTTCCATGTAATCCAGGTTCTGGAAAATAGCATTCGCAGTTCCTGTGTACCATTCACTGTTGGTGCTCTTCTCATATGGAGGTAATACGGTGACACCTCCCTCATTTCTGTCCAAATCCCACGGAATACCAATGCCGATATGTGTGTTCAGACGTAATGGCTGATACTGAGTCAAAACACCAACTGTATCGATACCCGAATTGATGCAATTACTTAAGGGGAAGTCAATAATTCGATATTTTCCGCCGAAAGCGACTGCTGGTTTTGCAACTTTTTCGGTCAGTACTCCTAGTCTGCTGCCCTGGCCGCCAGCTAAAAGCATGGCAATCATTTCTTTCTTAATCATGCAATCACCTCTTGTATGTTATGATTTCACTATTATATCATACTTCCATTCATTAGTGAACATTTTTTACAATTATTTTGCCCAAACTTTCTTTTTTTTATAGTTATTGCATACGTTTTAAAAGAACAATAAATTTTCGCCTTAATTTCTTTGTATATTTTTTACATTATTCGACATAATTCGCTACATTTTTTGTATTTTTTTACTTCATTCAACTTATCAAAAATTCTTTATTAGGCCAAGATTTTTTTGTTGGTTACTAATGGGGACCCCGGAAGGTTATCGAACGGGGAGGCGGAGGGATTTGGGGGGCGGGAGCGGTGGTGAAACAGGTGCGGCAGATATAATGTACCCATAAGTGTGGACACATTGAAAAGTGGGGGGCCCCTCTCTTTAGACAGACCTTCTCGTCTGACCCTTAAATCTAAACATCCCCCTGCATTCCCGTCCCCTTATAATGTACACCCTCTGCAGATGTACCCGGTTTTTTGGACTGGCCCCACGGAGTTCTGCCCCGGCCCTGTTTTCTTTAGACATATCCACCGTCCCTATGGTATTCTTAGATCAAGAACAATAGGAGGAATATCATGAGCAGAAAACCCTTTACCAATGAGCAGATGCTGATACTGCGCCAGAACCCTTACACCTA
>JNKJ01000044.1 GCA_000702025.1 Blautia schinkii DSM 10518
GTACTCGGACAGATATACGCGTTGATAAAAGAGTTCTACAGCATCGTATTTTCACATAACGAAGATGGCTTGGGAGCATGGATGGACAAAGTCACCAAACTGGGGATAGAGGAACTGGACAGTTATATAAATGGGCTGAAAGCGGACGAAGATGCAGTTAAAAATGCGATCCGTTATGAATATAATAATGGTCTGGCAGAAGGCAGCGTCAATAAGATCAAGCTGGCTAAACGGATCATGTATGGCCGGAACAGCTTTGCATTATTAAGGGCAAAGATACTGTTGAACGAATACTATTATCAAATCAACTAAGTTTGTCAAGAACCCATAAGTGTACGATCATACTGCTTATTTGCTTCATGGACAGCAATATCTATTGCCTTTTGTGCCGTTTCTAAACTCATGTATGTATTTTTCTTCTCGCCCAAATAGCAGTAAGTACAATTCAAATTGCACTTATTTATTATTTCTAGTGACAATGTATACATTTTCCCACCTCCTATACTGTAAATTGGTTTAGATTTCTATTTGTTTTCTTCTGCAAATTCAATCTTTCCACTATGTTAAATAAGGGATATCGCAAAACAATTTCTGTTTCCGGATGTTCCATGGCATATACCCTGATTCTCTCTTTATACTCGCATATTTCCTGATAATTGTTGTGATCGATAAATAGTACCGGATACTGCTCTGCTGTTTTTATATTTCTCAATTTTTCCATTCCACTATCAAAAGTATCGCATCTCTCTGTTCTCGTAACTTCCCGTATGAAACGCCGCTCTAAAGCTTCCTCCATACGATTCGTTAGAAAGTAACACTGTTTCTGCTTCAATGTCTGATATGGATAATATCCATTTAAAGTGCTATGAGCAAACTGTAAAATTGCCTGTTCATATCCCTCCTCATAATTGCTTAGATACCCTGTTATTACAGCACACCCAAAGCTATTGCCCTGATAAAATTTAGGGATGCCCACATGATAAAGAGAAAAAAATTTAGAGGTAAAAATCACATTCTTTCCTGTCCCATCATATTTTAGAACCTGTAAAGGATTCTCTATACCCAGGCATTTTACTCCCACAACAAAAGGAAAGGAAGCTGGATAGGTTGCTTCTGCTTGCTGATTAGAGTATGCTGCCACAATCAAAATCCCCTTTTCTGTAGCTGCTCTACACACTTCCTCTATTTCTTTGTAATATTTGTACTCATCTCCCATACTCATATTAATTATGTCTACATGTTCCTCTATCAGTAATTCAATACCTTCTATCATATCCAGCACCGTACTCTTTTTGTTTTTCCTTACAATTGGCACCAGGACAATTTCAGCTTCTGGGTTTTCCTTTAGAATAAAAGAACAGACATATTCCGCATGGGTAAATCCAAAAGTATCTTTACTGTATTCTTGGTCTTTCCACTTACAGTTTATTTTTACAATTTTCTTATCCTGAAAAAAAGGATTATCAAAAGTTCCATTGGAATCCAAAACACCTATTCTCACTTTTCACTCACCTTTCTTATATGTAGTTTCTCCAAATCCACAATAATATCTGCTTCTCGCAACTCTTCCAGATTGTGAGTAGAAAAAATTATAATTTTATCCCCTGATAACTCATGTAATAATTGATAAAAACGTCCTCTTCGTTTTTCATCAATATTTGCTGTGGCTTCATCAAAAATCAGAATTTGTGAATTTTTCAAAATATTCCTCATAATATCCAAACGCCGCATTTGTCCCTCTGAGAAATTGCATGGCTCTACCTTTATCGTGGTATCCCATACCATTTCTAAAGTATGGATTTCATCATACAAATCCAAGCACTTTGCCACTGTATCCATTTCTTCCTCCGAAACAATATGTAGTAATCCCATATTCCGTCTTACCGTATCATTGAAGAACTGTGTACGCTGCATAACATATCCTGTATTTTCCCAATAACTGTTAATATCTAATTCCTGCAAATCTGTTCCGTTCACAACCACGTCTCCTTCTGTCGGTTGATACACGCCTGTTATAATTTTGAACAGAGTGCTTTTACCTTGTCCACTTTTTCCATGAACTCCGTAAAGAGTGCCTTTTTCGAAATTTAAATTGAGCCGGTCAAATACCTTCTTATTTGATTCTGGATAAGTAAAGCTCATCTTTTCTAAGGAAATATTGTTAACTATTGTTACTTTCTTTCCGTCTCCTTGTTTCTGATCCGGATACTGAAGCAGACCATTGATATCCTTTAAGGAAACTACGGCTGTATGATACTCGTTAGCAAACTGTGCAATTCCAATAATAGGATTCATAATAATTGTCTGGTAATTCATCAAGGCCATAATGGTACCTATGGTCATATTTCCTTTAAATACTTCTTGTGCACCGGCCACCCAAATTATGACTGTTCCTATAAACTGAATCACAAGTATTGTAGATGTATTCAATATGTACAACAAATTCTGGCGGTTCGTCTCTTTTTTATATTTTTGATTTTTCTCAAAGTACATATCATGCACATATTGCCTACATTGAAAAAGTCTTGTAATAAACCAATTATCATAGGTGTTTGTCAGAACATTGGTGATACTATTATATCCTTCCAACACTTGACCACTAGTTTCCTGTATCAATTTCCCCAGGATTCTACTAACAAAAGGAACACTGACAAGTAAGACAATATTAGATACGGCAATTCCCTTATGGATAGAAAACATATATGGAGGAACAACCATCAGGATAACAATATTGGAAAACAGTGTAATAATACTTGTGATTCCACATTGTTTCACTGCTGAAACATCTTTATCTACTTTTAGCAAAATATCACTTAGCTTTATCTTCTCAAAAAAATTCACGCTTACTGTTGATAATTTATCTTCTACCTTTTGTCGCATATCTGCTGCTATCTCTTCCGATATGACAGCCACGATATAACGCTGTATATAATTCATAAGATAATTCAGCAGCAACATTCCCAAGAACACCGCCAGAAGAAGCATAAACGCAGATAAACTTGTACTATGCGGATTTCCCAAATCATCTATCACTTTTCCCTGCAGTTTTGGACGTACCAAAGAAACGCCCGCTGTTAACACAATCATCGCTATTGTTAAAATGTAGGAAGATAGTAGCTTTTTCTTAAAAGCATACTCTTTTAAAAACCCAAGATATGGGCGGCTTTCTTTACTTCTCATCACTTAACCTCTTGGCAACCTTCTCCCCAAACTTACTGAATTTTAAACCTTCCTCCTGGATATAGTCTATATACCCCCCTAATTTTTCCCTAACTATTTCAATCGGTTGCTGCAGATAATATTCAAGGATCTGCACCATTGCCTTATAAAAGATATGTTCAAAAATACACTCTGCATCCGATGGTACATTAATCTTTCCTGTATTGATAAAATTCATATATCCGCATTTCATACCATGACAAAAATCTCGGATTGTGCATCCCTTGCACTTCGGATCAGCTTTATCGAAGTTACACATTGCTATTAATTTTGCCTTTCTTATATCAACGCCTTCCTTGATATTACCTATACAATATTTTTCATTACTTGTAAGAAATCCGCATGGGTATATCTGACCGTTCGGAAAAATCTTAAAATTTCCAATTCCAGCATCACACATGCCAAAGCAGTTTCCAAAGTCACACAACATATTAAACATTTTTCCATCAAATTGATCTATGGTAAAAAACCTGCCCGCTGCTGTCTCATCCAAATAATATTGCAAAATTTGTCCCACCTGATTTTCAAATTCCACCTTCAGCTCATCAGATATCTTTAAATATACATCCATGATCATACAAATGTTATTCAGACTATGCTCATGCAGGTAACAGATGTTGTCTAACATATGCTGAATGGTATTTTCTGTGACCGTCATTCTTACAGAAAAATTCAATCCACTATCTTTTACCTTCATGATATTCTCAAAAATTTTGTCATAGCAAGAAACTCCATCTTTTGCAACTCTGTTCAAATCATGGGTTTCCTTATTCCCATCAAAACTAAGGCGTACTGTAAAATGATTCTCTTTCATAAATGCAATGAAACAATCATCCATCAGGGAACAGTTGGTAGTAATATAATACTTTACTTCTCTTTCCGGATAATTATCTTTGATATAGGATAATGCCTGGTAAATTAAATCTTTCTTCAGCAAAGGCTCACCGCCTAAAAAATCAATCAAGACTTTCCCTCTATCCCCATAATTCATCATAAACTCCAAAGAATCCACAAGTGTTTTTTCATTCAACTGATAATGATTCTGGTAGTCCTCATAACAATACTGGCATTTAAAATTACAATCTGTTGTCATATATAACGTGAAATTATACATATCTGTCTACTCCTTTTTTGAATATACTAAAAATAATTTAAATCAAATCCTCCTATTTCGCCATATACTTTGATTATTTTGCGTATTTTAGTGTCTAAATGGAACAAAAACAGGTCTTGATATTCTTAATACCAAGACCTGAAAAAATCTTATTAATAAATTCCGACTTCTTTTCCAAATTTATACATATATTGGGTTACTGTCTGTATGGCGTGCTGAACAGATTGTCTGCCTGCACTATCATAAGTACTGGCATTTTGAGCATTCGCCGCAAGGCCTTTCGCATGCTTTGCTGCTGAATACATCAAAGCTCCTGTTGATGCACTTAATGCGGTTGTATATACGGAAGAGCTAAACGAATTCCCTGTTATTGTGTAAGATTTACGATTTTTATCAACATATTTTTCAAAAGCGGAATGATTGCTGTTTACTGCCGTCAAGTTCGATGCATGGTGTGGTTCATTTAAATCGGACACATAATGTGTGCCCTTTCCTAAATTTGACATAGCCAATTGTACGTCCCCTGCACGATACGCATTTAAAGCTGCCTGAAAATATGACTCTGCTCTTGTCCTAGCTGTGGGGGATGTTTGTCCTATCCAGTTTTTTCCAGAATCAGGATCGTAAAAATGTCCGGCAAAAGTTCCTACGTCCGTTTCATTTCCGAGTTTATCCGGCCAATCGGTTGCTTCCATAAGAATAGATGAATTCAATTCGCCGTTAAATGTACTATTGCCCTGATCATTACTCAGAACTTTAAGTGCATTTGCGACTATATACTGATGTGTGTGATCTACTCCACCGGACGAAAATCTTTCATCTGGATTTGCACCATGCTCAATCGGAACCCCTTCCCCGTAAAGGTCATCAGAACCATTTGCAATATCCTGCACTTTCGTTGGAAGTTCTGGCTGTTCTGCTGCCATAACTGGCATAGTTCCCAATAAAGCCCCCACTGATACCATAGCAATAAATAGTTTCATTTTTTTTCGCATACTCATGCCTCCTCTCCTTTTTTCATTATTTTACATCCTACTTCAAGAAAAAACATATAATTTGTTTAGTTTGCATTTTTTATGCCTTGCCTGGACCGTAAAAAATGGCACTTATTTTCCATAAGCACCATCTTTCCCACTATATTTCTATCGGAATAATCACAGAGACAGAAAACATATCATCTAAAACATTAAATGATACTTCTCCCCCGTAATCCTTTACTACACTTTTAATATTTTTAACACCAAAACCGTGATTTTTCTTATCTTCTTTTGATGTTTCCATTGTTGTATTTTCTCGTAGATAATGGACTTGCGATTCTCTTAGGCTGTTTTCACATAAAATTGACAAAAACCCTTTTACTTTTTTGGCCTTTAACTGTACCAAACACTCTACCGTAGGATTTTCTTCCTTCATTAACCGGCATTCCCTTAATGCATTATCTATTACATTAGAAATAATAGTGCACAAATCCTCATCCCTTACCTGCTTAAACTCTGCAAAATCAGCAAATACCTTAAATTCAATTTTCTTTTCGATAGCCTCTAATCTTTTCGTATGAAGCAGATTGTCAATAAATGTATTCCCGGATTTATAGTAGCTTTGATATTTATTTAGTTTACGCTCAATACCATTAATGTACTCTATTTTTTGTTCTGGCTCTACATTTCCCTTCAAGGCCTCCAAATGGTTTTTTATATCATGGGAAAGCCTACGAATATTTTCCATATCCTTTGATTGCTTCATATAATAATCATATTGCAAACTCATCTCGCTTATTTGAAGTTTCTTTTCATTCTCGATTTTTTTTACATTTAAGTAGTTCTCCAAAATAACTATATTACAGACAGTTCCTAAAAACATAACGATAGGAACTATTAATATCGTGATAACTGACCATATATTCCCAATAATTATATTTTTATCGTTATATAGGTTATCGGCACACACTGCCATAACTATAATATTAAGAAATAGCGGGATAAGAATTGTAATCACATTAATGCTTGATAGGAACGGTGGAATTCTTTCTATAATTCTCTTTAATGCCAAACTTCCAGCAACAATAACACCTTCTGCAACTATCATCATACCCACTTGGTAGATTTCAGGCAATTCAGCTAATATTGTATTTCCACTATATGGATACATGAAAATGCAGCTTAGTAATTGACCTAATAACGAAATCGATAAGTAAATACTGCCTATCAAGATACAATACTTCATATTACGCTGAAATAAAAAGTGCCCAATAAACATAGCAGTAATCACAATGGTAATATAATTATAAGCGATATGTATGGATACTCCATTTACCATTACTCGCACAAAAAAATACTTCCAATACACAAAACATAGGAATACCAATTTTTCTTTCTACAACTTTGACTGCTTTTTCTATCAATTAACAAATATGTAATCAACAAAATATTAACTATTGAAAAAAGATTCTTTATAATAGTCTGCCCATACACACTACACACTTCCTCCCCGTTCTGCCATTTTTTTCATTAGGTTTTGCTTTCTGGATCGTGTAATATAAATCTTATCTCCGGAATAGAGCGTGACGGTAAGATTATGTAATGATTCAATGCAGTCAATATTTACAATGATACCATTATGACAACGTACAAAATAGTATTTTTCCAAACGTTCTTCCAAATCTCTCATTTTAAAATACCCATCTTCCTGATTGCCGTTTCGTAAATGAAATAAAACTTTTCGTTTTACCGTTTCAATGTATTCTATATCCGAAAGAAATAGTTTAAGGTATCCTTTTTCATTTTTTACTGCTATGTATTTTTGTTCGTATGATTCCAGTTTTCTTAACGCCCTGTTCATTTCACAATTAATCTGTACCTGTGTAATCGGTTTTGTGATAAAATTCAGAACATCATATCTATATCCTTCTCCCAAAAATTCATTATGGGATGACACAAAAAGGATAATCGATTTTTCATCATGTCTGCGGATTACATCTACCAGTTCCATGCCATCCATCGCAGGCATCTCTATATCCAAAAAGAAAATTTGAAATTCTTCTTTTAAAGATTCCATTAGCTGCAATGGCTTTGTATATTTTTTTATTACAAGATCCTTACCGTTCTTCTCCGCATAAATTTTCAGCATTTTTTCAACTGTATCTACAAAATATTTTTCATCATCACATATGGCTATTTTTATCACTTATATCACCTAACTGCTTCTTCAGCATATTTTCCAACTGTGCCTCATTTAGTCTTCTTCCCATCAACAATAAAGTAGCTTTATTTATCTCATCTAACCTCTGAAAAACATCCCATAATTCTTCAATTTGACTTCTACACAAATCACTATTTTCTCCATGTACTAAAATATCTATGGGAGTGTTAAATATATTTGCCAGTTTCACCAGTAAATTACAGGGAATATTTTCAATATCAGCCTTTTCGATTCTGCTAATTGTCTGTTGACTTGTACCTAGTTTTTCACTTAACTCCTTCTGAGAAATACCTAATTCCTTTCTCTTTCGCCTAATTATATTCATTTCCACCACCACACCAATAAAATAAAACACACACCGCAATTTACTTTATGAATTAGTATTTACATTAAAAATAGCGTATTTTTACCAACATTTCAAGTTTTATTTTCAAAAATTTATAATTCTTTAGCGTGCACCTCCCAAAGACTTCTCCTTTTCTGTTCAAAATAGCACATATCAGGATTATGTCCACCCATTGTCCCACTATATGCCAAACTATTCATAATACAATTTTTGCTTTGGCACTCCATATTAAAACTGCATTTTGAACACATATTACCTTCTCTACCCATTCTTCTCAACCTTTTGATACGTTCCATAGATAATCCATTATCAACATCTCCAATGCCCCCACTAGCTTCTAAGTTTGCTGCACAACCAAAGATTCTTCCATCCACCTTTACATATATTTGAATAAGCCCCACGCCACAAAATCCTGACTTTCCATTATTTTCCCCGTATTTCTTCAAATCTAAAACCGGTCCCCAAAGAAATGCTTTTCCTTCTTTTTGCCTTTTTATATAATAACATAATACTTTCTCCCATTCATCTGCCAAACCATCCAATTGATTGGTTGTCCATCTATGCATAACGTCAATAGAAGAATCCACTACTCTAAAATTTAAGTTTTCAACTAAATGACAAACAGACTGAAATGTTTTCCCATAATTATTCTGTGTAACGACATGTGCTGCCTGGATATATTGCTTTGTGTTCTTCTCATATTCTTTGAAATACGTACAGTTTTCAATAATATTCGCATAACTTCCACCGCCATCAATCCACTTCCTGTTTCTATTATGGGTTTCCTCATCCCCATCAATACTTACCTTTAAATGAATTTTATATCTAATCAACCATGCTAAAACCTCATCATTTAGAATAGTTCCATTTGTCGTAATAGAATATGTCACTAAAATGTCCCTCTTTAAAGCCTGCTCCTCTATATATTCCACCAACTGCTTTATAAATGAAAAACTCAAGAGTGCCTCTCCACCTACAAAATCTACCCATAATCTTCGATCTCTATGCTTTTCTACATTTAAAAAAGCAATTTCCAACCCTTTGTATGCTGTCTGTTCTGACATCTTTTGGTTTGTCTTCTTTCCAAGATAACAATATGTACAACGTAAATTGCATATTTGGTTTACTTCTAAAGTGATTGTATACATTCTTTTTCCTCCAAAAAAGAAACCGCACAGGCTATCGTATCAGGATAGGCTACACGGTTCTTTGTTTTAACTAGCTTCATTAATGTATGCCCCTGGAAATGGCCATGGACAATCGGTTAAGCATCTCTGTGTTCTTTCAGAACATCCGGAATAGCTTTCAATTTCTTCTTCTGTTAAATCAAGTTCTTTCAAGAACTCTTCTGTTGCTTCATTATTCACCATGTTTTTCCTCCTTTCCATTTAGTATATGAAAACTATAATTCCTTTTTTTCCATACAACAATATTCTTTGTATAAATCAACATATTTTTGACATAGATTTTCATTTTTCCCATTTCCCCACATATATAGCTAATGCTCTCATGAACTCTTCCTTCTTATATTTACTTACCGGAATAGTCTTTAACTTCTGATCTTTATTTTTGATTAACACACTATCTTGCTTAACCCCTTCAACATAATCAAAATTGACCATATAACTATTATGACAGCGATAAAATTGCTTTTTGCTTAACCGTTTCTCTAGTTCACTCATTCTTTGGCTACTTTGCACATCTCCATGAATTGTATGTAAAATCAACAGCTTATTTTCTGTTTGTATATAGACTATATCAGAAAGCTGTAGCGTAATCAATCCATCGTGACATTTCAAAAATAACTTTTCCTCTGCATTTAACAATTTCTTTTTGTATATTTTGTTTAGGATATTTTCAACTTTTCTATACAGCAAAGGTTTTGATAAAAAGTCTTCTGCTGCAACTTCAAAACCTTTCCCTGCATTAGTGATTGTATAATAAGAAGTACAAAAAACGATTGAAACATCCGGATCACTCTTCCGAATCTCCTCCGCTGTTTCAAATCCATCCATTTCAGGCATAGATACATCTAAAAATATAACATCAAATTTCCGTTTTTGAAAATTCAATAATAACTGACTGCCACTTCCATACGAAGTGATTTTGACTTCTACGTGATTTTGATTTCCATATTTTTCGATATAACTCTTCATTTTTTTATTATGGTCAATCATATCATCACACAATGCTACTTTAATCAACTTATTCCCTGCCTTTCTCGTATGCTAATAATCGTTGAATCAAAATTCTTTGCAAACTGTTCCGCATTCTTTTTGCTCCATCTCCATCGAAATTTTCTCCTTATTTTTTATTATATTAGGGGATTCTTGTTTATTCCGTCTAGTATTCTTGTTTCGATTGCGTTATTTATTGCCTAATTGGTAACTATAATTATGTAATCCAATTACTGAAAACTGCGACCGCGAGCTATCACGCTTTTTGGATGATTCTAAATTAAATGCTTATATGGTAAGTTTATTCCGAAAAATCCCCTGAACTATAGTCTTATGACCTTAGTCCCGGGGATTTTATGAAATACCGCATTATTCTTTATTCTCTTTGATATGTTTCATATGCTCTTTCAGCATCTTTTCATATCCCATGTCACTGAGCTCGTAAAACCTCTCATTAATAATCTCAGAAGGAAGATACTGCTGCTGTACGTAGTGGTTGGGATAATTATGGGCGTACTGATAACCGATTCCGTGACCCAGCTTCTCATGTCCGCCATAATGTGCATCCTGGAGATGGGGCGGAACCGTGGTTTTCGTCCGCTTCACGCTGTTCATGGCCGCGTCGATCGCCATTACCGCGGAATTACTCTTGGGCGCACAGGCCATATAAGTCACTGCCTGGGAAAGGATGATCTGGGACTCCGGCATGCCCACGCGCTCCACTGCCTGAGCGGCCGCGGCTGCCACACAGATTGCCTGGGGGTCCGCATTTCCGATATCCTCTGAGGCGAGTATCATAATACGCCTGGCTATAAACTTCACATCTTCCCCTGCATAAAGCATTTTTGCCAGATAATATACAGCCGCGTCCGGGTCGGAGCCGCGCATACTTTTGATAAAAGCTGAAATAATGTCATAATGGTTGTCCCCGTTTTTGTCATAGCGGACCACGCGCTTCTGGATACATTCAGAAGCGACCTCGAGGGTCAGATGGATTTTACCATCCTCGCTCCGGGGCGTGGTGAGGATGCCAAGCTCCACAGCGTTGAGGGCATTTCTCGCATCCCCGCCCGCCATATCGGCCAGGAACTCCAGCGCTTCGTCGTCTATGACTGCGTTATAATTGCCCATGCCTTTCTCACAGTCATTGAGCGCACGGAGAATCAGTTCCTTAACCTCTCCAATCTCAAGAGATCTAAGTTCAAAGATAATAGACCGGGACAGAAGAGCGCCGTTCACCTCGAAATATGGGTTCTCGGTAGTCGCGCCTATCAGTATGATAGTGCCGTCCTCCACAAAGGGGAGCAGATAGTCTTGCTGCCCTTTATTAAAGCGGTGAATCTCATCGATGAAAAGGATTGTCTTCTTGCCATACATACCCAAATCATTCTGAGCCTGCTTGACGACTGCCTCCATGTCTTTCTTGCCCGCGACTGTCGCGTTAATCTGTGTGAAATTAGCGCTGGTGGTGTTGGCAATCACCTTCGCCAGTGTGGTCTTGCCTGTGCCGGGCGGTCCGTAGAAAATGACGGAGGTAAGCTTATCCGCCTTAATTGCCCGGTAGAGCAGCTTATCCTTACCCACGATGTGCTGCTGGCCCACCACCTCCTCAAGCGTGGCCGGGCGCAGTCTGGACGCCAGCGGCGACTCCCGGTCCAGGGTTTTTGATTTTGCATATTCAAATAAATCCATAATGGTACACTCCCATGTGAAATTTTATCATATATAATGTCATGCCAGGCATGACGTGCATCTCGCAGCAAGTATGGCATAGCGCTGCTTGAACATACGTTTGTCCCTATTATACTCTGTAATGCCGGGATTTTCAATAGTTCTCTAACTTTTCATGGCACCATCAGCTTATCTACCGTCACGAAATCATACCCCTCCTCCGTGAGCATATCCACCACCTTCAGCGCGGCCTCCACAGAGGTCTTATATCCGTCGTGCATAAGTATGATGGAACCGTCCTCCACATTATTTTCCACGATATGCAGGACGGAGGTTACATTTTTACTCTCCCAGTCCAGGGTATCCACATCCCACATCACGGGAAACATGGTTACAGACAGCTCCAAATCCTTGCGCCACGCGCCGAAAGGCGGTCTTAAGTAAGTAGGATACTCTCCGGTAATCTTATAAATCTCATTGCTGGTCTTTTCAATTTCTTCTTTTGCAAGGGCTGCGGAAATTTTGTTAAGCTGCACATGATTGTATGTGTGGTTCCCGATCAGATGCCCCTCCTCCTGGATGCGCTTCACCAGCTCCTCGTTGCCCTCGATATTTTTGCCCATGAGAAAGAAGGTGGCGTGTATTCCTTTCTCTTTCAGGCCGTCCAGAAGCTCGGGCGTATATTTACGGCTCGGGCCGTCGTCAAAGGTGAGGGCTACCTTGGGCCGCTCCTCCATAGAGCTTTCCACGAGCTTCATCATCCCTTTTCCGGCAATTACCCGGGCCGCTGTGAGCCTTGCTTCGCTTTTACTAAGGCAAGCCGCCAGAAGCGCGGCTGCCGAAATTATGGCAATCATGATCGCTGCAATCAAAAGTTTTACTTTTTTCATATCATCCGCCTGAGTGTTTCCTCTCCATAATATATGACGGAGAGACACAAGAAAGAAGCACCTGCAATCCCCCTGTATAGGGACTAAAGGTGCTCCTTTCCAATTTGATCTGGCTTTATCACACTTGCCGCGGGCTATCATATACTTCGGTGTATCCGCCGCGGGCCGCACGTCCTGTTTTTATTTCTCAGCATTGATCTGCCGCATGGTATTGAGACGGTGTTCAATCTCCTCGATGCAGCGGTCATACCCAAGCTTAGAGCTGTCCAGGCATAAATCATAATTCGTGGCATCTGTCCACTCTCCGCCTGTGAAACGGCGGTAATATTCAAACTTACGCTTGTCATCCTTTTGAAGAAACTTCTCAATCTCCCTCTGAGACTTGCTCAGCTTCTTGGAGGCCTCCTGCATCCGGTATTCCTGGGACGCGTGGATAAACACACTGAGTACGTTCGGGTAATCCTTGAGAATGTAATTGGAGCAGCGTCCGATGATCACGCAGGACTCTGTCTCAGCCAGATGGCGGATGACCTTTGCCGTATAATTAAAGAGGTTTTCATCCGAGGTAAACTCCTTGCTCTGGGGCGGGATCAACTCTCCCTTATAGATGCTGGTCTTGCTGAATAACGGCGGCTTAGCGCTGCTGTATTCGTCCACACGGCCAAAAAGACGCTCGTGGATACCGCTGTCCTCGGATGCCATGCGGATGATATCTTTGTCATAGTAAGAAATCCCTAATTTCTTTGACAGCATCTCGCCCACGGTACGCCCGCCGCTGCCGTACTGCCTTGCAATGGTGATTACAAAGTTATCCATAATCTCCCTCCTATTCTCCCAGATATGCCTTCTGTACAGATTCATCATTCAGGAGATCGTCCGCATCGCCGTCAAGAATAATTTTACCTGTCTCCAGTACATACGCCCTGTCCGCGATGGACAGCGCTTTCTTGGCGTTCTGCTCCACCAGAAGTACAGTGGTGCCGCTCTCGCTGACCTCCTTGATAATATCAAAAATCTCATTTACAAAAATGGGCGACAGACCCATGGACGGCTCATCCATCAGGATGATCCTGGGCTTACTCATAAGCGCCCGGCCCATGGCAAGCATCTGCTGCTCGCCGCCGCTTAAGGTTCCTGCTGTCTGTCCCTGCCGTTCCTCCAGACGCGGAAAACGTTTGTACACTTTTTGAATCGTATCCTCAATCTCATCCTTATCTGTTCTGGTAAAAGCGCCCATCTTCAGATTCTGGAGCACAGTCATGTTTGAGAACACGCGGCGTCCCTCCGGCACATGTGCCATACCCATGGTCACAATCTTATGCGGAGGTATCTTGGTGATATCCTGACCATCGAACATAATCTGTCCGCTCTTGGAGCGCAGAAGTCCGGTGACGGTGTGCAGGGTCGTGGTCTTGCCCGCGCCGTTGGCTCCGATGAGCGCAATGACCTCGCCTTCATTTACCTCAAAGGAAACGCCTTTAAGCGCCTGTATCATTCCATAATAGACCTGTATATCCTTTACTTCCAGTAATGCCATTGATCTCTCCTCCTATTCACCCAGATATGCCTTGATTACCTGCGGATCATGCAGCACCTCTGAGGTTTCCCCCTGTGCCAGCACACGTCCGAAGTTCAGCACTGTGAGCTCTTCACAGATGCCGGATACCAGTTTCATATCATGTTCGATCAGAAGGATCGTCATATCAAATTCATCCCGGACAAAACGGATGGTGTTCATCAGCTCCTCCGTCTCGTTGGGGTTCATGCCTGCGGCCGGCTCATCCAGCAGCAAAAGCTTGGGATTGGTAGCAAGTGCTCTGGCAATCTCCAGCTTTCTCTGTTTACCGTAGGGAAGGTTTGAAGCCAGATAATCTGCTTCTTTATCCAGATCAAACACCTTCAGAAGACGCATCGCCTCTTCGTCCATCTGTTTTTCTACTTTAAAGTATTTTGGCAGACGGAGGATTCCGGTCATTGTGCCGTAGTTGTTCCGGTTATGAAGTCCGGCTTTTACATTGTCCAGCACGCTCATAGCTGAGAACAGACGGATATTCTGAAAGGTTCTGGCGATTCCCGCCTTGTTGATATCGATATTTTTCTTACCGGTAATGTCCACACCGTCCAGCTTGATGATTCCTTCATCCGGCTTGTATACGCCTGTCAGCAGGTTGAAGATTGTGGTCTTGCCTGCACCGTTCGGGCCGATGAGTCCGTAGAGCTGTCCTTTTTCAATGGAGACATGAAATTCGTCCACTGCATGCAGACCGCCAAATGAAATATTTAAGTGGTTTACTTCAAGCAATGCCATCTCTTATGCCTCCTTTTCTTTCTTCCCTCTGCCGAATATACGCTTCAGGGAATAACGCTCTCTCAGCTCGATTGCCTTGGGACTCCAGTTGAGAAGCATCATCACAATCAGTACGATCGCATAGAGCAGCATACGGTAATCGTTGAGTCCGCGCAGCAGCTCCGGAAGCAAAGTAAGCACAACCGCCGCGATCATGGAGCCGCGGATATTTCCGATACCGCCCAGAACCACGAATACCAGGATCATGATGGACATGTTGTAGCCAAAGTTCTTCGGAAGTGCGGTGAGGGTGGAAAGGTTATGCGCGTAGAGCACGCCTGCCACACCAGCCAGACCTGCGGAAATGGCAAATGCCTTTAATTTATACTTTGTCACATTGATGCCGATGGATTCTGCCGCAATCCTGTTATCACGGATAGCCATGATGGCACGTCCGTCACGTGAATGTACCAGGTTAAGTACGATAAACAGGGTGACAAGAATGAGAATAATTCCGATGGTAAAGGTAGATGCCTTAGGGGTACCGGTAATCCCCATTGCACCGCTGATGATCACCTTGCCCCCCGGCTCCATACCCAGGGCCATCATATCCTTGGTGGAGAAATGGATACCATTGCTGTCAACGCCCACATAGAGCACATTCACGATATTCTTAATAATCTCGCCGAAAGCCAGGGTTACGATTGCCAGGTAGTCGCCTTTGAGACGAAGCACCGGGATTCCGATGAGAAATCCGAAGATTCCCGCACATACAGCGCCGATCAATAAGGCAAGGAAAAATCTAAGTCCTGCGGATTCAATGGATTCCATCGTGGCTTTAGAGAACGCCGCGCTGGTGAACGCGCCCACACACATGAATCCCGCATGTCCGAGACTCAGTTCGCCCAGAATACCAACGGTCAGGTTCAGGGACACGGCCAGGATCACATACACGCAGAGAGGTACAAGCAGACCCTGCATCAGGTTCGACATCATATCCCCGGCTATCATTCCCTGTACAATGAGGTAGCAGGCAATGACAAGACCATATGTAATCAGATTGCTTCTTGTTGTTTTGCTCATTTTTTTCTTTTCCATGTCTGCCACCTACACTTTCTCCTGAATATTTTTGCCTAGAATTCCTGTAGGTTTCACAACCAGGACCACGATCAATACAGCAAACACGATCGCGTCGGCCATCTGCGAGGAGATATACGCTTTGCCGAAAATCTCAAGGATTCCAAGGAAAATACCGCCGATGAAAGCACCGGGGATGGAGCCAATCCCGCCAAACACAGCTGCCACGAATGCCTTGATACCAGGCATAGCACCTGTATAGGGAGTCAGTGACGGATATGCGGAGCAGAGCAGTACACCTGCGATAGCAGCCAGCGCGGAACCAATGGCAAAGGTTATGGAGATTGTACGGTTCACATTGATACCCATAAGCTGTGCGGCGCCCTTATCCTCAGATACAGCAAGCATAGCCTGCCCAGTTTTTGTCTTTTTGATAAACAAGGTCAGGCAGATCATGATCAAAATGCCGCTACAGATGGTCACCAGAGTCTCTCCCGTAATGACAAGAGCTCCGCCTGCCAGTTTTAACGCCGGAACCTTAATAACCGATGTAAAAGATTTTGTATTTGCACCATAAATCAAAAGTGCGAGATTCTGGAGCAGATAGCTGACACCAATGGCTGTGATCAGAACTGCAAGCGGAGATGCTGCATTACGTAACGGACGGTAAGCTACACCCTCGATCACCATACCCAGTGCGGTGCAGACGATCACAGCAAGCAGTACAGCCACTACCGGCGGAAGGCCCATGCCGCTGACGCAGGTGAAGGTCACAAAGCCGCCCACCATGATTACATCTCCATGAGCAAAATTCAGCATTTTAGCAATTCCGTATACCATGGTGTAGCCAAGTGCTATGATTGCATATACACTTCCCAGGCTGATACCACTTATCAGATACGATAAAAAACTCATAGGAACATCCTTTCTTTCCGAACAAGGGCTGCCTGCATCCAGACAGCCCTTGTCGTTCTCTATTCTTTGTTCTTTGTGCTTATTCCATTGCTGTGTAAGCGCCGTTCTCAATCTTTACAGCCTTCGGAGCTTTGGACGGCTCGCCGTCTTCTGTCCAGGTGATTCCTTCGCCGGTGATACCGTCAAGGGTGATCTCTGTCATAGCGGTTTTCATTGCGTCACACATATCGGATACTTCCATGTCTGCCTTTACATCTGCTTTTTCAGCGGCTGCTTTGATAGCGTAAACTGCGTCATAAGCATCTGCTGCGAACTGGTTCGGTGTATCGCCGTAAGCTTCTTCATAAGCCTTAACAAAGTTCTGGGTTTTCTCATCTGTTGCGTCTGCTGCGAACGGTGTCAGGAGCATAAGTCCTTCTGCAAGCTTGGTATCGAAGTTTTCTACATTTAAGATACCGTCCATACCGTCACATCCAAAGAACGGGATGCTCATATCCAGGCTGCTTGCCTGAGAAAGGATCAGGGAAGCCTCTGTGTAGTAGATCGGCAGGAAGATAAGCTCTGCACCGCCGTCTTTGGCTTTCTGAAGCTGTACGGAGAAGTCTTTGTTATTGTCTGCGGTGAATGCTTCTGCGGCAACCACCTCAATGCCCTGGTTAGCAGCTTCCTCTGCAAACTTCTGGTAAATACCGGAAGAATATACGTCAGAGCTGTCGTAGATTACAGCAACCTTGGTTGCAAGTTTGTGTTCGCCTATGTACTGTGCGGATGCAATACCCTGGTTCGGGTCAGAGAAGCATACACGGAATACGTTTGGGTTCATAACACATTCTACAGCAGAGCCTGACGGGGTAAGCTGGAACAGATTGTCGGCAGCGGATTCGTTTCCTACAGCCACACATGGGGTGGAGGTTACGGTACCAACGAGCATATCCATATCCCAGTCCTTCAGGGTATTGTAAGCATTCACAGCCTTCTCTGCATCGCCCTCATCATCCTGATAGTTAAACTCTACCTGGAATCCATTGATTCCGCCGGCTTCGTTGACTTCGTTGATGGCGAGCTCTGTGGCGTTCTTTACAGCCTGTCCGTAGATTGCGGTTGCGCCTGTGGTCGGTCCGATACCGCCAATCTTGAAGGTGTCGCCTTCTGCGTATACAGATACAGGTGATGCTAATGCGCTGACTGTCATTGCCATTGCTGCGGTGATGCTGAGTGCTTTTTTCCAGTTTCTCATAATATTTCTCCTCCTTGTTTTCGCCGGAAGGTCAGCAGGGCCTTGGAGTTTACGCTTCTTAATATATAGGTAAAAAGCCCGCTGGACTCCCAGCCGGCTTTGGCCTCGTACTGACTTTCTCTCTCTAATACTTTAATGTTATGATTATAGCATTTTGGGTTTTTGAATGCAAGTGGAAATTTATAAAAATTTTAGATTTTGAGGGGAACCCCGGAAAGGTGTTGGACGGTGAGGGGAAGGAAATTGGGCACGGGGCACTGGCTCTTGTCTTGTCAGGCAATGCTCGCTTCCCTTCAACTAATTGCCAACTGCGACTAAGACGCTCACGAAGAGCGTTCGCGGCTAAGTCTTAGTAGGCAATGGATTTTCAGGCGCGCTTCCGCAAATTGCCTGACAAGACAAGAGCCAGTGCCCCGTGCCCAATTTCCTTCCCCTCACCTACTTCTACGTTTCCACCCCTCCGATGGGATATGATGTTTTCGCCGGGAGGTTTGGGGATTTTAGGATGTTTTTGTTTTTGATAGGATGAGGTGAATTGTCAACGGTTATGGGTACTATGGGGATAGGGGGGTGTTCTGAGGAAGGGAAAGGGTTGGGACAAATTTGTTGGGGGGCTTTCTTGTAATACAAAAAACGCCGCAGCAGTGGTTGTGTAACTGCTGATATGGCGTTTTTTGTATTATGGTGCGGAGTTGGTAACAGCTCAGGCTTGTGTGAACTGTTACCGGATTTGTGATGTTGGTTTAGATTAGAATTGTGTGCTGTATAGCTGGGCTACGAAATCCCAGTATAAGAGATGGTATCACCATAAGTAAGAACTTTATCCATATACTTGATGCGCTTTAATCCATTTGCCTCAATGGTTGCATCATCGTGGAGACCCATGGTCGGTCTGTGCCCATATAAACCGGGATATCGTCACGTCCAGCTTTCTCGAGCTGATTAAGGATTGCGGTTGTGCCTTCTGCAATTGTTACATTTCCGCCTACAGATGTGATTCCAAGCAAGTCAATCCACTGTGCAGCATCTGCCTGAAGTAGCATGAAAAGTGCATAGGTGTCATCGCCGAAATATCCCATATCTGTATCAAAAATAACCTTGTTGTTTTCTGCAGTTGTTACAATCTTATAGTCCTCCAGAGGAGCTGCCGATACAGCCAATGGAGAGAGCATTGTTCCAACCATCCCCGCCGTGAGTAACATTGATACTAATTTCTTCATGAGTATCCTCCTTCTCATTTAACTTATTCAGTATATATTTTCTTATTTTCACATCCGATTTTACCCATCCTCTTCCAGAAAGTCTGGCCAGTCCTCCCCGGTTAAAAGGCCGGAATGAATTAGATGATCCAATCCTCCATGATTTTCAGGTGCCTGTATATATCCCCAGACAACCATTCGCCTTCATGTTATAAGGATTATATAATGTCTCTTTGAGATTATCTGTGATAGCAATCACAAAAACGCAAATACATTTATTATAATGGAGATTTTAGATTATTGTCAGAAACCAGAAGAAAATTTCAATTTTCCATATCCTGTCCCCTTGAAGAAAATCGAAATATAAGGAGAACGTAATAGTGTAATTTATAAAAGCTTAACAATTTAACCCAATTCTTCAGAGAAAAAACATAGAATATTGTCGAACAATGGCTGCATGGAGAAGTATGAATTATATGGAAGAAAAAGGGGGGTCTGTCCCGCCAATGACTCTTGTATCACTGGTGTGACAGACCCCCGATTATATGACTTCGTATGAATATTTAAGCAACTGCTTTCTTAGCGATCTCAGCGAGTGCTGCAAAGCCGGCTGCGTCGTTTACTGCAAGCTCTGCAAGCATCTTTCTGTTGATGTCGATGTTTGCAACCTTGAGGCCGTGCATCATTTTGCTGTAGGATAAGCCGTTCATTCTTGCTGCAGCGTTGATACGTGCGATCCAGAGCTGTCTGAACTGACGTTTTCTCTGCTTTCTGCCTGCGTATGCGCTGGTGAGTGCTCTCATTACAGACTGTTTTGCTACTCTATACTGTTTGGAACGGGAACCTCTGTATCCCTTTGCCAGTTTTAATGTACGATTATGTCTCTTCTTTGCGTTCAAGCCGCCTTTAATTCTTGCCATTTCTTAATTTCCTCCTGTTCGTCTTCTTCTCTATGATATCATCTTATAAATATGGTAATGCTTTCTTCATGTTCTTAACATTAGTAGAATCAACAACAGTAGATTTTCTCAGATTTCTTTTTCTCTTCTGAGATTTCTTGGTTAAGATATGGCTTTTATAAGCTTTATTTCTTACTAATTTTCCTGTACCTGTTTTTTTGAAACGCTTTGCTGCTGCTCTACAAGTTTTAATTTTTGGCATTGTTGTTTCCTCCTTAATCTTCGTGTCTGTATTTGTAAATATCCAGTGTCTTTCACAACCGCCATCCGGCAAAATACGTCGACTGAATAGTTACCTGCATTTTATTTTTTCTCAGTCATGAACATTGTCATGCTTCTGCCCTCAACCTTCGGAGCCTTCTCCACGGTTGCAATATCAGCTAAATGCGCTGCGAAATCATCGAGCACATGTCTGCTGCTTGACATATGTGCCATCTCTCTTCCGCGGAAACGCAAAGTCACTTTGACTCTGTCTCCCTTACTGAGAAACTTCCTGGCTGCGTTGACCTTAGTCATCAGATCGTTTGTATCAATGTTTGGAGAAAGACGCACTTCTTTGACATCGATGGTTTTCTGCTTTTTCTTGGCTTCTTTTTCTTTTCGGGCAAGCTCGTAGCGGTATTTGCCATAATCGATAATCTTACATACCGGCGGCTTCGCCTGCGGGGCAATCTTCACTAAATCAAGCCCTGCCTCCTGAGCTTTGGCCATCGCTTCCTTTGCGGATACGATTCCTAACTGTGCTCCGTCCGCTCCAACTAAGCGTACCTCTTTGTCTCTGATCTGTTCGTTAATCATTAAATTGCTAATTGTTGTGCACCTCCATACATGATAGATAGATAAATGACCTCTTGTCACCCTCATTGATTATTACTGATAGTTTGCATGAAAAAAAGTGCGGACAGATGCCCACACCCTATTACACCCACTGACACACTATGCCCGCGGTATTGTGCAATATAAACCCGAGACGCATTCTTGCGCTAAGGTGAGAGTGGAACTCTGCTTTCTTTTCTTCACGTACTGTTACACAATACCACGAGTTTTCGGGAAAGTCAAGGAAAATTTAAAAAACCTGGCTAAAAAACCTAGCTAAAAATCCAAGGGCTTGATTACCCACAAACCGAAGCTCAGGGAACCATATATTTCTTTACGTATTCTTCTGCTGTTTTATGGTTTAAGGCAAAGCGCTGCATCAGCTTAGTTATTATCTGCTGTTCAGTTTTGCCCTCCTCAAGATTATCCAGAATCAAAGCCTCTGCACCTTTCTGTATGCCTTCGTTAAAGCCCTCTTTTTTTCCTTCTTCTATACCCTCTTTCTTGCCCTCCTCTATACCTGACATATAAATCGCTTTCCTGTCAGCCTCATAGCGTTTCCTTGCTTTGCACTGCATCTTTATCTTTTCATCATCTGTCAGGCTGCGGAGCGTTACTACTGCTTCCTGCATTGCTTCCGATTCCTTTGCCATCTGCAGAACCTCCTCCCATTCCGTCGCCGTAAAGAGCTTCGTCCAACGATAAACCTCCGTTGTTTTCATTTCCTCATTCATACTTAAGGAAACTGCTTGACCTAAAGGTCAATCAGTAGCACCAAATCATTCGCCCTTGGCTCATTATTTGTCTTAATTGTATCATAATTATCTCAAAATCACCACTATAAAGATATCTGTTTAAAGCAGCCTTCACCGCAAAAGAGCCCCGCCCCCGGGTCATTCCCAAGGGCAGAGCCGTACTACAATTACTTATACACTACCTATAAATCAGTCACTCTTAATGGCATCGTCAAACTTCACATCCGAAGGTGCAAAGTCAACCTTCCTTACGAAAGCCGCAGCCTCTGTCGCGCCGTAAATGCGTTCCATACCGCTGTCCTCCCATTCCACGGAAAGCGGTCCCTGATAATTAGCCGCATTGAGCACACGGATAATATTCTCAAAATCCACATCCCCATGTCCCAGAGAACGGAAATTCCAGCCTCTTCGGAGATCGCCGAAATCAATATGGGAGCCTAACAAACCGCTTCTTCCGTCAAGAGTCACAGCCGCATCCTTCATATGCACATGGTATACCCTGTCAATAAAGTCCTGAAGGAAAAGATGCGGTGTCACACCCTGCCAGAGAAGATGGCTCGGGTCAAAGTTCAGACCGAATTCCGGCCTGTCCGCAAATTTTTCCAAAAGGCGTTTTGTGGAATAATAGTCAAACGCAATCTCACCCGGATGCACTTCGAGTGCAAACCGGATGCCATTCTCCTTAAACACATCAAGAATCGGGCACCACAGATCATAAATCTGCTGGAATCCTGCTTCGATCATTTCCTCAGTGGTCTGTGGGAATGAATATAAATACTTCCAGATTGGTGAGCCTGTAAATCCGGTCACAACCTTACAGCCCAACTTCTTTGCCGCAACGGCAGTGGCTTTCATGGTTTCGATCGCCCATGCACGAATCTCGTCCTTCTTCCCTGCAAGAGCCGACGGCGCAAAATTATCCAGACGCGGATCGTCATAATCACCTACGCACTGGCCGATAATATGCGCTGCCAAAGCCTCCATTTTCAGGCCGTATTTGTCCAGTGTATCCAAAATATATTTGCAGTAAACATCATCCTGAGCTGCCTTTACAGGGTCCAAATGCGCTCCCCAGCAAGCCAGCTCCACGCCGTCATAGCCCATTTCCTTTACGGTCTTACAAAGTGTTTCAAACTCCATATCTGCCCACTGGCAGGTCGTCAATGTTAATAATCGTCCCATATCTTACCTCCTTATGTTTATTAAAAACTACTGCTATTCAATTCCTTCCTATTTACTATCCCGCATTACACATCTGCATACCCTGCATCGCACATACATCCTCTGCTCCATACATACATGCTTTACTCCACACATACATACTCTGCTCCACACACATGCTCCGCTCCTCACACATGCTCCACCCCGCACTTGTATATAACGGAATATAGCCCATTCACATAACAAAATTTAATACTCTTCCATGTCCTTCCAAACATTCCCCTCTTCGGAGCTTGCAAGACATGCCTCCACAAACGCAAGGCCCTCCACGCCGTCGAGCACGGTCGGATAATCAATCATATCCTCAGTAAAGGTTCCGTCTGCTTTTGCCGCAATACAGTCTGTGAAACTGCGGTAGAGATTTCCCATTGCCTCGAACCAGCCCTCCGGGTGGCCTGCTGGAAGTCTTGTATATTTAGCAGCCTCAGGATAAATACAATCATGGCCTCTGTGGACTTCTGTCACGGTTCCGTCCTCATTGGCAATCTGGATTTTTTCCGGCTCCTCCTGGAACCAAGTGATAGAGCCTTTTGTTCCATAAATACGTACCTTCAGACCATTATCGCAGCCAATGGTAATCTGGGAGGACCAGTAAAGCCCTGAAGCGCCATTGTCATATTTCACCATCACCATGTCATTGTCGTCAAGCACACGGGTGGGAACCTTGATTTCCATATTTGCCAGCACCTTTTTAATCTTCAGGCCTGTCATCCGGGCAACCGTGTTTTCAATATGGGTTCCGATATCGCCCAGGCAATTGCTTTTTCCGGAAAGCTTAGGATCGGTACGCCATTCGCCCTGCTTATTTCCTGTGATGTCGTCTCCTGCCAGCCAGCCCTGGATATATTCGCCGGCCACCATACGGATTTCTCCGATATCTCCTCTTTCGACCATCTGACGGATATGCTTGCAGGCAACATGGCCGGAATAGCCATACGTCACCATGAACAGCAGACCCTTTTCCCGTGCAAGTGCCTCAAGCTCTCTTGCCTCCTCCAGGGTAGTGGTGAGAGGCTTATCACATGACACATGGATTCCCGCCTCCAGAAATGCCTTACACGCGCCATAATGAGCATAGTTGGGCGTAACAATGCATACGAAGTCAATTCCGTCCTCTCGTGCTGCCTCTTTCTCAGCCATTTCCTCATAGGTGTGGTAAAGGCGGTCCTTGTCTATATGAAGCTCCTCACCCGTGGCACACGTATTCTCAAAAGAACGCGAAAAGCACCCTGCCACCAGCCTTGCAGAACGATCCAGGGAAATCGACCTTCTGTGTGCATCCCCGATAAACGCATTCTGACCTCCGCCTACCATACCATATGTCAATATTCTATCCATTCTATCCCTTCCTTTCTTAACTATTGTAAATATTCGAAACTTTTCATAGTTACCATTCTCTCTGGATTCATATAACTAGTGCAATATTCTCTTGGTTCCCTATCTCTTTCAATTCATGTAACCAATCTAACGTTTTCTTAGACCCCTCTCTCTTTAATTCATGTAACTAATCTAACATTTTCTTAGCTCCCACTCTCTTTCCTCTTCGATAACTAATCTACACCTTCATAGTTACCAACTCACACTAAGCCAATATTAATTAGAACGTTTCCTGATCATCTGCATACCTACTGCCACCAGAAGAATCAGACCCTTCACCGTGTCGTTGAGAAGCGCATTCATACCAAGGGCAGTGATGATCTTGTCAATAAGGGTAAAGGACATAGTACCGAAAACAATACCGAGAATATTGCCTTTCCCGCCGGACATACTGATGCCACCAATAACAACCGCCGCAATGGAATAAAGCTCAAAGTTCTTACCCGAGGTAGCCGGATCAAAGGATGTGTCCTTCGCAATCTTAAGGAAGGACGCCAAACCAGTGAGCGCTCCGCAGATCACAAACACAAAAATCCTCGTCCACACCACATTAACTCCCGCAAGCTTGGCGGCCTTTTCGTTACTTCCAAGTGCATAAATCCTTTTGCCGAATTTTGTGGAGGTGGTCATATAGATCATAATTGCTGCCATAGCTGCAAACACGATGACAATATAGGCAATGGTAAGGAAGCTTCCGTTGCCGAAATTAAACAATGCCTGATAACTGGACTTGGTCGCGTCTATCCTGTACCGCGTCTCTCCCATCTCATTCATCATATACTGGGAAATAGAGCGGAAGATCAGCATGGTAGCCAGGGTCACGATAAATGGCGGCATCTTGATTTTTCCCACAAGAACACCGTTGATAAATCCGCACAGGGAGCCTAAGATAATTCCACACAGAGCGGTGAGTAAAATGCTTCCTGTCTTATTATAAAACAGAATCGTAATGCCTCCCACAAGCACAAAGGATGAGCCCACGGACAGATCAATATCTCCGGTCAGCACCACAAGTCCCATGCCCAGGGCGATCGTCCCCAGAATGGCGCTGTGCAGAAAGATATTCGTCACGCTTGTCCAGGTTGTCTGAGAGCCGTTTACTGCCAGGAAAGCAATAAAGATTCCTAAAAATACAATGATAAAATTATAGTTATGCCAAAAGTTCTTTAACCGTTTAGCCATGTGCTTCCTCCGTCCTGCCCTGCTTTTGATAAACTGCATTTGTGGCATACAGCATTACTGTCTCTTCGTTGATCTCCTGCCTTGTAAGCCTCGCTGCAATCTTACCGTGGTAAAATACAATACAGCGGTCGGCAATTTTCTGTATCTCAGGTATTTCCAGGGTGTTCACGATAATCGTTTTCCCTTCATGAGCCAGCTTGAGAATCAGCCTGTAAATCTCCGCCTTTGCTCCCACGTCAATACCTTGGGTTGGATTGTCAAAGAGAAGGATTTCCGCCTCTGTATTCAGCCACCTGGCCAGAATGATCTTCTGCTGGTTTCCGCCTGAGAGACTGGTGATAAAATCCTTATGCGTATTGGCCTTTATGTTCAGTAATTGTCTGTACTTTTCAAATTTTTCAATTTCTTTCTTTTTCTGTATATGAGGATTTTTACCTTCGATCGTATGCTGGGAAATATACATATTCTCCAGGATTGTCATATCAGGAAGCACAGAATTTTCCTTTCTGTTGGACGCGACCATGGCAATCTTCCCTTTCATGGCCTGATGAATACTTCCTCCGTGCAGCTCCTGGCCGAAAATCCGGATACTGCCGGTTTTAATAGGAAGGACGCCGAAAATCGCCTGCATTACCTCAGAGGCACCTGCTCCCGCAAGTCCGGTAAATCCGATGATTTCCCCTTTCCGCATCTCGAAATCCACATCCTCAAAGGCATCTCCACTGATATTCTGGACCTGAAAAATCACATCGCCCAATTCTCTGGCCTCATACAGATCAGAGCTTACAAAGCTGTCTCCCACCATATACCTGGTGACTTCCTCCGCCGTAACCCCGGCGATTTCACCGCAGTGGATGAAACGGCTGTTCCGCAGAACCGTATACCGGTCCGCAATCTGGAAAATCTCAGGCATTTTGTGGGAAATAAATACAAAGGAAGTCCCCTTCTCCTTCAGACGGCGGATGATGTCAAAAAGGTGGGCGATTTCCTCATTGTTCAGTGCTGTGGTCGGCTCATCCAGGATAATAAGCTTTGCGTTAGAATGAAGAGCCTTTGCGATTTCCAGAAGCTGTTTTTTTCCGGTGTCAAGGCTTCCCGCCTGTTCCATCGGATTTAACTCTACCCCCATCTCCTCAAGAAGCGTTCCTGCTTCCTCGATCATTTCTTTCTTCTTCAGCCTGCCTAACGCATTTGTTTTTTCTTTCCCGAGGAAAAGATTTTCATATACCTTCAGGTCATTAAAGATATTGAGTTCCTGGTGTACAAAGGCAATTCCCGCATGCTCCGCGTCAGAAATGGAGCCGTTCGTCAGCTCCCTGCCGTCAAAAACCACGCTTCCTCCGTCCTTGGTGTATACTCCTGCCAGAATATTCATCAGGGTTGATTTTCCGGCGCCGTTTTCTCCAAGCAACGCATGGACTTCGCCGGTTTTCACACAAAAGGAGACATCATCCAGCACCGTCACACCAAAAAAGGCTTTTTGTATATGTTCCATTTTTAATAATTCCACCGTGATTCTCCTTTACTTATTTCCTCCAAAAGAGAGAAGGCGGCCCTGCCGCCCTTTCTCTCTTTGCTTCTATATCCGGTTTGAACCGGAAATTATTCTTTTTCCTCATAGGTTCCGAATGCCTGATATTCGCCTACGTTTTCAGAATCAACAACGTGTACCGGAATTACATAATTCTGTTCGATATCTGTGTCGCCGTTTGTATGTTTTACCATAACCTCAATTGCTTCTTTGATCATAGCCGGGTCATAGGTAACGGAGAATAAATCATAGGAATCCGGAAGTGTAATGGTCTGATGTTTGTCTTTCAGAACCGCATAAATTTCTGCAAGTCCGGAGGAAGCGCTCAAAGCCTTGAAGTTTTTCAGGAATTCTTCTTTTTTGCTCTCGTCAAGAGCCGCGCCGTTTAAGGATTCCATAATGCCCATAGCGATTTCATCGTCATGAGTGAAAATCCAGTTGTTCTTTGCAGGGTCGCACTGAGTGGAACCAAACCAGGATTCAAATAATTCTTTTCCTGTGTCACGGCTCCAGCCGGTAGCTGCGGATTTCACAACAACTGCGTCGATTTCTTCGTCTGACCAGCCCTGCTCCTGAAGATAGGTACGGAAGCCCTTGGAACGAAGCTCAGGTACGGAAGAATTGTCACCGATCATTTCGTATACATAATCATCTTTTGTAAGGCCGTCCTCGATGAATCTCTTTGCTGTCTCATAGCCGATTCCTTCGTTGTCGCCCTTAACGTTTGCAATAACCTTAGCGTCGATCACATCACTGTTGATAACACGGTCAAACTGTACGAAAGGTACGTCTGCAGCCGCGATTTTCTCCAGAGTGGACTGAAGGCCGTTATCATATGGAAGAATAACAATACCTGCCAGATTGCCTGTGTTGGACAGCAGATCGTCTACCTGCTGAATCTGGTTCTCCACATCTGTAGCCGCGTATACCTTCGCAGAGAAGGTTCCGTCTGCATTGATCTCATCTACTTTTTCCTGTGCGTAGGTGAGAACTGCGCCTGTCCAGCCATGGTCAGCGCTTGGAACCATAACAGCGATTTCTTTTGCATCGTCTGCATACACGGTGATTCCCGTTCCCAGTAATGTGGATGCAAGCATGGAAGCTGCCAATAATGTGGTGGTCAATTTCTTAAATTTCATATGTACTCCTCCTTTTTCGTGCCGCTTAGCGCACGTTTCTTTATATTCTTACTATATCACCTTCCTTTCTGAAATTGAGGTGCATCTTCATGATTATGGTGCCGTATCATGACAGATGTTTCACGGAAACATGGTATCTTATTTTTACATTCGTATCTTATGATGCAGAAGCAGCATGTTTCACTTTCTGGAACTCGTCAATCTGCTTCTGGACCTCCTCTATAATCTTCTCGGAGCCTGCTTTTTTCATTTCCCGGATGAACTCATCATACAGGGCCTCCCAATCCTGGCTGGTCCCCTGGCACAGCTCCTCCTTATACTTTTCCACCACAAGGTCTGTTTTCGCCATTTCCAGAGCGATCATACGTGTGTCCAGATTAAAGCCCTGAAGAGGCGAGCGGATGGCCTGGGCATTGTATTCCTCAATCTGCCGGAATTCCCCTTCCACAGTCTCGAAGTTGCGGAACACATTCCCAATCACATTCTGCGATACCTGATAAAGATAGGATTTATCATTGTCAGACATTCTTGCGATCACATTTCCCTCCACAATAATGTAGTGCTGCTTCTCCACGCCGTTTGCCAGAAGCCTGTATAACTCCTTCCCCTGATCAGAGTTCAGAAGGTTCACAAGCTCCATAGCCTGCTGGGGATAGAGGGCGCTTTTGGGGATTACGAGAGAATTCCTGCACCCGTCATAAGGGATATAACGGTAGCCGTCCAGCTCTCCGCGCACAGCGTCATATTCTGTCTTTACCATATCTGTGACGGTTCCCTTTTCCCCGTATTCGTCCAGGAAAAGGATGCTGCCCTTAAGCCTGCCGTCCTCACTTGCAGGGTCAAGAAGATTTTTGACATCCTCTCTGATATAGCCCTTCTGGTACCATCTCGCCATCGTCTCAAAGCAGGCGCGGTAGGACTCAAGCTCATACTTGTTATATACCCTGAGCTTCTTCTCAAAAACAGGAATCACAAAGGGCGAATCCGAGCCATAAATGCCCTCATACCCTTTATCTGCCAGCCTGCACATGCTTATGTAGGAAACGCCTGTACCAATGGCATTGTTATCCTTTGCCTTCTGGAGAAAGTCCTCAAACACCCGGAAGCATTCCTCCGTAGTATAGCGGTTTTCTTGATTCACCCGCACCATCTCATCCAGATCACCGAAACGGTTCATCAGCATTTCGTTTGCCACCAACACATAATTGCGGCAATAAAGCGGTCCAAGCACAGGCATTCCGTAAATATTTCCCTCCCTGCGCTGAAGCTCCCAAAGCTCCTTTGACACATCCTTCTGCAAATCCCCGCCAGCTGTTTCCAAAAGATAATCAAGCGCCATAAGAGAACCCTTTTTTACCTCCTCTGTATAATTGAGCACTTCATTGCCGAACCAGGCCAGGTCAAGGCGCTCGTTCGTGGCCATCTTCATGTCCCACTTTTCTTTATAGTCGTCCTTGCTCACCAGCTCAAACTCCACCTGTACTCCAGGCAGATACTCCCGAAGCGCCTCGTTAAATCTGCTGAACACCACGTCAGACTCCTTATATTTCTCGCCGTAAATCATCCACTTTAAGGTCACGCTCTCATCTCCGGCGTCCGATTTCGGAGCCGGCGTGCCGGATGACGGAAACATATAAATCCCCAATCCAACCAGCACGCACAGCATGACCGCAATTACCCACTTCTTCATATTTCCCCCAACTTCTGATTTTTGCCGCAATCTCAGCAACCCGCTATTCCAGTCATACTTCCTGCCGCAGTCCCATCAACCCGCTATTCTAATCATAACTTTCCATAAAGCGCAGCGGCAGCTCTATACTTACTGTGGTTCCCTCTCCCGGAGCGCTCTCCAAAAACATCACCGCGTCGTCCCCCAGGATAAGCTTCAGCCTCTGTGCCACGTTCCGTACTCCGATATGCCCCTCTTTCAACTGGTACATACCCTTAAGGTCCTCATTAAGCTGCCTGCACTCCTCCTCCGGCATACCCACACCATTGTCATGCACCTGGATTTTCACCCTGTCCTTATCCCTAAAGACAAGAATGCGGATGATACCCTGTCCTCTCATAGGCTTAATCCCGTGGTACACTGCGTTTTCAATCAGGGGCTGTAGACTCACCTTCACAATCTGGCAGTTTTTAAGGTCCTCCTCCACATTCCACTCCACCTTGATTTTGTCAGCATAGCGGAGCTGGAGGATTTCGATGTAAAGCCTTGCATTCTTTATCTCGTCAGCCAGAGATATGATCTGCTGACTGTTATCGAGGCTTACTCTCAGCATTTCCGAAAGGTTCAGAATGATCTGGGAAACCTCATTGTCCCCCTTACAGATGGCGATTGCCCTCCACCGCAGGTTTTCCAGGGTATTAAAAAGAAAATGAGGGCTGATCTGAGCCTGCAGAGCCGTGATCTGGGCCTTATTTACCAAATTCAGATAGTCCTCAAGCTCCTTCTGCATCTGCTTGTTGGAATAAAAATTGCGCACAATATTTCCGGTAATCTCATGGATTTCATCCTGCCGGAACTCCTGCTCCATATCCACCTTTGCATCGAACAAGTCCGGGTTTTTCAAAAGATTAAGAATATTTTTCACAGGATTATAACTGTACACAGAAATCAACACAGCCGCCACCACCGACAGCACAAGAATCAAAATCACCATCAGCAGATAAAAATTTCTGAAATCCCTCTGGTATTCCTTATACTTATCCATCGGGACCACAGAAACATACCGCCATTTAAAATCCGTGGAGTGAAGGGCCGTGAGCACCAAGTCCCGCTCCCCCATATGTACAGTCTGAGCGCCTGCATCTTCATCCCTGTCAAGCAGAGGATAAATGGAAAGCTCCGTCCACTTTTTCATAAGATAGTCCTGCTTGGTACTGAAAATCACGTTATCCCTGTCATCCACAATGAGAAGCGTGTCCGACGCATCCGCAGCAATCTGCTCATCCATCTTGTCCACATCAATATTCACGATAATCCCGCCCAGGAACTGCATCTGAGTCAGACGCACAGGCTGGATATAGGACAAAAGATAGGGATACCCCTGCCTCTTCTGCCTGCTTACCATTCTCCCCGGCTCATAGATTCGCTCGGTAAGGTTCACATACCAGGTGAGATCGTCAAATTCCCCCAGCGGGCCGCCTCCGTCGCTGGTCACCACATACCGGCTTTTGCTGGAATAGACATAAATAGAATCTATATAGTCAAATATGCCCGAGTACATCTTGATCCGTTCTTTTGCCTGGAAGGTGGCTTCCTGGTTTCGCGTCCCATCCCCCTCAGGCAGGAGGAACATCATGATATCCTGGTCAAGAGACATCTGCCCGGAAATCTGCACCACCTCGTTCATCAGCGTGTCCATGCGCTCCTTTGTCTGGTTCAGGGAGTTCTGGCTCATGGTGGCCACCTCGTTCTCAATGACCTCGTCCATCTTTCTGGACACCTGCCAGATCAAAACCGCAAAAATACAAAGCAGAACAAAGAGAATGCTAAAAAAGTTTTTTACCAGGATGCTGTTAAACCGATAATCTCCCAAAAACTGGAGGAGTATATTTTTCTTCTTTTGCTTCATCGTATCCCCCGCCCTGCGTCAATCGTCTTTTCTGCTCCTGCTGTATTCTGTGGGCGACTGTCCGGTGAACTGCTTAAACACACGGCAGAAATATTTTTCGCTGGAATATCCCACCTTTCTGCTCACCTCATACACCTTGTACTTCCCCTGCCGAAGCAGCTCCTTGGCCTTTTCCATCCGAATCTCAATGAGGTAATCCGTAAAAGTAACCCCCATATACTGCCGGAACATCCTGCTGAAATACGTAGGATTCAAATAATAATGGTCCGCCAGCATTTCCAGAGACAAAGAAGATGCATAATTCTTTTTCATATAATCCGAAGCCTTATCTATGATACTCCTGGAAACCTCGTTCTGCCTTTTACCCATAATTTCAATCACCTGCTTGAGCATGGCAAGGCAGACTGCCTTCATGGTTTTCTTATCCTGGGCCTCCATGATCTTCTGGTAATCCATAACCTCCTTCACATCCTGCCATAAGGCTCCGCTCATTTTCATGAGCTTATGAGAGAGCATGGAAAACATATCCACCATAAGCTGCTTCACCTGCTCCGGCGGAAATCCACGAAACTCAAATAAAAGATTCTCCACCAGCGCCTCCAACTGCTCGAAATCCCCGTCGCTGATGGTTTCCATGAGGAACCTGTATTTCTGCTGGAGCCTGTCATAATCCTCCTGCACCAGCCTGATCTTCTCCGCATTTTTCTCCTGGGCATGCATCTGGAGCGAATACTTATATTCTGCCAAATCTGTAATCGTGGGGAAACACGCCTCTATCTCCGCCTCCATATCAAGAGTGAGAAGCATGGCAACTGCCTGCTTTTTCTCCTCAAGCTGCTGCCTCAGCCTGTCCTCAAACTCCTTAATCCCGCACATCTCCCTCGTGGTCACGATCACCTTCAGAATCTCCACAGAAAGATAAACGGAATGATAAGAAAGCCCCTGATTCTGCGTTCCGAAAATATTGTTAAGCAGATTATACCGGTTGTCCCTCTGCTGATAATACATCTGATTCGCATCCGGGTTTATCTCCAAAGAAACATTCACGATCGCACATGGCGTCCTGGTGCTGAAATCAAGAGAAAGAAGCTCTCTCTTACGGATAATATTATCCTTGGAACGCAGACCTCCCACCAAAAGCCCCACCCAGAACTGCTCCTGAAGCTCCGGCAGGATTTCCTTAAACTCCTGTTCCCGCCCCTTCCGCTGCTCCCGGGCTCTGGCACTCTCATCCAGCTTCTCTTTAATATTCCCAAACACCTTCTGAAGCTCGTCCATTCGGATAGGCTTCAAAATATAATGCTCCACATCATATTCAATGGCCTTTCTCGCATATTCAAATTCCTTATAACCGCTTAAGATCACCACCTTACAGTCAAGCTGGTTCTCATGCACGAATTTCGCCAGCTCAAGCCCGGAAACTTCCGCCATCTCAATATCCGTAAGAATCACATCCACCTTATGATTCTTCAGATATTCAATCGTTTCCTTCCCGTCCTCAAAATCCGCGGCCACCTGAAACCCCATAGCTTCCCAGTCAATGTAATTACACATGCCCGCCCGGATTGTATACTCATCATCCACCACCACTAACTGATACATTCCCTTGCCCCCTTCTCCTCATCAAAATCCCCCGGCTAAAACGGAAGACTATCATCAATATACTCCTCCACCTGGCTTCTTCCCACCAAAACCGTAGGTACAATCGTCATTTCGTCATAAGGCTCACCCTTAAGGATACTCTCTCCCGCACGCACCGCTCTCTTGATCATCTGAGGCCAATAGCTCATAGAAAACAACACATAATCCTCTTCCGACTGAATCCGCCTGTACATTTCCTGTGAACCCGATGAGCCGGCAATCACCTTCAGATTAGGAAACATCCTCTTATCCGTCCCCTTCTTCTTATATTCATCCAGCACATCAAGAATCCCAAGAGCCACCTCATCATCGTGTGTAAAAACCGCTCCCACACTTCTGCGAAGCTCTGCCGGCTGCTTCTTTATCCAATCCCTGAATAACTCCCGCGTATCCTCTCTCTGCCATCCCGTATACCCCACCTGTATTTTCTCAAAATTATCATTGATCGTCTCATCAAAACCATCGGTTCTCTGAAACGGAACCGTAGAAGTATCCCCCATCAACTCGAGAACCACTGTCCCATCCGGAAAATAATTATTAAAAAATTTCGCCGTCTCAATCCCAATCCCCGGATTATCCCCCTTCACAGTTGCCGACGGAGCAAAATCCGGTATCTCCCTGTCAAAAATCACCAACGGAATATCCGCCCTCTGCACAGCAATAGCCGCCGTCTTAAGCGAAGCCCCATCCATAGGCAGCATCACAATACAGTCCACCCCCTGCTCCACAAGCTCCACCACCTGCCGCGACTGCTCATTAGAATCATCCCCGGTCACACACACATAATCCCAATCATTCTCCTGCGCCACCAGCTTCAATTCCTCCCGCGCATAATAAAGCACGCCCTCCGCCCAAGCATGCGTCGGCCCAATCGTACTCACCGCGATCGTAACCTTCCTCTCCTCCGGCTCCCCGCCACACCCCATCAAACCAACCCCAAAGCTCAACCCCAACAACAAAACCAGCACTCCCCCCAGCACCCCCGCCAGAACACGCCCGCAATACCTTCTAACCACCCTCATACTCAACTCCACCCTCTCCAAAAACACCATACACATATGCGTCCATAACAGCCGTCTTTTTGTTGAATTATAGCATGATGCTTCATAACTGACAATAATTTTTATGCAAATTGCCAGTACCACATAGGTCATCACACCAGCCCGCTCTGCCATATTCCCGTCCTGAAAAGCCTCCCTGCAAAAACCACAATCACCTAATAGGGGACGAAAACGTAGTGGCAGGTTCGGAGAAGGGACTTGGGGGCCGGGGCAGGTTATAATGAACCCATAAGTGTGGACACATTGAAAAGTGGGGGGCCCCTCTCTTTAGACAGACCTTCTCGTCTGACCCTTAAATCTAAACATCCCCCTGCATTCCCGTCCCCTTATAATGTACACCCCCTGCAGATGTACCCGGTTTTTTGGACTGGCCCCACGGAGTTCTGCCCCGGCCCTGTTTTCTTTAGACATATCCACCGTCCTTATGGTATTCTTAGATCAAGAACAATAGGAGGAATATCATGAGCAGAAAACCCTTTACCAATGAGCAGATGCTGATACTGCGCCAGAACCCTTACACCTACA
>JNKJ01000045.1 GCA_000702025.1 Blautia schinkii DSM 10518
ATGCTCGCTTCCCTTCAACTAATCGCTAACTGCGACTAAGCCACTCGAGAAGAGCTCTCGTGGCTAAGTCTCCATAAGCGCTGGATTTTCAGGCGCGCTTCCGCAAATTGCCCGACACGGCCAAACCCTAGCTCCCCGGTCCCCAACCTCCCGCCGCTCACCTTCCGATACGTTTCCTCCCCCTTCATTGTGGTTGATGTTTTCACCGGAAGTGTATTGGTTGCGGAATTATATTTATTGCGAAAATATATTGGTTACGGAATTATATTCGTTGCGGAATTATATTCATTACGGAATTATATTCATTACGGAATTATATTCGTTGCGGTAATGTATTGATTTTAGAAATCTATGAGCAAGTCATATAGATAAACTGGCTTATGTATATATTATAGAATTCATTTGGCAGATAAAAGATGAATTGCCTAAGTTATATTATACCCATAAGTGTGGACACATTGGAATGGCGACAGCCGATAAGGAAGTATTAAAACAAACTAACTTAACGGCTGACAAACAGGTTGCAAACAGCTCCGAATGTGTAATGCATTCGGAGTTGTTTTATGATAAAATGTATCCGTAAGGGTGGTGAACAAAAAATGGATGATAATCTCATCTCAATGGGAAAATTACAAAGCGACATAAAAACTATGAAACTCGTTTCTCTATTTCTAAAACCAGAACAGAGAAAACAATTAAACGCATTAGAAAAGCAACTTGATAATATGATTGCGCAAACAACAGCTTTCAATGAGAGATTTTCCTCTTACGGTTGGTGCGCGTATGATAGTATGAGTATGACTATTATAGAAAGTGCAAATACTGCTTTCGAGGAAGGTGGAATAGAGAGTGCTGAACAGGTTTTGATAAATTACTACAAAACAGACGTCAACAAAATTACTCATTGGATAAAAAATAGTTCAGAGGCATTTGCCGTGAGATATAATCTAATACAGCGTTTCTTTGAAGACCATTTTGCAGAAAGGTATCATGCGAGCGTTCCCCTTGGTTTGATTATAGTAGATGGTGCTGTTAACGATTTCACAAAAAGCAAAGGTTTTTTTGCTGAGGGAACAGCAGTTGATGCATGGGATTGTTTAGTTGGATGTAGTGACGGTTTGACCAAACTAAAAGGCATATTTAATCAGAACCGCACAAAAACAAATACCGAAACGATTACACTCCCTTATCGGAACGGCATTTTGCATGGTCGTGATCTGACTTATGCTAATGAATATGTATCATGCAAGTGCGTATCTCTTATGTTCGCTGTTGCCGATTGGATGAAAATGAAGAACAGCGAGGATACAAGAAAAGCTAAATATGAGAAATCAGTTAATCCTCCCCCTATAAGAGAGTCTTTAGCGCGCATAAAAGAAAACAAACAGATACGAGAGGAAATTTCATCATGGGAAAAACATACAGTTATTGTTGGTGAGGATATTCCCGCAAATGGATTACCAAAGGATTATATAGAATACCCGTATATTCTTGAGGTCGTTGAGATGTTGTGTGCATGGAAAAACAAAAACTATGGGAAGTTGTCAACACATCTGCAAAAAATGTTTTCAGCAAGTCTTTCTTCTGGAAAACGTGCTGGCGAATGCAGAAAAATATTTGAACACAAAATACTTGATACATTTGAAATTATTGAGATTGAAGAACGAGCGTGTGCCTTGTCAAAGGTCATGGTTAAAGTGTTTTGGACAGATGATAATCATAAAAAAGAAGCGCTTTTAACTTTCGGTTGTGTCTATGAGAGCACTACTGAACGTGTGGGTGTACCATGGAGAGACAACGGTAAATGGATTTTAATGCCGTGGGATGTACGAGGGCTATATCAATAAGCGGTTATTTATATGGAACAATGGAATGGCATTTTGTGCCTTCAAGGGACATTAGATTGCCATCTCGTTTCCCCACTCTGGAAGCCACATAAATGCTGTCTTTTTTGCACTCAAAATGTCCACGCTGGCAGGGCAAATGTTATGCAGTAGAACGCCATTTTGAGGGGCGCGAGTATAAAACCTTTACCTACTCTCATTTTGCCTTTGCAAAGCCGCATGAATACTGACTTTTGCAGCCTCTATTGCGTGACAGAGAACCCCATAATTCAGAGAGGGCGCAAGCGGTCTATCCGTTTGCGCCCTCTTGATTACCTTATAGCAAGGACATGGAAAACCGTCAAGGGCGGCGCAGCCGTTTATCTTGACCCTTGACGGTTTTTCATGGCTTTGCTACTTGCCCGGCGGCTGATACTCCAATCGGAACTTCAAAACAGCCATAAGCAGCTTTGCGTTTAATCGCTCTTTCAAATCGGTGTTCCCTCCGCTTAATCTGCCTATGTAGGCTCTGTGCCGTTCCTGTAACGCAAGGAGCGCGGCGGTATCGCCTGTGATTGCTTTTTCAATCACTTCATAGGGCACAAGGTTGTATTTGCTATTCTTCATCTTTCATCTTCTCCATTTCTACCCGCAACTGTTTCAAGGCTGCGTTTTTCTGATAGTTGACGGTTGTGCGCGGTTTTCCCAACAACGCCGCAATCTGCTTATCTCTTAATTGCAGATAATAGCGCATAAGGATAATTTCCCGCCGCCGTTCTGATAAGCACAACAAGGCTTTTGCTAACTTTTCGCTGTCAACGGTTACGATTTGTCCGCTAACTGTAAAATCAGTCGGCTTGTCCTGCAAGACAAAGTATTCATCTATGCTGTGCGGCGCAAAAGAGGTATTCTCTTGCAGATACTCAAAGGATATTTCACGCTGTACCTTGCGCTTCTGTTCCCTGTAATAATTACAGGCTTCATTGTGTAATACGGCTTTGCAAAATGCGTGAAACCGGCGTTCGATACGTTCCTTGTATTCTGTGGATAACATCATTCTCACCCCCTTTCCGTTTGGAATGAGGGTTATAACAAAAACCGCCTGTGCAGCGTAAAACTGAACAGGCGGTTATGCTATATGATGTGACAAGGCATTTATGATGATGTGAGAGTTCCTCTTGATAGCCGCAATATCCCGTAAACAAGAATAGGCTTTTTTTGACAAGCAAGAATTGGACGGTATAAGGCAAATATAAAAAGACATAGCGATACCTCCTTGATACCACCATATCCTTAAAAATGGGCGACTTTATCACGCCCTCCGCAAATCCAATTTTGCAAAAGGAAAACGGCGGCTTTGATTTCAAAACCGCCGCCCAAAACCGAACCGCAATTCGCCAACAAGCAACGGTTTGTAAGTTGCAACCTGTCAGCAATCGCATAGGCAGAATGTAGTTGTCAAAGAAAGAGCCGATAACCGCAAATTATAAATCTGCGTGTTATCGGCTCTGCGTCTTTGCGTCTGGCTCTTTGATAACTGACATATTCAGTTGTTTCACATTGATTAGCGTTTCTTGCTTACATTTTGGACAAAAGAGGGGAAAGTTTACAAGTACGGTTTCTTCCCTTACCATTGTCCGAGTTTTATTATTGCATACAGGACATAACAACCACATGACCGCACCCATAGAACACCCCCTTATGGGATAATAAATTAAAACTCCATAACGTAAATTTCATTAACTGTATCAAAGGAAAAACCACATGATAACAGGGTATTGCAAGAAGCCTTATTTTCCTGTTCCGGCTGCACGATGATACGCTTTGCGTTTTTATGCAGCTTGACTTCCTTAATCAGTAGTTGAATGATATTTTTCCCAAATTCCTTTCCGAGATATTCAGTATCACCTATCAGATAGTCAATACTGTAAGTACCGTTTATATCCGTATTGCCATGCCAATCTTCTCCGCTGTGACGGTATTCGTAATATTGGCAGAAACCGATAGGTTTGCCCTCCAATTCCACCATGAAGTGATGTAAGAATGAAAATTCGTCATTCCTCTTTTTGACTTCATCAATCCAATCCAACGGGTCATGATACCATTTAGCCACATGGGGCGTATATAGCCATTTTTCAAACAGCGCAACGTCCTCATTACGAAGCTGACGAAGTAACAATTTATCCAAGTCCTTTTCCCCTTTCAAACATGAATATTATTTCACATTCTTATTATAGCAGATAGGATTTGCAAAGTCAACATGAACAATACTTCATATTCATTGACCAAATGAGCATTATGCGATATACTTGTTCTTGTGAAAGGTGGTGCTTAGTTTGAACGATTTACCTATTCGAGAGCCGATACAAAAACGCTCTATTGAAAAGAAAACAAAAATAGTAAAAGCTGGTTTGGATTTGTTCTGTGAAAAAGGTTTTTATAAAACAAACACGGTTGAAATAGCAAAGGCGGCAGGGGTTTCAACGGGAACAGTTTACAGCTATTTCAAAAACAAGACAGATATTTACATTGCTTCTTTTGAATATTTCCTTGATAGTTACCTTAGACCATTATTAGAGGAATTAGAAACTCTCCCCAAACCCGTAGATACGCAAGTTTTTATTGATAAATGTCTTAATCTATTTATCAATCTTTATGTTAATTCAAAGCAAACCGTAAATGAGTTGGGGCTTATGCAAGAGTCAGAACCGGAGATTATGCAGCACTTTGCGGCGTATGAGGATATGATTTTGTCCGCACTTGTAAAAGCCTTTGATAACCCAAATGTCACCAAAAAGAACTTAACCGAGAAGATGTATCTACTATATACTTTGTCAGATATATTAGGGCAAGAACACGCTTTTAATTATCATGGGAACATAGATTTAGATGTATTACGCTGTCAAATAACAGCTATGATTACTCACCTTTTTGCAGAAGAGTTATAAGGATAGAATATACTTTTGCACTATAAATATAAAGCAAATAAAAAAATTAAAATCTTTATGTATTGCAGCCGCTACGTGCTGCAATATTTTTTGTCTAAATTCAGTGCTCCGTTTGGCATTTTAGAAATCCCAATGTATTAAGAAGTGAGAAAACTTTTTAAAAATCTCACTCAAATATTCGTCAAAACCGCCCTGTGCGGTGTTGTAGGTAGTGAAAGGAGAAATGCGAATGGAAAATAGAAAACGGAACGTGCAAATCATTGTACGGGTAACAGAGGAAGAACGGGCGTTGATTAAGGAAAAGATGAAACAGATACCGACGATAAACCTATCCGCTTACGCCCGTAAAATGCTTATCGACGGGTACATTATTGTTTTAGATTTGCAAGAGGTCAAAGCGCATACGGCGCAGCTTCAGAAAATCGGCGTGAACGTCAATCAGATTGCAAAGCGTATCAACGAAACAGGGCGCATTTATGCCGACGACATGGACGAGATAAAGCGGCTCATGGAAGAAGTGTGGCGATTGGAAAGACGGCTGCTTCTGCAATTTAGGGGGCTGATAAAATGAGGGTTTGGGAAACTTCCCAACAAGCAAAGTGCAGAGCATTTTACGGAACCGGCTATCCGGTTCCTATGCTTGCTACGAAACTGTAAGCCCCAATTTCAAGGGAAAGGACGGAAAGGAATGGAACAGAAACGGAAACAGGATGAAAGCGAATACTTACCAAAACGGGGCAATCCGCTGAACGAAACGGTCTATTACAAAATCGGCGGTACGGTCTTTGAAATTGAAACCTCCTGTGGCGGCTCTGAACTGCTGTACGACAAAATGGAACGGCTCATAAAATCGGAAACCGTCACATCGCCTGCTGACAAGGAAAAGAAAGTCCGCTATAATAAAGACAGCAACCAGTTTGTCGGGCGTTCATTACAGGAGGAATGAACACATGACGAATACAAATTATCCCGACAACATTACCGCTTTATATGCCCGTTTAAGCCAAGAGGACGCTTTGGATGGGGAGAGCAATTCCATAGCCAATCAAAAGAAAATCCTGCTCAAGTACGCGACGGACAACGGCTTTTCAAACCCCTTGTTTTTCATCGACGATGGAGTATCGGGAGTAACTTTCGATAGACCCGGCTGGAATGAGATGATAGGGCTTGCGGAGATTGGAAAGGTCAAGACGGTCATCGTCAAGGATATGTCCCGTATGGGGCGCGATTATCTGAAAGTCGGCTACTACACGGAAAGTTTCTTTGCCGAGCGCGACATACGCTATATCGCAATCAATGACGGCGTGGACAGCGACAAGGGCGACAACGATTTTACCCCTTTTCGCAATCTGTTCAAGAACACGAGGCATTTGGGAGGGGTAAACTGCTAATTTCTCTCCAATTCGACAAATCAGTGTGCAACAATCAAATATCGTTGCTGTTACAGAATGTTTCCGTCTGGCTGCTGATGCGGTCAGGCGCTTTTTTGCCCAATCACACCAGCCCAACAAAGCGGTAGTAGATTTTAATGTCCTGGTGTCTTTGACCGTCTATGACGGTTCGTTCTCCAACTTCAATGCGGTCAATCAATTCCTCAATGATTTCCCGGTTCAGTTCCTGCAAGTCCAGATACTGCCGGATGGTTCCGGCCCACTGGTGGATATTGGCGATGTCCTGCTGGGCTTTCCGTTCCCCGGCTAACAGACTGTCCAGGCGTTCCGATTTCTGGATGCGTTCCTGCTCGTTCTTTTGAATCAGAACCGAGAAGGAATCGCCGCTGATTGCCCCCCTTACCTTATCTTCATAAAGTTTTGCGGTGATCTGTTCCAGCTCCTCCAAACGCCGCCGCAAACGGCTGATTTCCTGTCGGCTGTCCTCCTGTTGAGCGGCGCTTGCGGATTGGATGTGCTGTTTCAGCTTATCCAGTACAGCGGCTTCATCGGCTGCAACCGCTTTTCCATGCGCCCGGATTTCACTCAGCACCAGGTTTTTCAAGTTGATCTCAAAAATCCGGTGCCAGGAGCAGATGCTATGTCCGGTAGTGGCAAACCGGGAGCAGAAATAAGAAGTATAGTGCTTGACAGTGCCATTTTTCCGGCGCTGTGTTTCGCGGGCGGCAACCAGAGGATGCCCGCAGTCCGCGCAGACCAGCTTTCCGGTAAACAGAGATGCTTGGGGCGGCGTATTGTTAGCGGAAATCTGTTTCGCCGCCTGATTGATTTTCTGGACAGCCTCCCACAGCTCCGGCCCGATAATTGCCTCGTGCGCGCCCTCATGGGAAATCCATTCCGATTCCGGTTTCCTTATCATGGTCTTATCCTTATAGGAACGGGAACCGGTGCAGTTCTGTGTGAGCGTACCGGCATAAACATCATCGTTCAGAAGGCTTCGGACGGTTGCGTAAGCCCACAGCCGGGAATACTTGCAGCTGCCATTTCCGTAATGGACCGCCCAGTACCAGCGGGGAGAGAGAATCCCTTTCTCATTCAGGGCGGCGGCGATTTTCCCATAGGCCATGCCGGACTGACGCATCTGGAATATCTGCCGCACAACAGCGGCGGATTCCCCGTCAATGACCAGCTTGTGTCTGTCCTCCTCGCTCTTGCGGTATCCGTAGGGAGCGTAGGCGGCAAGATACTGGCCGCTTTTCTTCTTGGCATGAAGCACCGACTTGACCTTGCTGGACAGGTCCTTGAGATGGTAGTCATTCATCAGACTGCGGAAGTGCAGCATATCGGTGTTGTCCCCCTCGCTGTCCAGGCAGTCCAGAACCGATACGAACCGGCATCCGAGGGACGGGAAAATGACATCCGTATAACGGCCCACCTCCACAAAATCCCTGCCTAAACGGGAAAGGTCCTTTACCAGAATCAGGTTAATCAGGCCATGCCTTGCGTCCTCCAGCATTTCCAAAAATCCGGGCCGCTGAAAATTGCCGCCGCTGTACCCATCGTCCTGATAGGTCTTGACCTCGATCCAGCCGTTGAGCATGACGAATTTGGAGAGGATTTCATATTGGTTCTCAATGCTCACCGATTCATCGCTGGGGATATAGCCCTTCGCTTTTGCGGAATTGGAGGCGTCATCCACACTCAGGCGGCAGTAGATACCGACTTTATATTGCTTCGCCATAATCCTGCCCCCTTTCCTGTGCCAGCGCCCCGTCCACATTCCCGACATAGCGGTAGTAAACCTTGACCTCACAAATCCGCTGCCCGTTGACCTTCTGGGTATCGCCAACCTCGATCCGGTCTACCAGTTCAAAGAGAATGGTTTCGTCCAGTTCCGAGATTTCGGTATAGCGCCGGATAATTTCCAGCCAGCGGTCGGTATCCACCTGGTTTTCCAGGTGCGCCCGGACTTTCCTTTCCAGTTCCGGGACTGCCTCCGCCTTTTCTGCCCGTTCCGCTTCATATTTCTGCATCAGGGTCTGAAATACCGTCTGCGGGATGGAGCCGGTGCATTTGTCCTCGTAGAGATTCTGCATCAGGCGCTCCAAATCGGAAATACGGGCTAAGGAGGATTTTAATTCCTGCTCATAGGAGAAAAGCCGGGTGTGGGATTCCTTCTCCTTCAGCCGGAGAATCTCGCCCATCAGCCGGTCTGGGTCATATTCCGCAAAGCGGGCCTTTTCCCGGATGTCCTCCAATACCAGCTGGGTCAGCACCGTTTCATAGATGGTGTGGATGGTACACGCGCCCCTTCCGCTGCGGGAGTAGTTGCCGCAGATGAAAGAGCTGTACCGTCCCGGCCTGCCATCCTTATAGGTGAATTTTTCGATGTGGTTCCGCATTTTGAAACCGCAGTCGGCGCAGTACACAAGTCCGGTGAAGATGCTCTTGCAGCCATCGGACGGGGCGCTTTTCCGCACCTTCTTTTTGCCGATACTGGCTACGGTATCCCACAGTTCCCACGAAATAATGGCCTCGTGGGTCCCCTCCACCCGAATCCACTCGTCCTCCGATTTATTGACGAGCTTGCGGGATTTATAGGAGAGTGTGCCGCTTTTGCCCTGTACCATGTTCCCGATGTAGACCTCGTTGCGGACCATGTTTTTTACCGTCTGGTCAGCCCATTTGTGGTTGACCCTGCGGGGGTCGCTCTGGCCCTTGCGCTGGTAGTATAGCACACCGGGCGGCTGAATCCCTTCTTCATTGAGCGCCACCGCGATGGCGTGAAATCCCATGCCTGATGCCCGCATTTCAAAGATACGGCGCACAACCGGCGCGGTTTCCTCGTCAATCACCAGATGGTGCTTATCCAGCGGGTCACGCCGGTAGCCATAGGCGGGGTAGGTCCCCATGAATTTTCCGTTTTCGGCACAGGCTCTCTTGACCGCCTTGACCTTCTTGCTGGTGTCCCGGCTGTAAAATTCATTAAATAAGTTCAAAAAGCACATGACATCGGTGCTTCCGTTGTCGCTCATGGTGTCAATGCCGTTGTTCAGCGCGATGAACCGGCACCCAAGAGAGGGGAACAGGTAATCCGTATATTGCCCAAATTCGATGTAGTTGCGGCCAAAACGGGAAAGGTCCTTCACCAGAATCACATTGATCCGCTTTGCCTTTGCGTCCTCGATTAACCGCCTGACGCCTGGGCGGTTGAAGTTCGTGCCGGAGTATCCGTCGTCGATATAGACATCGACCTCATTCCAGCCGCGCTGCCTGACATAGTTTTGAAGCAGCAGCTTCTGGTTCTCAATGCTGACCGATTCCCCGTCACGTTCATCGTCGTTGCTTAACCGGCAGTAGATGCCCACGTTGTATGTTGTATCCATCATCTTTCTTTTACCTCCCGACCATCTCAGAATCCATACCTCGTGCGGCAAAATGGCTCCGCAGGTTTTACCCTGCATGAATATCTTACCGGAGAATCCACCGCCGCGCAATGATACGGCAGGCCGCGAGGCTTTCTGTTATTTGGAACCGCTGGCAGCTGGAATGGCTTCCGACATGGCGCGTCTGACTGCCAGCTGTTCCAGCGTCTTTCCCAGGTCCTTTTCTCCCGAAAAAAAGCTGGTGACGCGATAAATTGTTTTCCCGATCCGCACCTCTTTGTAGGAGCTTGTCGGGGTTGTCTGTTTGGTCATAAAGACGCACCTCCGTTCAAAAATTGTTTTTACTCTATGGTTAAAAAGCAGCCGTATCGAAAGATAAGGGCGGCGGTTGCCGCTGGATACCGTCCGGTACGGCTGCTGCAATTCTGTTTGGATGGTTCGTCATATTTGCCACGCCCCCTGACGATGGGGACATAACAGGCCGCTCCCGGCAGAGCTGTCATAACTCCGCAGCGCCGTTTTACTCGTGCGCCGCAGGGTTCCCCCCAAGTCTTTGGCGGGCCGTGAGGAAGTATCTTTAAGCCCCCGCACCATCATCGCGCCCGGAACGCCATCTCCGGGTTTAAGGCTGGACGTAGATCGCTCGGATTGCCTGTCTGTCATCACCTCCTGCAAGCAACCGTCCTGGCGGCGCGCCTTTTCCGCTTCGATACGGGTTATGTACCTGTTATGCCGTATATTCAGTTGTCAAGCTGCAATGAGGGGCAAGAGGACTTGTCCCTTCAATGTGTAGGCATTGGGAAAGGCGATTTGTTAAGCCTTTTTCAAAAAAATCTTGATTTTATTTATTCGCTGTGTGATTGCACTCCGGGAACAGTTCCACAGCCTTGCGACATCGGCCTGCCGGTATCCGTCCACAATGAGCAGGGTCAGCAGTTCCAGATCGTCCTCCGGCAATTTGCAGAGCCGCCGGTACAGCAGTTCATCCTCCAGGGAGGACAGCCAGCCAAACCGCCGGGAATCCACATCGCCGGTGTCCCAGGTGCAGGACAGGGATTCAAATTTTCGGAACAGGCAGGACTGCTCGCTCTCGTCCTCACACTGTTCGATGGGAAGGGCCTGTACGCGGTTCTGATAGGTCCGCTGGCTGCAAAACCAGGTCCAGTCATATTCCTTCATGGCCGCGATCTGCCTATCGTCCATACCGGCTGCGCGGTATTCCTGTTCCAGCCGGGTCCATTCTGCATCAAACTTCCTTTTCTCATATCCATAGTGAAAGCCCATAGTTTTCCTCCATTTCGATTCAGGCGTGGTTGACGGGTGAATCGAATGGAGGTGGGGACCGGCAGCGGTACACATCGGGAGGTTTCCCTAAAAATCGACAATAAGAAACGCCAGCTTCTCGCAATGAGAAACTGGCGCAACAAAAAACACCATGATTATGCTGATTTATATGGATTGATAATACTGATAGATAACTATAATATCCCGGAGGAGGGCCTATGCTTTTTTTAATTGATATATGTCATAGCTATTACAAATGAATATTGCAGACATGGCGGTATCCTCCTATACACCGCCCATGCTGATTGCTGAGGGTCATCTGGAGGTCTGCTTTTTAGCAAAAAGAAACGGCGGCCTTGAACCGCCGTATTCGTCAGTGATACAGGAAAGCGCACGAAATCCTCTGCCCGTCAGCGGTTTTTTTCTTTTCCCCGCTGTGGAGGCAGATGTTTTGATATGTAAGCTCGTTTCATTCCACAAAGAACAGAACCCGCCGGATCAGCTCCGGGATATTGACCGGGGCGGTGATATAGTCGTTCACGCCCTCATGCCGGTATTCATATTCCGTGGCAAGGTCGTTGTTCTCGGTGAGGATAAAGAACGGCAGAAGCCGGACAGGGGAATTCTTCATTTGGAACATTCCCTCTACCCTCCGCAACATATGAAACAGATCCATTGCTGTGCCGTCCGGCAGTTCCAGTTCGCATAAGATCAGTTCAATTTCTTCATCCTCAATAATTCGTTCTTTGGCTCCATCAATAGATGGAATCAGAATCAGGTCAAAGCCCTTTTGCAGCATAGCGGCCCGCAGCACTTCGGCGCTGGTATCTTCCGCATGGACAAAGAGCAGCTTGTGAAAAGTCGGGGCCTTTTCGCCGGATAACTGCCGGTAGGCATATTCCACCAGCTTATCTTGCAGCAGCAGCCCTTTCATTTTGTCCATGCACAGCGTAGCGCCCCGGCGCTTGGCCTCCTGTTCGTAGTCGTCCTTGTCATGGCAGGACGCCAGAATAAAAGGCAGCTCCTTGTCTGCGGCCCGCACCTCGGCCAGAAAGTCCATGCCGGAACCGTCCGGCAGGTCGAGATCACAGCAGACCACCAGCGGCATTTCCTCTTGGATGGCGGCCCGCGCTTCTTTCAGTGTACAAGCCGTTTTCACAGGGTAGCCCCGGTGCTGTAAGTATTTTTGCAGGCACCATGTATAGGTGTCGCTGTCGTCGATCAGCAGTATCTTTTTCATGTGTCCTCACCCCCAATATTGATTTACCACAAGCATAAACTACAAATGTTACACAAATGTCCGAGGTGCCTTTGATTTCGACAGAAAAACAGGCTGAATTGTTACAACGCTCGGACATTTCAAAAATTTTTTTGAGAAATGGCGAAAAAAGCGGGGCAGCACACGCCGCCCCGCCGATCCCATACGGCTATTCCATCGTCCTGATTTGCTCAACAAGAGATTGCTTTTTCAGATTTCCGGTTGTGTAAGAAATCAAGGTGAATTGCACAATCAGCAGGATTGCTAAATATATCAATACGATCAGCCACGGAAATGAATAGTAAAAGTATGGATTCATCGTTTTCACAACTACCTGTACGGATAGGAAGCCCAGTCCAGTCCCCAAAACCAATGTTACCAGCGTAGCAAAAACTGAATACATCAACCCCTCATAGCACAGCATTTTGATAAGCTGCTTTTTGCTCAAACCAATCGCCTGTAACATTCCAATTTCCTGCCTGCGGGATAAGAAGTTTGTGATTGTCGTATTGACAAGGTTGATTAAAGAAAAGCACACAACAATAACAGCCACGATCAACAATACCCCGAAAGAAAGTTGCTGAAGTCCGCTATAATAAGTGATACTTTCTTTTATGGTTTCCATAACCAAATCGCTATTTCCGTCTATCAGTTGATTTAATGCAGCTTCAACTGTATCAAATTTTTCCATATCGGTAATTACGGAAATCGTACCTGTGCAATCTATCCCGGTCGCTTCATTCATAAGCTGCTCTGGAAGCGCAAAGCATTTTGAAAAGCCGGAGTAAGAATATTCGTTTACAATGCCCATGACGGTATAGGTCTTTGTGCGAATTTGGCCGGATTTGGTTTTATAGTCCACTTCGACGGTATCACCCAACGAAGCCTCAATATCATAGAGATCGGCACGCTCTTGAAGCAAGACAATTCCATTTCCTGCCACCAGTTCATCATAATCAGTCGTTCCCGCAATTCGTTCTTTCTCCAAATTCGGCTGCTCATCTCGACAAAAGCCCTGAATCCATTTTCCAGAATTACCATTTACACGATATTCTGCGTCCGTGTAATACCAGTGCTTGATTCCTGTAACGCCATCAATAGATTCTACTGCATTTACAAAATCGGCATTTAGAAAATTCTTTTGCTGCAATCCAGACAAAGAAATACCAGCAGTGTCCCACGATTGATTTGCGTTGAGCTGAATGTTAAATTCACCGACAGGGAACGCCCTGCCTCTTGCCTCTGCAACGCCATCATAGGAAACTAACATTGTCGAAATCAATACAACCAATACTCCGCCGAGTGAAAGAGAAAGTATTGTTAAAGTGGACTTTGCCTTTTGTCTGGACAGATTCATTTTAGCAAGTGAAGCAGGCGTTATTTTACGGTGCAACACGGAACTTTCTTTCATTTTCCCTTGATAATCGGAATATCGCAATGCTTCCAGCGGAGATACTGCCGCAGCTCTTTTTACAGGAGTATGAATAGCAATCATCACAATAATAAATGCAAAAAGGCCAACCCCGGCCGTCACACATAAAGTAGTCAGCCAGTACCAACCGGCAGGAATCAGGAAGTACCCAATCACATTTCCAATAACCAGACCAATCGGGATAGCAATGGCAGCAAGTAATTTTCCCTCGCGGTAAACCATCTTTTTGATCTGTCGTTTTGTAGTTCCGATTGTGCGAAGCTGTCCATAGTTACGGATACTGCTTGCTACTGAAATATAAAAAATCGAATAGATCACAATGCCGGAACCAATGAAAGTTACAAAACCGATCAAGAAATAGAACAGCATATCGCTTCCGTGATTTTCGTCCTTTAAGTTAAAATATGTGGAACGGACAATCACACTATCATCGGAAATTTTTAATTGCTGCGCCAGAGTGTTTGCATAGTTGGTGGCTTCTTCCTCGCTCATATTTTGAGCGCCTTTCAGCCCAATGTAATAATCAATCATGCCCTCGTCGCCATACTGCTGCCTTACTAATTCTTTCGATATAATGGCTGTATAGCGCCCAATATCGCCGGTTTTCACATCTAAGATTCCCGTCAATTTGAAATCATGGGTAGTGCCGTCAGAAAAGGGGATTTGAATTGTCTGCCCCAATTCATTTGAATAGCCCAAACTATCCAAAAAGGATTCCTGTACTACAATTTCATTCTCCGAAGCTGGTAAATCTCCCGAATAGGGCATACTTTGGGATGTTAGCATATCTGCATTTGCATAAGTAAAATTCACGGTTGAATGATTTACCTGTTCAGAAAATGCGTTAAAAAATTCCCCAATCCACGCAATTTCTTCTTGCTTGTATAGTTCCTGTCCCTGTTGTTCAGAAATCGCATGATACATAATCTGTGCTGTTTTTTGGTTGCGGTTCTGCGTTTCCTGCATAACCCCAAAGCCATAGAGGACAATAGCAGATAGCAATGCGCTGGCAAGTGCAATCGTCAAAACAATAAAGATATTTCTTTTTCGATTTGCCGATATACTGCGGTTTGATATGCGCTTTACTATGCCGCTGGTATCATTTTCAAAAGGCCATGTCATAGCCTGTCACCTCCTTACTCCACAATCTTGCCGTCCTCAATGCGGACAATCCGATCTGCAAGGCGGGCAATATCGTTGTTGTGGGTAATCATCACAACGATTTGCCGGAACTCCGCGCTGGTGCGCTTGATAAGCCCCAGCACCTCGGCGCTGGTCTTGCTGTCAAGGTTGCCGGTCGGCTCGTCGGCCAGCACGATAGCCGGTTTGGTAATCAGGGCGCGGGCGATAGCCACACGCTGCTGCTGGCCGCCGGAAAGATTGTTCGGCATATTTTTCAGTTTATCTTCCAGTCCCAGCAGGTGAACGATCTCGTCCAAAAACTTCTGATCCACCGTGTCCCCGTCCAGCTCCACCGGCAGGACGATGTTCTCATACACATTCAGGATGGGAACAAGGTTATAGTTCTGGAAGATAAAGCCGATGTTGCGGCGGCGAAAGATGGTAAGCTGTTCATCGTTCATTTTCGACAGTTCTTTGTCCCGGACAATCACATTGCCGGAAGTAGGTGTGTCCAGTCCGCCCATCATGTGAAGCAGAGTGGACTTGCCGCTGCCGGAGGTTCCCACAACGGCCACAAACTCACCGTCATTTACGGAGAAGTTCACGCCGTCAAGGGCGCGGGTGATGTTCGGCTCTGTGCCGTAATACTTTTTCAGGTCGATAGTCTGTAAAATGCTCATAAATTCAATCCTTTCTTTGTTTGTTGTAAATGCGGAACGCTGCTGCGCCGGTGGCCGCCAACTGTACCAGAATCAGCACAGCGAACAGACCGAAGCTCTCATAGTAGAATAGTTCATCCCAAAACAGGAGAACATCACAGAGAGCAGTCAAGGCAACCGTCCAGCGGATGTGCCGGGGCAGCCATTGCCGGAACGCCAGCACAAGGGCAACGGGCGGGACGATCAGCAGCGCCAGATTCAAAATCAATGTCGGGGTCAGTTCCATTGCGTCGCCTCCTTGCTTTTGCTGATAAGGTCATTGTAAAACCCAAATGTCCGCGAAATGTTACAGCGGCCAAAAAATTTCATTGAAAATCGGGGTGAAATGTTACAGCGCTCGGACATTTCAAAAATTTTTTTGAGAAATGGCGAAAAAAGCGGGGCAGCACTCGCCGCCCCGCCGATTCCATACGATTATACTGTCACTTTGATTTGTTCAACAAGAGATTTCATTTTAACGAAACTTTAGTTACATTGATTCACTCAATCGCTTTAATACGCTCTACTACAGACTGCTTCGCTAAAATGTGTCTTTGATACACTGTTACTACTATATGAACCACAAAAACAAGCACGAAATACAGGAGTAGAAACGGCCACGGGAAGCGATAGGAAATATAGGATAATCCGGGTATTTCTGCGATCTTGTTGCATAAAAGGAACCCCAGCGGTATGCCTACCACACAACTCCCTATTAAACTACCAGAAAAATAAATCCTGTTTTCTGCACTCTGTGTTTGATAAATTTGTACTTTCGTCATACCAGCGGCCTCTAACAGCGCATAGTCATGGCGGCGTATAACGGTGTTTGTAATGCAAGTATTAAGCAAATTGACAAAAGCAAACAAACATATCAACACTATCACTGCTGTAACAACAATTTTGGCGTTATAAAAATACGCCTGATATTCAGATAAATCATCCGCAAATATGGAAGTATTTATACGGTTATCCGAAGCCACCAGTGCCTTAATTTCCTCAACAGCCTGTTTCGTTTGCATATCTTCAGTACAAATGTACCATGCCAGATCACAATTTATTTCTGCTAAAAAGTCCAGATATTCAGGGGTCGTATAGAATACGCTACCTTTGTCCTTATTTTCGATGAAACCACATACTGAAAAATCAATTTCTTTTGTAGACATTCCCGTATTTACTGATGCGGAAAAATGATCTCCCAAACTCAGGGAAAGACCTGTTTTTTCATAGTAAGGAGAGGCACGATTTATCACAATCGGAATAGTGCTGTTTGTATTTGGAGAATAAGGCATATCACCCTCAACCAGTTGGGTTTCAAAACTGGTTGTGCCGACAATACTATTGATGGATAGTTCATATCTATTCTCAGGTTGACCGGGAACGACGATCTCACAATCTAATTTTTTGGATGGATAAATTTCTGTTACACCAGAGATATTTTCAATCTGCGCTTTCAATTCCTCCGTAAAAGGACTATCTTTCATCAGTTCAAGAGTAGCGTTTTCGGCAGCTGTTGAGTTCAGTTTAAGATAAATGCTGCTGTTTTCATAATACGGTTGCCGGACAAGCTCTTTTATATCAATAGCCGAAACTACCGAAAAGACTACAAATACAAGGACTCCGCTCAACACAAGGGATAGCAGCGTATAAAATGCCTTTTTACGGTTACTGAAAAAGTATTTTTTTGCCAAACCATTAGGATTGATACGACTGCTTTTTTTGAAAATTTTAGCTGATTTTATTTCCTCTGTCCTCAATGCCGCCATAGGGGATAAAGACGCAGCCAGTTTTGCCGGTGTACGGAATGACCAAAAAACAATGAACCATACAAAAGCACCGGAAAGCAATGTGCAGGCCACACTGGGCACCAAATATAATTTCAAGGGTAATACACAATTAAAAAGAAAACCCAATAGCAAACCGCCTAAAATATACTTCCAAGATAACTGTTTTCGCTCGTTATGAATGACTGCTTTGATCTGTCGGTAGGTCGCTCCCACAGTCCTCAACTGTGCAAATTCTCGTGTGCGCTGTAATATGGAAATATACATGATATTTTTAATAGCGATTCCTGCTGTGAGTAGCAGAACAATAGCAATCCCCAAAATTACACTAAGTATTTCCTGTGTGTTATCGACACGAGAGATTATCTGTGTATCTATTGTGGCATTACAAAGTAAGATAGTCGAAAATGCTAACAATAGAGAGGCAATAAACATGATAATCCCTGCGAGGAAATTTCGTTGTTTATTTGCGGATAGACTTTGCGTCGCTAATTTTTTCTCCACTTTGTGAGTATCATTTTCAAAAGGCCATGTCATAGCCTGCCACCTCCTTATTCCACAATCTTGCCGTCCTCAATGCGGACAATCCGATCAGCAAGGCGGGCTATGTCGTCATTGTGGGTAATCATCACTACGGTTTGCCGGAACTCCGCGCTGGTGCGCTTGATAAGCCCCAGCACCTCGGCGCTGGTCTTGCTGTCAAGGTTGCCGGTCGGCTCGTCGGCCAGCACAATAGCCGGTTTGGTAATCAAGGCGCGGGCGATAGCTACACGCTGCTGCTGGCCGCCGGAGAGATTGTTTGGCATATTTTTCAGTTTATCTTCCAGCCCCAGCAGGTGAACGATCTCGTCCAAAAACTTCTGATCCACCGTGTCCCCGTCCAGCTCCACCGGCAGGACGATGTTCTCATACACATTCAAGATGGGAACAAGGTTATAGTTCTGGAAGATAAAGCCGATGTTGCGGCGGCGGAAGATGGTAAGCTGTTCGTCGTTCATTTTTGACAGCTCTTTGTCCCGGACAATCACATTGCCGGAAGTAGGGGTGTCCAGCCCGCCCATCATGTGAAGCAGGGTAGACTTGCCGCTGCCGGAGGTTCCCACAACGGCCACAAACTCACCGTCATTTACGGAGAAGTTCACGCCGTCAAGGGCGCGGGTGATATTCGGCTTTGTGCCGTAATACTTTTTCAGGTCGATAGTCTGTAAAATGCTCATACTCAAAACTCCTCGTATAATAAGATTTGCAGACCGTTTTGTAAGTGTGTCTGCTTAGTGCACTTGTTAGATTAGATATCAGCAGGCTTAGAGATGCCCATGATACAATAGCTGTAGGACAGCAGGGTCAAGTTCTGAAATCTCCCGTTGAACCGAAAGGTTGCTTCACGGAAAGTCCGTTCCCCTGAGCCGGAAGTTAGCTGCAAACTCATTGGCTGTTTGCCCGAGTGTAGGCCGCCCTTTCAGCAGTGAGGGATATCGCATCGGCCTGCTCTGGAATGATTCTGATAGGCGAGGTTGCGGATGCTCCGGTTATCATGGGTATCTCAAAGCCTGCTGGCCTGAAATCTCCATGCGGGGAGGTGAAAATGATGAACCCATTATTCGTTGGTATTGATGTGAGCAGCAGGAACAATGTGGCCTACCTGATGAAACCAGACGGCAGCAAGTACTCCAGTTTTTCTGTGCAGAACAACCTTGGCGGGGCTAAACTGTTGTCAGAAAGAATCGTATCGGCACTCGGCTCCATGCAGCTCAGTGATGTTGTGATCGGTCTGGAGGCCACCTCTATCTACGGGGACAGCCTTGTCTACGCTCTCCGAGAAGATGGCAGACTGGGGCAGTTCCAGCGAAAGATTCATGTCCTTAACCCCAAGCAGGTGCGGAAATTCAAGGAAGCCTATCCTGACCTGCCTAAGAACGACTGGGTGGACGCCTTTGTGATTGCCGACCATCTGCGTTTTGGCAGAATCGCCAGGGAGGTCTACATGGATGATTACCGTTACAAAGCACTCCAAACCCTCACGCGGGCCAGATTTGAGGTCATTCAAAATCTGACTCGTGAAAAACAGCGGTTTGCCAACTACCTGTTTCTCAAATGCTCCGGCATGGCCCAAGATAAGGATATTGCTAATTCCAGCTCCACCACGATTGCTCTCATGGAGCGCTTTGAAACAGTGGATGATCTGGCAAACTCTGATCTGGAAGAACTGACCGCCTTCGTTACAGAAACAGGACGTGGAAGATTTGCAGATCCAGCTGCCACGGCCAAAGCGGTGCGAGCTGCTGCCAAGGGCTCCTATCGTCTACCCAAAACGGTAAATGACACCGTGAATCAGGCCATGTCTGTCTCCATTGCCTCTATGCGGGCCTTGAAAGAGCAAGTCAAGGTTTTGGACAAGGCCATTGAGCAGCAGTTTGAAATCATCCCCAATACCCTGACTTCCATTCCTGGCATTGGCAAGGTTTACTCCGCCGGCATCATCGCTGAAATCGGCGACATTCACCGGTTTGATTCTCAAGCCTCCGTTGCCAAGTTTGCCGGCCTTGTCTGGCACAAAAATCAGTCCGGTGAATTTGAAGCGGAGCATTCCCGAATGATTAAATCCGGCAACCGCTATCTCCGCTACTATCTGCTGGAAGCCGCCAACTCTGTGAGAAGATGCGACTCCGAGTTCCGGCGCTACTACGACCTCAAATTCAAAGAGGTCAACAAGTACCAGCATAAACGCGCACTCGCTTTAACTGCCAGAAAACTGGTTCGGTTGGTCTTTCGGCTGCTGAAGGACAACCGCCTGTATATCCCGCCGGAGAGCTGAGTACACCACTCGCAGCTCTGGCGCTCCCGCCCTGTTTCAAAAAATCTTAGGGGGCAGGGCTTAGGTTGGTGTTGCTTTTTTTCTGCTTACGCAACTGTTTTCCTGCATTTATTCTCGATTTTTCCTGCCATCACCCTCTTGACTTCATACCATTAGACTTTCAAGGCTTTCTGCCTGCTGATAAGGGTATTGTAAAACCCAAATGTCCGCGAAATGTTACAGCGGCCCAAAAATTTCATTGAAAATCGGGGTGAAATGTTACAACGCTCGGACATTTCAAAAAAATTTACGGCGGGCAGCCGGAAATGGCCGTCCGCCGTAGCTCATGATCTGTTCTAAAACCAATTCGCCTTTTGATTTCTAAATTGAGGAGTATCGCTTTCTTGATAAGGATTGTAGGTATTACGGTTACACCCAAACTCTTTTAATGATTTTATTTTATTGTCCTCTGTCCATTCAATCAAAGAAATACCGTCAAATTCCTCTATATCCCCATTGTTCATTCCATTTTTGAAATACCACTCTACAATCGTTTGATTTTCTTTATGGAAAAATTGCTTGATTTCCCAAACTACCACCTTTCCACGGGTATTCCACTCCTGAAACCAATGTTTTACTGTTTTACGATTGCTATACTGGGGACACCAACTTTCTGTATAGAGTACATCTTCCGCAAAAATATCATCAATGCCCATATCTTTCTGATAAAGCCACATATCAAACCACAGTCGGATTATTTTTTCTCGTTCATTCATAATAGAAACACCTCGCTTGTTTACTTTCATTTTGTAGGCAGCATAATGGAAAATTCCGAACCCTTGCCCGGCTCCGAAACCACTTTGACATAGCCGCCCTGCCGCATTACAATCTCGCGGGCCAGATACAGGCCAATGCCCACGCCCTGCTGTTCGTGTACTTCTTCCTCACGATAGAAGCGCCGGAAGATGGCAGCCTGATTGCTTTCGGAAATGCCCTTGCCGGTGTCGGTCACTTTGATCTCCACATACATTTCCCACAGCACCACCGACACAGCGATTTTCCCGCCTGCCGGGGTGTACTTCACCGCATTGTCCAGCAGGTTAAAGAGGGCTTCCGATGTCCACTTGCTGTCATGGGAAACGGTCAAATCCTCCGGGCAGTCCACGGACACGGCGATTTCCTTTTTCTCCGCCGCATACACGATCCCACTCATGGCCTGCGCCACAGTATCAAAAAGACGGCCCAGCTTCTTATCCAACTGGATCACGCCTGTTTCCAGTCGGGAGGTTTTCACAAGGGCCTGAAAGAGAAAGTCCAGCTTATCCGTCTGGCTGCGGATTCCCCGAATAAAGTCGGTGCGCTCCGCCTCGGTCATAGGCTTTTCCAGCAGCGTGTCCGTCGCCATTTTCAGATTGCTTACCGGCGTTTTCACCTGATGGGAAATATCTGATACAAGGGTCTGTAACTCCTGCCGTTCCTCGTCCACCCGGCGGCGGTTCTCCTGCATGATCTGGTAAAGCCTTGCCAGCCGGTGTCCGATTCTGGCAAGCTGGGTTTCGCTGTCCTCTGGGCGCTGGGGCGCTTCATTCCCGGCGATCATGTGGTCTAAAGTCTGGCACAGGTCAGCGGTAAACTGCGACAGCCGCTTTCCAAACGCCTGCGTCAGTACAAAAATCCCCACAAGGGCGCACAGCAGCAGCGCCCCGCCCGTCAGCAGCACCGCAATCTGTTTTGTCACAAGAAACAGGGCTATGGTGATCCCGGACATGGAGAGGGCAAGCCCCATTGCCACCCGGCCAAACAGCCGCTTTACCGAGAGGTTTTGAAACTTCATTTTGCCTCGCCTCCCGTCCATTGATAGCCCATGCCGTAAACGGTCTTGATGTAGGGCGTGCCGCCGTCGGATTCGATCTTACTGCGAATCCGGCTGATGGAGGTTGTCAAGGTGTGTTCGTCCACAAACCTTTCGTCTATATCCCACAGCTTTTCCAAAAGCTGCCCACGGGTCAGCACTTGACGGGGATTTTTACGGAACAGGTTCAGCATTTTGTACTCCATCGGGGATAGGGTCAGGGGCTTGCCGTTTAAGGAAGCCGTCTGCTCCGAGAAGTCCAAAAACAGCCGCCCGTCGTCGTAAATGTCCTTGGCCGGTTTGTGGTGTTCCAGCATGGCGAACATAGCTTTGATTTTTCGCTGCAAGGCCCCGATCACAAAGGGCTTTGTGATGTAGTCCACTGCGCCCACCTCATAGCCCCGTATCTGGTCGCTCTCCTGATCGTTGGCGGTCAGGAAAATCACGATGGTGTCCGGGTGCTGGGGCTTTATCAGCTTGCACAGCTCAAAACCGTTGCCGTCCGGCAGGTTGATGTCCAGCAGCACTAAATCAAATTCCCGCTGGCGGATGGCGTCGGCTGCGGTTCTGGCATTTAGGGTAGAAGTCACGCCGTAGCCGTCTGCGGTCAGGTTATAGGCCAACATCTTATTCAAAAAACTGTCGTCCTCGACAATTAAAATCTGCTTCATATCCTCACTTCCTCGCTTTTTGCAGATAGTATAACAGGCAAATGTCCGCGAAATGTTACAGCGGGCAGTTTTTTCAAAAAAATACCCATCTCTATTATAATTTGATTCAGTTAGTGATACAAGGATAGCGTTTCAGTCTCGCCAAAAAATCAGCATAATCAAGCCTATTGACCGGCATAATAAGGTTATTCCTTTGTGCAAATCGGCACGATAGAATATACTTGAGGTGAGTGATTATGCCGTTTGATGATTTGACCGCTTTGGGGCAAAAAATGCGGGAAGCCCGAAAGAAAAAAGACCTGACACAGCAGGAGCTTGCGGATCTGAGCCATGTATCTGTAAAACAGATTTCCAATATTGAAAAGGGAAAGATGAATCCATCTTACTTGATTTTGAAGGCATTGGCAAAGGTGCTGCCGCTCTCTCTGGACACTCTGATCAATCCAGATGTTTCTCCAGAAGATGAGGGAGCCAGTCAGATGAAGATGCTTTATTGCAGCTGTCCGTCAGAAATGCGTGAAACCCTCTTGCGCCATACGCAGGAGACCGCGAAAGAACTAACAGAACTATCCGAGAAATTTGAAACGAATTGAGCCGGTGAGTGAAATTTGACTGTTTCCTCACTGGCTCATTTCATTTCCGGGTAAAAAGGGGCAAGCAATGCCCCTGGATAGCCATTCGGCTTCCGGCGCTGCTTGTTGAGGGTGTCCCCCAAGCCCCCATGAACGCAGAATTTCATTCTGCGGCTGCGCGTCCGATGGACGCTTCTGACCATGCTCAGCTCACCGCTGACCGTGGTCTTTTTCTATTTATGCGGATTTTGAAATCACGCAAAACAGAAGCAGAATGCGGCCCGTAAAACGGGACCGCATCCTGCAAACTATTGGCTGATTGATGTTAGCAGAATCAGCCTATTTGAGCTAAGAGTTTCTTTCAGAAAGGCTCTTGGCCAGATGTATCAAACCGCGCTTGATGCTCTTATATACCCAGCTGAGATCAACACCATCAGCCTGGGCAATTTCCTTGACGGTCATGCCCAGGTAAAACCGGGCATAGATCCACTTGGCTTGCTTGTCTGGCAACTCCATCACCGCAGCATAGAGCTGATCGCGCAGCTGCTTGTCCTCCAGGATTTCTTCCGGGGTCGGCGGGTGCTGCACCAGTGCCTTCTCAATGCCATTGTCGCAGTCCAGAGAGTAGTGCGCTTTGTAGTTATACATCTGGCGCAGGTAGCGTGCTTCAGCTCGTTTGTCGGCCAGGAACACCGCCTGAACTTCATCGGTCACTTCCAAAAAAGTGTCCGTTTTATAAATATCGGGATACAGTTCCCGGAGATTGATTTTCTGCATTATGTACCTCCATTTCGGTTCACAGGTCCAGTTGGAGAGTGAGCCGAAATGGGGCGGAGAACGACACCGGCATAATACGGGTCCCTTCCACAAAAAAGGACAAGAAAAAACGCCAGCATCCCAAAGCAGGAAACTGGCGTCATACTTATTCCATACCTTCTGATTGCCGATCAACCAGCAGGATAATGCCGATACCGGTGCGTAAGGAGTCGAGGCATGAGCAAGGCTTTTTTTGATAAACTACATACTATTATTTTCATGGCGGCTCCCTCAGCTGGCCGCCGATTCTGGTATCACACTCCTTCAGGTATAAAGAAAGCGGCGGCCTTGATTTCTCAAAACCGCCGCTGGGATATTTGGAGTAAGCGCACGAAACCACCCTGCCCGGCAACGGTTTTTTTCTTTTCTGCCGCCGGGCAGATTATAGAGAATATAAAAATGGAGCCGATACCCTGCGAGGTTTTTCCTCTGGGTTATCGGCTCTGCGTCTTAGCGTCTGGCTCTTGGATGATGGATAGATTAAGTTGTCTCACCGCAATCAAGGTTTCGTGCTTACACTTGGGACAATATAGCGGAAAGTTTTCCAGCACCGTATCATCGCGGATTTTCAATCGCGTTTTGCTGCCACAAAAAGGGCATAAAATCCATTCTATCTTCATGTTATCTTCCTCTGTGCTTGGCTTTCTTCTTTTCCTGCCGTATGGCAAACTGGCGGTCTTTCTCCGCCTCTTTCTGCTCACGGCTCTTGGTTTTCCGTTCCAGCTTACATTGCTCATGCTGGAGCTTCAACGCCTGCTGCGCCTTTGTTCCAATGCCTTTATCTTGCAGCTGGCTTTGAATTTCACGCTGCATACGTTTGGGATTGACTTTTCTCTCTATGGCTACTTCGGCCTGGATCGGGGGACTGAATTTCAACTTGTGCCAATTTTTAAGCAGAAACTCATAGACCTCATAGTCTTTAGGCTCTGAGCCAAAAGTGATTTTGCATACCTCGTACTTACCGTTATCCGTTCTTTCGTATAGACCTATCCAAAACGGAGCTTCAAACAGGATGGTCAAACTGCTTTGGGGAGCCGTACTCATTCTTTTAAGAACTGCCCTTCAAAGTGATCCAGCCATTCCAGTAGGGCGCGATAGAGAAGCTGCTGTTGCTCAAAAATCGTTCTCCCAACCAACGGGATGTCTGCAAATTCCTGCGCATAGCCCTCATTCGATTCAGCCGAGGACTGTATGCTCCGGCGCAAAGCCGAAACCAGCTCCAACGCTTCAGCTTTGTCCATCTTGTTCAAATTGGTAATTACCACATTGAAATCGAATAACAAGGGTACGGGGCCAGCGGCGCAAGAGGCCATCAGCTCCTTGAAATACGCTCTGCCCTGATCGGTAATAGAATAGATGGCCTTATCCGCAAACTTATCACCTTTAACAATGTCGCTTTGCAGATACCCCTTCTCGCTCAACTGGAGTACCTTACGATAAATAGAAGGTACGCTTATTTTTGTCCAGCGCGAAAAATGGTGGTACTCCACATCCTTTTGAATGTCATAGGCGCTTTGCGGTTTCTCCAATACAATACCAAGTATGACCAAATCGATTGACGACATAATGACACCTCCAACTTTCACTATTATCAATAGTACTATTGACGATAGTAAAAGTCAAGAGGCTTTCCCTCACTTTTCGGAGTTAGCCGTCGCCTTTTTTTCAGCAATAGATAGTTCTTTGTGAAGATGTACCGCCATAAATACAGTAATCACTACGGAAAGCACATCAGCGATAGGTTGAGCATACAAAATACCATTCATGTCCCATACCATAGGCAGCAACAGAATGACAGGAACAAAACAGATGCCTTGTCGGCACGCTCCCAAAAAGAAGCCTGCTGCACCTTTTCCCAATGCAAGGAATAGAGAGGAATATACCGTGTAGAAACCAAAAAGAATGAATGTGATCCCATTTGCAAACAGTGATTTTTGACCAGCTAAAATCATTTGGGTATCTCCATCAGTAAATTGAGAGATAATCTGTGTGGAGAAAATGGCCATTGCCAAGCCCACAACCAAGCAGAAACTTGTAGACCAAATGATCGAGGTTTTGATTGCTTCGCGCAGACGGTCAAACTTCTTTGCCCCATAGCTGAATCCGGCAATAGGCTGGAATCCTTTCAGAAAGCCAAAGACAACCAGTGTTCCCATAGAAGTAATTCGTGTAACCGCCCCCATGCCTGCAATGACGGAATCACCATAATCGCTGGCTGCACGGTTAATCAGTGTAATCGAAAGACTTGTAAGCAACTGGAACACCAAAGTAGGGATACCGATTTTCAAGATTTCCACCATCATTTGCCCAGTTGGAGAAAATGCTTTTACGCTGAAAGAAAATGCGCTTCTTTTCCGCAGAACGTATGTAAGATAAACAAGTGTAGATACCATCTGCGAAATCGCGGTGGCGATTGCTGCACCGGCAACCCCCATGTTAAAAGTGTAAATAAAAAGAGGGTCTAATCCGATATTCAAGACAGCTCCCAGCAGTAACGCACACATAGTTGTCTTTGCTGCACCTTCGCTGCTCACAATGTTGTTCATGGTTACGTTAAACACGTTGAAAACACAGGACAGTATATAAATTCTTGAGTACGTCAGGGCATACGGCATGATAGTTTCTGTCGCGCCTAACATGGTCAAAATTGGTTTGAGGAAGATCGTAGAAAAAAGGATGATAATAGCACCAATCAGAAGGCTGCTATACAGGGCTGTACTTGCCACTTTGTTGGCAGTATCCTTATCGCCACGTCCCAGAAGTCTTGACAGATAGGATGCGGCTCCGTTGCCAAACATAAGGCCCAAACCAACCACGACTTGCCCCAACGGAAAAACGATGGAAATAGCTCCCATTTGACTTCTGCCCAGTCCGCCCACAAAATAGGCATCTACCAGATTATATAGGGCGTTGATTAACATCCCAATCATAATCGGTACGCCGAGCGCCATCAGAGCTTTTGGTATGGGCGCACTTCCCAAAAGCTCAAGTTTGCTGTTACGTTCACTCATTGTTAATACTCCTTTCGCTCCTTGCGAGTGTAATTTACAGTAGTATAAATTATAGCACACCACCGTATAAATCATACTACTATAATTTATAGTATATGTCAAGAGAGGCAAAGCGATTTGCCTTGACAAATACTATAAAATCTAATACTATATTTTATAGTGAATTTGACAGTATTCTTTTATGCAGAGAACAAAGCGAAAGGGCGTGATCCACATGGCTACCATAGATTTAATCGTGTTGGGAATTTTGAAAAAGGAGCCAATGAGTGCCTACGATATTCAAAAGTTGGTAGAATATAGAAATATATCAAAATGGGTAAAAATCAGCACCCCCTCAATTTATAAAAAGGCTATCCAGCTGGAAGAAAAAGGACTAATACGAGGCGAAATCGTAAAGGAAGGAAAGATGCCAGAAAAAGCAATTTACTCCCTAACGGAAGCCGGAGAAGCAGAATTTGAACGCCTTATGTTTGAGATTTCCGCAAAGCCGATTAACATTTTTCTGGACTTTAACGCTGTTATTGTGAATTTAGATTCCTTGCCGCCCGAAAAACAAAAATCGTGCATAGCAGAGATTCAGGAAAATGTTAGTCTCCTAAAATCCTATCTGGAAGATAATTTACGGGAAAAAGGAAATGACCCCAGTATTCCAACGACAGGTATGGCCGTCTTGCGTCAGCAGTATGTACTGGTGGAAGCAATTCAAACCTGGATTTCCTCTTTGAATATTGGTTAAACTATTGGCAAAATGGAGAAGCGCCTGTAACTTACAAGGTTACAGGCGCTTCTTTATTGTTCTTATTATTAAAATATTAGTATTCTTAGCGTTCGTTCTCTTGTTCTACTTGCCTTTCTTTCTCCATACTCATAAGCCGATCCACATTGGCCTTTGCCGCCAGCAGCTCCCGCATTTCCTCACGGGAGCGCCGGTACTCGGCATAGGTCTTTTTCTTTTCATCCAGGAGCCGGGCGTACTCAGCTTGCAGCTCCTTAACTTTGGGGAGCTTCTTGACCCCCATATCATCAAAGGCATTTTTAGCAGCCTGATGGAGCAGGATTTCCTCCTCATGTTCCTCTCGGAATTTCTTTGAGTAACCGGACTTCCGGTAGGCCACATAGGTGTCACGAGTTTTGGCATAGTTGATGATATGGGTCCGCAGGACGGCGATCTCCGCCATGCGTTTCTCCGCTGCCTTGATTTTTGCGGATAGCTCATTATGGTGGGCCGTGGCTGCCGCAGCCTTTTCCTCCAGAACCGCATACTCCAACAGGTTATGCTCCGTGAGATAGTTTACGGTCTGTGCCATCTGTTTCAGATTAAAGACCTTGGCCCATCTCGCATATCCGGCACCTTTTCCAGCCTGGAGCTTTGCCTGGATGTCAACCAGCAGATTGACCTTCGGCGGATCTGCTTGCTTGACCAGCTTCCGACGGGGTGTATGCTCCTTTTGTCCGGCGAGGACAGCCAGCAGGTCCTCCAGGGTGTAGCCGTCGCCCAAACTGTCCAAGCGGGACACTTTACCCCAGCCAGGGAGCTTCAAACGGTAGGATTTTCCGCGCTTGGACACTTCACAGCCGGATTCCCGGAGCAGCTTCAGCAGCTCGTCCAGGTCAGCAGGCTTTTGTGCCAGGGCGTTGTCAATGGCAGCACGGAGCAATTCCCGATGGGAGGGCTTCGCCTGATCGCCCAGCCATTGGTCGTAACTTTTACCGTGGGGCTTTGGGTTCTCAACAATGGACAGTCCGTTCTCAATGCAGATGGTGTCGCTCAATCGACGGACGGCTTTTGTGCTGCCCCAAAAGTTGCGGAACTTCCGGTCACAGTCCAGGTTGACCGAACTCCAAATGATATGATTATGGACATGGGCCTTGTCAATGTGAGTGCAGACGATAAAGGCGTGTTTGCCCTTGGTGAACCGTTTGGCAAATTCCACGCCCAGCCGGTTGGCGTCCTCCGGGGTGATCTCCCCAGGACAGAAGGACTGGCGAACATGGTAGGCGATCACATCGTCCGCGCCACGGACCCGTCCGGTGGCGGCAATATACTGGCGCTTGGCCAGCATGAACTCGGCATCGGCCACGCGGCTGTCGCACTCATAGCCGGTGATGAGCCTGCCGTGGTCTGTCTTTTGCGGGTTGGCCACATAGTCGATAATCGCGCTGATGGCTCGGCTCTCGGTCCGGCCCTTGCCGATATGCAGCGGTATGATGCGTGTGGTTGCCATGAAGTTTCCCTCCCTTCAAAAAAATGGGCAGCCTCAGCTGCCCATCTCGTCACGGTATGAAATAATCTGTTTCTTTTTCTGTTTGGCGCACCGCAGCGTTGTGGCAGCTCCACCCCAATCATGGAGGACATACGCTACTACCACATCAGCGGATTCTACCATCCAGCGGTTCCTATGCGAAATTGCGAAACGGCGCGGCACAGTCTCCAGCGGTGGGTACACCGTGCTATCGTAACCGGAAGTGTCTCTCCCGGTGTTAAGATAGGCCAAGACAAGAATCAGCTCAATCTGTGGATACCGCTTTTTCTGCGATCTCAGAACAGACGCTGCCAAGCTGTCAAAAGCTCCATAGCCACCCAGGTAAAAGGTAATCGCGCCTTGCTCAATCAGTTTCTGCGTAACATCGCATAACCATTGCTCAATTTTCTTGCTCTGCGAAATCTGTGCATGACCGCAAAAGGTCACAGTCATAAAAACACCCCTGATTCCATCATAGCGCAAATAGCGCCATTAGTACAGGTACAGGGACTAATTTTCACACGCCTGCCCATATAATAACTTTAGTACAGGGACAGGGACGGTGAGTGCGATTGAAGCTAAATCAGGCGGTCAGCAGACGCCTTTCAGAATTGCTGGAGGAGCGTAAGATGACGCAGTATCAGCTGTATATGAAAAGCGGTGTTCCCAAGTCCACCATCGGCAATATCATCAACTGTTCTTACGATTCCGTGAAGCTGCGGATCATCCATGAGATGTGCCAGGGGCTGGGAATTGGAATAGACACCTTTTTTGCTTCGCCGCTTTTCAAAGAAGATAATCTGGAACCATAAGACCTCCGACGAGCTTCGCCGGAGGTCTTATCATAAGCCGAACACCCTCTCCACCAACGGGAGAGGGTGTCTTTTTAACCTTAAACCAAATCCTGTATTGCATATTTCAAATCCTGCACCTTGCCCAGCAGCCAAAAGGCCAGCTTCGGCAGCCCAAAGGGGCTTATGAGAAACGCGATCACCAGCAGGATAAGACCGTTCTGCGGGGAGTATGTCATCAGGACGGCCACGCCCAGCAGGGCGATCACCGTACTGAGCAGCCCCAGCACCAAGCCGGACACATAGACCAGCCCCACGCAAATCCAGATGGCCAGGGTGAGCAGCAGGATCACCGGCGCAATCACAATCTTCAAAATCAGCTTCAATGCGATCATTTCATGGCCTCCTCTCGACGATCCAAATACTTCTGGCACAGACGGCGGACCTGTTCCTCGTCGGCCTCGTTTTCCTCCCGGCGTCCCTTTGTCAGCTGAATGGAGGCAAAGGATTCGTACTCGACCAGCAGATGGTCAAATAGTTCCTCCGGGGTCCGGCACACATCACCCTCGCAATAGGGCGGGTCCGGGGGTGAGCCGTTGAAGGACACGCAGACATATCCGTACCGGCTCTTGTAGACTTCCAGCTCCATATCCTGCGCCAGATAGTCCTCGAAAATCTCTAAAACCTTTTCAAAGGTCAACATCGGTATCTCAACTCCTTTGTGAGATGTGAGAACACTTTGCTATCTGCCTTTATTATCCGGCAAGCCCCGTCAAAAGGCAAGGATACAGACAAAAAGAAAAAGCGGAGGGAGGCGCGGCGAAAAGAACGCCGTTCCTCCCTCCGCAGATGGGATATATACCCCGGTCACGATAGATTGGAGAGCTGGGTCAGGATTTCCTTCACGCCCTCCCATAGCTGTTCCTGACGCTGGGCTATATCCTCCAGGTCAGCGTCGTAGACACGCCCGGTCTCATGCACTCGGCGGGTGAGCTGGTTCAGGTTGTTGCTGCTCCGGCGCAGCAGAGACACCAGCTCCTTCAGCTCCGGCAAGTCCAGCTGCACCACATAACCGTCCAGGGCCATCTTCCGCAGATAGGCTTCTCGGTTCTTCGTCCCAAGTTGGGACATTTTCTGCTCGATCAGCGCCAGCTCCTCCGGGGAGACCCGAAAATTCACCTGGACCTCCCGTTTGCGCTTTGGGGCGCTCACCGTTCCGGCTCCCGTTTCTTATGGCCCGGAGCTTTGGGGGCTGCCTGTTTCGGTTCCTGCTTCAAATGCTCCCGGACAGAAGGCCGGGGCTGGCGCAGCTCCTTGGAGCGGTCCTCGCTGGCCAAGATGGTGGCATAGGTCCCAGGAAGTCCCTTCATACCGGTAAACGCCAGACTGCGAAACGGCAGGAGATTCATCAGCCGATCATGGTCTTTGCTCCCGGCACGATTCAGAAACTCCGGGGAAATGCGGGCCATGTAATGGGTCCCGTGGGGGCTGTTCGGCATATCCGGTGCGCGCAGCTCCCGCAAAATCCGTTCTGCCTCTGCCTGGATGTCCCCTGCCGTCAAGGGTTGGCGGCGCAGATGTTCCTCGCGCACCAGATCAATAAACCCGTTCAAAACAGCAGGGTGGCTGTTCAGGGCATACCCACACCGGACGGTATCGGAGTTGTAGTTGGGGATGGTCTTTGCCCATTCCTTGTTGCGGGGCGAGTAGCGCCCATCCCAGTCCTGGAGCTGGACGGTGTTGGCAAGGACCAGCATGACCCGGTCCATGCCGTAGGTCTCAATTACACCCTTGGCGGCATCGTGACTGAGATACATCCCGTCGAAGTGTTCCCGCACCGCTGCTTCAATGGCCTCCTTGCATTGGAGATTGGCGTTATTGGAAGCCCGGTACTGTTCCAGCTCCCCATGCTCTTTCGCATACACAGCAGAGTGAGGGTAAATGGCGGCTTTCCGCAGCTCCGCCTGGGCCTTGCAAGCATCATCGGCCCGGTTCTCAATGCTGTCCCGGATCACATCCATGTAGCCGGTCTCCAGCTTCTCAAAGTGACGGTACACATCGGCCAGCGGTGTGGGCGAATCCAAGAGGGCCTGGGCCTGGGCGTCGGTCAGCTCCAGCTGCTCCATCGCCATCACGATGTCCTCCCGAACAGTGTACTCATAGGCATGGTTCAGGACCTCTGCCGGGGGCTGGCTTTTCAGCCAGTCCCGGTATTTGTCCTGTTCAGCGGCCATCTTCTCATAGAGGGCCGTATTCAGATCGTTGGTATTCATGTTATCGCACCTCCTCATGCTGTTTCGGTTTCTTTTCGGGGCTGCGGGGCGGCACCGGACGCTTCAAGCTGTCCAGCACCGAGGGCCGTGCGCTCTTGGCGATCACGGACTCCGGCTGAGAGCGGCCCTTGCCGTCCAGATTCAGAAGCGTGTCCAGCTCCACCAGACGGGCGGACTTTACCCGCAGATCATCCTCATAAGAGAAAGGCTTGCCAACTTCCTCCTTGGCGGCGGCCTGCTGCTGGTACAGATTGTCCAGCTGGGCCTTGGTCGCCTCCAGGCGCTGGGGCATTTGAGAGAGCGCATTGTCAATGCGGGTCAGGTTGCCGCGTGGGTCTGTGCCGAGGCTTGCCCGGTGGGTCATCTGGCCTTTCAACAGGAGCGTATATTCCTGTTTCCAAGCGGAAAACTCCACGGACATAGTAAAGCCCCGGTAACTGCCGATCTGCACCGGTTCGGAGCCTTTGACCTCCTTACAGGCGTCCAGCAGGGCTGCACCGGCGTTTTCTTTGTCGGTCAGCACATCGCCCCGGATCTCCATCCCGGCAAAGCCATCCTCCGGGTGAGGATGGGCGGCCAGGGTCTCCAGGTCTGCCTCAAACCCCTGGATAAAGCCCTTGTGCTTTTCGATTTCCTCCGGGAAGTATTTCAGCAGCTGGTCCTCCAGACGATACTGCTTGCTCTGGTGGTCGGCTTTCATCAGCTTCAGCTTGGAGACCTCCACATCCAGATCCATACGCTCCTTGATACGGGGGTCTCCGGCGCAAAGGGCCTTGATTTCGGCAAAGGACAATGCCGTTTCGTCCACATCGTCGCAGCTTCTCACCGGCGATTTGGAAGTCATAATCTGGCTGATGAATTTCTGTTTGTTCTCCACCGTCTGCCACAAATAGGCGTCAAAGGTTCCCTCAGTCACATAGCGGTACACATGGACCAGGGGATTTTGGTTTCCCTGGCGCTCGATACGGCCCTTGCGCTGTGCAAGGTCTCCCGGCCGGTCGAGTAGGTCAGCGGTATTACTACCGCCTTCCCCTCTAAGAACCGTGCGTGAGAGTTTCCCCTCACACGGCTCAAGCAATTCAAAGCATCTACCAATATAGATGCCGGCTAGTCAACTAACGGTTTTGTTTGTAACACTTATCATGCACAAGATAACGGACAGTCTGACCGCTTACTTTCTTTTCTCGTACATTCCATTGTGTTTCAGCAGTAATCTCTTGCCCACATATCGGACACTTCCTCTCCTGCTTATTCCACATATAAAGCAAAGATTTTCTCCCCTTGAGGGACATTAGCATCTTAT
>JNKJ01000046.1 GCA_000702025.1 Blautia schinkii DSM 10518
TTTGCGGAAGCGCGCCTGAAAATCCAGTTCTTACGGAGACTTAGACGCGAACGCTCTTCGTGAGCGGCTTAGTCGCAGTTAGAACTTAGTTGAAGGGAAGCGAGCATCAGCCCGACGCGGATAAGACCTCCCCCAGCCCCTGATTCCACCTCCGCCCACTGCCCGGCACCGCCACGGGAAACCCATTCACTCCTCCGCACCGTTCAACCCCTTTCCGGGGGCACCCCCTACTCCTCCACCATATTTAGAAGTTCGCGTGCAAACTCCCTCACCGCCTCAATCATATTCCCTTCCGGAATCAACAGAAACTTCGGCTCCTGCTCCGCCTTAAACTGCAGATTCCTCCGATATTTTTTCAAAAGCTCCGGAATCCCCGCCGGATTAAGCTTCGCCTTTTCATAAAGCGTAATCCGCACCTCATTTCCCATCTGCTTAATCTCCGTCACATAAGCCTGATGTGCCAAAGCCTTAAGGCAAGCAATGGCAAGCAGGTTCAGCACAGCCTTTGGCGGCTCGCCGAAGCGGTCTAAAAGCTCTTCCAGCATATCATCGTACTCCTGCTGCGTCTCTATCCCGGCAATCCGCTTATAGATATCCAGCTTCTGGAATTCGTTGCTGATATAAGAATCCGGAATGAACGCATCCAGGTAAAGATCGATTGTTGTCTCGAAGTCCTCCATCGTGTGGATTCCTTTTGCCTCTTTCACGGCTTCACTCAACATCTTACAATATAGGTCGTAACCCACCGCATTCATATGCCCGTGCTGCTGCGCTCCCAAAAGGTTTCCCGCGCCGCGCAGCTCCAGGTCGCGCATGGCAATCTTAAATCCACTGCCCAAATCCGTATACTCACGGATTGCAGCCAGACGCTTTTCCGCAGTCTCCCGCAGCATCATATTCGGACGGTACATCAGAAATGCGTACGCGGTCCTGTTGGAACGCCCGATGCGGCCGCGGAGCTGGTAGAGCTGGGAAAGCCCATAGCGGTCCGAATCATGGATGATCATCGTATTTACATTTGAGATGTCCAGCCCTGTCTCAATGATGGTGGTGGACACAAGCACGTCCACATCCCCGTTGATAAAGCTGTACATCACATTTTCCAATTCTCGCTCGCTCATCTGTCCGTGGGCGAAATCTACCCGAGCCTCGGGCACAAGCTTGGAAATCTTAAGCGCCACCTCGGCAATATCCGTTACCCGGTTATATACATAGTACACCTGTCCGCCCCGGCGCATTTCCCTGCCGATTGCCTCACGCACCGTCTCCTCATCGTACTCCATCACATAGGTCTGGATGGGCATACGGTCCATGGGCGGCTCCTCCAGCACACTCATATCCCGGATACCGATAAGGCTCATATGCAGTGTACGGGGAATCGGTGTGGCGGTGAGAGTGAGCACATCCACGTCCTTTTTAAGCTGTTTTATTTTTTCCTTATGGGCCACGCCGAAGCGCTGCTCCTCATCAATGATCAAAAGTCCCAGGTTTTTAAACTGCACATCCTTGGAAAGCACGCGGTGTGTTCCGATTACAACATCCACCTGGCCCTTTTTCAAATCCTCGATGGTCTTTTTCTGCTGGGCAGGCGTGCGGAAGCGGCAGAGTAAATCCACCCGCACAGGGAATTCCTTCATACGCTGGACAAAGGTATTGTAATGCTGCTGGGCAAGGATTGTGGTGGGCACCAGGTACACTACCTGCCGGCTCTCCTGTACGGCCTTAAATGCTGCCCGAAGCGCAACTTCTGTCTTACCGTAGCCAACATCTCCGCACACAAGGCGGTCCATGATCTTCTTGCTCTCCATGTCCCTCTTGGTATCCTCGATAGCGGAAAGCTGGTCCTCGGTTTCCTCATAGGGAAACATCTCCTCGAACTCTTTCTGCCAAACCGTGTCCGGGCCGCACACAAAGCCTTCCTTCTCCTGGCGGATGGCGTAAAGCTCCACCAGCTCCTTCGCAATGCTGCGCACAGCGCCACGTACCTTACTCTTGGTTTTGTTCCACTCCTGGGTGCCCAGCTTATTAAGCTTCGGAGCCTTGGCAGCGTCCCCGCCCGAATATTTCTGCAGAGCGTCAAGCTGAGTGGCAAGGATGTAGAGGTTACTTCCCCCGCGGTACTCGATTTTGATATAATCTTTGACAATCTTATCCACCTCGACTTTTTCAATGCCGCGGTAAATGCCAAGACCGTGCTTTTCATGAACCACAAAGTCCCCAATGGACAGCTCGGAAAAGTCCTGGATGCGCTTGCCGTTATATGTTTTTTTCTTCTTCTTTTTCTTCTGCTCCTGTCCGAAAATATCGGACTCTGTCATCACCGCAAATTTGACCAGAGGATACTCAAACCCTTTTCTCGCATGACCGTAGACCACCATGATTTCCCCTGGCTGGATCACACGGTTGTAATCCTGTCCGTAAAACGCGCTAAGCCCCTCTGCCTGCAGGTCCCGGGCAAGGCGCTCCGCTCTCGTTCGTGAACCGGAAAGAAGGGCGATGCGGTATCCCTGCTTCTTATACTGATGCAGGTCCTTGACCAATAGCTCAAAGCTGCTATTGTACGAATTGACTGATTTCACCAAAAGATTGAACTTTTCGGTAATCTTCCATCCAGCCTGCTTTGGCTCCAACGCACACAGAGCCACACAATTGCGCTTATTCAGCCCTTTCTGCAGGGTTTCATAATCACAAAGCCATTGCTCCGGCAGGTTCTGTGAGCCTTTTTCCTCGCGGTGTATACGACTCTGGCGGTATTCCTCCTCCACGCCCTGGCCTTTTTCCGTCAGACGGTTCGGCTCATCGAGAAAGACCAGCGTTTTTTCCTTTGGGAAATAGTCCAGGAAGGAAACCATATGGCTCTCCCCGGTTTTCTCAGCCGCAGGATAAATCGCAATTTCCTCGAGATTTTCAAGAGAACGCTGGCTCTCCGCGTCAAAGCTTCGTATCGAGTCAATCTCATCTCCCCAAAGCTCAATCCTCCAGGGATTTTCCTCTGTGAGTGAATAAATATCAATAATTCCTCCACGGATGGAAAACTGGCCCGGCATTTCCACCTGGCCCACGCGCTCATAGCCAAGCTCCACAAGCCCCGCCTTCAGCGCATCCAGATCCATAGGGCTGTCATTTCGATAGCGCAGGATTCTGCCGCTGATCTCCTCAAGCGGCATCAAAAAATCCATACACCCGTCCACACTGGTGACCACAGAAACCTGCTTCCGCTCAAGAAGGGCCTTGATGACGCGCATACGCTGGCGTATCAGAAGATTGCCATGGATATCTGCCTGGAAAAACAGCAGGTCCTTGGCCGGATAATAAAATACATCCTTGTCATAAAAACGGTAATCCTCATAGATTTCCTTTGCCCGGCGTTCATCCTCAGCCAGGATTAAATTGTATGGAAAAAGCCCGGAAAGCCCATACATCATATGCGCCTTCTGGGACTCCATACAGCCGGTAATCTGCAGGACACCCTGGTTATCCTGACTTTGTTTCCATATTTCTTCAAACTCTGCCAGATTCTGCAGAGGCTGCAAAAAAGCTTCCATAATCACCTCACACATGGCTTAATACAATGAATAGGCAACTGGCACATAAACTTGCCTGATCATTTATCTTCTACGTTGCCTTTCTTCTCCAAAGGCTGCTTCCGGTTATATTCGTTCATAGCCGCGTCCGCACCCTTGGAGATGATCATCTCCACAGCGTCTGCCGCTCTCGCGATTGTTTCGTCGATCAGTTTGCGGTCACTGTCCGTAAAACGGCTCAGCACATGGTCGGCGAGGTCCCATCCTTTAGGTTTCGCGCCTACTCCCACTTTAATACGCAGAAATTTATCTGTGCCCAGCTTTTGGAGAATATCTTTGATTCCGTTATGGCCGCCGGCACTTCCCTGCTTACGGATGCGGAGCTGTCCCGGCTCCAGATCTATATCGTCATAAATCACAATCATCTCTGTCTCGGGGTCAATTTTGAAATAATTTGCCATATCCCGCACAGGCCCGCCGCTTAGATTCATATATGACAACGGCTTCATAAGGATCACCTTTTCTCCGCCAATCATACCCTTGCCGTACATTGCGTTGAATTTAACGCCGCCCTGGGGAACGCGGTGTTTTTCCACCAGATAATCTATTGTGTCAAACCCCATATTGTGGCGGGTAGCCTCAAACTGCCTGCCGGGGTTGCCTAATCCTACTATTAAATACATACGCTCTCCTTAATCGTATATTCAATCTACGCTCAGTAATTTCAAAGATTACGGCTGCGTCTCAGATTGCATCTCAACACTAATTGAAATACACCATCTCCTCAGGCAGCGGCTCGCATGGCTCCACGAAATCCGCATAGAGCACAATCCCATCGCCCTGGTACTCCATCCTTCGCTCAAAACCTACCCTGGCCGTAACCTCCACCCACTCTCCTTCCCGGAGCTTGGGAGCGAAGCCGCTCTTGCATACATAACCTAAAAAGGTAGTGTCGTCCGCACAGCAGGTCATGGCTGTCCGCCCTGGCACGAAAAATTTGCTGCCCATGCCCCTGGGCTTCAGTGCACGGCCCTTAAAGCGCACAGTTTTCCCCACGTACGTGTCCGGATGGTCCATAGCGTCCACAAACCAGATACCGTAATCCTCAGGCAGGATATCAATAATCGGTGCATTGATGTCAAAAGGCATCTCATCCTGGAAAATATCCTCAAGCTCGCCCTCTTCGTCCTCAAAAATGATTTCCGCGCGCTGGTTCGCAACCTTGATACCGCGGCGGTAGGTGGGAAGCGGGTCCTCTTTTTTGCAGCGGTTGAAAATTACCATGTCGGCCTGACGCACCATATCCATAAAAATAGACTTCATATTTGTCATATACATCTGGAAGGTGCTGGCATCTACACACGTGATATGCTGCTCAATGCCCCAGCCCTCAGGCTTGCTCATCTGCTCGAATTTGCTCACCAGCCACATGCCGTTGTATTCCATGATCACACGCTCCGGCTGATGAATGATGTCCATGGCTGCCAAGCGTTCCGGGGTCAAGTCCTCCTCCTTCTCAATGATCTCCACAACCGTGTTGCACATTTTCAGGGCTTCCATATCATACTCTACCTCGCCCTCCTCGCAGAGGATCAGCAGAGTTTTTCCCTCAATATAGAAATAATCCTGCTGCAGGGTAAAGTTAAGGAAAGAGGTTTTGCCGCTCTCTAAAAAGCCGGTGATGAGATAAATAGGTACTGTGATTTCGTCCATGAAATTCCTCCTCCTGCCGCTCACACGGCGGTTACAGTAAGGCACGGTATCCCCCGAGCCTCCTGGTTTAAGATATATTATGATAATCCAAACAGATTTTCCAGCTTGTCCTCGTTAAGCTCTGCACCAATGACACAAAGACGCCCTGTGTAATCCGGCGCACCCTCGCGGATTTCAGTCTCCTCCGGAACCATATCGAAATAAATCCAGGTACCATCCTCTGCAGGCAGCATTCCCTTGGCACGAAGGATAGTTCCGTAATCCCGGGAGGATGACAGCTTATCCAAAACGCTCTCCAGACCCTCACGCGTATACGTTTTCACAGTCTCACGGCCCCAGCTTGTGAAAACCTCATCCGCATGATGATGATGCTCATGGGCACAGCCGCAGTCATGACTGTGGTGATGGTCGTCGTGATGGTGGTCGTGATGGTGGTCGTGATGGTCGTCGTGATGGTTGTCGTGATGATCGTCTGCACAGTGGTGGTCATGATGGTCTTCTGTACCATGATGGCCATGGTCATGCTCATGGCTGTCCTCTGAGTGCCCATGATCACCTTCTGCGCATTCACATGCATGGTCGTGCTCATGGTGCTCATGTACATCATGCTCGTGTCCATGTTCAAGCGCATGAACATGTCCGCACTCCGGGCATACCTCTTCCTGCATCAGTTCCTGCTCCAGAGACACCGGATGCTCCATAACCTCCACAAGCTTCTTCCCATCCAGCTTTTCAATCGGTGTCGTAATGATCGCGGCTTTCTTATTGATCCCTCTCAGCAGCTCCATAGCCTCCGCAGCCTTCTTCTCATCCACAACATCGGTGCGGCTCATAATGATCGCCCCGGCATACTCCACCTGATTGTTGAAAAACTCCCCGAAATTCCTCATATACATTCGGCATTTCTTCGCGTCCACAACAGTCGTATAGCTGTTCAGCGTAATATCCACCTCACCGCGCACATCCTGCACAGCCTTGATCACATCAGAAAGCTTTCCCACACCGGACGGCTCAATCACAATCCTGTCAGGATGATATTTCTCCACTACTTCCTTCAAAGACGCACCGAAATCTCCCACCAGCGAACAGCAGATACACCCGGAATTCATCTCACGGATTTCGATACCAGCCTCCTTGAGAAAGCCTCCGTCAATGCCAATCTCTCCAAATTCGTTTTCAATAAGCACTACCTGCTCGTCTTGAAATGCCTCCTTCAAAAGCTTTTTGATGAGGGTTGTTTTACCGGCACCCAAGAAACCGGAAATAATATCAATCTTTGCCATTTTAAATACCCCATTTCTATATTATTCTATGATTCTATAATATCATGCAAGGACTGCCACCCGGCATTCCTTTACACTATGACCATACTATAACTATAACGTAGTTTGACCAGGAAGCTCTTCTGCCCCCTGGTTCCATTGCCTTTTTATAGGATAAATACGGGGACATGACCTTGTCACGCCCCCGGTATCTTTTTTAGCTAATGCAGGAAAACCGCATATATCAGCCATTAATCATAAAGTTCATTAATTTATCAATATCTTCTCTTTCGTAAGCAACGATTTCCAGTTCCGGAATCTCACCGCCGGAAAAAATATTAGCCAGAGATACATACTGGGATAATTTAGATTTCAGATTCAGTCTGTCGCCTTCGCCGGTCACTAATTCAACCTTACCTGCACAGCTGTCAATTACCTCAAAAAATTTGTCTACGTCTTTAATATTCGATACTTTCATGTCAATATTCTCCTTTCAACATGCACTTTTCATTTTACCTTTTCCTGTTTTCGCGCTCATTATAACGCATCCGTCCAGAAATTGCAATGTTTCTTATTTCTAAATATTTACAGATTTCCAACCCTTTTTTATACGTTTTACACACTTACAGCCAATTCCACGCCGCGGTATGCATAAATAAAACCTATGCGCCTTTCTTAGTACAAAGACCTATACAACTTTCTTAGTACAGGAAGATTGCCACGCCGTATGCAGCCAACGGATACGCAAAGGAAAACTGTCTGTCGTCGCATTCTTTCTTCTCAGCCTTATAAACCTTCGGCACAGTCATTCCGTTTTCATCCATAATGAGCTTATACTGTTTCTTCCTCGGCACACCCACACGGTACTCAGGACGCGCAACCGGAGTGAAATTACATACCACCAAAATGTTATTCCGCTTCGTAGGTGATTTACGCACAAAGCTGAAAATACTGCGGTCCCCGTCATTTGCGTTAATCCACTCAAAGCCCTCCGGGTCATTGTCCATTGCATGAAGCGCCGGATATTTCCGATACATATGAAGCAGCGTGCGCACATAATCCTGAAGATGTCTGTGGCTGTCCTCGCCGAGAAGGAACCAATCCAGCTCCCGCTCCTCGCTCCACTCACGAAGCTGACCGAACTCCTGTCCCATGAACAAAAGCTTCTTGCCCGGATGACAGAACATAAACGCATAAGCAGCACGGAGATTCTTAAACTTATCGTCCAACTCTCCCGGCATCTTGTTCAGCATGGAGCATTTCAGATGCACCACCTCATCGTGGGAAATCACAAGGACATATTTCTCACTGTAAGCATAAGCCATTGAGAACGTCATTTTATGATGGTTAAATTTGCGGAAATACGGGTCAATCTTCATGTATTCCAGGAAATCGTTCATCCAGCCCATATTCCATTTCAAGGAGAAACCAAGTCCGTCTTCTTCAGCCTTACCGGTCACCATCGGCCATGCTGTCGACTCCTCGGCAATCATCACTGCCCCGTGATTGCGGCCAAGCACCACTGTATTTAAATGCTTAAAGAACTCAATGGCCTCTAAATTTTTATTATCACCATATTTGTTTGCTATCCACTCTCCGTCCTTTTTGCCGTAATCCAGATAAAGCATGGACGCTACCGCATCTACGCGCAGACCATCGGCATGGCACTCTTCAATCCAGTAGAGCGCGTTTGCAATCAGGAAATTCTTGACCTCAGGACGTCCGTAGTTATAAATCTTCGTGCCCCAATCCGGGTGCTCGCCCTGGCGCGGGTCCGCATGCTCGTAAACGGCTGTCCCGTCAAAATTGGCAAGACCATGGGCATCCTTGGGGAAATGTGCCGGAACCCAGTCAAGGATCACACCAATCTTCTGACGGTGCAGATAATCGATCATATATTTAAAATCCTGCGGTGTTCCGTAGCGGGAGGTAGGAGCATAATATCCGGTCACCTGATAACCCCAGGAACCGTCAAAGGGGTGCTCCGCAATACCCATCAACTCTACATGGGTATAGCCCATCTCTTTGACATATTTGGCAAGTATGGGAGCCAGCTCACGGTAATTGTAAAATCCGTCCGGGTCATCCTCTGTCTGGGGATGCTTCTTCCAGGAGCCGGGATGCACCTCATACACTGCCATGGCATCCACATCCTCATTGAAATTCACCCTGTTTTTCATCCAGGCATCGTCTTTCCACTGATAGTTAGTGATGTCCGTGATCTTAGAAGCAGTTCCGGGCCGCAGCTCTGCTTCATTTGCATATGGGTCCGCCTTATAAAGCTTCTCACCGTTGACACCAACAATAAAAAACTTATAGAGCTGGCCGATTTTTGCCCCGGGCACAAACACCTCAAACACGCCGATGGGGCCGGCCTTTGTCATAGGGTTCGCTTCCTCGTCCCATCCGTTAAACTCACCGATGACAGATACAGCCTGGGCATTCGGCGCCCATACAGCGAAATACACCCCTTTTCTGCGGCGGTACGTGGTGGGATGCGCACCCAGCTTTCTATAAATCTCGTAATGCGTTCCCTGACCAAATAAATATTGGTCCAATTCCGTGAATTTCAATCTTTCTCCCATCTGAAGTACCTCCCTTATACCATTGATATAATCTGGCTCTGATTCGGCAAAAGCCTGATATGCAGCATTCCGTCCTGCACCTCTATCGTCTCTCCGTCCAAAAGACTCTCACATTTCTTGTCAGGCAGAGGCACACGGATGTTAAGCTCTGCCTCCTTATCGTGATTGTTCACTGCCACGATCACACCTTCATCCCCCAAAACTCTCGCAAACGCAAACTGGCGGTTGGTGAGCAGAAGCTCCTGATATGTCCCATCGGACAATGCAGGCTGTTCCTTATGAATACGTCCCAAGGTCTGCACCCACTCTAATAATTCCGGGTCCGGTACATCCTTAAGCACCTCGTCCAAATCTACAGCCGGGCGCAGCGGATCATCGTTCGCCCCTTCCTTGCGTCCCTGAATCCCCCACTCTGAGCCATAATAAATGGATGGTATTCCCGGCAAGGTGAATAGAAGCGTATGCACAGGGTAAATATGTCCCGGCACCTGAAGCTTAGATGCAATCCGGTCCACATCATGATTATCCACAAAAGAATAAAGCTTCAACCCTCTGTAAATGCCGCCGTTCTGGTCAAACTCTCTACGGATAGTATGCGCAATCTCAAAATAATTATGGTCATTATGGCCGGAATATAAACCCTTATGCAGCTCATAATTCGTCACGCTGTCCAACATATGGGGACCGATATATCGGCTGTAATCCCCATGTATCACCTCTCCCATAAGCCAGAAGTCCGCTTTTTTCTCATTGGTAAAGCGGCGCAGCTCCTCCATAAAAGAAAATTCCAGGCAGTCCGCACAATCCAGGCGGATACCGTCAATATCGAATTCATCAATCCAGAAGCCCACTACTTCCAGAAGGTATTCCCTCACCTTCGGCTCCCAAAGATTGAGATTCACAAGTTCAAAACAATTCCTCCAGGCCTCATAGCCAAAGCCGTCGTTATATGGGCTGTTCCACCCGAAATTCACGCCCTTGTACCAGTTGCAATAGGGTGAATTTTCTCTATTTTTCTGAATATCCTGAAAAGCAAAAAATTCACGGCCGGTATGATTGAACACTCCGTCCACCACCACCTTGATCCCTCTTGCATGTGCATCCTCAACAAACTCTTTAAAATCTCCGTTATCACCAAGCCGTCGGTCAACCAGCTTATAATCTCTGGTATCATACCCATGTGAGGTAGACTCAAACAACGGCCCGATATAAATTGCGGTGCAGCCAAGAGCTTCGATATGGGGCAGCCATTTCATAAGCTGCTCAAAACGGTGGCTTACCTCCCCCTGTTCGTTCCTCCTTGGTGCACCTGTCATCCCAATCGGATACATGTGATAAAATACTGCTTCTTCAAACCATCTGCCCAATACGTTGTCCTCCTAAAATCAGGTTTTACAACAACTGACTTTCAGTCATTCTAATAGTTACATTATACCAATCCGCGCACTCTCCGTCAATTAAAAATGCCCGTGGGAAAAGAAAAAGGACAGCTTTGCTGTTTCATTTCAGTAAGCTGTCCTTATTGTACTAAATTTATAAAAGTTAGTGTAGATTTTCAAGTATACTCTACTTAATGCAAGCTTTCCGCAGATTATTCATCTGTATAATCGCTTCCATCGTCAAGATATTCCTCGTCGTCGCCGGAACCATCGGAATAATCATCCTCGCCAGAACCGTCGTCTAATCCGTCTCCCTCACTGCTGCCGTCACTCAAGTCAGTTTCATCACCGCCGCCGGAACCGCTGTCTGAAAGATCGTTCGGATCACCTTCATAACCGGCAACCTCTCCACTCGCCAGAGTGCTGTCCCAGAAACCAAAATAAGACGCGTTCTGCAGCTTCACACCCTTAGCCTCGGCAAGTTCACTGACTGTCACAAGCTTATATCCCTGGGCCACTAAATCGGGAATAATTCTAAGGGCAGCGTTTACTGAAGGCTCATGGATATCATGCATCAGGATAATGGAACCGTCTGTTAAATCACCGTTCATCACTGCATTGTAGTCAGCGTCAGCATCCAGTAGCTGCCAGTCCAGAGTATCCATGGTCCACATAAAGAATGGCTTGTCCGCTGTATCAATGATGTCCTGGTTCCACTCGCCAAATGGTGCTCGGGCTACACTTGCCGGCTGTCCGCATGCGGCAATCAATGCATCATCCGTATCGTCAAACTGTTTCTTCACCTGGTCAAGAGACAATGTTTTCAGATTATAATGATCCCAGGTATGACTGCCAATCTCACATCCAAGCTCAGCCATTCGCTTAACTGTTTCCGGATGAGCCTGTACATTCGGTCCTACCATAAAAAATGTAGCGCGTGCATTATTCTCCTCCAGACAGTCAAGCAACTCCGGTGTATGCTCTCCCGGTCCGTCATCAAAGGTCAATGCAAGCATCTTCCTTCTCTCATTAGGATTGTAAGAGCCATCGTCATTAAAGAAATAATCCCTGACGCCCTTGCTCACCCACCCGGTCTGCACGTATCCGTTATTATCAAAAGAATATGTAGTGCCGTCGATCTCCTGGAAACCTTGGGCAAAATATGTTCCGTCCGCATTCTGATACCAGCGTCCGTTCTCATCCTCATGCCATCCAGGTGTCATGGCGGAAACCTTCCCCACATCCCCCTGTCCCTTCAAGGGCTGGCGAATAGCGGCATTCGGATCAGCCTCTGCTGTCTGTGCCTGAACCTCCACTGTATTTCCCGGCTCCTTGCCGCCGACACTGTGCACGATCGGCAGAATCACACCGCGGATAATAAAAACGACCAGCAAAATCGCACCGATTCCGCCAATCCCCAGCGTAGTGAGCTTCCTGATCAAAAGCTGGCGTTTTTTCCTGCGCATTCTCTCGCGCAATACTCTTTTATCCATTTCGTATCCCCACTTTATTAATTACAGGCCGACTATTTTTCCTTATTTCACAGGCCCTTCCCTATGAATAATTACTAAAATAGTACCATTTTTTACTTCAAATTAATCATACCTCATTTAAGCGGGAAATACAATGCCATTTCCTTAAAGATTTATTAAATTTTCCAGGTTTGTAATACTTTACTAAAATTGTATAGTTTATTATGGTAAAATTGTCTTTTTCTGCCTACCCATAGCATATGCTATATCTTTTGCTGTATCTTTTCCGATACCTATACTTAGATCACCTGTCTCAGCTCAAGCTCGTCCGTTACAAGAAGGATATCTGCTTCCTTACCCACACTCAGAGAGCCAACCTCATCATAAATGCCGATACTCTTAGCCGGATTCCTGGTTGCCGCAAAAATCGCTGTACCAAGCGGAATACCGAAAGAAACCGCCATACGCATACAGTCAAAAAGATTTGTCGCAGAGCCCGCCAATGTGCCATTCTTCAAAGTGGCTTTTCTGTCTTTCATGGTGACTTCCTGACCTCCCAGCTCGTAGGTTCCATTCTCCATGCCGGTAGCCATCATGGAGTCACTGATCAGAACCACCCGCTCGTCCCCGAAAATCCTGAAGGTTGCCCGTACTACAGACGGATGGATATGAAGTCCGTCAGAAATCAATTCCACCATACACTCCGAATCATCGGCAGCTGCACCAATCAGTCCCGGATCTCTGTGTGCAAGCGGCATCATGGCATTGTAGAGATGTGTCACATGATGCGCCCCTCTTCTCATGGCCTCGGCCGAAGTCTCATAATCAGCACCTGTATGCCCCAGTGAAATACAAGTCTCGTCATGGAGCTCGTCAATAAATTCCATTGCTCCCTCCACATTTGCTGCGAGAGTCACAAGCTTCACCATATTGCCGCAGGACTCGTTCAAATCCCGGAAAAACCCAACATCCGGTTTCCTGATATGTTCTTCCAGATGAGCACCTTTTTTATTCACATCCAGGAATGGGCCCTCCATATTAATACCGCGGACAGCCGCACCTCCTTCCACTCCCTTTGCTCCTTCAAGAGTCGCAAATATCCTCATCAGCTCCTCCTTAGGGAGTGTCATGGAAGTCGGACAATAAGAGGTAATTCCGCAGCTTTTCTCGTATTTAAGAATCGTCTTAAGCCCCTCCACATCCGCATCAGAGAAATCATGTCCGTAAGCTCCGTGACTGTGGATATCCACCAGCCCCGGAATCACCTTTAAGCCTGCTGCATCCACCACTGTTTTATCTGTAACTTCTGCTTCACTTGCTACAATTTTATGGTTTTCCACATATAGGTCCTGCACCTGAAATGTACCGTCCTCCTGAAAAACTGCCCCATTTTTAATAATCATCACAATGCCTCCTCTAATTTTCTAATTTCCTTTTCCCTCATTATAGAAGTTCACGGCCTGTTTATCAAGGTGAATCTATTGGAAGTCTTTGTCTAAACTTGGCGATATTTACGGAATTATCGCCTCGCCCGCGGAATTTGGATTTCATTTGTCATATTTCCATGGTAAAATTTTCTATGAAGGTCCGGGTCAGGACTTTCTTATCAACAACTTAATAATCTTAGGAGGAATTTGTGTATGAATACGAAAAAGTACATCGCAGAATTCATTGGAACCTTCACACTAACCCTGTTTGGCTGCGGCTCCGCTGCATTAAGCGGAGGCATTGACGGCAAACTGGGAATTCTCGGTATCTCTATGGCCTTCGGTCTTTCCATCGTAGCCATGGCTTATGCTATTGGGGATATCTCGGGCTGTCACATCAATCCTGCGGTTTCTCTGGCAATGCTCATCAGTAAAAAACTAGACATTAAAGATTTTGTAGGTTATGTAATCGCACAGATATTAGGCGGCATCGTTGCTGCAGGTGTACTTTCCTTCATCATTAACTCTTCCTCTAATCTGGGAAGCGTTGCTGAAGTAGGACTTGGACAGAACGGTTTCGGCTCTGCATCTTATGTAGGCCTTTCCATGGGCGGCGCCATCGTTGTTGAGATTATACTTACCTTTGTATTCTTGATGACCATTCTCGGCGTAACCGCAAAGGCAAAAACCGGAACAGTAGCAGGTCTTGTCATTGGTCTCTGCCTGGCATTTGTACATATTCTCGGCATTCCGCTTACCGGCACAAGCGTAAATCCGGCAAGAAGCTTCGGACCTGCCCTTCTGTTAGGCGGACAGGCACTTTCCCAGGTATGGGTATTTATCGCAGCTCCTCTGATTGGCGCGGCACTGGCCGCAGTGGTTTGGAATGCAGTATGTAAAACAGAGGACTAACCTGATCCATTCCCTAAACATTCACTCCAATAAAAATAAAAAACAAATAAATGCGGCTCCCATTATCCGGGGGCCGCATTTATTGCATTCTTATTCTTCTTCCGCCTTGTCGGGGGTGTCGCTCTCTCCCTCAGCCTTATTGGAAGTGTCGCCATCTTCCTTCGTGTCGTCTTTGGAATCGTCTCTTGTATCGTCGGTATTGTCTGCAGTTTCGTCCTCTTCTTCAACAACATCAGACTCAACGCCTTTAGACGCATCACCGCCGTCGCCGCTCTGTCCGACTAAGTCACCGTTGGAAACCTTCTCATCCACAGTAGCATTCTCCACAATGAAATTCTCCACACGCATAAGACCAATAGCTTCGTCCACTGCCACCTGGCCGTACTGGTCGATCAAATCCGCCAGATCCTTAGCATTATAATTCTTAATCAATAGATCCTGAAGCTTAAGGCTCTCCTCATCCTCTAAAGTAATGCCTTCTGCGTCCATAATACCCTGCACGATAAGATTCTGTTTCACCTTAGACTCTGCATACTGCTGACACTGCTGCTCAAATACTTCCATAGTCATTCCCTGAGCCTCTACAAAATCCTCAATCTCCATGTCGCCCTGCTGTGCGTAAAGCTGTATCTGCCGTTTATACTCTGTAACTGCATTGTCAACATCGTCCTGCGGATATTCCTTGACTTCAGAATTATTAAGCACAGTATTCCAGGCAGTGTATTTAAGATTACTCTCGGCTGACGCTCTGGCATTCTCCTCAAGCTCTTTCCTCATACCTGCACGGTAATCATCCACTGTGGTGTACTCTGTATTCTTAGCCACCCATGCATCCGACAATTCCTGTGCACGACGGAAATTCTGCAGGGTAACCTTAAATACAACATCCTGGCCCGCGAGGTCCTCCTGCTGGTACTCTTCCGGGAAGGTGAGATTCAAATCCTTAGTCTCACCCTTTTTCATACCGATAATGCCTTCCTCAAAGCCCTCAATAAAGCCTCCGGCACCAATTGTAAGATCATAATTATTTGCCGTGCCTCCTTCGAAAGCAACGCCGTCCTTCGTCCCTACAAAATTAATGGTTACAATATCCCCATCCTGTACTGTACCGTTCTTATCCGTAACTTCCTCCGCCTTATCTGTAAGAGCAGCGGAAATCTGATAATCCACCTCGTCGTCCGTAACCTCTTGAACCGTATTATCCAGAGTAAGGCCCTTATACTCACCAATTGTCACATACTTATCCACACTGTCTACAGATACAAGACGCGTGCCGAAATCTTTTGGCTCTTCCACTTTGTTTTCATCCTCTTTGGAATCCTTCTTATCCTGATCGTCTGCCTTCTGCTCTGTGCCCGCATCTGCAGCCTTGTCCTTTGTCGTATCATCATTGCCGCACGCTGTTGCAGTAAGCGCTATGCACATTGCCAAAATGGCCAGACATGTTTTTTTCTTCATTAATAATATACTCCCTTCATTTTACCAAACTTCCAAACAAGCTTTCTTCTCTGCCGGTCCTATGTGATTTATACCATATTTCCGCCCAAAAAGAAAGCCTGCCGGTCGAATTCATTATTTTTTAAGATTTTTAAGATTTACATAGGAGGTACCGGCGTCGGCCTCGAAGCATCCCAAACCTCAGAAACATCAAAAAGATCACTCAACATCTCCGGATTATAATACATACGGTATCCATCCAGGTTACGTCTTCCCTGCCGGAAATACTGGTCTGTAATCTGCACCCAATACTGGTTAGAATCCACATTACAATAATAGTTATAACCCCGGCTCTTATAATAAGCGAACTTGGAATTGTCCATATTATATCCCTGCCAATCACCTATGTCCGCACCAAAGGCAAAAATGATCATATCCGTTTTACCTAGAATAGGCGCCACATTAGCCTCCCATCTCTCATTATCGGCCTGCAGTTCCTCCGGGCTCGAAGTCGTGGCATTTCTATGCCCCCAGGTATGGCTTGCGAACTCCCAGCCATTCGCCTTCATCGCTTCCGCCACTACCGTAGCTCTCTGTACCTCATCATCAAAATTAAAGTCCGGGTGGCTGTCCAAAAACTCTTTTTGGTCGGGCTGCAGATTCTCCCCTGTTTTATAGGCGATATCTGTACGGTACCCAAGCACTCCATTGTATCCTGTCATTGCCAAAATACCTTTACGTCCATGATATGAAAAATCCGGATGTTCCTTTATAAAGCTGTCAATCAGCGGAACCATATCGTAATCGCCCACAGACACACTGCCGTCATCCTCAATATACTCACATTTCACTTCTCCGTTTTCATCCAGAACTAGCCTTCTGGCAAATCCGTCACCATCCATATAATGATAATAGCTCACATCATCCTGAGAAAGCACAAAGGGTATTTTCCCCGGAGGAAGCATAATCCTGCCCCGGGTCATAGTCCCATCCTCATTCACCGAAGCCATATCATGAGGACTCACCAGTACATAACCCTTGTCATACATAATCTGCGTAATCTTATTAAACTCATCTACAGTGGTCATTACCTGGTTATAACCTGGCTCATCAGAGTCCCCGTCAAACGCCTTGCCCGTATCCTTTATAAGCGTATGATAGAATACATGGGTTATCTGCTCCAGCGGATACTCCACACAAGTAGCCTTCGTATTTTCAAATTCGCTCACCGCAGCCTGCATATCAGAGTTAGACTCATAGTCCGGCTGCCCCTTCAAAAGTTCAATCGCGCCATCGTAATCATACTGAGTCGCCATAAGCCTTGCCTGCTCTAAAGGAGAACCTTCGTTCTGCTCACCGCCTCCGGACGTCTCCTCTACCGGCTCCTGCTGCGGTTCCTCCGTTGGCTCTGCCTCTGGCACAGGCGTTGCGCTCGGCATAACCTCCGCCTTAGGTGTCTCCTGCTTTGTAAAGGGCACATCCTCCTGGAAGGGAAGCAGCCCGCAGCCTGTAAACACAAAAGCCGCACATAAAGCAGATAATAAAATACCTATTGCTTTTTTCTTCATTTTATTCCCCTTTCTAAATGGACATGTCTGCTCGCGCAGATATCCACAATCATAAAAGCTGACCACAAACAACTGTCTGTAAACAGCATCTATCTCCCCTCACAAATCTTATCAGCCCATCGGCGGCACCGGAGTCGGCCTTGCCGGGTCAAACACCTCCTGCACATCAAATAAATCCTCCAGAAGCTCCGGATTATAGTACATTCTGTAACCATCAAGATTTCTCCGCCCCATACGGAAATACCTGTCACGAATCTGTACAAAATACTTTCTGGAATCCACATTGCAGAAATAGTTGTATCCCTGCCCCTTCAAAAACTCAAATTTCTCTCCGGAGTAATCATCCTCATGTGTGAGATCTGTCCCAAAAGCAAAGATAATGATATCCGTTCCCCCTATCAACGGATCAACATTCTCCTTGAATCTCTGGGTGTCATCCTCCAGCCGTTCCATAGTGACATCCGCTATATTCTTATGCCCCCATGTGTGGCTCGCAAACAGCCATCCATTATCACGCATGGCCTTGGCAACTTTCTTGGCTCCCTTGCGCTCCTTCTTGAGACTGAAATCCGGGTGTGCATCCAGCCACTCGACCTTATTTGCATCCAGATCATCCGGCCTTGTCTTATAGCTTATATCCGTGCGGTAGCCAAGAATACCATTATATCCGGTAAGTGCCACAATCCCCTTCGCTCCTCTATAGGAAAAATCAGGGTGCTCCTCCACAAATCTGTCGATCAGTGGTACTACATCATAGTCTCCCACAGAAACGCTTCCGTCATCCTCCAAATACTCATTACGCACCTTGCCATTTTCATCCACAATCAGCCTGGTGGGATAACCGTCGCCCTCCATGTAATGATAGTAGCTCAGGTCATCTTGGGAAAGCACAAACGGTATTTTCCCAGGCGGCAGAAGTATTTCTCCCGTGGACATAGTCCCGTCCTCATTCACCGATGCCATATCATAAATACTCACCATCACATAACCCTTATCGTACATGATCTGCGTTATTTTATTAAACTCATCAATGGTCGTCATAACCTGGTTATAATCCGCTTCCTTGTAATCACCGTCAAAGGCCTTAGAAGTGTCCGCTATCAACGAATGATAAAATACATGCGTCACTTCCTCAATCGGCCACGATACACAAGAAGCCTTCGCCTCCTCAAACTCCGCAACGGCCTGCTGCATCTCCTGGCTGCTGCCGTACGCCGGGTCCTTCTTAAGCATCACAATGGCCCTGTCATAATCATACTGTGCCGCATGGAATCGCGCCCGCTCGAGCACGCTCTCCGCTTCCGCAGTAAGGGCACCGCCCGCCTGGCCGTCACCGTTCTCACTTCCGGTTCCCTCGACATCAGCACCTGCATCTCCGGTTCCGCTTCCTTCATCAGCACCTGCTGCATCTCCGATTCCAGTCTCTCCGCCGGCTCCTGCCGCATCTGCGTCTCCCGCATTCGCACCGTTTTCTTCTTCGTCCTCACTCAATCCGGTACCAGATGCATTCTGCGTCTTTCCGGCCGCGGTAAGCTGAGGTTCTCCCGACGTTTGACCAAATTGCAGCCTGTCTCCATAATAAATCGCGGCTCCCGCAATGACAGCCGCTGCAACAATCAATATTCCGGTTGTGATCCTGCGGATTTTACGCCTGCGCCGCCGCTTACGCACTCTCTCCAGCCGCTGCGCACGCCTGGCCTCATAAGCAGCCTCGTCGTCATCTTCATTTTCTGTCACACTATCTGCTTTATCATGTGCTTGACCATCTGTTTCCCTATCTACTTCATAAACGGTTCCTTTATCCGCTTCATAATCCGTTCTATTATCTATTTCAAAATCTAACCCATTGTCTGCTTCATTATCTTTTCTATTTTCTGCTTCATTATTTGCCTTATCACCTGCTTCGTCAGGAACCTCATCCTGCACATCCGCACCGTCAGACACGTCTCTCGACTTTCTGGCTACAGCTTCTTTTCCAGACAAAGAACCAGCCCTGCCCTCTGCCTCATCCATTCCCAGAACATCATCACTACTCCCGCTCCGTTCCTCTGAAAAATGCGGTCCTGTCCTGGCATGGGAATAATTAAAATCCTCTTCCTTTAAAGGCATCTCCACCTCATGCGGTGTCTCCTTCTTAGGTTCGGTATTTTCTATTTTCATCTCCCTCATTGAAAATCACTTTCTCCTTCACTACGTTCATATGTATCATGGGTAGTATAACCAATCGACAAATATCTATTCTTGTCGAAAAGTGTCGCACATTAATTATAACCGCTCATAGTCCAAATTTCCACTGTTTTTACATAAATTTAGCCATTCACACATTTACTGTCAACCGCCCTCACCGAAACCTTTCCCGAGCATCTGCCACCATACCATTTTGTCAAAAAATAAGAGCATTTCCCATATACCGTCAGTATACAAGAAACGCTCCCGAAATTTGTAATATGTATCTGTCTTTTAATCTCCTACCTCTGCACTCTCCCCGATCCATTTCCCTGCGCAAGTGCAGTCACTTCATCCACAGAAACCATATTCATATCGCCCTCGATAGAATGCTTGAGGCAGGATGCCGCTACCGCAAAATCCACTGCCTGCTGCGGGTCATATCCATGTATCATAGAATAAATAAGCCCCGCGCCGAAACTATCTCCACCGCCCACTCTGTCCACAATATGCACATGATATTTTTTGCTAAAATAATAACCTCCATTTGTATAAAGCATTGCAGACCACACATTATCATTTGCCGACAAGGATTCCCTAAGCGTGATTGCTACAGCCCGGAATCCAAAACGTTCTGTTAGCTGTGCCGCTACACTCTCATACCCCTTACGGTCAAGCTTACCACTCTGTACATCCGCGGTGGCTGCTTTGATGCCAAACACATCATCCGCATCCTCTTCATTAGCGATACAAACATCTACATAACCACAGATTTTGTCCATAATGCGCCCGGCTTCTTCCTTGCTCCACAGTTTTTTCCTGTAATTCAAATCACAGGAAACTGTAAGCCCAGCCCTTTTTGCCGCCATACATGCGTCTAGACAAATCTCTGATGCCTGTTCACTCAATGCCGGAGTCACGCCTGTCAAATGAAACCAAGTAGCATCCTTAAAAATCTCTTCCCAGTCAAACTCTTCCCTCACTGCCTGCGCCAGCGCAGATTCATTGCGGTCATATATAACCTTTGATGCTCTCTGGGAAGCCCCTTTTTCCAGAAAATAAATACCCACGCGGTCTCCTCCGCGAACAATATGAGAAGTATTAACTCCATATCGCCTAACAGAGTTCAATGCCGCCTGACCAATCTCATGATCCGGAAGTTTTGTCACAAAACTGACATCCTCGCCAAAATTAGCCAAAGACACGGCCACATTTGCCTCTCCTCCCCCATAGGTACATAGCAGCTTGTCCGCTTGTACAAATCGCATATACCACTCAGGCTCCAACCTCATCATGATTTCTCCAAATGTCACAACCTTTGCTGACATATCATTCCCCCCTGACTAATTCTGAACAAGATGCACGGCAAAACCAGCAATTTCTTTTTCCAAATAGATACAGACCATTTTTCCATTTTTATAGTCGGCACTTTCCTCACGAAAACGAACTCCCTTTTTCTCCAGAAAATATTTTGCTCGCTCTACATCCTGTGTACCAATTCCGATATGTCCATTCTTTCCGTACCCATTTGCTTTCATTACTTCCACAGCAGTTCCGGAAAAAACTGATTTCTGCTTTTCTAGTTTTTCAAATCCGAATATATCGCAGAAGCCATCTGCAATCTCACACGCATCCTTGGCATCTGTACCATTTATACCCACATGCTGCAGACGGAAACCCAATACCTCTCTCATCGCTTCTCCGGAAAGCTTTGTAATTTCATCAAACCGCTTATTTATGATAAGCTCTTTACTTACCATCCAGCTTCCGCCGCAAGCAATAACCTTTGGATAATCAAGGTATTTCCTAAGATTATTCTGATTAATTCCTCCTGTAGGCATAAACATCATAGAACCAAAAGGCGCGGAAAGTGCTTTGATCATCTCAACTCCGCCCGCTGCCTCTGCCGGAAAAAATTTTACAACTTTTAATCCCAGGCGGCACGCCATCTCCACCTCTGTAGGGCTGGAAACTCCAGGTACCATGAAAATACCTTTTTCCCTACAATAGAGAATTACATTTTCATCAAAGCCCGGCGACACGATAAATTCTGCTCCCGCATCCACAGCCGCATCCACTTGGTCTGTATCTAAAACAGTTCCCGCTCCAATCAGCATGTCCGGATATGCCTCCCGCATCTTACGTATGCCCTCCGAAGCCGCCGTTGTGCGGAAAGTAACCTCCACACAGTAAATGCCGCCGTCACGCAAAGCCCCTGCAACAGGCACCGCATCCTTCTCATCTTCCAGAACAAGCACTGGAATAATCCCCGTATTTCGGATCAGAGTTATCATCTGTTCCATTACTATCACCTCTACTTTCAAATTTATAAGCCCACTGCATTGATTTTTTCGATTTTATACGATATGATTAATAATCATTTATAAAAGGAGTAACTATCATGGAAGCAACCTCTCACCGTTCTACACAACGGGTGTTGGATATCCTGACTTTTCTTGCTCAAAGCGAGCAGCATACACATACCCTGGCAGAGATAGCCCTCGCGCTCGATGCGCCCAAAAGCAGCCTTTTCCCTATTCTGCAGACAATGACCTCTAATTCCGTACTCAATTACAATCCGCAGACACAGCGCTATTCTCTTGGCATCCGTATCTTTGAAATAGGGATGCAATATTTGCAGTCAAATAATTCTTACTCAGATATATCCCGGGAAATCCGTCATATTGCACAGACCTCTCTGGAAACATGCAACCTTGGTGAACTAATTGGAAACGAGGTATGCTACCTCATGAAGGAGAGTTCACCGGAAACAATCCGCATGTTCTCCGCACCGGGCAAACGAATGCCAGCGCACTCTACCGCGCTTGGTAAGGTTCTTCTATGTGAAAAAACCTGGGATGAGCTGAAAGCCCTCTTCCCCAACGGACTTGCCCCTGTCACCAACCGCACGATTACTGATTTAGAGACACTTTTCCGCCAGCTTAAATTCATTCGTGAACAAGGCTACGGCACAGAGGATGAGGAAAATGAACTGTCAGTCCAGTGTATTGCCATACCTCTCCGCATTGATGGCCATATCCGTTACGCCTTAAGCGTATCAATCCCCAAATTCCGTTATACTGCGGAAAAGGGTGAGCAGATTCTCCGGCTCCTGCTGGAGCACCAGTCAAAAATCGAAGCATTTTTATCTGCTTGGAATATCACGAATTAAGAGAAGGGAAGCACATTTGCTGCTTCCCTTCTTTTTATTGCGCAGCTTACTCCACCAATTCCAGCATCTTTATGAGTCCCATGATATATCCTGTCTGATGCGCTCTGGCTCTGTGCCCCCACGGCGTATCGTTTACAATTGCCGGTACGTGGTCATCCATAATGTATCCCTGAAAGCCTGAATCACGAAGTGCACGCATTACCTCTGCAGGGTTAAAATTCCCCTCTCCTAAGAAACATTCCTTAAAACTTGGAAGCATTCCGCACACATCGCGAAAATGAATCTGAATCAACTCATTTCTTGGTCCGAAATAATGAATTGCATCCATAACTGTTTTTTGTCCCTCAATTTCCGACATGCATCCCAGGCACAGGTTCAGTCCCCATGCAGGACTTCCTTTTGCCAATTTTTCCGCATACTTTAGATCATCCAGACTGGCAAAAATCCTGGGTGCTTTTCCGCACACCTCCATAGGCGGGTCAGAGGGATGCACCGCAAGCCGTACCCCGGCCTTTTCTGCAACCGGAAGGACACGGTCCAAAAAGTACGCGTAATTCTCCCACAGCACCTCACGGCTGGGAATCGGCCTGTCATCCACATAAGAATATTGTACAGAATTTCCCGTATGCTCTTCTTCTGCGGCATCATACGCAGTGACATGCACATTTCCTCTTCCGATTACATCATTGGAGGTTCTCCATACAAAATTGGGGGCAAAATGGTGTCCCAATACCGGAATCCCGGCTTTCCCCATATTTTCAATAATTTTGCAGTAATTATCAAGCTGGCGTTCACGCTTCGGCCCTGCAAGCATCACATCATCATAGAACTCAATCGGAACATTTTCCAGCATATCCACTGACATACCATACTGCGCACAACGCTCAACCAACGCCTTAAGGTCTGCATATTCCCAACACTCTTCTCCCGGAAGCTGCGGTGTGTTAAAGTTCAGTCCGTCAGCCCCAAGCTGTTTGGCAAACTGGAATGTTTCTACATCATATACATCTCTGATTTGTCCAAAAATAACCTTCATATTCTTTCCTCCTACAAAGTTCCATAAAGCAGATTCGGCAGCCACACCGTAAGAGCCGGTATAAATGCAATCATTAATAAAATAATCAGAAAGGCAACATAATAAACCTTTACAGCCTTAAACGAACTTTCAAAAGAGATTCCGCCAATCTTTGAAGTAATAAATAAACAAATGGCCATAGGCGGTGTCAGCAGACCAATCATCAAACCGAAAATAACCATAATACCAAACTGTATCGGACTCATACCAATCTGATTTACGATAGGCATCAAAAGAGGCACACAAATCAGGATAGCTGCTGTTGTTTCCATGAAAGTCCCTAAAAAGAGAATGAATGCAAGGATGATCAGTATCAGAACGACCTTATTATCCGTTATTGTAAATAAAAGATTTCCCACATTAGCCGGAACCCTCTGTACTCCCAGCATACCCGCAAACACAGAGCCCGCGGAAATAAGCATCATGATCATGCCGACTGTTTCAATGACCTTCTTCATAATCTGCAAAAGCTTTTTGATTGTAAGCGCACGATACACAACAACTCCCAAAAACAGTGCGTATAAAAGAGCCAGAGCCGCTACTTCGGTGGTCGTTACAAACCCGGTTGTCATCCCTATCATCAGAAGCGGAGGCATCAGGAGGGCCCAAAAAGAGCTTTTAAAGGTTGTCCATATTTCTTTCAGCTTCGCGCGCTTACGTACCGGATAATTTTTCCCCTTAGAAATTACATATACAGTAATCATAAGGAAAATCGTCATAATAATTCCTATAGTCACGCCCCCCATAAACAAGGAACCCACAGAGATTGAAGCCAAGGTTCCGAACAGAAGCAGAGGCCCCGAAGGTGGAAAAATAGGACCAATAATGGAGGACGCTGCAGTAATTCCTACTGCAAATTCCGGGTCAAATCCTTTTTCTGTCATTGCCTTAATTTCAATATTGCCAAGTCCGGCAGCATCAGCAGCCGCTGAGCCGGATACACCGGAGAAAAATAAGCTGGACAGAATATTCACATGTGCCAGACCACCTCTGATATGACCTACCAGACAATCTGCAAAGTCAAACAATTTTTCTGTAACACCGGTGGCATTCATAAATTCTCCCACAGCCATAAATAAAGGTACCGCCAACATTGTAAACGACGAAACGCTGGAAACCATAGTCTGGGTCAGATAAGTCAATGGCAGTGCACCACTCATCAAACTGTACACAAACGCAACAAGGAGCATACACATACAGATTGGCACACGCAACACCACCAGCACAATAAAACCAACAATCAAAAAGATATCAAAAAACGACATGCTATCCCCCCTATTCTTCCTGCAGCATTTTCTCTATTTCCAGTGCCTGTCTCTCCTCAGACGTCATCAAAGAGTTGGGATCCTTAAATACCAAAGTCTCCACCAGGTCACATACAATAAAGAAAATCATAAATATGGCACCTACCGGCAGCCATATATACATAATACTCTTAGGCAGCCGTGTAATTGTCAGTGGTATCTTCCCTGCGCTTTTTGCAAAAGCAAAACCTACTTTTGTCACATACACAAGAAAAATCAGACACCCCACATATGTAGCAGTATATAAAACCTTTCTCGCAATATCAGGCAGCTTACCGTACAGAAATTCTACTGCCACATGAGCTCTTTTATGAAATGCAAAAGCAGCCGACATGTAGGAAATATAACTCAGCATGATAAAACTGCATTCTTCCACAATCTTTAAAGAAAAGTTGAAAAAATTTCTGCAAATCAATTCCGTAGATACAAGCACTGCTAAAGCCATCAACATAAAAGCGGCAGAACCCCAAATCAGTGTCTCAACCACCTTGACCGTCTTATAATATGTCTCCTTCATAATAAATCGCCTCCAATTTGAACAAAGCTGTATTTTCCATGGTATAAAAACAGCGGGCGGCATTTCATTCACGAGTTCTGCCGCCCGCTTTTACCTGACAGTCCGGAGTTTATTTAGCTAAAGACTGAATGTATTCCCAACCACCTTCTTTATAGTCCTTGGAAACATCCCCATTAACAATATTGTCCAATACGACCTGACGGAACGCCTCCAGATCAATATCCTCAGCCGGAACGATGATATTGCCGTTATCAATCAATTTCTGTTTGATTTTCTCATCGTTTGCTTCATATGCTTCATTATAAGAGTCAAAAGCAATCTTATTTGCCTCAAGAATGATTTCCTGCTCCTCAGGTGTAAACTTCTGGAAAGTAGTTTCATTCATCCAGATAACCTGCGGTCCAATCTGATGGCTTGTTTCCATTATGTATTTCTGAACCTGATAGAATCCTCCGTTATCAATTTCCAGATATGGATTCTCCTCAGCATCTACAACACCTGTCTGCAAAGCATTAAATAAATCACCCCAAGATACAGTTACAACGGTTGCTCCCATGGCTTCCCAAGAGGCTACGGTACCGATAACATTAGGTGTACGCATCTTCAGGCCTTTAAGATCGTCCGGAGATTTAATCTCTTTATTCGCAGTAATCATACGTCCGCCCCGGGCACCAATCTGATTATTCAGGAAACGCATATTGTAATCACTGATCAAAATCTCATTAATCTCATCGCCTACTTCACCGGTAAAGAAATCAATTGCCTGCTGCTTGGAGCTGAAGGCAAATGGAATCGATGTCCAGCTCAGCCATTCCGGACTGGCCCAGGACATAGCCATATCTCCCTCAAGAGACACATCTACAATCCCCTCGCTGACTGCCGCCTGCAGATCCTCAGCATTCGTATACAGCTCTCCTTCTGTATACAGTTCAAATTTAACACGAGGAATGTTTTCCTCAATATGCTGTACGAATTTCTCAACTGTAGGATTGGTCATGTCATTGCTGCTGGTCATAGCGAGCTTCAGCACCAGCTCCTCACCGTCAGAAGCAGCCAAACACTGTGTTCCCCCTAACAATGTACCTGCAATCATTGATACACTAAGTAAAATTGCCAAACCTCTTTTTTTCATGTTTCCTCCCTTCTCGCGTTCGTATATAGGAACGCAATTCGTATATAAGTTTTTATAGTTATATAATACATACAATGTGCTGTTTTGTCAATAATTTTGTGCAACTTTTTTCATGTAAATTATTCCATATTGTTTTTCACCATATACTTTACTGAATAGGTTGTTAATAAACAGCATTATTATATCTTTTTGCACAACGAAAGAGCTGCTGTAATGACAATTTTCATTGTTCATCACAACAGCCCCTTAAATATCGGCCTATTTTATTATCTCATCTGATGCTGCCTGGTGCAGCGCTTTCAGGTATCCTACCGCATAGGCAGTCTCTCCTATATTACCGGCAGTCGGAACCATCAAGGGCGTATGGTCCATTGTCAGCGTTCCGTTATACCCATATCTTATAAACTCCTTCATGACAAGATACATATCCTGATAACCGTCATCCACAAAGGTTTCAGTAAAACATGGAAGCGTAGTATTAACATTGCGGAAGTGTACAATAAAAACCTTATCCCTTGACACAAACCGCCGGATATTTTCCATAAGGTCACCAAATTCTTTGCCACCCTCCAGCCAGCATCCCACACAGAACTCCATACCCAGATAATCACTGTCTGCTATTTCAAATGCTTTCTCATAATCCTCACAGCATTGAATCAAGGTCGCAATCCCAAGACAGCTGTCAACAGGCGGATCATTTGGGTGAAGGGCAATCCTTACCCCCGTACGTTCTGCTTCAGGTAGCAGTTTTTCTGCAAAATACGTAAAATTATCCCATATCTCCTTCTTTGAATATGTACGCCCATGCGTATGAGGTGCTTTTTTCATAACCTCCATATCCACGATGCGGGCCTTTGCCCCGCCTCTTGTGTAAACATTTGCCCAATGCCCTCCAAGACGCTCTGATACCACCTTTCCATCCGGGGTAGTAGACAAAGTATTATTAGGTTCCCAAGTCACTGTGGTCGTGTGAATCCCAAGGCTTCCCAACGTTCTTAAAAACTCTGCAAAACGCTCAATATGGACATCTCTGTCGTCCATACCTAAAAGTATCGATTCAGATTTTCCAAGATTCATATTTCCCACATTATAAATATGAATTCCATATTTTTCCGTACGCTCTTTCAGCTTTGCCAGAAATTCGTAGGAGGATTGCTGATCGTTGACCCATGTATATACATAATGGATGCCCATCTGCTGCAAAAACTGAAGGTATTCGTCTGTTACCTCAGGTGGTATCTGGACACTTAGCTTAAGCCCCTCCGGCTCCTGAAATTTAATCGCTTTATTATCGTGCTCCATCAACTGCGCTCCTCCTTTCTATCTGGCAAGCCATCCCCCGTCGACAGCCAATGTATATCCGTGAACATAGTCAGAGGCTTTGCTGGCAAGAAAAATCACAGCTCCAGCCAAGTCCTCCGGAGTACCCCATCTTCCCGCGGGAATTCTTCCTAGAATTTCCTCATAACGGTCTTTATCCTCACGAATTGCCTTTGTATTATTGGTGATCATATAACCCGGCGCGATTGCATTAACGTTTACTCCGTATTTTGCCCACTCATTTGCCAGCAGCCTGGTAAGCCCCATTACACCGCTCTTTGATGAAGTGTAGGAGGCCACTCTTATTCCTCCCTGATAAGAAAGCATGGACGCAGTATTGATAATCTTGCCGCCCTCGCCCTGGCACAAAAACTCCTTTGCCACCCTCTGACTAAGGAAAAACAATGTTTTTAAATTTACATTCAAAACATCATCCCAATCCTTCTCACTGAACTCAACAGCATCATTCCTGCGAATCACACCCGCATTATTTACAAGAATATCGATACGGCCAAATTCATCCAAGGTTTCTGCCACAATCCTCTCAATCGGCTCTGTACTCACAAGGTCCGCACGTATCTCGAGAAATCTGCGGCCTGCGGCTTCAACCTTTCTCCTGGCATTCTTACAACTACTTCTGGCTACTCCGGCTACATTAGCACCGGCTTGTGCCAAAGCCTCCGCCATACCCTCTCCTAACCCTGTCGACGCACCTGTCACAATGGCCGTCTTTCCTGCTAAATTAAAAAGCTCTGTCATCTCATTTTTCCTCCTGTGTATCCGTATTAGAACACTTCCCACGAAACAGTAATTAAAATCTTATAATTGTTTTTATATTGTCATCACTATGTTCAATTGTATCAATAAACGCCTGCTGAATATCCTGTAGTACATAAGTTCTGCTTATCATTTTCTTAGGCTGAATCATTTCTTTTTCCAGCCATTCCACAACCATGGGCATTTTTCGGCAATTCATTCTGGAGCCTAATATGGATAACTCCTTTTTGGTGACTGATACAGGCTTTATCTCCGCAGGACGCCCATCAAAACTGATTACCATAATCCGTCCATATGAGGCAGCTAAATCTATACATTGTTCCAAAAATGGCGAAATTCCCACAGCATCAATTATCACATCCACACCACCAGGAGCAAAGCACTCAACTGCATCTTTAAAGCTTGTATCTTTTGTATTAACAATAGCGTCCGCACCGAACTCCTTAGCTTTATTGAGCTTTGTATCTGAAATATCCATGGCAAGCACGCGGGCGCCCAACCCTTTCGCTGCCTGGACAATAGAAAGACCTATAGTACCAGCACCTATCACAGCTATGCTATCCTCTGTACAGGCTCCTGCCCTGGAAAGAATATTGGCAGCCACAGAGAATGGCTCTGCCAACGCCGCTTCCTCAAAACTGATGTGCTCCGGAAAACGATATACCTGCTTTGCAGGCACGCGGATATAATCCTGAAACCCACCGTCCATCTGTACCCCAAAACATTTTACAGAATCGCATACATTCTCATGGCCTTTCTGACAGGTACTACATACCCCACAGGCCATCACAGGGTCAAGGATAACTTTGTCTCCAACTTTCAGATGTGTAACGCTGCTGCCTGCTTCTGTAACGATTCCGGACAATTCATGTCCCATTACCCTGGGCAATGCAACATCATCTCGCTCTCCTTGAAAAATATGCAAGTCTGTGCCGCATATTCCCACAGCCTTTACCTGGATAACCACCTCATCGCTTCCGGTAACACCGCAAAACTCCTCCTCAGATACAGCAATTTTGTTTTTTTCCACTAATTTTGCTACCCGCATAAAATACCTCCCTTACCATAGTTTCATTATATGAAACTATATATCATTTATTGAAACTATAATACCATTTAGATTTTTCTTAGTCAATAGGAATACTTGCAGATTTCTCTTCTCTGGGCTATACTTGTTTAAAGATACATACGACAAAAATCAGCATTCCAAAAGCTGACCCTGTTGGATGGTTCCCGCCCCTTATATCATAAAAATAATTACAAAGGAACTTAGAAAATATGGATACCTCCGGGCACAATGAAAAGTACCAGGCATCCACAGTAGTTAAAGCCCTGGATATTCTTAAACTGCTTGGACAAAAAGATATGAGTGCCTCAGAAATCTGCCTGGCATTAGATATGAACAAAACCACTGCTCACCGACTCCTTCTTACCCTACAGGGAGAAAATTTTATTGAGCGCGATGAGGCAACAAAAAAATACAGAATCGGATTGAAAATCGTCGAGCTTTCAAGTTCCCGTCTCGCTGATGTAGAGCTTATTACCGAAGCACGCCCATTTTTACTGGAATTAGTAAAGACAATCCGCCTGCCTGTGCATCTGGGCGTATACTCTGCCGGAAATGCAGTGTATGTGGATAAAATTGACATTTTGCCTAAAATACGCATGTACTCCCAAATAGGAAAAACCATACCTGTACACTGCTCGGCACTCGGGAAGTCTCTGCTTCTCAAGCATTCCCCCGAGCAAATCGCGGACATACTGAACAGATACGGTATGCCTGCTTTTACACCAAACACAATCACAGACCCCAACACTTATCTCCGTGAGATTAAGGAAGGTCAGGAAAAAGGATATACCACAGACAGCGGTGAGCACGAAGAGAATGTTTGCTGTATTGCTGCACCCATTTACAATTTCAGTGGTCATATTGTGGCTGCAATCAGTGTATCCGGCTTTAACCGTGAAGAAACAGATGCGACTCTGCTCCTTCCGCATCTGCTTGCCGCAACACAAAAGATTTCTTCACGCCTGGGTTCAAATAATGGCGCAAATAATTTGTTTTAATAATTGCCTTTTTCCCTAAATGATGGTAGAATATACTTCGCGTAATACGTTTTTATAGCAATACTATTCCACATATAGGAGGATGCATATGAGTACAGTAACGATAGTCCTTCTGGTCATCCTGGCTGTCCTGATCGCCTTACTGATCGCCTTATACATATTCGGAAAAAAGGCTCAGAAGAAACAGGAAGCACAGCAGGAGCAGATTGAAGCCACAAAGCAGACCGTTTCCATGCTTGTCATTGACAAGAAACGCTTGCCGCTCAAGCAGTCCGGACTTCCCCAGATGGTCATCGAGCAGACACCGAAGCTGATGCGCCGTTCCAAATTACCGATTGTCAAAGCCAAAGTCGGCCCCAAGATTTCCGTACTGATCGCAGATGAAAAAATCTACGACCTCATTCCTGTCAAAAAGGAAATCAAAGCAGAAGTAAGCGGCTTATATATCGTCGGCGTCCGCGGCATCAGAGGTCCGCTGGAAGCTCCGAAAAAGAAAAAAGGCTTCTTCAAGCGCATGCTCAAAAAAGACTGACAAAAAACAAACCGCTGCAGGTTATCTCAACCCGCAGCGGTTTTTATTATATTCAAGTACATTTTCCTATGCAGCTTACCTCTTTTTCGTATGCAGTTTCTTACACCTTCACACACCCTGCCGCACCTGCAGCCTCTATAGCGTAAACTCCTTAGAATCCTTAGACTGCGCCTGGATTGCGAGATAGCAGTCAGCCACATGTTCCTCATTCATATCCAGCGCGTAATCCACTTTCATGTCAATGCCGTCATCACTCTCATTTAGCTCCAGATTAGTCGCGGCAATCCCCATCTGAAGAGTTCCGTATGGCGTGGTATAATACGTCATGGTTTTCTTACCCTGCTCAAAGACCATATGCACATTGATCAGCCCCTTTTTCCTCACTTCCATGCCCTTAGGGGACATTTTGATGTAATTTACTGTAGGCTGGGGAAAATCCTCCATAATTTCTTCATAGCGCAGATAATGGCTGCCGTTGCGGAAATAATATTCCCCCGGAACCACAATCTCAATAGGCTCCTGCTGCCCATTTTCATCTGTCACTTGAAGTCCACGCACATGAATCAAAACTTCCTTTTCCATATGCTTCTCCTGAATTCTATGTATTTTGTTTCGTCTTACAAAAACAATTTTATCTGAAAAAGCCAGCTCCCAGGCCCTCTCAGACCGGTTCTTCGTCCTTCCGGCTCTTCATCCTTCCGGCCCATTCATCACGATTTAATATTTCTCGATATTAATCTTCTGTGTCATCTCCACATCATAAGGAAGAATCGAATTGGCAAAATCCTTGAACTTATCTGCCAAGTCACTCACATAAAAACGATAAGGAAACTCCTCCTGCCCCGTCCCTGTGCTCAATAAATCCTTCTCCTTAAGCAAACGCAGCAGCTCCAGTGCTGTCTCATAGGCCGGATTTACCAGCCGCACATCCTCTCCCATAACCGTGCGGATAGTGGAACGAAGAAGCGGATAATGCGTACAGCCAAGAATTAAGGTATCAACCTCCTCATCCTTAAACTCCTTGAGATATCTGCCCGCAACCTCCAACGTGACCGAATCGTGCAGCCATCCCTCCTCCACCAGAGGAACAAACAAAGGACAAGCCTTAGCAATCACTGTAATCTGTGGATCCAGCATTTTAAGATAATCCGCGTGAATCCCACTGTCAACAGTACCTATCGTTCCGATGATTCCCACACGTTTATTCTTAGTCTCCTCAGCCGCTACTCTGGCTCCTGGTTCGATTACCCCGATGATCGGAATATCTAGTTCATCCCGCACAGCGTCCAGTGCAAAAGCACTTGCCGTATTACAAGCCACCACAATCGCCTTCACCTGCTGCTCCTGAAGAAAGCGGATGATCTGCCGGGAATAGCGGATGATCGTTTCCTTTGACTTACTTCCATAAGGAACACGCGCTGTATCACCAAAATATACAATCTTTTCCGAAGGCAGGTTGCGCATGATTTCTCTCGCTACCGTAAGTCCCCCCACCCCGGAATCAAACACGCCTACGGGCGCATTTCTGTCTATTTTCATTATTGTTCACCATCTCTCCTGGTTGTTGCTATCATTCTAACACCAAACCACACCTCGCGCAACAGGAACTGCATCCAGCAGTGCCATATGAGGGAGATAAGGGGTCCCCTGGAAAGTTGGTGAACGGTGATGATTAGGGGAAGCGGTGCGGGGTTTGTCAGGCGGATGCACGCTTCCCTTCAACTGATATGTAATGACTTTTGTCAAGAGTAAATTGCAGAAAATCACCACAAACTTTTTTGTTTATTTGTTCCTGAAGACATCTGGAAAGAGCTTCGGGGTATCAGTTCCCGGCATTGACCACTCTGATATACGTGGATTGGTTACCGACAGGACAATGGTTCGCCGTGAGCTCTACCGTCTAATTGCGTGGATCACAGGTATCTGTGCCAACATAGTTGAATCGTAGATAGCTCGAACCTTGAAATGGCCGAAGCCCTTCCCAGGTGTCTTCAGGTGTTTCCTTGGATATGGGCCAGATGTATGTGGCGCAAGCCAG
>JNKJ01000047.1 GCA_000702025.1 Blautia schinkii DSM 10518
CATCTATGTGGTTCTTTACTCTGCACATTACATTGGTTCCAGCTTTGGTCATCGGCGTGCTTTATCTGTTGCTGGCTGCGGTCATTCCGCTGATCGTTCTCCACTTCTTTAACAAAGGAACTGTGGTGGAACGATTGAGGACTTCGGAATAAGAGTAATTCTCTTAATAACCATGTAAAAAACAAATCAAAAAGGTACTTGATATTGCGCTTCATTGCTTTTATCAAGTACCTTTTTTCATGCAGTATCATATAAGCGTGGATTCGTTATATTTGGTGTGGTATCTTTAACTATGGGAAACTCCATTTTCCCAGTTAGAAACCGTCTGTCTGGACACGTGGAACAGATTGGCGAAGTCATCCTGACTTAAACCACTTTCTTTGCGTAAACGGTTGATTCGCTCTCCTATATTCAATTCAAATCTGTCCTCCTTTCAAGGGCATTATCCTATTTGTAGAAAAAATAGTCTATCAAAACACCTTTACATCGCGGCAATAGCTCTTTTACAGGGCGTCAAACAGGCTTTACATAGCCCTTTGCGCAGTTCTTTAAATGATTTACGCTGCTTTTTACACAGTTTTTTAAAGAATCCACACTGTCTTTGCTATAGACTTTATATCAGAAATTATACTACCAACCGTAATTATGTACAATATTATTGTTTTATACTTTACCTTGCTTTACCTCATTTCATCCTAGTGTAAGTCTTATCCCTTTACAAAGGTAAAGCCGATGGCAATGACTATTTTCAGTCAAATGCCATCGGCCCCGCATGTTCATTTATTCAGAAAAGCCAATTTTATGCTGCCAGCTCCTTAGCCTTTTGCGCTGCAGATGCAGCGTCTGCTGTATAAGCGTCAGCTCCGATCTCATCGGCAAATTCCTGGGTGATCGGCGCCCCGCCTACCATAACCTTAATGCTGCCGCGGAAATCTGCTGCATTTAATACTTCAACTGTATTCTTCATAGCCGGCATGGTCGTTGTCAAAAGTGCAGAAAGTCCTACAATCTTAACATCCGGATTCTCACGTACTGCTTCTACGAATTTATCAGCCGGAACATCCACGCCCAAATCGATTACTTCAAAACCTGCACTCTCAATCATCATAGCTACCAGGTTCTTACCGATATCATGTAAGTCACCTGCAACTGTACCGATAATCACCTTACCTGCAACACTTGCACTTCCGCCGGAAAGATGAGGTTTCAGAACCTCTACGCCTTTTTTCATAGCCCTTGCAGCAACCAGCATTTCCGGTACGAAAATTTCATTGTTCTTAAACTGCTCACCCACGACACCCATTGCATCAATCATGGTATCAAGAACTGCTGTAGCCTCACAGCCGTCATCTAATGCTTCCTGCACTGCTGCCCCGATCAGTTTTGCTTTACCCTTGGTGATTAATACGGAAACCTCTTCTAATTTGCTCATTTGAAATACCTCCTGATTTTGATTTGATTTTAATTTAGTTTTGATTTGTTTTTGTTTTCTTTTAAATTTTTATAGTTTAGATTTTTTAGTTCTGTCTTGTCTGCTCATACATCTTTCTATTTCTTCGGTCCAATGAGACCTTCTCTGTATGCACCGATATATTCCATACAATAATCATCTTCGCCCAGAAGAGCCTCTGTGGCATAAATCAATCCCAGCATATCCCGGTTGGTAGGATCAAGGATTCCGCTGTCCAGTCCGGCATTCATTGCCAGCACCAAAAATCCGAGGTTGATAAGCTTTCTTACCGGCAGATTAAATGAAATATTGCTCACTGCCGCTGTGATATGTATATCCGGGTACTGCTTCCTCACTGTGCTGATAACTTCAATATTCGTGGCAATTCCATCCTCTGATGTGCAGAGCATTTCCACCAACGGATCAATATGGATACGTGACGGCGCAATCCCGTATTCTTTGGCCTTAGCCATAATATTTCCGAATACGCGTAGTCTGTCGGCCGCACATTTCGGAATACCGGAATCATCGCTGAGTAGTGCGATCACCTGCCAGCCCTTATTCTCTTCCTTTGCCATAATCGGGAAGATTTTGTCAATCTTATCACCCTCGCCCGATACGGAATTAAATAACCCCGGGCGTTTACAGAATTTATATGCCTCTACAAGTACGTCTGCGCTCGGGCTGTCCACAGAAATAGGCAGATCCGTTACCTCCTGGATGCACTCGATCATCCACTTTAAGGTTTCAACTTCCTGCTCCTCCGGAACCGAAGCACAGCAATCAATGAAAGTGGCGTTTGCCTCCGCCTGTTTCCTGGCCCTGTCCTTGATAAACTCCGCATCTCTGTTTGCAATGGCCTCAGCTACGGAAGGAATTGAGCCGTTGATTTTTTCCCCAATAATTATCATTGCTGCTCCTCCTGATTATTTTAGTACATAATTAGCAGCCAGCGTTAAATCTCGTGTACACATTTTTGCAGAATATTAAGGCTTTTCACACTTATCATGCCTTGTCATACTACACAATGATCTATCCTATTTTAAATACTGGCTAGCTGCTCTTACTGTTTCCATTGTATCAGACTTCTTTCTCCGTAAACATACGCTATACTACGGACTTTATAGGAGGGTTTTCCTACAATATGTAGGATGCCGCAGAAACGTTGTAATTACAACATCTTTATTCTGTTGTCTATAGTACCATATGACCAATAGCAAACGCTATGTGGAATCAGACTCCCGCTGCCACTTATTTGCCCTACCCGATGCTGTAGAGGAGGGTGTCTTATCTACTTATAGCAAAAATTTCAAATACAAAGGAGAATGATATGGATAAAAATATGTTTTGTTTTCAATGTGAACAGACTTCCGGATGCAGCGGCTGTACCGGAAAAACAGGTGTATGTGGAAAGAAATCCTCCACCGCCTTATTACAGGACCGTCTTACAGGTTCTCTGATTGGCCTTGCCCGGGCTGCAGACGGCAATACCCCCACTGCTGATACCCACCGCATTATGATGGAAGGCTTATTTGCCACCCTCACCAATGTGAATTTTAATGATGCATCTCTGGAAGAACTAATCCGCCGTTCAGAGCGGGAAAAATGTGCTTTGATTCCTCAGTGCAAAGACTGTACCTCCCCCTGCGGCAGAAACAATAACTATGATATGGAACTGCTATGGAATGCCCAGGAAGATATCCGCTCCCTCAAATCCCTGATACTTTTTGGCCTGCGCGGTATCGCTGCATACGCTTACCACGCATTGGAGCTTGGGTATACAGACGAAGAGGTAAATGCATTTTTCTATGAAGGACTTTTTGCCGTGGGCGAAGAACTGGACATGGAACAGCTTCTCCCTCTTGTTCTGAAAGTGGGAGAAATCAACCTCAAGTGCATGAAACTGCTGGACAAGGCGAACACAGAAACCTATGGAACTCCTGAACCTGCCACGGTATCTCTTACTGTAGAGCCGGGACCCTTCATTGTGATATCCGGACATGACCTCCGCGACCTCGCACTACTTCTTAAGCAGACCGAGGGCAAAGGAATTAACGTATATACTCACGGGGAAATGCTGCCTGCACACGCCTACCCGAAGCTTAACGCATATCCGCACCTCAAAGGACATTTCGGCACAGCATGGCAAAACCAGCAAAAAGAGCTGGCAGATATTCCCGCGCCCGTACTCTTTACCACAAACTGTCTGATGCCTGTACGCCCCTCCTATGAGGACCGCGTGTTTACAACCGACGTGGTGTCCTATCCTGAACTAACGCATATTGGCAGCGACAAAGACTTCACTCCGGTGATTGAAAAGGCTCTGGACCTCGGAGGATATTCAACATCCCAACCATTCACAGGCATTAACGGCGGCAGAAAGCTGACCACCGGTTATGCCCGCAGTACCGTGCTTTCTGTGGCAGACAAGGTTGTAGACGCGGTCAAAAACGGTGATATCCGCCATTTCTTCCTGGTAGGAGGCTGCGACGGAGCTCGCCCGGGCCGTAATTATTATACAGAATTTGTGAAGCAAACGCCCCAGGATACCATTATCCTTACGCTTGCATGTGGTAAATTCCGCTTTAATGACCTAGATCTGGGCTCCATAGACGGTCTTCCCAGACTCATGGATATGGGGCAGTGCAACGATGCCTACAGCGCTATCCGTGTAGCCGTAGCGCTCTCAGAGGCTTTCGGGTGCAGTATAAATGAGCTGCCGTTAACCCTTGTTCTCTCCTGGTACGAACAGAAAGCTGTGTGTATCCTGCTGACCCTGCTTAAGCTGGGACTTAAAAATATTTACCTTGGACCTACGCTGCCGGCTTTCCTGTCTCCTAAAGTGCTTGAGTTCCTTGTGGATACTTATGATATTCATCCGATTTCTACACCGGAGAAGGATTTGGAAGAGATGTTGAAGAAATAAAATTCACCAAAAATCCCCGGAGAGCTCACTATGAAGTGAAATCTCCGGGGATTTTGGTTTAATTCTGAGAAGCAATAACAATATCCAATTCACATTTTTTTGCATCCTTCAAGATAGCGTCACTAACGTTTTCATCAGTAATCATAAGTGTTATATCTGACGGCTCCGAGAAAATCGCAAAATAACTCCTATTAAACTTGGAAGAATCGGCCAGAAGAATCACTTTTTCTGAACATTGTATCATTTTACGCTTGACTTCAGCGACATCCACTCCGGGTGTACTGATACCGCGGCTAAAATCTACACCATTGGCAGCCATAAATACCACATCGCTGTAAACATTTTCCAGCATACTTATTGCAGATTTGCCCACTGTACAGGAAAAGTCCTTTCTGATCATCCCCCCTAGCAGAATAATATCAAAATCCGTATTTGCTTCCAAAAACGCGGCTATCTTTATATCATTGGTAACAACTGTTAACTTAGAAAAACAAACCAGAAGCTTTGCCAATTCAAATGTAGTGGTGCCGTTGTCCATGATGATTGCATCACCTTCATGGATATACTTCAGCGCCTCCTTGGCAATCATCTGCTTTTCCACTGCATTTCTGATTTCACGCTCAGATGACTTTAATTCATAATTAGCTTTAAGTTGTGTGCTGATTGCACCGCCGTGAGTTCTCTGTATAAGTCCGGCCTTATCCAATTCTGTCAGATCATTACGTATTGTGGCAGGTGAAACCGAAAATACCTCGCACAATTTGGCAACCGTTATTTTTCCTTTTTCCTGAACTAATCTGACAATCTCCTGTTTACGCAGCTCTGCAAAAATCATTGTATTCTGCTTCTGTTTTGGCATGATATTTCCCTCATTCTTACCGTTTACTTTAAAATCCCCGGACAGCCATTTGCCTTTGGGACCATATGTAATTTATTATACCATAAACACACATAAAACAATAATTTAATTTCTAATTTTATCCATATCCTCATAAAAATAATGAAGCTTACAGGAATATTCTTCATATATACGTTTATACGGCTCATATTCCTCCTGTCGTCGTAAATTCGGGATAAATGTTTCTTGCACATGGACTGCTTCCGCTGCCACACTGTGTATATCCTTAAAGCACCCTACCGCATTTCCTGCCAGAATACATGCCCCCCAAAGAGCAACATCCTCCCTATCCAGGCGTATAAACCTTTTTCCTGTCACATCAGCAAACATCTGCGCCCACAGACGTGACTTTGCACCCCCGCCGATAAGTTTCACTGAATCAATCTTATATTCAGGATAATACTTTTCCACCTGTTCAAGAGTAATTCCGATATCATAGGCAAAACACTCTAAAAGCGCTCTGTATAAATGCGCGGGTCCATGATTAAATGTATGGCCCATCCACATTCCTTTGAGTGAACTGTCAAATGGCATCGCCGAGCCATTGAGCTGCCCCAGTGCAAATACCCCTTCGCAACCCGGCGGAATGGAATCTGCTTCCCGCTCCATCTTTGCAAAGGCGGATTTTTTGTCTACAACATCATTCATGACAAAATTGTGTATAAACCAGTCCAGCGTAATTCCCGACCCTTGCAAATACTTATGCGCCAAGAAGCTTTTAACCGAAGGACCGCCTATTATATCAAAATATCCTTTTTCACTGTCAGGCCTTGCAGCATCCACCATACAGCTAAAGCCTGCATAAGATGCTGCCTCTAGTATGGTATCCCCACATTTATTGATTCCCGCGCCCACACATCCGGTGACCTTATCTCCAGCTCCTGATACCAAAGGAATTCCTGATGGCAGTCCGGTCATATCAGACATTCGTGGCGAAAGATGCCCACATACTTCATTTGATTGCACTATTCTGGGAAGACAATTCATATCCATTCCGATTGCATCACAAATCTCTCTTGACCAGGTCTTCTTCTTAATATCAGCCATACCGGTCCATGCGATAAATGAACCATCTATCACCGCCTCCTCAACCGGAAGCTCTCCCATTCTGCCAATCACGAACCCACTTATCATCACATACTTCGCTATCTTTCGCGCTTTTTCTGGAAACTCCCGGCGGAACCATTCAAATTTAGAACACATTAATGGGGCGTTCGTTCCGCTTACATTCAGAAAACTATCCTTAAGGCAAAGCATCTGCTTTTGAGCATATGGCGCATATCTTGTATCAAGCGAACAGGACCAAGTGGTAATGTCCTCCCAATTTTCCCCTACCCCCATAAAACCAGCCATTTGTCCGGTAAACGATATAGCCGCAACCTCTCTTACACGCTCTCCAAGGATTTGTGATGTACTGCGAATGCATTTTATCACAGACTCCATAAGCTCGTCTCCATACTGAATGAAAACGCCCGGTGACGGTCTGTGGTCCTTCACCGGCTCACTCGCGCCGGTAAGACAATTTCCTGCTGTATCATATACTCCACTCTTTATAAAGCTAGTGCCCAGATCAACAGCAAGAAATAATAATTTTCCCATGATATCTCCCCCTGTCAGGTTAAAAATTAATTAGATTTTTCATTCCTTTTGCGCCTATAGCACAAGAAAAACCCTTTTCAATATCATCAATTGGAAATTCTGCGGTTATCAGCTTTTTTACATCAATAATTCCTGCACTTACAAACCCTAATGCTTGTTTGAACTGATAAAGGCTGGCTCTGGTGGAACCTGTGACAATAAGTTGCTTATAATGAATCATATTAGAATTAAGAGGAACCTCTTCCCTATCCTTTGGGATTCCCCCGAAGAAACAAACTCTCCCATAATTGGCTGCCATCCGAAGAGCCGCTTGCTGCACAGAGGGTACCGGGCAGGCTGTAATAACCACATCCGCACCATGTCCATTGGTCAGCCTTTTTATTTCCTCCTCCACATTCTCGCTTACAGGAATTAAATATGGCTGCAAACTTGTACAATAATCTAACCTTTCTTGAGAAACATCATTGATAATAACCTTTGCCGCTCCTGACATTTTCGCCATCATACAGTGCATGATACCAATAGGGCCTGCACCCACCACCAGTACGAAATCACCTGGCTTGATACGGCACTGACTTATCCCGTTATATACACAGGACAACGGCTCAGACAACGCCGCTTCAGCATAAGATACATGATTCTCCATAGGGATTATACATCCAGAACGAACAGCTATCTCAGGAATTTTTACATACTCAGCAAAACCTCCGTCCAGACTTATTCCAAGCGCTCTATATTCTCTGCACATATGGCTATTGCCACGGATACAATCCTCACAAATACCGCAGCCCATATTTGGTGCAATCGCCACTCTCATACCTGGCCTGTAAAATGCCACATTACTGCCAACCTTCTCTATGTCTCCCGCAAGCTCATGGCCAATGATCAACGGATGTGCTTCATCAATACCATCCGCTCCGTTCCTAAACATGCGCACATCCGTACCACAAATAGCCGCACTTTTTACTTTTACCAACACTTCATTGTCATTAATCTGTGGAATGGGGCGTTCCTCCAGCCTCAAATCCTCTTTTCCGTATAACACTGCTGCTTTCATATATTTTCCCCTTTGATAATTTTTATAATCTCACGATGCGTTTCTCTACAATCGAAATATTCCCTGCATTTACAACCTGAACAGCCATTTTACCGTCATGCCCCGTTACTTTAACAGGCTTGTCATTAAGCACAGCATCCGCAAAAGACACATCCTCATTAAGATATGCATCCTTAAACAAATCCCTCCAGCTATTGACCAAAGGATAAATACCACTGTTATTTGATGCTTTCATAGTGACGAGCCGTTGCCCCTGCATGCCTCCCAGCTGGATAATGCCCTTGGTACCAAGTATTTCCACCTTTGCATCATAACCGTAACCAACTCCCTGGGCTCCGTCAAGCATACCCTGCATACCGTTTTCAAACTCTGCACTCATCACCACGTTATCATAAAAATCAGGCCACTCCTCTTTTGCCTCACTACACCGATAATTGCCGCCAATAGCATAAACTGATTTAAATTCACTTCCGGTAAACCATCTCATAGTATCAATATCATGGCTGTTTACCTCAGCAAGTGGACCATTGCTCTTATGTATATCATACATCCACGGCCTTGGCACGCTTGGCCCCCGGGTGTTGGAATGTACCATAACAACATCACCAATCTCACCTGCTTCTATAATCTGCTTTGCCTGACAGAATCCTTCGTCAAATCTTCTCATAAAGCCAATCTGGAGCTTCACTTTATTTCCCTGACAGGCCTTAATCATCTCATCGCATTCATCTACTGTCATTGCCATAGGCTTTTCGCAGAATATATGTTTTTTGGCTGCTGCAAGCTTCTTTACAATATCTACATGAAATTTTGTGGGAGATACCACTACGTAGGCATCTATTTTATCATTTTCCAGCGCCTGATCTTCACTCAAATAGTATTTGCATCCCAATTCTTCAGCTCCCGCCCTTGCTGTCTCCTCAACTGGGTCGGACACCGCCGCAATCATTGCGCCGGGAACATTCTTTGCATAATTTCTGGCATGGATCATACCCGCTCTTCCAGCCCCAATTACACATATTGCCAGTTTTCCATCAATCATTTTAGCCATCTCTCCTTTTTCATCAGATAATCTGTTTTTTATTGTTATTTCAAGTTGTTTTATTGTTGTTTTTTATTATTTAATCATAATATAACATATACCAGAAATTTTTTCAAGTTTTTATTATTTTTTATTATCGTTTATTATTATTTCAAAATAAAAGAAGAATCCCATTACAGGATTCTTCCCTGTTTCACTGGTTAAAATAGATATGAGTTTCTGTATTATAATCCTCATAGTCATTTCCCTCAGTACTATATTCATCCTCACCGCCGGGTTCATCTACCTTTAGCAAAGTCTCCATATATGCGCTTGGACTGATACCTTTTAATTGCTTAAAAGATTTACTGAAAGCATGAATACTGGAAAACCCAGACATTGAAGCCGCCTCAGTAATATTACAGTTATTATTCATAATATAATACTGTGCTCTTTCAATCCTGTAGCTGATTAGATACTTGTGAAGAGATATTCCTAGATACTCCCGGAATATTTTCGAGAGATAATTAGGCGAAACCTTTACTGCTTCACTTATCTTTGCGTTGTCTAAATTATCCTCATTAAAGTGCAGATAAATATATTCCAATGCCTGTTCTATCAGCTTCCACGATTTATGCCCCACTGTATTCTGACTGGCTTTCAGTGAATGTCCTTTCCGTCTCATTCTCAGGGAAGTTATCAAAAGCTGCATCATCATTCCTCTAAGCATGACCTCAGAACCACACGTTTTCTTTGTAAACTCACGGTACATATTCAGAAATAAATTTTCTATTACATACCGTTCCTTTTGCGGAACAGTAGTGTAGAATATCTCACCGTGCATAAGGTTTTCCTTTTCCGGAAGATATATTTCGTTCTTCTTTCCGTATGCGGTCTGGTGAGGAATCAGCTCTCGTTCCTTATCCATAAACAAATCGAAATGCACTACATACTGTGTCAGCATCTTTTCGTCTCTTGTCATGAGAAAATGACTGAAATATGGAGGCATAATAATGAGATCCCCTGTTTTCATGCTGTATCTCTGGCCCTTAATAAAATAGTCACCATGTCCATGAGCTATATAAATCAGTACATGATCAATATCCTCCCACGTCTTTGACAATGAAACTGACTTTTTTATTTTTACCATCCGTACAAAAGGTGCAATATCCTCATACCTACTTAAGTCCATTTTAGCCTCCTATATAATGTACGATTTCAATGCAAAATAGCTGTGACAAGAGCCACAGCCTTTTTGCCTAGAATCACTTTCTTGATGTTCCGATAGAACGCTTAAGGGAATCCGTCACCATTGCCAGGAAAATCACAATACCCCGGACAATCGGGTATACGTACACGTTCGCTCCCATAAGTCCCAGACCATTCTCTATACTATAGTAAAATACCACTCCGAGCAGCGTTCCTGGAATAATACTGCCAACTCCTCCCAGCAGAGAAGTCCCACCCAATACGCAGGCTGTTATGGCTAAAAATTCACTTCCATCTCCAAGCCCATTTGGCAGAAGCATCCCCACGTTGATGCACTGGAATGCACCCGCCAGCCCTGCTAAACCTCCACACAAAACAAACGCAATAAACTTTGTCCTGTCCACATTGACTCCTACCAGCTTGGCAGCTTCTTTATTACACCCAGTTGCCTGTACCTTACGTCCGTAGGAAGTAAACTTATAGACTAACATCATTATAATGGCTACCAACAGCCCGATATAAAACAGCGGTGAAAGTGTAAATAACCGCAATTTAGCAAAATCCCGAACCTTCTGAGGAGTCAGAATCTGTTCACCGTGCACTACCAGGTAACATACTCCCCGAAGTAAAAACTGCATGCCCAAAGTAACCATAAAGGCATTAATCTTCAATTTGATAATCAGGAATGCGTTTACGGTCCCACATATAAGTCCTGTAAGGATAGCTATACCAAAGGCTGCTGCCAACGGCATATCCTTTTCTGTCATGGACATGATCCAGAGTGAGGCTGAAACCGCGCCGATGGAGCCGATAGATAAATCAATCTCTCCAAGTATCAGTATATAAGTCATGCCTGTAGCATATATAAGCAATGGTGCCGCATTAACTATCAGAGACTTAAAATTCTTAACTGTGAAGAAATAAGGACTGTTAACACCGTAAACGACCCACAGCAATAAAATCAGAATTATCAGCGCATATTTAATTAAAAAATTCTTTACATTAAACTGTTTCTTGTTTTCCATTTTGTCCGTTATCATCCTCTCTATTCATTCTTCCGCAGCTATACGCACAGGGACATTAATGTGTGCTTTTCGATTTCCTCTCTGCTAAGCTCACCCTTAATGACCCCCCTGTTGAGAATAATAACACGGTCGCTCAGGGCCGAAATTTCCTCAATCTCAGAAGAAACAACAAGGCACGAGGTTCCTTCTCTTGCAAGCTCCCGAATCATCCTCTGAATTTCAGCCTTCGCTCCTACATCAACACCCCTTGTAGGCTCATCAATTAAAAACACCTTCGGTTTTTTCATCAGCCATTTTGCCATTATTACCTTTTGCTGATTACCACCACTTAATGCAGACATATTCGTAAACACGGAAGGCGCTTTGACATTGAGCTTCTTAGCAAATTCTTTGGAATCTTCTTTCTGCTGATTATAATCTAAAAACAATTTCTTTTTATAAGCTTTAAGATTAGGTGCCGCCATGTTCTCCCAAAGTGTCCACGGCAGCATACAGCCATCATCATGACGGGCCTCTGTAACATATCCGCAGTAATTACTGATGTCCTTAAAGGATATCTTCTGCAGACCTCTGCCGTCATCTAAATCAAGATAAACAGCCCCTTCATCCACTTTATCAATCCCATAAATTGCTCTCAAAGTCTCCGTTCGACCTGAGCCCATCAGTCCCCAAATCCCCAGAACCTCTCCCCGTCGGATTTCGAAACTCACATGATCCGGGAGCTTTCCCACTGTAAGATTTTCCACCTTCATGGTTACCTTATCAAAAGTACGCTTCTGTTCATTTCCAACTTGAGCAACCTCACCACCTATCATATTCCGAAGTATCTCTTCTCTTGTGATATCCTTTGTATTACCTGTAATAACCACTTTTCCGTCACGCAACACAATTGTTCTGTCTGTAAGCTCTTCAACCTCATCAAGAAAATGTGAAATAAAGAAAATACAGGAGCCTTGCTTTTTAAGATCACGGATGACTTCGAACAATTTTTGTTTTTCTTTATCTGTAAAAGACGCAGTTGGCTCGTCAAACAGTAATATTTTTCCGCCTGAAGACAAAGCCCTTGCGATTTCCACCATCTGTCTGGAACCGATTGGAAGCTCTCCCACCTTATCCGTAGGCTTAATATCACAATTCATCTTGCCCAAGTATTCCTTAGCAATCACATTGATTTCCTTATAATTAACTTTACCTTTTAAGCGTGAAAGACTGATATTTTCAGCTACCGTCATATAATTAAACATAACCGGCTCCTGATGTATAAATCCGATTCCGTACTTTTCCGCGTCTTGAGGTGAATTGATTTCCACAGGATTACCATCAATCAAAATCTGTCCCTGTGAAGGTTTATGTATACCACCGAGAATATTCATCAGTGTTGATTTTCCTGCCCCGTTTACACCAATCAGCCCTATAATTTCTCCGCCATGGGCTTTGATATTGATATCGTCAAGTGCCTTCACACCTGGAAATGTCTTGGAAATATTTTTGATTTCCAGAGATGTCTGATTTTCCATAAGCTATCTACTCCCCTTTACCCTATTCCTAAGAACATCCAGATAACATACTGCGATAATAACAAGTCCTTTAATGACATATGTGACAAAAAAGTCAATGTTCATAAGGTTCATCACATTCGTGATGAGCGCCATTACAATACTTCCGAACACCGTACCGAGAATTGTACCCTTACCGCCCCACACGCTGGCGCCTCCAAGTACACACGCACACACAATATTATTAAATGCACTCTGGGGGCCCATCGTAGGACCTGCAGAGTTAAGTCTTGCAGCCGTTAAGATACCATTAATTCCTGCCATACAGCCGCCTATAAAATAAATAAGAAAAATAATTTTTGTCGTATTAACTCCATTAACACGGGCTGCTTTTTCGTTTACTCCTGTTTGGAACAATTGACGGCCAAAAATCGTCTTTGTAAGTAATATATGCATAACTACTGCTACCAACGCAAACACGAGAACTGAGATGGGAAGCACCCCACCGATACTGCCTGCAAAAACAGAAGAAAAGGATTTTGGAAGCCCGGATACGCTCTTACCCTGTGTATAATAGTTTGAAATTCCTATATTTACAGTAGATACCGCTAATGTAACAATCATAGGTACCATCTTAAGCTTTGAAACAGATATACCGTTAATTGCACCTATAAACATGGCAATCGCTAAAATACTTACCACACCCAAAAATGTACTTTGGGTCTTTGCCATTATCGCACATCCAAGGATAGCACTTACCGCCATTGTCGTAGGCAATGACAAATCGATACCTGCCGTAATGATTATAAATGTTAAGCCAATGGCCGGAATTCCGATAGAACTAGCCTGGACCAAAAGATTAAAAATATTTCCGACTGTCAGAAACTGCGGGATGATAACACTAAGTACCACAAACGCCGCAATTGTCACCAATCCCATCACGACATTTCCATTTTTCAGCAAGGCAAAACCTGTTTGCTTGCCTGCTGTTGTCTGATTCTTATTCACAACCATATCAGCCAAGAATCCCCCCATCACTTATTTTTATCTGGGATTTTACAATTTCCGGAGCAGCCTTTCGGCCCCTCCGGAAACCCTGTACATATCACCTTATTAATGTATCTGTTGCGTATTTATTCAGCCTCGTCCATATAATTTTTACCCCACAGTTCAAGGGATTCAATATCCTCTGCATTTACTACCAACGGATCTGAGTACAACTCTGCCTCACCTTTATATGTTCCTTCGATGATTTCATAAATTGCACTAGCAAAGTTTTCAGCCATACCGTCTACATTATACATACCGGAATAATCCATGTATCCATCCTGCATGAACTTGATACCTGTCGGGAATCCATCCTGTGAACAAATATACACATGTCCTTCTTCCCCCTTAGGATACCAGGCATCATTAGCTTCCAAAACAGACTGTACTGCAGTTACAATAAAGTCTGAAGCAATGAGTACTACATTACATTCAGGATTAGCCTGAAAAGCAGCTGTAAATCCAGTAAGAGCCTTCTCCGCATCCCAATCGGAAGGTACTGTCTGTTTAATCTCCAATCCAAATTCTTTCGCAGCATCTGTAAATCCCTGTTCTCTGTTCAGAGCGTTGTTGTCATTTGTAGCACCCATAATAGAAATAATGCTATTTGCCTCTACCCCGTCATCCTTCAGCATCTGGAAAAATTCCTTGCCAGCTAAATATGCCTGATTATATGTATCCAGCCCGATAAATAAGTCTGCTTTTGGTTCTGCATCTTCTGCCATGTTCCTGTCGTAAAGCACAAACGGAATTCCTGCATCTTTACACTCCTGTGCCGAAGAAGCAATAGCAACATTGTCAAATGCATAAGCGACAATCACGTCACAATCTTGGGTAATCAGGTCCGAAATATCGGATGACTGCTTATCTGCATTATCCTCTGCAACTACATGTACCCATTCCACTGCATCGTATCCATGCTCTTTGCATGTCTCGTCCATAACTTTGGCTAGAGACTCGTCGAAACTGTAAAACAGAGAGTCGTTCTTATGAGACCAAGAAAAACCGATTTTCAAGGTTTCTCCTCCCTCAGCTGCACTGACCGTTGCCGCGCCTGCGCCCAGCATTGTTGCGGTCATAGTTACAGTAAGTGCTACACCCAACCATCTTTTCTTCATTCTTTTTTCCTCCTAATACATTAGTTTTTATTACGTTTTATTACTGCTTATAAGGCAGCAAAAACTTCATTATTATAACAAAACAAATATTGCATTAAATATATAAAATTCATCTAATTGCATCTTTTTTTCTGTTTTTTCATGTGTTTTTCTCTTGTTTATGTTACTATTATAGAATAGATATTCCTTTAATTCTTTATCAAATTCAAATATAGTTTGTCCAAAACAATTCTTTTTATTTGTTATCGTTTTTATCCCATGTTCTCTATTTGTTGTTGTTTATTATTGTATCATCTATTTATTTCAATTTCAATACTGTTGTTTATTGTTTTTTTATGTATATTATTCTTGTTTTTATGATATTTTTGTGATACATTATATTTAGAAATATGATATCGGAATACACTATATCAATAAAGGAGGAATTACTCATGAAATTTGGTACGTATTTTGCTTACTGGGAAAGAGAATGGGATGTAGACTTCTTCCCGTACATATCTAAGGTAGCAGAACTTGGCTTCGATATTCTGGAAGTTTCCGGCGGAGGAATCGCGGACCTGCCTGAGGATAAGCTTATTGCACTGCGCGAGGAAGCAAAACGATGTGGAATTACCCTTACCGCTTGTATTGGCCTTCCTGCGGAATATAACGTATCCTCTTCAGATAGAACTATCCGCGGAAACGGGATTGCATATATGAAGAAGATATTAGATAACATGGATATAGCTGATATCCGGCAGATTGGTGGAATTATTTACGCGTACTGGCCTGTGGACTACTCGATTCCGGTAGAAAAGGAAAAAACAAGGGAAATCAGCATAGAAAGTGTCCGTGAGTTAGCTGATTATGCCAAACCTAAAGGTATTACCTTAACATTGGAAACTGTAAACCGTTTTGAACAATATTTGTTCAACGATGCGGCCGAAGCTACTCAATTTGTAAAAGATGTCGATAGAGATAATGTCAAGGTCATGCTGGATTCTTTCCATATGAACATTGAAGAAGACAACTTCTATGATCCCATTATCAATACAGGTAAATATCTTGGTCATTATCACATTGGAGAGGCAAACCGCAAGGTTCCAGGAAAAGGCCATATCCCGTGGGCAGAAATCGGCAGAGCTCTTCGGGATATCAACTATGACGGTACGATTGTAATGGAACCCTTTGTAAAACCAGGCGGCGGCGTTGGTTCAGATATTAAGGTTTGGCGTGACCTTTCTGGTGATGCTGATGACAGTAAGCTTGACGAAGATATCCGTGAATCTTTAATCTTCTTGAAAAAACAGTTTATATAAATGAAAGATAGTTTTATAATATAATAAGCTATTAGAAAAACCCTTGGTATTTACTTAATCCAAGGGTTTTATTTTAATCTACTTTCTATTTTTTTATTTACTTTCTCCCATCAAGAACTTGTACTTTTATTCCTAAAATTTTTGCTACCATCTCTAATTCACGTACATAATCCCCGTATACTCCGTGTATATGATTGCACGGGTATTTTTCCAGAAATTCTGCTGCTGTGGCCTGAATCTTTGTAAAAGCAATTGGCCATGCAGGAGTTGCCATATTTCCCAATTCTTTCATCTTATCCTGATCAAACTGCACGATTTCCCCAGGCACTATAGTCAGATAGTATTCTTCTCCTTTTCTGGCAAGCCGGGCCATTGTTACCTTACCTGGAGCTGCGAAGTGATGCACACTTCCGCCTCCAGCCGGATAATCCTTAGATTCCGGAAGCAAAGAGACATTTTTCAAATTTATTTCCGGGTCCATGCTTGCTCCTGCATAATAGGTGGCATGTGTACCCGAATTCCCGAAAAACCAGCAGTCCACAGATTTCTCATAATGACGTACATCTGCAAAAAGGACCGGCATGCCCGTTATATTCTTTAAAATCTGCATGGTAAGAGCGCCATCCATGTCTGACTCAGTCGCAGCCACAATTGGATCATGAGGACCATCCCAATCATACGGATCATTTAAAAATGCCTCTGCGAGATCCATTGTCACATACCAGTCTGTTAAGTCACCGTGAGCTTTTATTCCAATAAAATCAAGGCCCCTATCATCAATTATCTTTCTCAATGCGTAATAAGAGCGTATCTGTGTTTCAAGCTTCTCCGGTGTAAAGTTACTGTCATTGTAAGCAATATTTCCCACTTTATCTTCAAGCCATTGCCGTGCCCTCGTGACCTTCTCCTGCTCAACCTGATTGCCATACTTCATTATTTCATACTGCTCAATATCTTCCACGTCTATTCCGAACATTTTCTGCCACTGAGACAAGCTGGCAACCGTCGTGTACATTCCCATAGGCCTGCCGCCAAAATTACCATATGTAGTTCCTCTAAGACGATTAATAGAACATGCCGATTTGATATAGCTCATTACCCGGTCCAATACTTCATTCTCTCCAATCGAACCCCATACACGCTCATGTACCTTTTCCAACTGATCCAATGTGCCTGATGCAGCCATCATCCCCACCATTCCACATTCTGAAGGATGTATGTTGCAGAAAAGGAGATACGGGCCTGGTGCAAAGTTTGCCGCTACAGCCGTATATTGCGGATAACACCAAATAGCGTAATTAAAAATGGTCATTTCCACTCCGTTTTCCTTCATCATCAATGCAGCTTCACGTGCTTGTGTATTGGAGTTAATCGGTTCATCATACTGTATAACCTCTACTAACCCCGTACTCACTAATCTTTGCGCAATTTCATTCTGATACTGCATATTCATGTTTCTCTGAAGATTGTGAAGATAAATTCTCCCATCCGACATAGTCATTAGTCCAACTTTAAACTTCTTCATAAAGCTACCCCCAATTATTAAATTATCACATTATTGTAATTACTATAATTTTATTTCATTTATCATCATATGTCAATGTTTTTATTATTATTTTATATTATATATTATCATTTGATATCGTTTCGTGAAAACAATTATATTCCCAATAATCTTGCCCTTTATGCAGACTGTAAAGATAAGAGTATTTATATCTATACACTTAAACCGAAGTACCAACCAATGTACCCCTCAAGAATAAAATAGGTACAGTTCCGTAACACTCTTAAGATTACGAAACTGTACCATTTTTTTAACTCTATTAACTTCTCTCTTAAAAATATATCAAGACATATTAACCGCCTCAATCGCCACACTTCCGCCGCGAACCACCTCAATCCGATTCACAAAGCATTTCTGCAGAAGTCTGATCAGATCGTCATTTCGCTGCTCTGCCTGCACGCATTCCAAAAGAGCGGTTGCCGGGCCGTAATCAATCACTTTCACCTCATACACCTGGGCAATCCTGAAGACCTCGGTCATGTCCTTGTTGGAGCAGTTGTTTACTTTAATATACATCAGCTCCTTACGGTGGATCGCAATGTCTGTGTAGTCGATCACTTTAATGACCTCCACACTTCTGTTAAGCTGCTTTTTCACCTGCTCGAAGGTTTTGTCATCACTTGTAAGGCTTATCGTCATTCTGGAGACAGTCTCATCCTCTGTCGGTCCTGCTGTCAGACTGTCAAGATTATAGGACTTCCCGGAAAACAAGCCTGCAATACGGGCCAGGGCCCCGATATCATTTTCCACTAATAGGCAGATCCATCTTTTTTTCATCATTCAGTATCCCCACTTTCCAAAATCATGTCGCTGAGGGAATTTCCCGGCGGTACCATTGGCATGACATTCGCTTCACGCTCAATGATAAATTCAATAATTGTCGGCACCTTTTTATTATTTTTCGCTTCCAGAAGGGCACCTTCTATTTCTTCCGGCTTCGTCACGCGGATGCCCTTTGCCCCGTAGCTCTCCGCAAGCTTGACAAAATCAGGCGTGTACACCGGACATTCAGCTCCCGGCGTGCTGCAGGCGCTCTCACAGCTCCTACGGTAACGCAGGCAGGTACAGGAATATCTTTTGTCAAAAAACATCTCCTGCCACTGTCTCACATTTCCCAGATATCCGTTATTTAAAATACAGATCGTCATAGGCAGCTCATACACCACTGCTGTAGCCATCTCCTGTATGTTCATCTGCATTCCGCCGTCGCCGGAAACAACCACCACATCCTTCTCCGGATTGCCGAGCTTTGCACCGATTCCGGCTGGGAAACCATATCCCATGGTTCCAAGGCCGCCTGACGTAAGGAGCTGCTTATTTTCCCCAATCTCAAGATACTGGGTGGTCCAAAGCTGGTTCTGTCCCACATCTGTCGTTATCACCGCATCATCAAAAACTTGATTGATAGACTGAATGATCCTCTGTGGTGTAAGGCCATCCTGGTGCATAGTGATAGGATAGTTCTTCTTCCACTCTATGATCTGCTCTCGCCATCCATCTATTTTCAGCGGAGAAGCTTTCTTAAGAAGCGCTTCGATTGCATTTTTCGCATCTGCTACTATGGGAATATCCACGGCTATATTTCTGGAAATAGAGGCTGAATCAATATCAATATGTATAATTGTCGCGTTCGACGCAAATTCCTCTATTTTCCCTGTAATACGGTCATTAAATCTGGTACCGATGGAGAATAAAACATCGCAGTTACTGATGGCCGAGTTAGCCGCAAAGCTTCCGTGAATGCCTATATTTCCCACATATAACTCATGGTCTGTAGGAATGGCTCCTTTTCCCATAATTGTCGTGATGACCGGGATTCCGGTAAGCTCTGCAAGCTTTGTCATTTCCTGGTTTGCGTGAGCAATATTTACACCGCCCCCGATGAGAAATACAGGTTTTTTCGCTTTATTGAGCAAATCTACCGCCTTCTTAATCTGGCCGATATGTACAGATGTTTTAGGCTTATATCCGCGGATTTCCACCTGTTCCGGGTACTCATCGCTGCCCTTCTGCTGCTGGATATCCTTGGGGAGGTCAACCACCACAACACCCGGTTTGCCGGTTCTGGCTATATAAAAGGCTTTTTTGATCACTGTTGCAAGCTCGTCTCTGTTACGTACCGTCACCGCGTACTTACAAATGCTTCTGGTTATTCCTACAATATCAACCTCCTGAAACGCGTCGTTTCCGATCAGGCTTGTAGCCACCTGTCCTGTAAAGCATACAAGCGGTACACTATCATAATTGGCTGTAGCGATGCCCGTAACCAGATTGGTTGCTCCCGGACCGCTCGTCACCAGACATACGCCCACCTTTCCGGTAGAACGCGCGTAACCGTCGGCAGCATGTACCAAAGCCTGCTCATGCCGGGGAAGTATCACCTCAATGTCTTTCTCTCCATATAAGGCATTGAACAGATCGATCGCCTGCCCGCCCGGATAAGCAAATAAAGTGTCTACCTGCTCCTCCTTCAATGCCTTTACAAATAATTGCGCACCTGTTATCTGCATAATATCGATTTCCTCCCTTTTCCGCACTCTACTGCGGTGTTCATTCCAAAACAGGCAAATGCCCGTCTTAAGCTATATTATATTTGCGGTATTCCATTTATAAACGTCTTCACACTATTCTTTATAAATTCATCCTGATTTACTTCCGTCAGATTGTCTTTAAAAGATGCTTTCAAAAAAGTATAACCAAAGGTAGATGAAAAAATCGTCATGGCCAGACTCTCAAAATCCATGGGCGGCAGTTTTTTTCTTCTCTCCATCTCTTTGAAATAGTCCACAAGAGCGGACACATACGCTTTGGGAACTTTCATGATTACCGGCGCCGTCTCATTGTATAGCTGCGGCGCGCGCAGACCGATTGACAGATTAACGAAATCCGGAGTGATAACATCCATGTACGTTTTCATAAACAGCTCTAAATCCGGCTCAAGCTCCCACCTGACATTGGCAAAATTCTTAATTGTAGTATGAGGGCACCACTTTTCCAGCTCCATTCCTCTTAGAACAATTTCTCTTTTGCTTTTAAACTTGCGGAACAATGTGCACTCGTTTACTCCAGCGAAATTAGCTATGTCCTTGGTGGTTGTGGCCGCATAACCTTTATCCCGCACCAGGGTCATGGCAGCATCTATGATTTTTTCTCTGGTATCATCCATCTGAACCTCCATGCAAGTGTTTACTTTCATTACATTCTATATGGAAAACTGAAAGATGTCAAGTGAAAGGAAAAGATTCCCGTACATTGTAAAAGGAAGGAATTCCCGTACATTACGTACGGAAACACCTCCCGGGATGACTAACGTGTAAGAAATAACGAACTATTCCCACTTAAAACATTTAGCGGAAACAAGGATGCATATAAATGCTATCATACACATAATGATTAACGGAACCAGCATATTTTCCACAGATTGTCCCAGCGAAGCTGCCTTCAAAAGTTTTATTCCCTGGGTGAGCGGCAGGATATCTGCTATCTTTTGAAGTCCCGCAGGCATTACTTCATACGGCAAAGTAGCTCCTGAAAATATGAGCATAGGAAAATACAGAACACTTGCAATAACCCCAGCAATTTTCGTATTCCGTGCTATTCCTCCCACCATCATACCAATACTGAACATGGATACAAGGACCAACAGATACCCTCCTGCAAAATCAACAGGCGACCCATAAAACCGGAATCCAAAAAACAAAGTTGCCATAAGGTACAGAAGTATGAGTGACACAACTGCATATATTGTATAAATCGTTACCTGGACAATTAAAATCAGCATTGGACTTACAGGTGTTACTTTATACCTCTTAAGTATCCCTCTGCCACGGTAATCCGATACCACCAGCGGCAGTCCCATAACACCGCCCGCACAGATAGAGATTGTAGTAAGTGCACCAAATGACTGCTCTAAAAATGTATACTCAGCCCCCTCAAAGGCAGGTTTATTCCCGTAGATGATGCCCAGAATGACCAGGACAACAACCGGCATACAAATGGCAAATATAAACATATCCATACCCCGCAGTGACAATTTCAATTCTGTTTTCAGCATGGTTGTAAAGGTTTTCGTTATACCAGATGTTTTCGTCGTTTTAACTCTATTCATTGTTCAACTCTCCTTATTGTATTGTACAAGATTCCTCATCAAATTGTTTTTCCTCATCTGTATACCAAAGATAAGCCTCCTCAAATTTGTCGTATGGACTGCTTTTAACTGCCTCGGCAACAGTACCGTAAAACACAATTTTACCCTTTTTTAAGATGCAGATTTGATCACATAATCTTTCTACCTCGTCCATAAAATGAGAGGTCAAAAAAATAGTCAATCCTTTCTTTTTTAAATCAGAAAGAATCGTCCAAACCTCCCGGCGGGCTTTTGCGTCAAGTCCGGTCGTCAGCTCGTCAAGAAATACAACCTCCGGATTCGGAATCAGCGCAAGTACAATAAATAACCGCTGCCTTTGTCCTCCTGATAAATCCTTGACAATATTCTTTTTCTTTTCTTCAATACCAAATCTTTTTAGTAAATCATCCGGACTGGCCGGAGAACGATAAAGAGATGCAGTCACGTCACAGAGTTCTGCGACCGTGATCTGCTCCTGATAATTTGTTTCCTGGAACTGTACTCCCACCTTTTCAAACAGCTTTTTTCTGTCACTAACCGGATTCATCCCCAAAACAGAAATTTTACCGCTGTCTGCTTTTTTTGTACCTAATATACATTCAATCGTAGTACTTTTCCCTGCCCCATTAGCGCCCAAAAGTCCAAAGGTCATTCCCCTTGTAACTGATAAATTGATGTTTTCTATTGCCCGCAGCTCACCATACGATTTTTTTAACTGCTGAACACTAATTACTTCTTGCATTCATTTGCCCTCCTTATTTTGATACAAAAAGAATACCACCAACGTGAACATTGGTGGCAAAATGGAGGGTTTATGAATATTTATTTTTCATTTCTTTAAGCATGTCAATCATTTTCACTGCATTGTCTTCTGCTTGTAATAAAGAAATAATAAGTCTGTCACACACCGCGATAACCTCTTCTTCATCTTCCCTTGGTGTGTTTAGTGCCGCTTCTATATCAACATCCGGATTTTCTGATAATTTAGAAAGCAATCCCAAAATTGCTTCTAATGAATAGTTTGCACACCGCAGTGAACGGATGATTTTTAAACGCCGGATATCTTTGTCTGTATATACACGGTACCCGTTACTTTTTCTCTTCACTGTAAGCAGACCATTCATTTCCCAATTTCGCAAAGTGTCCATTGAGACGCCTAAATATTGGGATACCTCTTTCCTCTTAAGAAAATGAGTATCTTCCTGCGCGGTTCCGTCCAGGATTTGCCTGACAATCCTAATCGCCTCCTCCGCATTTGCACGCTCTTGTCTTACCTGTTCCACATATTCTTGTGTCAATATAAGAGCCGTATCGAATTCCCCTACTGCGGATTTCTTTACCATTCGGACAATTTTCTCACGCAGACCATTCTGCAGCACCTCGACTTTAAATGCAAGACGTGCAAGCTTGAATTGTTCCATATGATAATCTGTAAATACACGGTAACCATTCGACCGCCGTTCCGGCTTCGGTATCAATTCCAATTCTTCATAAAGCCTGACCGTATTCGGGTGTATTCCTATGGTCTCCGCGATTTCTGACGTTCTGTATGTGTTCATAGATTCACACCTCCTGATAAAACAATATTACCATAAATCAAAAGGCTGGTGTATTAGTGGAGGGTTTTTTCCTAAAATACACATTTAAAATATCTTCTGCTGTACGGATACATGCATCGCACCCCGATGCATCCTGTGTTGTATCAGAATCATTATTTTTTCTCAATATGCTACAGGCAGTAGCGCCAGCTTTGTCAGCAAACTGCTTTTCTATTCTGAGAATATCCTCCCGGCTTTCACATGTGGGCTGTATCACATTAACCGGTCTGCCATTTCCTTTTGATAAATTCACAGCCATTATCACCGCCAAAAGCGGACCACATGTAATGTAGGTACCGGATGCATACTTTTCTGACAGCCGTTTTGCTTCCTCAACTCCTATTCCCATCTCCTGAGCATAATTACATGCAACAGCCTGAGCGCAGTTATAACCTTTATAAAAAAGCTCTAATGCATTTGATTTTTTATCTTCCACAGTCTAATCCTCTTACAAAGCTTTGAGGTCTGCTCAATAATACGCAGCAGACCCCAGCTTTTATCCGTTCATTTTTGCCTTATTTATTTAAGAAATTCATCAATATTTTCAGCACTTGCAAAATCGCACTCAATTGCCATTGGATTCTCAATGTCATCTGTGTCGCCCTTGAATACCTTATCAATAATATCAACTGATGTTTTACCTATCAGCGCAAACTGCTGGAATACTGTACCTGTAACCGTACCATCCTTAATTGCCTCCAGAGTTTCCTGTGCACCATCAAAGCCTATAACCTTAATGTCCTTTCTGTTTGCCGACTCAAGAGCCTTTGCAACTCCGAGACACATCTCATCATTTTCAGCATAAACAAGCTGGATATCCGGGTCAGCCTGAAGAATATTTTCAATAGTATTAAATGCTTTTGTACGGTCAAAATCAGCAGACTGCTCCGCAGCTATTTCAATGTCCGTACCCTCCAGTGCATCTACAAAACCACTGTATCTTTCTGTCTCAAGATTCGTCCCAAGAGTTCCCCGTAAGATAGCCACCTTTCCTTTTCCTTCCAACTGTTCAATTGCAAATTCTCCTGCTTTTTGTCCACCCGCATAATTGTCTGTTGCTATTGAGGTGATCACATCACCCTCTGTTGTGGTTCTGTCTGCGGTAATAACAGGAATACCTGCATCGTTTAAAAGCTTAACCGCATTAGATGATCCATCGGAGTCCATGGGTACAAGAATAACCGCATCAACATCTCTGGAAATAAGATCCTCAACGTTATTCAGTTCTGTCTCTGTGTTGCTCTCGGAATCCATTGCTATAGTTTCATAGCCAAGAGCTTCCGCTTGCGCTTCAACATTTTCTTTCAAAAAAACCATGAAGTTGTTGTTAAGCGACCAGTAAATTGCTCCAATTGTTTTCGTTTCTCCGTCCTCGGCTGCAGCAGGTACTGCCATAATACCGCTCACCATAGTAACCGCAAGGATCATACTTAATAGTTTTTTCTTCATAACATGTGTTCCTCCTTTTATTTTTGAGACATTAATTATGCCTTTTTTACACGTGTTGTCATATGGTCTAAAATAACCGCTGCAAGAATTACAAATCCCTTGACGCTCGTCTGCCAAAATGGTGAGACATTCAATAGATTCAGCGCATTATTAAGGACTCCGATGATAAATGAACCGATGATAACTCCTCCCATCGTTCCGATACCACCTTGTGTCATACTGCAGCCACCAATGACTGCCGCAGCAATGGCATCCATCTCATATCCGTTTCCTGCATCAGGCTGTGCTGAATTTAATCTTGCAGCAATGATAAGACCGCTGAGCGCCGCCAGTATACCACTGATAGCATAAACCATAATTTTTTCTTTCTTTACGTTTATTCCGGATAGTTTGGCAGCTTGTTCGTTTCCGCCGATTGCATATACATGTCTTCCAAATTTTGTATAGTTTAAAATAAACCACAGAACCAAAAATACAATCAGAAGAATAATGACCGGAAACGGTATCGGACCTATATAACCTGCGCCGATAAATGATATCTCATTCTTAAGGCTAACCGGCATACCACCCGACAGAAGCATTGTAAAACCTCTAAATATAGACATTGAGGCAAGGGTTACGATAAAAGGCGGAAGATCAAGTCCTGCGATAAGGCTTCCATTTACTCCCCCAATCAGCCCTCCAAGCAATAATCCTACAATACCTGCTGCAAATCCCGGAATACCTGTATTGATAAGTGTTCCCGTTACCATTGTTGATATTGCAAGCACCGACCCTACAGAAAGATCTATACCACCCACAAGAATGACACACGCCATACCCATGGCGATAATACCATTTACTGTTGTCTGACGGGCTATATTCATCACATTTGTATAATTCAAAAATCTGGGAGACAGTATCGTAACTATAATACATAAAAGAAGCAAAATAAATGCACTCTTAAACTTTATAACGGTATTAACTATTTCTATATTTTTCTTCTTTATTGTATCAGGCATTTTCCATCACCTCCGATATGCCAAACGCACATTGCATTATTTTGGGTTCTGTTGCATCTTCTTTAGAAAATTCTCCACTTAGCTTTCCTTCATGCAGTACAAGTATCCTATCACAAATGCCCATCAATTCCGGCAACTCGGATGAAATTACGATAACTGCATTTCCTTCGGCTTTAAGAGTATTAATAATTTTGTATATTTCTGTCTTTGCACCCACGTCAATACCTCTTGTAGGCTCATCTAAAATGATAATCTTTGGCTGCGTAAGAAGTGCTCTTGCAAAAATAACCTTTTGCTGATTACCTCCGCTTAGATTCTTTATTAAAGCCTTCATATGGGGTGTTTTTACAGCCAGCTTTTGTTTCATATCCTGCGTAAGACTGTTTTCCATGGATTTTCGAATTACCTTGCCGGACAAGATGTCATCAATACATGATATTGTCATATTAAAATCAACTGCTGCACTTAGATAAAGGCCATCCTCTTTACGATTCTCTGTTGTATAATAAATACCGTTCTTTATCGCATCCCGGACGGAATGTATACTTACCTTTTTTCCATCAACATAAATATTCCCCTGATCAAATCTGTCTGCACCAAAGATACATCTTGCCAACTCAGATCGGCCAGCTCCAACCAATCCGGCAAACCCCACTGCTTCTCCTTTCCTGATTGAAAAACTGATATTTTCCGCCACACCTTCCCTTGTACAGTTTTCCAATCTTAACACTTCTTCCCCAGGTATACTTTTTTCATAAGGAAACTGATTATCCACATTATGTCCAACCATTAAAGATACAATATCACGCTGCGTATACTCTTTAATTTTACCTGACCTGATGAACTGGCCATCCCGAAGTATCGTAAAATCATCACAAATTTGCTCTAGTTCATTAAGCCTGTGCGTTATGTATATAATTGTTGTCCCTGTTTCTCTCAAGCGATGAACTATTTCAAAAAGCTGTGTTATCTCGTTATCTGTAAGCACATCTGTAGGTTCATCCATTATGATGATATCTGTATCTAATGAGAGCACCTTGATAATCTCAACAATCTGCTGATCTGCAATACTTAATTCGCTGACCTTTTCTTTTGGATTAAGATTAATTTTGAACTGATCAAGAAGTTTCTCTGTCTGACGGTGCATTTCCTTATAATCTATAGTACCGTATTTTGTCGTCATTTCACGACCAACGAAAACATTTTCCGCAACTGTTAATTGTGGTACCAGATTTAACTCCTGATGAATGACTGCAATTTTTAAATCCATAGCTAATTTCGGAGTTATCTTTTCAATTTCTTTGCCATTTACAAATATCTGGCCTGATGTCTGGCTATAAACACCACTTATAATCTTTACCAGCGTGGATTTTCCCGCACCGTTTTCACCTAACAGCGCATGCACGGTTCCACGTTTTACTTCTATGCTGACATCCTTTAGCGCCACAACCCCCGGGAATTCTTTTGATATGTTTTTTGTTTCAAGGATATAATCTTCCAACTTGCTATTATCTGCCATAAGGTTGATCTCCTTTTTATAATTCAGAAATTGCGAATACCGCTGTAGCCCTCGAATCCTCATAGTTCATCATCTGATACTCACAATTTTCCGGAATATACATAACCTCTCCCGGATAAATTTTAAATGTCTCACGCGTTTCTGTAATAATAAAACATAGTACGCCTGACTTTACATAAATTGCAGTCTGTCCCTTATGACTCTCCGGCTCTGTAATCCGGCACCCATGCCCACCCCTCGGTACAATAAGTTCACCAAAATTTATATACTTTGTACTAAAGGCAAATCTCATTAAGTACGGATTGTCTTTACCTACAACGACATCCATGCGGTCACTTGGGTGGTTTACTTTGAGATATTTCGGCATGACACGGTTTGCCTCGTCAGGAATCGGCCAATTACCAAGACGGTCGATTGATGCAATATATTTCTTTTCTTCCACTGCCTGGTATCTTTCTACTTTTTCCTCATCCTCACTATTTAAAACTCGTGCTTTTCCTTCAAGGTCGGTCGGAAACGTCTGGTCTCCCGGTTTTACCATATTTGGTGCCAATGCAAAAACCGCCTTCATCTTATGGTCACTGAAATTATGCCCTCCATGAGCTGCACCATGAGGAATTAATAACACATCTTCAGGATTTAATGTGCATGCCTGTCCAGAATAATAATTTGTTTCTGTTAACTGTCCTTCCAGTATGTAATAACATTCATCTCCTGGATGATGGTCAGGCGGGTCGAACTGCCCTCCTCCTTGAAATTCATAATACCCAAGCGTAAGTTTATCTGTACTGATAAACATACAATTCAAATCGCTGGACCCCAGATACTCAATGTCGGGATACGTAAAATACCCTACCTGTTCATGTCCGATTCTCATTGGTTTGTCTTTAGGTACATTAAATGGGTGGTTTCCATGTACAATACGCGCCATTTTTTCATCTCCTTAATATCATCTTATTTTTATTAAGATAACTTAACTTTGTAATCTAATATTAAGTCAAAAACTTAATATTGTCAACTCGTAATGATTAACAGTATTAAGCTCTGTATTTTGTGCATTTTTCCATATATTTTTAAATTTAAAGTAATAATTATGCTGTATTATATAATTTTTTATCCTTTTTTCTTTATACAATGATTTTCACTGTCATAATTACATTAATATAATTAAGATTAAACTTAACTTGTTAATTTATACATTTTATGGTATACTTCCTATATAAGGAAATTATCTTTAATATATAAGGGAGCTCTTATGAAGAAATTAACTAATAAGGCAATAGCGGAGATTCTGGGTGTATCCCCGGCAACCGTATCATATGCGCTTAATGATAAGCCTGGAGTTTCTCCGGAATTAAAAAGGAAAATATATGATCTGATCAGAGAAAATTCTGCAAATGAGATGCCCATTCTTCAGCAAAAAGGTACTGTTAGAGAAGAGCAAAAAATACTTTTTGTTGTTTATAAACGTCACGGTGAGATAATTACTGAAAAGCCATTTTTCTCCTTGATTATGGAAACTGTCCAGCTTGAAGCTCAACATTCCTCATATGTAACCGAAATATTTAACTATACTTCGGAAATGGAAATTGATTCATTTATACACCTTTTAAACAGCAGAAATGCTGCTGGAGCAGTTATCCTTGCAACAGAAATGCTAGAAGAAGATCTATCCCCATTTAAAACGCTGAATTTTCCTTTTGTTCTTTTAGACAGCTCTTTTGGGCCTAAGAATTATGATTGCATAACAATTGATAACACAAATGATATCTTAAAGGCTTTTAAATATGCATATAATAAAGGGCACCGAGATATCGGATACTTAAAATGCAGTGTATTTATTAATAATTTTGGTTATAGGCACGATGGTTTTCGGAAAGCAATCCACGATTTTGGGCTTTCGGATTATAACCACCATACCTTTTCACTTCATGCTGATTTGGATACAGCTTATCGTCAAATGAGCAGTATACTCGATCATCAAGAAAAGGATTTTCAGATGCCTACTTGCTTTCTTGCAGACCTAGATTATATAGCAATAGGGGCTATGAGAGCGTTTAAAGAACATGGATATAACATTCCTGAGGATATCTCTTTTATTGGATATGACGATGTTAAGGCCTCTGAAATCTGCAGCCCACAACTAACAACTATACGCGTAAATCAGCGCGATATTGGCCGAGTTGCTGTTAAGGTATTAATAGATAAAATTAAAAATCCAAGAGATTACTATTTACAGGTAAATATATCTAGCGACCTTATAGAAAGAGACAGTGTTAAACATATATTATCCCAATAGTGTTTATTTTGTTAAACTTTTCTTATTAAAGTACATTAAATAGAGTCATTACTGAGACAGACTAATTTACTATAACAAGAAAACGTTGAAATCCTTATATTAGGATTTCAACGTTTTTATTAATGAAGCATCGGGGATTCGAACCCCGGACAACTTGATTAAAAGTCAAGTGCTCTACCAACTGAGCTAATGCTCCAAGGTTATTCAAATTGTAGCCAAATTAACTGAGACATAATGCCCAGAGCCGGAATCGAACCAGCGACACGAGGATTTTCAGTCCTCTGCTCTACCAACTGAGCTATCTGGGCATAAGTAGCGGGAATAGGATTTGAACCTATGACCTTCGGGTTATGAGCCCGACGAGCTTCCAGACTGCTCCACCCCGCGGCAATATTTAATTGTTACAAAAGCCGATGATCGGACTCGAACCGATAACCTGCTGATTACAAATCAGCTGCTCTGCCAATTGAGCCACATCGGCATATTGTCGATGTTACAGTGGTTCTTCTTATTATAAACCGACCACATTTGAAATATACTGGTAAAAATAGTAGGTGTATTAACACCCTAGTGGATGGAGAAGGATTCGGAACCGTTTTGGTTTTTCACAATCGGTTACCATATCTATCTGCATCTTAATGGATGGAGAAGGATTCGAACCTTCGAAGGCGTTGCCAACAGATTTACAGTCTGCCCCCTTTGGCCACTCGGGAACCCATCCATGATTTTTGATGGGGCCTATAGGGCTCGAACCTATGACCCTCTGCTTGTAAGGCAGATGCTCTCCCAGCTGAGCTAAGACCCCATACTATATGCAATTTGCCAAACTCGTTAGCTTATTGCTAACGACCCAGAAGAGACTCGAACTCTCGACCTCCGCCGTGACAGGGCGGCGCTCTAACCAACTGAGCCACTGGGCCATTAAAGGCTATTACACCTTCAAAACTACATACATGCTAACATCCTTGAGAATCAATCTTCCATTGCGTGCCTGTGAGTCGTTTCTCACTACTCCGAGCGGTCACTTCGCGACTTCGTCGCTCAGTGCCTTTTGCTTCGCAAATGTTCAATCCACTCGGCCAACCTCTGTCCGCAAGCAAGCTTGCTCCCAGCTGTTGTCCTCCTGTCTTGACCGCTCTCTCAGGCTATTTGGTCAAGCCCTCACCCGATTAGTAGCAGTCAGCTCCATACATTGCTGCACTTCCACCTCTGCCCTATCTACCTCGTCGTCTTCAAGGGGGTTTACTTCCTAAGAATGGGATATCTCATCTTGAGGGGG
>JNKJ01000048.1 GCA_000702025.1 Blautia schinkii DSM 10518
ATACATCTGGCCCATATCCAAGGAAACACCTGAAGACACCTGGGAAGGGCTTCGGCCATTTCAAGGTTCGAGCTATCTACGATTCAACTATGTTGGCACAGATACCTGTGATCCACGCAATTAGACGGTAGAGCTCACGGCGAACCATTGTCCTGTCGGTAACCAATCCACGTATATCAGAGTGGTCAATGCCGGGAACTGATACCCCGAAGCTCTTTCCAGATGTCTTCAGGAACAAATAAACAAAAAAGTTTGTGGTGATTTTCTGCAATTTACTCTTGACAAAAGTCATTACATATCAGTTGAAGGGAAGCGAGCATTGCCTGACAAGACAGCCGCCAGCACCTCCGCTCCGGATTTCCTCCTCCTCACCGTTCAACCCATTCCGCGGGGGCCCCACAATTTTTTTTAAAATGGGGCTTGCAATTTCCCTGCCAATTATATATAATAAACACGACTCATGGATGGATTCCCGAGTGGCCAAAGGGGGCAGACTGTAAATCTGTTGGCAACGCCTTCGAAGGTTCGAATCCTTCTCCATCCATTGTTTGATTTTGGAACCCAGAGAATACAACTTCTCTGGGTTTTGTGTTATACTAATTTTATCTGGTATTCAATTATGTTAACCGCATTTTTCAATTAAAGGAGACAGCATTAATGAAGAAATTCACCGCCCTATTGTTAACCTTCGTTTTATTGACCGGAAATCTTTTTCAGGTAATGGCCTCCGCCGATTCTTTGGCAAGTATAGGTATCGAGGGCACCAAAAAGAAAACCGTCAAGATTTTGCTCATTGGTAACAGTTACACCAAATATAATGATTCCGGTGATATTCTAAGCCGAATCTGTAAAAGCGCCGGTCAAAAGGCAAACGTAACCACAGTTGCGCAAAACGGTGCCGCGCTTTATATGTACGCAAATAAAAAGACCCGGCTTGGCAGGCGGGTCCGCCAGCTTTTGAAGAATCAGAAATGGGATTATGTGGTACTTCAGGACCGCCACTTCCTCCCGTTGACAGCTCCGGGCAAGACACGCAAAGCCATACTTAAGCTTAAGCCATATATTGAAGCCTCGGGTGCGAAGCTTGCGCTTTTCATGACTTGGGTTCCCGCCCTCGGGCATCAGGATTATGAGGAATTTGACGATTTGATCACCAGCCGTAAGGACTATCAAGCCAAGATTGCGGCCTCCTGCGAACGTATTGCCAAAGCAGTTGATGCCATTGTCATTCCCACCGGAATATCCTTTTACAACACCCAGAAACAAAAGACCGGTATTCGACTTCTGGATAAAGATAAAACACACCCTTCCTATGCGGGAAGCTATCTGTCCGCCTGTACTATGTACACTACCCTGTTTAATGATTCACCAAGGGTAAGCTATACCGGAGAGCTCAAGGCCAAAGAAGCAAAGCTGCTGCAGAACAATGCCAGGAACACTGTCAAAGAATATAAAAAGGAAGGCAGCAAGCTCTGAGAAGCGAGCCCCTAACCTTCCTCATAACAGTACAAAACCTTATAACAGTACAAATCTCTAAAAATTATCTTTTAGAAAAAGCCCTCATATATTATCAACGACTGTAGGAATGCTTAAGCACGAAGCAAACAAGCACCAACAAACAGTTTTTACAATATATGAGGGCTTAAATTATGGAAATCTTTTTCTGCAGAAAGCCTTATCTACAGGCAGCCTTATCTACGGAAAGCTTTGCCTTCAGGGAGCCTTATCTACGGAAAGCTTTGCCTTCAGAAAGCTTTATCTGCAGAGAGTCAAATCCAAGTAGAACTTCGTCTCCAATGTCATCACATCATCAATCCTTATGATGCAGGATTGTGACGCTATAGGCCGGCATAGACATACGTACAATCCCTGCTTGGGCCTTAAATTCAACGGTTTCTTCTGTATAACCGTCCTTATGGGAAAGCATGATCCGTTCAAGCACCGTATCGCTCAGACGGCTGATTCCGGTTTTCCATACTTCAACCTCTGCCTCACGCTCCTCGTCACGGTTATTGAGGATGACAATGATCTGTTCATTATGGGAAAAGCGGCCATAGCACAGCCCCTGGTAATCATTCCACAGGAAAATAACAGAGCCGCTGCGCAAAATCCTGTATTTCTTATGAAGCGCAATCATAATCTTATGATATGCGATCATATCCTGATCCTCATGTCCCCATGGATAGGTCCGGCGGTTGTCCGGGTCGGTAAATCCGCAAACCCCGGCCTCATCCCCGTAATACACCGTAGGCGCACCCGGCCAGGTCATCTGGATTGCCACTGCCTCACGCATCACAGCAGGGTTAATTCCCTGGGAAGCGGCCTCATGGCCTGCATAGGATATCCTGCCCACTCTTCGGTTGGTCCTGGTGAGGAACCGCGAATGGTCATGGTTGGAAAGCTCATTCATGGCTGTGTAAAGTGCTGACATGTGCAGGGAGCGCATATGCGTTTTCATCGCACCGATAAACGCCTCACTGTTGCCGTAAAGGTCTTCTCTGTACTCGTCACTGTGCTTCTCCATACCGGTAAGGAACCAGGTGATCGGCTCCATAAAAGCATCGTAGTTCATCACCGTATCCCACTCATCGCCCAGAAGCCAGCCCTCCGGGTTGCCGTAATGCTCCGCAAGGATCACAGCGTTTGGATTGGCGCTTTTTACCGCGTTTCGGAAGTCTTTCCAGAACTGATGGTTAAATTCATTGCTGTGGCCCAGATCAGCCGCCACGTCCAGTCTCCAGCCATCCACATTGAAAGGTGGTGACACCCATTTCCTTGCCACGTAGAGCACATAGTCGTAAAGCTGCCGGGAGCCCTCGTAATTGAGCTTAGGCAGGGTATCATGCGTCCACCAGGCATCATAGGTTGGGTTATACGGCCAACGGTTCTCATCATTAAATTTAAAGAAGGAACGGTAGGGGCTGTCGGCGGACACGTATGCACCCTTCGGATACCCTTCCTCATTCTCATAAATCCGTTCACGGTCCATCCACTTATTAAAGGAGCCGCAGTGGTTAAACACACCGTCAAGGATCACCTTCATGCCGCGGCTGTGTATTTCCTCCACCAGCTCGGCAAATAGGGCATTGCTTGCCTCCAGGTTTCTCTTGTCAGTCACACGCTTAATGTATTTCTTCGCATGAGAATTATCCCTGTCGCCCTCCGGGAGCAGACCGTCCTCACAGTCCTCCACGATTTTCCCATAATGAGGGTCCACATAATCATAATCCTGGCAGTCATACTTGTGGTTGCTGGGCGATACAAAGATGGGGTTCAAATAAATGACCTCCACGCCTAACTCCTGCAGATAGTCTAATTTGTCCATCACACCCTGTAGGTCGCCGCCGTAAAACTCACGCACGCCCATCACAGCCGGAGCCTTATCCCAATCCTGCACGCGTACACTCACATCTCCAATATAGGAATACTCGCCTGTCTCCACATCGTTGTCCGGGTCGCCGTTATAGAAACGGTCCACATAAATCTGGTACATCACCGCACCCTTGGCCCAATCCGGAGTATTGTAGCCGGGATAAATCTCGAAGTCCAGTCTTTCCTCACGATCCATGCTCACGCCGTGGTAATTATAATAACAAGTGATCCACCCATAATGAATCTCAAAATGATAACGGAACACCTCACTGCCCATCACGATCTTAGCAGCAAAATAATCAAAGCCGTTGGCTGTCTTATAGATTTTCATCTTCATCTTATACTTGCCATAGACAAGGTAAACAGCGTCAACATTATTTTTCTGAGTCCTGAAACGGATAATCACAGTTTCTCCGGGTTTCGGTTCCGCAGGACTTCTGTAAAATTCTGTCCCGTCACTAAACAATGCATCTTTATTCAGCACCGCGCGCATGTTTAAAATGTATTGCATTCTTCTTGTAACGTCTACATTTTCCCGCTCCATAATCAATCCCCTTTGTAAATAAATCGTAACAGTTCAGGGTATCTAAACTGTTACTATATATCTTTATTTTATCTTAATCCTTTGAAATATACAACCAATTCCCCAATAGTGCAAATTTAGAAGTTTTTTGTGCAAAGACAAAACCTTGCCCCAGAAAGTAAAAAAGACAGCGGGATAAGCTGTCTTTTTTGGAGAAGGTATTTCTTCTTATGGGGTGTAGCAAAAACTATATAATGTATTGGGGGGTTTTTACGATATATATAGTACCATGAGGCAACAGAAAAGTGTGCACAAACTTCACAAAATTTGGCACACTTTTTTGTGTATTTTATATACGGATTTCTTCAGGTTCCTGATTTCTCATTGTAAAAAGTGCCTCAAATTCCTCACGATGCACTTTTTCCTTCTCGAGAAGAAGCTTCGCACAGCTATGCAGAACGTCCTGATATTCAAGGATGATCGCCTTCGCGCGCTCATGGCACTCCTGGATGATACGGTGGATTTCACTGTCAATCTCCTTGGCAACCTCTTCACTGTAGCTTCTGGTATGAGCCAAATCTCTGCCGATAAATACCTCGTCATCGTCATTTCCATAGGAAATCAATCCCACAGTTTCAGACATACCGTATTTCATGACCATGGACCTTGCTGTGCCTGTCGCACGCTTGATATCGTTGGATGCGCCTGTAGTGATATCGCCGAAGATAATCTCCTCAGCCACACGGCCGCCCAATAGCGTTGTGATATCCTGCAACATCTTTCCCTTGGTGTTGAACATCTCATCATTCTCAGGAAGCGGCATGGTATAACCTGCGGCTCCCATACCTGTGGGGATGATGGAAATGGTATAAACCGGCTCCATATCCGGCAGCACATGGAAAAGAATGGCATGGCCTGCCTCGTGGTAAGCTGTGATCTTCTTCTCCTTATCGGAAATCACCTTGCTGCGCTTCTCTGCGCCGATTCCCACCTTGATAAAGGCTCCCTTGATATCCTTCTGCATGACAAAGCTTCTGCCCTCTTTAGCCGCCACAATGGCCGCCTCATTGAGCAGGTTCTCAAGGTCCGCTCCGGTGAAGCCTGCGGTCGTCTGGGCAATCTGCTTCAGATCCACATCATCGCCGAGAGGCTTGTCCTTGGCATGTACGCTTAAGATTTCTTCTCTGCCCTTCACATCCGGACGGCCCACAGCGACCTTACGGTCAAAACGGCCGGGACGCAGGATTGCCGGATCCAGAATATCCACACGGTTGGTGGCAGCCATCACGATAATGCCCTCATTCACACCAAAACCGTCCATCTCCACCAGAAGCTGGTTGAGTGTCTGTTCCCGTTCATCATGTCCGCCGCCCATGCCTGTGCCCCTCTGTCTGGCCACGGCATCAATCTCGTCGATAAAAATAATACACGGCGCATGGCGCTTGCCTTCCTCGAAAAGGTCGCGCACGCGGGACGCACCCACACCTACGAACATTTCCACGAAGTCAGAACCGGATATTGAGAAGAACGGTACGCCCGCCTCTCCTGCAACCGCTTTTGCCAGAAGCGTCTTACCTGTTCCGGGAGGTCCCACTAAAAGTACACCCTTGGGGATACGAGCTCCCACCTTGGTGTATTTCTGCGGTGCTTTCAAGAAGTCCACAACCTCCACCAGGTCCTCTTTTTCCTCCTGTAGGCCGGCCACATTCTGGAAGGTCACCTTCTTGTCATCCGGTGACAGCATCCGCGCGCGGCTCTTGCCGAAATTCATCATTTTCGCATTGCTGCCGCCGCCACCGCCTGACATCTGGCGGTTCATCATCATAATAATAAATATCACCAGTCCTCCGGTCAGAAGCACCGGAAGGAGCACAGTAAGAAATATATTTTCCTTAGGCACATTGTCCACATCCGGGGTGATGCCGTGACTCTCCAGATAATCTATCATGTCATTCACGTCTGTCACATAGACACGCTTCTGCCCCTCATTGATAATATCCACAACAACAGAGCCTGTAGGCACCTCACTGTTCTGCTGAATCCTCGCATCAACCACCTTTTCATCTTCAACTGCCTGCTCCAGCTGCTTCATGGAATAATTGCTCTGGGAAGCCACCTGATCATTGAGATACAGGTATCCGGCCACCAGCATTACGATGAGCACCAGATACAGGCCAATTCTGCTTGGCTGCTTATTCACTACTTAAATCTCCTTTCAATCTGCCCCTAATTCTACCACACCAATATATGGGAGATTCCTGTATTTCTGGGCATAATCAAGACCATACCCAACCACAAATTCATCCGGGATATCGAAACAGCAATAATCCACAGTCACATCCTTGATGCGGCGCTCCGGTTTGTCCAGAAGTGTACACAGGCGTACGCTGTTTGGATTACGGCTCTTCAAAATCTCGATCAGGTAGCTGAGTGTCCTTCCTGAGTCGATGATATCTTCCACAATCAGCACTTCCTTGCCTTCCAGAGGCTGGTCCAGATCCTTGACAATCCTCACGACACCGCTTGACTTGGTGTCGTCGCCGTAGCTGGACACGGACATAAAGTCCAGAGATACCGGCACGGTAATTCTCTTGGCAAGCTCACACATAAAAAATACGCCGCCCTTAAGTACGCAGATCATATGGATTTCTTTCCCTGCGTAATCCTTACTGATTTTAGCAGCAATCTGCTGGATACGGGAATCTACTTCCTCTTCGCTGAGTAAAACCCTGATTTTCTCACTCATCTTTACTTCCTCCTTGGTATCGTAGTTCTAACACCCTCCTGGTTTGCGGAGTGATTTTGTATCTTTCATTCATCCGGCCTCCCACCATCCAGAGCACTTCCTGCCCTGCGGCAACAAGGGGAATACGCTCCCGAAGCTCCCGCGGTATTTTCTCATCAATCATACAGCGGTTAAGCTTTTTGCGTCCTCCCTCGCTGTTAACAGTGAGGAAATCCCCTGTCCGTCTGGTGCGGGCACATAGATTACATTCTATTTTATCATAATCAAACCATTTCGTACACTTCTTTTCTTGAATCTTCTGCCCCTCATAGGAAAATATTTCCGCCTCAAAGGTCCCAAGCGCACAGGTAAGTGTCCCGGGCAGCGGAATCTCCCATTCCTGTCGGGCTGTTTCCTGTGGTCCCATACGTGCCTTTGCTGCCTCTCTTGTGCCAAGGCGAACTCCCTGGTACGTTTTCTGTGCGCACAGGCCGTAGGGCAGCGCTATCTCCCGCCCAGTCTGACGCTCTGCCAGCTCCGTGACCTGACGCACATGAAGAGAGGTGAAATCCTGCCTGTGTCCCGCCAGCTCCTCAAAAGCCTGCCCAATGGCATACGCCCGAAGCACCGGCTCCTCCTGCCAAAAGGCAGGTCCCAGCAGATATTCCCCATCATCCTTTTGAAAGCGCTCCAGCAGAAGCTTACCCTGGCGGGAAAGATAATCCTCGGCCTCGGCGAGAACTCTGGACGTTTCGGCCATATGAGCGGCTGCACACACATTGATTTCCTGCTCCATCAGTGGCATGATATGATGCCTGATCCGGTTTCTGGTATACTCATCCGAAAGGTTGGTGATATCCAGCGCATGAGGAACGGCATTCTCTTTTAAATAATGACCAATTTCTGCCCGTCCTAAACATAAAACAGGCCGGATTATTGCTCCGGATACAGGACGCATACTGCACAGGCCGCGGATTCCTGTACCTCTTGCCAGATGATGAAGCATCGTCTCCGCCAGATCATCCTGGTTATGGGCAAGGGCAATATGCACCTGCAGCACGCTGCCTGCTGGCTGTTCCTGCTCACTGCCGGTCTGCTCACACAGCGCCTTCTCCGGTTCCCTGCCTGCCGCTTCAAGCAGCAGCCTCTCCCGCTGCGTCTCAAATGCTTCCCGCCGCACCTTCCGCCCGGTTTCCTCTGTTCCAAGCTTCCAGCGGGTGGCAAGGGCTGGCACATCATAAGCATAGACCCTGAACGGAAGCTGCGCGCTTTTGCACGCCTCCTCCACCAGGGCCTGGTCACGGTCTGCCTCCGGGCCGCGGATTCCATGATTCACATGCACCACAGTAAGCCGAAAGTCCAAAGTCTTCCTCAGCCTGTTTAATATGTGCAGCATAGCCATAGAATCGCCCCCGCCCGAGACACCGGCAATCACCGCGTCCCCGGGCTTGATCATCTCATTTTCAATTATGTAGGCTTTCACCTGATCGTACATAGCTGCTCCTATTTCTTCCACATTCCCGCCACAAGCACGGTCATATCATCCCGGGCGCGGTAATCACTGTATCCCAGCACCCGCTCCAGAATGCCTCTGCTGATGTCCTTGGGCGTCTGCTCATGTATATCCATAATAATTTCTTTCATTGTCTCTTCCTCGCGTTCAGCCGGAAGTGCGTCCAGCACCCCGTCGGTCATCATGATCAGATAATCTCCGTGATAAAGCTTGCGCGACGCCGTGTCGAAATCAAGCTGCTGGACCAGCCCTGCGGCCAGACTCTCGGAGGCGATGGACTCCACCCAGTGATCACGCTTGATAAAAGTAGCCGAAGCCCCCGCCTTGAGGAAATTACAGATTCCCGTATATAAATCCACCGCACAGATATCCACAGTGGAAAACATGCCATCCTGCCCCTTGAGTACGAGAGCGGAGTTTACCATCTTAGCTGCTGTCTCCTGGGAAAACCCGGATTCCAGAAACTGCTCCAGAAGCTCCACCACCACCTCGCTCTCCTTGCAGGCCTCCATGCCGGAGCCCATTCCATCGGAAAGGCACATGATGAATTTTCCCTCGTCCTCCTGCCGGCAGATATAATTGTCGCCGGACACTTTTTCTTTCTCCTTGGTGAGCTTAGCCACACCATAAAGCACCTGGTAGCTTACATCCTCCACAAAGTGAACGGTATGATATTCCCCGTTTACAATACAACGGCTCCCTGTGGAAGGTGTCATGGCACATCCGCACGCCTGGGACAATATCTGTGCCACCTCATTCATGGAGATGCACTGTCCGCTCCTGGCTCTCATGGACAGGAAAATCTGACGGCGGCCCTCAACCTTGTCCATTACCCAGGCCTGTTTCAATATGATATGCCGCTTTTTCAGACTCTTTGACAGCTCGTCCTGGAACTGGGGCGCAGCCTGCTCAATGTCATAGAGGTCCTCCGCCACCATCTGCATGATCTTGGATATCTCTGTGAGCTGCTGGGCCACAGCCAGACGGCTCTCTATCATGCGGTTGTCCCACACGAGATTCTGTTTTTCTTTTTTGAAATTCTCACACACCGTATCGAAATACTGGGCAGAGCGGCCGCATACACTCATCCAGTCACTCCGGATTTTGCGGATTGCCTCCTCCTGTCCCTCTTCCAGGGTGCGTATCATTGCCTCACCGCCGCGGTACAGCGCGTCTGCCCGCTCACCCCAGCACACCTCGCGCTGGTAGCATTTGCTGCACACCAGTTCATTCGTATCCTTAATGATATGCTCCACCTGGCCGCTGCTCAAGTAATCCTTACGGTAAGGCATGCCATAGAAAGTATCCGCCAGCTTTTGAAAAGATGCAGCGTACCGCTGTACTTTCTCCTTCTGGGGATGGCTTTCACATAAGGGCACCAGCTCCTCTGCTTTCGGCGTCCTCCCTGCCAAAATAGTTTTTGCCATGTCCCGGACTATCAGCAGTACACTGATAACGAGCATGGCAATCATCCATTCCTGCATATTCTCCCCTCCCCTTAATGTCCTCATTAAGTGGGTATTATAAGGGATAAGATATGAAATATCTGTCAAACACCGACGAAAGCATTGAAAAACTTTTCGTCAAAAAACGTGCCGCAGGAAACAGCGGCTATAGGCATACAGCCGCCTCCCTACTTCACCTGTTCAAATACGATCTCATTGTCCTTGACAAGTCCCAGCTTCTCCCGGGCAATCTGCTCCACGTATTCGTCTGTCTGCATGTATTTTTTCAATTCTTCGATTTCTTCTGTACGTGCTTTTTCATCTTCGATTGCCTGCTCCAGGGTAGCGGCCTTGGCGTCATAGACAGCAAGACGGCTCTCCAGACCCTTACTCTGCAGCATCAAGCCTCCCAGCAGAACCAGAACAACCAATGCAATGGCAAGCATACCGAGATGATTATAACCTATTCTCTTTTTGTTACGCTTCTTTTTCGACTTTTTCAACCTGCTTGCCCCTTTTGGTCCGTAAACCTCTGTCTTTTCCACAGCCTTTCCAGTGGTTCGCGGATTTATACACAAAAATTTTACATCTTCTGCCCAGAAATATCAACCTCTTTATTGAAATTTTTACAATTAATACAGGAAAAGTCAAGATTTTTGTCCATATTTTTACAAAAAGCGGGCCTATGGTGGCATGGCAGAGAATTACTCCCAGAATAACTCCCAGAAAAAGGAAACTGCGCAGAATCCCCTGGTTGGTCTGGTACACTCTCACAAACACAAACAGCCCTGTCCCCAGCCAGTAGATAATATCCTCCAGGGCCATTGCTGCCGGATTATGAGGAATCACGTTGCGCACTGCCGCCAGCAGATCATAACACAGAAGAAGCAAGGCTCCAAGAGCCGCGGACTGCAGGAAAAGGATCATCTCATTATGGATATAGCTGCTCATAGGCTAACGGAACATCCGCTTCAGGAGGGATTCCTCCTTCTTATCCGTGCTCTTTGAGAGATAGGTCAGGCTGTCTACCTTGCCCTCAATGTCTACCTCGCCTTTTTCCAGGTTGAGCCGCTTCACATGAAGCTGTTCTCCCTTGATCAGCAGCTTACCTGCATCCGTCAAAAGCAAAATCTCTTTTTCGTCAAAGGAATTCACATCACGGACGCCGGTGATGGTTCCTCCCTGACGGTTTTCCAGCATCAGTTTATGGGGCGGTAATACTTTCCTCTCTTCCAAAGCCAGCCTCCCAATGATTCATTCCACTTTTAGTTTATGTGAACCAAAGGGCAAATAGACCAGAGGGCAGGAAGCCGATGATTCGTATGAAACAGAGCGGCCCGAGCGGAGCAGGTACATCCGCATGGGACATGTCCATCCGTCTTATAGATAGCGGTACATACTTTCCACATCTTCTTTTTTTACGGTTTCCTTTACCTCCAGCACTTCCACCTTCACATTGCGGCTTCCGAACTGGATCTCTATGGTGTCCCCTGTCTTTACCTGGGCCGAAGCCTTGGCAGGCTTATCGTTCACCAGCACTCTTCCCGCGTCGCAGGCCTCGTTTGCCACGGTACGGCGTTTGATGAGCCTGGACACCTTCAGATATTTATCTAAACGCATCATCTACCTCCACAAGTTTTTTACAAATGAAAAGGGGGAACCATTGTTCCCCCCGGTTATCGTCTCTTCAATTATTTGCCGTTAACCATATCTTTTAAAGCCTTACCAGCTTTAAATTTCGGAGCTTTAGAAGCATCAATCTTCATAGTAGCACCAGTTTGAGGATTTCTTCCCTCTCTAGCAGCTCTTTCGCTGACTTCGAATGTACCAAAGCCAACTAACTGAATCTTTCCGCCATTTTTCAGTTCTTTAGAAACAACATCAATGAAAGACTTTAAAACTGCCTCAACATCTTTCTTCGCTAAGTTTGTCTCTTTCGCCATTGCTGCTACTAATTCTGTTTTATTCATGGTGTTTCCTCCTCTAAATGATCTCTCTTTCTTGTTGTCAGCACCTGCCGGAAGCGACAGTGCTCTATCATCTATATATATACCTTTTAACTAGTATTGTCAAGGTTTTTCGCTAATATACGGCAAAGTCATGCTTCCGTCACGCCCGAAAAGAGTAATTTTCTTATCCGCGCTCCTTTTCTCTCCTTTTGAGCTCCTCCCAGGTGAGAGAAACTGCCTCCTTGTCATCCGGTGAAAAAATCTTCGGATGACGGTAGCGCATTTTGTCGGTGATTCCAAGGATGACATCGTCCAGGGTAAATAATCCTTCCTCCTGGGCGATAACGCTGTGCAGGACCACCTGAAGGAGCAGGTCGCCCAGCTCCTCACAGAGATTCCCGCCGTCGTTTTCGCGGCTTAATAGATCAATACCCTCCAGAACCTCTTCTGTCTCGTTTACCAGGCAGGATTTCAGGCTTTCGTGCGTCTGTACACTGTCCCAGGGACATTTTTCACGCAGCTCTCTGACAACCTCCACGAGCTCCTCAAAGGCATCTTTATTCTCTTTCATAAAATTACATCATTGCATCTACCATAGCCAGCACTGCCTTGCCCATGGTATCGGATTTCTCATCCGCGTCTGTAAGGGAAGCGCCCTTCACTCCATAGTAGAATTTCACCTTCGGCTCTGTGCCGGAAGGACGTACGCATACCCATGCATCGTCAGTAAGGTCATAGTAAAGAACATTAGAGGCCGGAAGTCCGGTAGGCTTCACTTCTCCTGTTGCAAGATCAGTGACCGTATCCAGCTTATAGTCTCTCACAGCGACCACCTTATGTCCGGCGAACTCTGCGGGCGGCTCTTTACGCAGGGTATCCATGATCTCCTGGATTTTCTGCAGGCCTTCGATTCCCTTAAGGGTAACGGACTGGATGGCATCCTTATAATAACCAAATTCCTCATACATATCGATCATTGCATCCCAGAGGGTCTTGCCCTGGGTCTTATAATAAGCGGCAGCCTCGCACAGTGCCATGGTTGCCACAATGGCATCCTTGTCCCTTGCGTAGGTACCGATCAGACAGCCGTAGCTCTCCTCGAAACCAAAGAGATAGGAGCCCTTGCCGCTGTTCTCAAAGCCAAGGATCTGCTGGCCGATAAACTTAAATCCGGTGAGTACTTCAATAAGATCAACGCCGTAGCCTTTGGCAATGGCATCTGCCAGGTTGCTGGTAACGATGGTCTTGATCAGTGCGCCGTCTGCCGGAAGGCTGCCGTTCACTGCCTTTCTCTGGCCAATCTCATAATTTGCAAGGAGACATCCGGACATATTTCCGGTGAGGTCGTGATATTCGCCGTTCTTGTCCTTCACACGCACGCCGAGACGGTCTGCGTCCGGGTCGGTAGCCAGAACAAGGTCTGCGTCCACTTCCTTCGCAAGCTTAAGGCCAAGCTCGAAGGCTTCCGCAGCTTCCGGGTTCGGATAGCTCACGGTCGGGAAATCTCCGTCGGGAAGCTCCTGCTCCTTCACTACGTATACATTTTCAAAGCCCAGCTCTTTAAGGATTCTTCTGGCCGGGATATTTCCGGTGCCGTGCAGCGGAGAGTAAACGATCTTCAGGTTTTTGCCCTCAGCCTCGATGGCATCCATGTGGATCACCTGCTTTTTCAGCTCTGCGATATACGCATCGTCGATTGCCTGTCCGATCACTTCATAGAGGCCGGCTTTCTCAGCCTCTGCTTTGTCCATGGTTTTCACTGTATTCCAGTCGGAAATAGATTTCACTTCACCCATGATACCACTGTCATGAGGCGGTGTGATCTGTGCGCCGTCCTCCCAGTAAACCTTGTATCCGTTGTATTCCGGCGGATTGTGGCTGGCTGTGATATTGATGCCAGCCGCGCAGCCTAAATGACGGACTGCGAAGGACAGCTCGGGTGTGGGGCGTAAGGACTCAAAAATATATGCCTTGATTCCGTTTGCCGCCAGGCAGAGTGCTGCCTCCTGGGCAAATTCCGGGGACATATGGCGTGAGTCATAGGCAATGGCCACACCCTGGGACTCTTTCCCCACCTTGGCGATGTAGTTGGCAAGCCCCTGGGTCGCACGTCTTACTACATAAATATTCATGCGGTTGGTTCCCGCACCGATAATACCGCGAAGTCCGGCTGTGCCAAACTCAAGATCCATATAAAAACGCTCTTTGATCTCGTTGTCATCCTCCCGGATCGCCTGTAACTCTGTTTTGGTCGCTTCATCGAAGTATGGGTTCTCAAGCCACTGATTATAAACCTCTTTATAATCCATACTATAGTACCTCCCTATGCCTTATTTGTAACTACTCAGTTCCTTTATAGTTACCTTTATTTTTTTATATTATATACCACCTTACTGAAAAAATAAAGGAAAATCAGGCATTTCCAACGTTAAAATGGATAACGTCCAAAGCATTTTTCGGGAAAATCTCCCCATATATCCTTTTGCTTCACTAATATTTTCAGTTTTTCGATATTTTTCTCGGAAATCCATGCTTTATTGTGGGAATAATAATAATTTGCCAGCTTCCAGTATTTTTCCGGATAGGTGAAACGGACCTTCAGATTCTGCCATTCCAGAATGGAAATCGGCCGCTCCTGATGATAGCTGTTCAGCATTTCCTGGGCCAGGCGCAGGTCCCAGTTATATTTTTCCAGGACTTTCCGCATAAAACGGTAAAGGTCTGCCATCTGCACGTCGAAGCCCCAGTGCCCGAAATTCGTCACTGCCGTCCCGCCTCTTACCATCAGCACATTGTGCTGGTTGTACTCGCCGTGGCAGATGCACCCTGAGGAAAGGGACTGCTCCCGCAGCGTATCATAAGAGGAGTCCCCAAGCATAGCAAGAGCCTCCTCCCCCTTTTTCAAAAACCATTCCACACTTGCCAGAAAGTCCTTTTCAAAGGGACTGGAAGGCCCTTTTTTTCGTATAAATTTGCGGATCTTGCGGATTTCCTGGTTATGGCGCACATACTCATCCTTCAGTGACTTTTCCTCGTAATCCTCCACCAGCGAAAGCCGCATGACCTTATGTAATTTTGCCAGGGTACGTACGCTTTTTTGAATGTCGTCCCTGGATTTTGTATCACATTCCCGGCCATCATACCAGTGCTGCAGGGTAAAAGGAATCTCGTCCTTGTCACGGCTCACCAGGCTGCCCTCCTGGTTTTCCAGGAAGCTGTCCACGCTCAAGCCATTCTCTTGTAAGGTCAGGAGCAGTTCCTGCTGCTTTTGCAGTTTCTTTTCCGAACCATGGAATTCCCGCAGTATCAAAAGCCCCTTCTCCGTATGGCAGATGAGAGCCCCTCTCGTGCGGGAGGCCGTTTTTGCTGTCAGGCCATATTGCTCCAGGGTACTAAGCCCATAATCATACAATCGCGTATCCCCCTCATGTTTTTGTACCTTCTATCTTATGTCCTGATAGAGGAGGATATGCGAGGGGAAAATATGGGAATTCAAGTACGCCTCGGCGTACTTGCTGCGAGCCGCACGTCATGCTCTGCATGACATAATACATCTGTGCGGCTCTGTAATCCGCCGGAGGCTTTATCTTGGAAGGAGATTGGACTCCCACCAAGACGAATTTGTTATTTACTCACCACATATAGAGGTGGGAGTCTTATCTGCTTACAAGATAAACTGCCTTTTTAGAAACGTGTAAGATAAACTGCCGCGCCGTAGGGCGGGAGAATGATAGTCTGGTTGGTCTTAGGCACCGTGCAGCTTGTGATCACCGGATACGCCTTATAAAACTCCTGCGGTGTGTGGATGGTCTGTAGCTCCGGTGTAAAGTTGCACAATACCAGAAGCTTCTCATCCTCCAGGGCGCGGATATACGCAAATATCTCCGCGGAGTCCGGGTACAGCAGTTCGAAGGAGCCATACACGATTACCGGATATTCTTTTCTGAGCCGAATCAGCGACTGGTAATACCGGAAAACCGAATCCTGCCGTTCTATCTGTTCCCTTGCATTGACCGTACGGTAATTGGGATTCACCTGAATCCACGGCTCGCCTGTGGTAAAGCCTCCGTGCGCTGTACTGTTCCACTGGAAAGGAGTACGGGCATTATCGCGGCTGCTGCAGATTTCCTCAGAGGAAGGGTTCGTCATCCCAAGCTCCTCCCCCTGATAGATACAGGGCGTGCCTTGCATCATATGAAGACAGGTGGCAAGCATCTTGGCCGACATTTCCCGGTATTCCCCCTCCTCCCCATAGCGGCTTACAGAGCGCGGCTGTTCATGGTTCCCCCAGAAAAAGCCGTTCCAGGCTGTTCCCTCCGTATTTTCCAGCCATTTGGTAAGGGCACGCTTCATCTCTGGAAGATTGATTTTCCCATCTGTCAGATGAATGGTCTGGTCTGCCAGATGGATGGTCTGGTCTTTCCGATTGACGGTCTGTTCTGTCCGCGTATGCTCCCGTTCCGCATTCACATCCATATGCCGGAATTGGATCACTGCCCCTGGCTCCCTGCCGTCTTTTCCCGGCCGTCTGATATAATAATCCCTGTAAAGATTGTCTGCGTCCGTTCTGCGCTCTATGTACCATGATTGTCCACCGGATGCAATATTCCCGACAAAATCCACCACTGTTTTGATTCCATACCTGTGGGCACTCAGGAGCAGCTCATCAAAATCCTCCAGAGCTCCGAACTGCTCCATGCGAATCCCATATCCATCATCATCACTTAGAGATTCAGATACAGGATACAGCCAGATCACGTCAATCCCCAGTTCCTTTAAATACCCCATTTTCGAGGTAATCCCTTTGATATCACCGATTCCGTCCCCGCTACTGTCCATAAAACTTCGGGGATAAATCTGATATACGACTGCTTCTTTCCACCATACTCGCTCCATAATTACCTCCTATTTTTTGTATACCGCATCAAGGCAAGAAACCGCCGGAAATACCTCCGGCGGTTTCTTCACGTATCCGTAACGCTATGAAATACAGGCACTATCTCATTTGAAATGCCTCCAGCACGCCGGAAAGGCTTAACTGATCTGTGGTGATCAGAAGATCCGCCTCTGTCATCTGGTCCGGTGTTCCCACGCCGACGGCCTTCATCCCCGCTCTGTGGATGGCTTCGATTCCGGTCTTGGCATCCTCCACGCCCACACACTCGCTGCTGTCAAAGCCGAACTCGTCACGGGCTGCCAGGAAAATATCAGGGAATGGCTTTGCATTAGGAACGCTCGCCGCATCTGCAATGTAGTCGAAGTAATCCTCGATCTCAAGCTGGTGTACAATAAAGGGCGCATTCTTGCTCACAGAAGCCAGGGCAATACGGATATCCGCCTCCTTAAGCTCCTTCAGGAACGGAAGGATTCCGGGAAGGATATCCTCCGGTGTGATCTGCTTGATCAGTTCCTTATAATTCTCGTTTTTCCGGAAGGCCAGCTCCTCCTTTTCCTCGGGAGTATACTTATCGCAGGCCTGTCCGTTTTCCAGGATGAGCTCCAGACTTTCCATTCTGGATACCCCTTTAAGCTTTTCGTTGTACTCCTCGTCAAAAGGAATCTTAAGCTCGTCCGCCAGCTCCTTCCAGGCAAGGTAATGATATTTGGCGGAGTCTGTGACAACCCCGTCCAAGTCAAAAATGACTGTTTTTAATTTATTTTTCTCCATCCATTCGTACTCCTACTAAGAAATATTTGTTAAAAATCAGATAAATGATAACAATGGGCAGCACAGAGATACAGGCTGCTGCCATAACCTGATGCCACATGGTTCCTGCATTCTGGGACTGAAAGCTCTGTAGACCAAGGGTCAGGGTGTACTTACTTGCCGTTTTGATGTACAGCATGGGCTTGGTGAACTCATTCCAGAAGCCCATAAACACGAAGATGGCCTGGGTAGCGATCGTCGGTCTTGCCAGAGGCATACAGATGCGGAAAAATCTTGCATATCTTCCCAGTCCGTCAATGCTTGCCGCTTCCTCAACCTCTTTGGGGAAATTCATGAAGAACTGCCTCATAAGAAATATATTTCCGATGTTGGCTGCCGCCGGAAGAATCAGAGACGCATAGCTGTCAAGCATCCCAAGGTTCTGAAGGATCAGGTAGTTGGGAATAAGAAGCACCTGGCTGGGCACCATCATAAGGGCAAGAAGCAGATGGTAGATTTTGTCTCTTCCCGGAAAGGAAAGCCGGGACAGGGAATATCCTGCCATGGTATTGATAAACACGTTTACCACAGTTCCGATCACTGCCACTAAAAAGGAATTGAGGAACCATTTGGGAAACAGGGAGGAACGTCCGAATATGTACTTGTAATTATCCAGGGACATGCTGTCCGAAATCAGCTTCATTCCACCGCCCACGATTTCCTTAAGAGGCTTAAAGGAAGCCGACACCATCCACAGGAAGGGATAAATCGTACAAACTGCCGCAACGATCAAAATAATATATAAAACAATTTTTCCAATACTTATTTTCTTTTTGTTCATGTTGTGGCCCCCTTAATAAATCCGCTCTTCGCCGTTGGCTTTTTCCGCCAGCCGCGAGATCACCATAATAATAACCGCAAGTATCAATGCCAGCGTAGCCGCATATCCCATTGCATTCTGGGTACCGAAGGCATATTTATAAACCATCAGGGATACTGTCAGGGTTGAGTTGGACGGTCCGCCGGAGCCTCCGGAGAAAATGTACGCCTGGTCAAACATCTGCAGAGTACCGATGATACTGGTGAGAAGCACATAGGTGGTAAGTGGTTTTAAATAGGGAATAGTGATGTACCAGAACCGCTTGATTGGTCCCGCACCGTCAATGTCCGCGGCCTCATACATGGAAGCCGGCAGATCCTGGAGGCTTGCCAGATACATGGTCGTGTACATCGGTATGGTGGACCAGATGTTCATCACCATAATCACCTTCAGTGCAAATGACGGGTCCTGAAGGAAATTGATTCCCTGATTAATAATCTGCGCCTTTAAAAGCAGGCTGTTGATCGGTCCGCTCACGCTGAACATGAACATGAAGATCATGGTAAGGGCGGAGCTGGAAGTAAGTGTGGGAAGGAAAAACACGGTACGGAAAAAATATGTTCCTTTTATTTTGCTGTTGAGGATGGCTGCGATGATAAGAGCCATAATTGTCTGGATGGGTACCACCACTGCTGAAAACATCAGTGTGTTTTTCAGACCGATTCTGGCAATATCATCCTGAAAGACCCGGGCGTAATTTTTAAGCCCCACAAACTCATACTGGCCTGTAAACAGATTTACCTTATGAAACGAAAGATAAATCACAAACAGCACTGCCAGGCCGATAAATACAGAAAGAATTACAATGGCAGGCGTCAGGAAAAGATAGCCCTGTTTATGCTCCTTTTTCTCATACCTGGAGTAAGTTCTTTTTACTTTCTTTGCATTTTCCACCATTTTTCATCTCCTTATCTTGGCAGAAAAAGGACGGCCTCACGGCCGCCCTCCCCCACTCGTATCTAACACAACGCAAAGGCTAAACACTACCGTCCTCAGATGGAATTTTCAATTTCGCTGTTTGCCTGCTTGTCAGCCTGCTCCATTGCTTCCTTTGCACCTGTCTCGCCTTTATATGCTGCCGGAACGAAGTTTTTATATGCGCTGTCTACAATGCTGAGTGTTGTTCCTCTCTGCCATGGAGTTGCCACGTCGATCATTTTGGAATGCACTGCCCACACCGGATCACTTAGGATATCCATGGTATCGGCTACAGCAGCTCTTGACGGCAGGCAGCCTGCGCCTGAGGACCAGATCTGCATTCCCTCTTCGCCTGTGGCATATTTAATCCATTCCTTTGCCAGTTCCTTTTCTTCTGTGACAGAGGAGATTCCATAACCTACTGTGAAGGACATGGAGTGCTGGTTTCCATTATATGTAGGCATTTCCTTCACGCCGAAGTTGACATCACTATAGTCTGTCTTTAAAGTTCCATATACCCAGTTGCCTTCTTCCATGATTGCCGCTTTTCCTACACCGAAGGCCTCTCCGTTCCAGCCAAGGCCAAGGTCTGCCGGTGTTTTCACTGCGCCTGTCTGTACCAGGTCAATGTAGAATTCAAGGTTTTTCACAACACCGTCGCTGCTCAGAGTGGCCATTCCATCCTCGTCAATAATGCTTGCTCCGCCCTCTTCCAGGATGTATATCTGACGGGAAAGCTCCGGGTTATAAGTCATGGCTGCCACCTGGCCTTCTCCGTACTTCTCATCAAGCTTTGCCTGAAGGTCAGTGAGGAAATCCTTGTAATCCTCAAGGGCGGTCGGAATATCATCCGGGCTTACGCCGACTTCATCGAGAATGTCTTTGTTATAGTAGGTTGCAAGAGTTGATACATCCTTGGGGATGCAGTACAGTGTGCCGTCCTCTGCGGTAAAAGCGGAGAGCAGGTTTTCGTAATACTGGTCAGCCTCCATCTCTTCCGGGTCAAGGGGTTCCATGACACCCAGACTGGAGTAGAACGGGAACACGTTTGCGTCAATATAGAAAACATCCGGCGCTGTCTTTGCGATAAAGTCTGCCTGGATCTGTGTGTTGTAATCTGTGTAGGTTTTGAATACGATCTCAGCGCCTGTCTTCTCTTCAAACTCTGCTTTCATCTTTTCCAGAGCGGCGGTCTCCTGGTCATTTCCTCCCCAGATTCCTACATTCAGGGTGCGGCCAGCGAAGTCTGCCTCCTCTGCCTGAACGGTAACGGCCATACTTCCCAGTGTTAAGACTGCAGCCATTGACAGGGTTGTAAGTTTCTTGAAATGCTTTCTCATGATATTTCCTCCTTTTAGAACACGTTTTGTACGTGATGCCTGTTAGTTGTTACCTTTGTTACCTTATGTTGCATTGTTTGTTGCTTTTTTCGAAAACGTTTTGGATGACTTTAATATAATCCAAAACGTTTTCGTTGTCAACAGGTTTTATATCATTCTGCTATAATTCACAGAAATGCTATCCTTAATTTGGTAATTTTCACTATATACGTTCAACTCCACTGCTTCTGTCCCGGTCTCATTGGTGATGGTCAGATTTTCCTTGTCAATCTGCACATGCAGCCTCTGTCCATGCCAGTAGAAGTAGAATTCCAGACTCTGCCATTCATCCGGGAGCAGCGGACAGATACGAAGCTTTCCGTGTAGCATACGTACGCCGCCGAATCCGTAGAATACAGACTGCCAGATACCTGCCAGGGAGCCTGCATGGATACCCGCGTCAGAGGTTTTCATGTTTTCTCCTGCATCAATGCGCACGGCCCTCTGAAACAGCTTATAAGCCAAAGCCTTATCCCTCATATCGTTTGCCAGAATGACATGGGTGGAAAGGGAGAGGGAAGAATCATGAAGAGTTTTCGGCTCATAATAATCCCAATTTGCCTTTTTCACCTCAAGGCTGAACAGATCCTCCATGAGGAAGAACAGCGCCATAATATCCGCCTGTTTGGAAACCTGCATATGGCATACCTGCTCCAGGTTATATTCGCGGAAAAGGGTGCCTACCTCACCGCTTTCCTTATATTTTGTCAGGTCGATGATCGGATAAGAGAGGTAATGCTTATCCTGGGCAACCACAAGATCCTCTTCTCTCGGCTGCGGCAGATAGATCAGAGGACGGCGCTCCTCCCACAGCTTATAGGAATCCTGAAGTCCCATTTTCTCATCCAGCTCTTTGAATTTCTCAGGCTTTTTATCCTTAAGCTCCTGATAATATTCCATAGCGATACCCAGATTCCAATGCGCCATATAGTTGGTGAAGGCATTGTCATCCGCGTGTTCCTTGTATTCATCCGCCCCTACCACATCATTGATATGGTAAAGCTTATCCTCCTCACTCCACTCCAGACGGGAAGCCCAGAATTTCGCAGTATCCATCAATAGCTCATAGCCGTATTTGTCCATATAATCCTGGTCGCCCGTGACCATGTAATACTGCCACACACCGTACGCCACATCTGCGGTGATGTGCTGCTCAATAAATCCTGACCATATCTTGGTAGGAAGCCCTGTGATAATATCCGCAGCGCCCCAAACCGGAGTCACCTCGCCGTCGTCCAGCCAGGCAGATTCCCACGGGAACTGCGCGCCCTCATAATTGTTGCTCTTTGCCTTCTTATGCGCACCCGGAAGAGAGAGATAGCGGTATTCCTCCAGAGAACGGGCCGCCGCCGGGTCTGTAAAGGTGAAATAAGGCAGGGCAAAAATATCGGTATCCCAGAAGGTATGGCCCTTGTAGCCCTCGCCGCTCAAGCCCTTGGCGCCGATATTCATGCGGTTATCATGACGGGGTGTCATCACGTAAAGATGATACTGGGCAAAACGGATGGCAAGCTGGTCCAGAGGATTTTCCGAAACGATCGTCACAGGCATTCTGCTCCATACTGTCTCATCCCACGCTTTTGCGCTCTCTCTTAAAAGGGCTTCATATCCGATGGCAGAGGTCCGCTTTAAATCCTCCAGAGAGATTTCCTGGAGCTCCTTCATGGTTTTCCCTTCATTTTCCTTGTCACGGGAGGTGAATACATTGCTGATTTTTTCCACGGTAAGAGTCTTCCCTGGTTCCAGCTCCAGGGTATACTCGCTGAATATTTTTCTTCTGTCCATGACAATATGCTTCTTCACCTCAGCCGGCTTCCCTTCGACAGTAAAGGTGACCCCGGAAGTAAAGACGAAATCAAGCTTTGTCTGCGTCGTCGTCTGACAGCACTGCATGTATGTATTGTCATAAAATCTCTTGTCCCCCTCAGAAAAATGCTGGGAACCGCTGTTGGTCACGCTTCCGTCAATACCTGTCTCAAGCTTTAAGGACACCCGGCCTGAGATTGGAGTGATCTGCACTCTCTGGGCAATGGTGTGAAGCTCTTTCATTGACACAATACGCTCAAAGGTAAACGCAATCTCATCGCCCTGCGGAGATACCCAGGTCACTGTACGAGTCAGCTCTCCGGTACGGATGTTGAGCTGGCGGTAATAGTCCTTCACCGTCCCCTGCTCCAGGGAAAATACACAGCCGTTAAACTCCATATCCATAGCCAGCACATCCGCGGCATTGGGAAGCTCCGTCACCTCATTTTCGTCGAACTTATTAAAGGTTCCCGCCACAAAGAAATCTCTTTTCTCTCTCAGATAATGCTCCTCTGTAGCGCTTCGTATTCCCATATATCCATTTCCCTGGCACATGACAGCTTCGCATTTGCCCAGATATTTGCTGTCAAACCGCTTCTCGCCTAAAATCCACTCCTGTGCCTTTGAATAGTCCATACACGTTGTCATAGTAATCCTCCTATTATCGTCATTCCCAAAACGTTTTGGATTCGGTTGAAAAAGAAAGAGTCCGATAAAGCAGACTCATTTTCTGTTAATTATAAAAATAATGATTCGAAATCAACGCCAGCGCCACAAATCCGGCCACATCGATTCCCGCAAGTAGTACCACCGGAAGTCCCAGCAGGAAAAAAAGTACGTCTGCCCCCAGCATGACAGGGACATACAGCTTGACGCTCCTGGAAAAATCATTGGTGTTGCAGTAACGCCTGGCGCAGAAATAAGCAATCATTCCAAACACGGCCAGAGCCAAAAGCAATACCAGCGGATTCATGACCGCCAGCATAGACGATTCATTCACCATACTGCCTACACCTCCTCTTCTACCTGCCAGGCAAATACCACCTGGGTGTTTCCCACCAGATCATGGAGGGCACGCCCGTCCTTACGCACGACCATCATCATTCCGCTTACCGCCAGAAGGACAAGTCCGGCATAGGGTACGAGATAGAGCGCCTTGGACAGCTCACGAAGGCCCAGATAAAGCATCACCGGCTTCTGTCCGCTGGTATCCACCACCCGCAGCTTCCCCAGATACTTGCCAAAGGTCTTGCCGAAGTATTCCGTAGCCAGGGTTCCGTACACCGCAAACAAGAGCTGGAACAACAAATCCGCCTGCCTTGTGGATACATTGAAAATCCCCATCATCACAAACTGTATGGGAACCAGAATGATAATAAAATCCACTGCCGCGCACAAAATCCGTAATAATACATTGCTCGCTTTTCTCATTTCCGCCTCCTACCAAAACGTTTTCGTTAAATTCAATATAGCATAATGAGACTTATTTGTAAACAGAAAAAAAGTGCTGAATTTCCCATCGAAATTTCAACACTTTTTCCTAAAGCGTGCAGATGGCCGGAACGAATTTTCAGACACGCTCTAATATGTAATTCAACTTTTGCCGCCCTCTGCCGTGGCATTCCCGTGATCCGGGCTGCGGACCGGGCCTGTGGTTCCCCTGATGATCAGATGATAGGGAAGCACCACCTTGCTCTCCACTTCTTCTCCCTGCATCATCCGATACACCACCCTTCCCGCCTCGTATCCTATGCGGTTGGGGTCCTGATGCACGGTGGACAGGCCATTGTACACATACTGGGCAACAGGAATATCGTCATATCCCATCACGGAAATATCCTCAGGCACCTGCCGTCCAAGCTCCAGAGCTGCCCGGATGGCTCCCAGGGCCATCATGTCACTGGCACAGAAAAAGGCGGTAATCTCCGGGTGCAGGCGGAGAAGTCTCTTCGTCTCCTCATATGCCTTACTTTCCAGGAAATCACAATGACAGACGTAATCTTTAGGGCACACGATGTCATGGTCGATCAGCGCCCCCATGTACCCGGCATAACGCTTGATACTGACATCCGCCAGCTCACTGCCGCCCAGCATGGCAATATTTCTGTGTCCCTGGCTGATCAGATACTCCACAGCCTCCTGGGACGCGGCGATATTATTCATCGTAATATTGCACTTATTCTTTCCGCTGGTCTCCATATCAATGACTGCACAGGGAATGTCGCTTTTCATCATCTCTTCGTAATAAGGGTCGTTGGTACGAAGTCCTGTCACCACAATACCGCTTAAATTATTCTTCTTACATAGCTGACGGAAGCTGAGCATTTTCTGCTGTTCTGTCTCCGTGACAAGCAGCACAAACTCACAGTCACACTCTGTACATAAACGATACAAGCCGCACAAATGGCCGTGGATAAATCCGTTTTCATCCTTACTCATAAGGCTGGAAATCAAAAGTCCGATCTTCGTTGTTTCCTTGCTCCCCATTGCCCGGGCATTGGCATCCGGGGCATAGTCCAGCCGTTCCACAATCTCTTCAATCCTGGCCTTTGTCTTTTCGCTGACATCCGGATAGCCGTTAAGCGCCCTGGAAACTGTGGTGATGGATACCCCCGCCTCCCGTGCCACATCTTTTATACTTACCTTCTTCATTTGTTCGTCCCATTTCTAAATTAATTTATCGCATAGCTCGACAGATCAATGACTACCTGGATAAAATTATAACATCACCGTCAACATTTTACAACTGCCTATCATCCAATAACCATGCGGACAAAATCGTTTTGGAGAATCTGGGGTACTGATACGTTCCTAGCCCGTAAACCAGCACAGCAAATACTAAGGTAAACACAAAAAATGTTCCTCTGCCTTTTGAAGCAGAAGTTTCTTTTCATTCAGACCAGGGTCTGTCAGGACCTCCTGCAAAAGGTACGCAAGGATTTCTCCAATCTCCTTACCCGGCTTATATCCTGCCTGTATGAGATCTCTGCCGGAAAGTGCCAGCTGCTTCAGGGAAACACATTCTCCCCGTGCCCGGATTCCTCTGTAGACCTCTTCCACTCCGTCCAGACGCGCAATTTTTTCCCCGCGTCTGTATTCGCTCTGGGCCAGCATATCCGCCCGCTGAACCTCCAGAAACAAGGGGAAAATATCCTCCCCGATCAGACAGACAGCCCTGCGTACCTGCGCCGGCTCGGGTGCCGGACGGAAGTCATGCCATTTGATAAGTCTGGTCACTTTCCTGATCGTGTCATTGTCAAGCTTGAGACGGCGCATGATCTGCTCTGCCATCTCCTCACTCGCAGCACCGTGGGTCTTGAAATGATCCCGCCCGTTCTCGTCTGTCTTTCTCACCTGAGGCTTGCCGATATCGTGAAGAAGCATAGTGAGCCGCAGCACCTTATCCGCCCGCACATGAAGCAGACTCTGCAGGGTGTGTTCACCCACGGTGAAGCAATGGTGGGGCGTATTTTGCGGGGTAATCATGCACACATCCCACTCCGGCAGAAACACCTTCGTCACTCCGGTCTCGTAGGCAATGCGCAGATAATCGGGATGAGGCGAAACAAGAAGTTTGAGAAGCTCCGTCTGAATCCGCTCCGCGCTCACCTGTTTAAGATTAGACGCCAGCGCCCGGATTGCCTCCCGGGTCCTGTCCTCAACGGTAAATCCAAGCTGCGCGGAAAACCGCACTGCGCGCAGAATTCGAAGGGCATCCTCCGTAAAGCGCTCCTGTGGATTCCCCACACAGCGGATGATTTTCTCATGGATATCCTCTATGCCTCCGAATAAGTCAACCAGACCAGACTTCGGGTTGTACGCCATAGCATTGATGGTAAAATCTCTTCTCTTTAAGTCCTCCTCAAGGCTGGCAGTGAAAATCACTTCCTTGGGATGGCGGCCGTCCTCGTATTCGCCGTCCACCCGGTAGGTCGTTACCTCGAAGCCCTCTTTCTCCATCATGACTGTAACTGTACCGTGCTGAAGGCCGGTGTCCACAGTCCGGCGAAAAAGAGCCTTCACCTGCTGCGGTGTGGCGGATGTGGTGATATCCCAGTCATCCGGCACGCGCCCGAGAATCGAATCCCGGACGCAGCCGCCCACCGCATAAGCCTCAAAGCCTGCTTCCTCCAGTGTGTATAAAATCTTTTCAACCCTTGCAGGAACTGTTAATTGCATAAAATCTCCCTTTACTTCTTACTGTTCATTCCGTAATCGGCAGCACACTTCGTAATCGCTTAGGTGTAAAAACAGCCAAAACAGTCTTTCATCAATATGCTCTGCCCCAGTAAACCATCTTTTTAGCAGGCTTTCCGCAGCATACGCATACATCACTGATCTGCTCCTGCTCAAAAGGAATACACCTGGAGGTAGCCTGTACGTCCTCTTTAATCTTGTCCTCGCATTCCTGGCAGCCACACCACATAGCCTTCACAAAGCCCGGTTTATTGTTAATGATTTCTTTAAACTCTTCATAATCCGCTGCTGTGTAGGTATGAGCATCTCTGTGGGCACGGGCGCGCTCCAGCATATCGCTCTGCATCGTATCCAGAATCTCCTGTACCTTCTGAGCCAGATCTTCGAATTTCACGGTATACTTCTCACGGGTGTCGCGGCGGCACACAACAGCCTGGCCGTTTTCAATATCCTTGGGACCACATTCAATACGAACCGGAATACCACGCATCTCCTGCTCCGCGAACTTAAATCCCGGGCTCTTATCCGTATCGTCCACCTTAACGCGGATGCCGCAGGCTTTCAGCTCTGCATATAGCTCATCTGCTTTTTCCAGAACGCCTTCTTTTCTCTGCTGGATTGGGATAACGACTGCCTGTACAGGAGCGATTCTCGGAGGCAGCACCAGTCCGCTGTTGTCGCCGTGTACCATGATGATCGCGCCGATCATACGTGTGGTCATACCCCAGGAGGTCTGGTGTACGTACTGAAGCTTATTTTCTTTATCTGTGTACTGGATTCCGAACGCCTTGGCAAAGCCGTCACCGAAGTTATGGCTGGTTCCGGACTGCAGAGCTTTTCCGTCATGCATCAGTGACTCGATGGTGTAGGTAGCCTCTGCGCCTGCGAATTTTTCCTTGTCTGTCTTCTGGCCCTTGATGACCGGGATTGCAAGAGTTTCCTCGCAGAAATCCGCGTAAACGTTCAGCATCTGGATGGTTCTCTCCTCAGCCTCCTCAGCGGTCGCGTGGGCAGTATGGCCCTCCTGCCACAGGAATTCACGGGAACGGAGGAAAGGACGTGTGGTCTTTTCCCAGCGCACCACGGAGCACCACTGATTGTATACCTTAGGCAGATCTCTGTGGGACTGGATTTCCTTTGCGTAAAAATCGCAGAATAAAGTCTCAGAGGTGGGACGCACGCAAAGTCTCTCCTGCAGCGGGTCCAGTCCGCCGTGTGTCACCCAGGCAACCTCAGGTGCGAAGCCTTCTACATGATCCTTTTCTCTCTGCAGCAGGGATTCCGGTATGAATAATGGCATGTACACATTCTCTACGCCGGTTTCTTTAAATCTTCGGTCCAGTTCGTTCTGGATATTCTCCCAGATTGCGTAGCCTGCGGGCTTGATGACCATGCAGCCTTTTACGCTGGTGTAGTCGCAAAGCTCAGCTTTCTTTACCACATCTGTGTACCACTGGGCAAAGTCTTCTTCCATTGATGTGATGGCTTCTACTAATTTCTTTTCTTTTGCCATGATTGATTCTCTCCTTTTTATGTGAATTGCAGTAGGTTCGCTTGTGCGTACCTGGATTTTTCCGGGACAGAAAAGTGCTCATGCCTGTGAATCAGGCAATAAAAAAAGCCCTCCTGTTCCCTCACAAGGGACCGAAAAGCTTCGGCGGTACCACCCTAGTTAGCAGTGTGCCCTGATATAGAGGGTCCGCTGCTCTCTCGTTTTCCGCTAACGCCGGAAGGACGCCGTACTTCAATTGCACGGGGCTCCGAGGCCGGTTCCACGCTTCGCGCACAGAATCCTTGCACCACGGTTCCGACTGCATGGGGGCAGGGTGGGGAACGGGATTCCTCTCTGGGATTGCTGGTCGTGTACTATTCTCTTCAACGCCGGTTTCTGTTTATTTATTCTAAATGAAATCCATGTATCTGTCAAGGGGTAAGGGGGCCCGCAAAAGTTGTGGGAACGGACGGAGAAGGGAACTGGGTGGCGGCGGAGGCTGTGTCCGTGTGAGGCAGATGCTCGCTTCCCTTCAACTAAGTTCTAACTGCGACTAAAGCGCTCACGAAGAGCGTTCGCGCTTAAGTCTCCGTAAGAACTGGATTGGTTCTTGACAAACTTAGTTGATTTGATAATAGTATTCGTTCAACAGTATCTTTGCCCTTAATAATGCAAAGCTGTTCCGGCCATACATGATCCGTTTAGCCAGCTTGATCTTATTGACGCTGCCTTCTGCCAGACCATTATTATATTCATAACGGATCGCATTTTTAACTGCATCTTCGTCCGCTTTCAGCCCATTTATATAACTGTCCAGTTCCTCTATCCCCAGTTTGGTGACTTTGTCCATCCATGCTCCCAAGCCATCTTCGTTATGTGAAAATACGATGCTGTAGAACTCTTTTATCAACGCGTATATCTGTCCGAGTACTGGGTATTCCTTTAGCATTGCCTCATACT
>JNKJ01000049.1 GCA_000702025.1 Blautia schinkii DSM 10518
ACTATAAATGAGTAAATCCCAAATATTGCACAAACTAAAGACACCCCCTGCGGAATGATGTATAATTGAAGTACCACCAACAACCTACTCACTCAAACAAGGGGGTGCCTGTTGCAAACAGTATACATCATTCTAACAAAATTTACAATTACTTTAAAACCCTAAATCTCAGTCAGTTTTTATCTGACGTATATCTTACACATTTAATGACCATTATTGTTTCTGTTTTCCTTCGTAGCTATAGAGGAAAAACCATCGATTTTGCTCAAGTAAGCCAGCATCACAGAACAACTACCGCTTATTTTCTCAACCATGGTAAATGGAATGACCTTGCACTGGAGGATACCCTGAAAAGCAGTGTTATTCAGATCATATACCAGGAAGCAAAACGTTCCGGTCAGCCTATCCTTTGTATTGTGGACGATACCATTGCGTCGCATGCCAAGCCCTCGTCACAGGCTGTGCATCCAATCGAAGCTGCGTATTTCCACCAATCCCATTTAAAGGGCTGTCAGGATTATGGACATCAGGTGGTGTCTGTTATGCTTTCCTGCAATGGGATCATTCTGAATTATGCGGTCATCCTGTACGATAAATCAAGATCAAAGATCCAGATCGTACAGGAAATTGCTGAGGAACTTCCCACCGCACCAGTGATCTCTTATTTTCTTTGTGACAGTTGGTATACAACGGCTAAAGTAATGGACAGCTTTATCCGAAAAGGTTTCTACACTATTGGTGCATTAAAGACCAACCGGATCATTTATCCATGTGGGATCCGCCGGAAAGCCAGTGATTTCGCCCTTCATTTAAGAAAAACAGACCGGGACGTCAGCCTCGTGACCGTTGGCGGCCGTAAGTTTTATGTGTATCGATATGAAGGCGGACTTAACGACATTCCTAATGCAGTGGTCATTTTAAGTTATCCAAAAGAAGCCTTTGGAAATCCGAAAGCATTACGGATATTTATATCCACGAATGTAGGATTATCCACACAGGAGATCCTTGATACGTACACAAAACGCTGGCCGATTGAATTATTTTTCCGCCAAAGTAAAGGCAGGCTCGCATTGGATAAGTATCAGATCCGTTCCAGGCAAGGAATCCAAAGGTATTGGCTGATCATGTCACTGGTCCACTATCTATGCTGCATGCATGCAGGAAAATACTGTACATTTGAAGAAGGATATTCCTATATGCAGAAGCAGGTGAAAGAAGAACAGCTGGGAAACCTGTATCAGTTCATTAAAAATGGTGCATCAATTGAGGCTGTAATAAAACTGGTAGGGTAGCTTTGTGCAAATTTCAATATTTGCTCATTTATAGTTTTCAAATTAACCCGTAACAAAATTAACAGAGAGGAATTTTATGAAAATAGATTATAAAGCACTGGCTTCCATTGCAACCGATAGTACCTCCCGTACATCAAAAGCAAATGATACAAGCATCGTATTATCTTCATACTTACAACTGCTTTCAAATTTAATATATGCAAGCGAACTTCTGACAGAAAGCGAAATGGCAATGATTATCAGCAGTATAAATCGTTGGATTACCCAAAAACACTATTCTAATACAAAAACTTATGGCATAGGGAAAATTGTACAGTTAGAATGGGGAACCAATTTTTCTCCCGAGTTATCTTACAGACATCCCGCCGTAATTATTGAAGAATGGACAACCTCTATACTCGTCATTCCTACCACCAGTACTCCCTCAAAAGTTTCCTCCGCATATCATCCTATTTACAATCCCACAGGCAAATGGTACTACAGAAAAGTAGGGGTTACAGAAGGCTTCGCCCATGACTGTGCCCTGATTTTGAATAATGCAAAAATCGTATCTAAATCTCGCATAATATCTGTATCCGCCACCATCTCCGGTGATTTAAATCACAAAGAAAATGTATTTCGTGAAATCAGGAAAACTATGATCAAAAACTTTTTTACCAAAGAATGGATTGAACATCAAAAAATGATGCAACAATATGAGGTCGAGCACAAAAAAATGCCGAATTACAAAAAGCATACGATTTACTGCTTGATACGTATAATAACTTAAAGTATGCAGAAACTAAACAATATATAGATGAAAACAAAGAAACCAATATAGATGAAAACGAAGAAACCAATTGACAACATGGCGCATATACTATAAAATAAAATCATAAAAAGCGATACACGCCGTAAGGGTAAGCTTCTAATTATTAATTGTACGCCGTAAGGGCATTTTATTAAGAAACACTTATCGCCGTAAGGGCACAGTGGAGGCGCTCATTCGTATGAGCGCCTTTTTCATGCTATTAAATCTAGTACAGCATTGCATTAATCCGTTCTATTGGATTGTATTTCGGGCAAACTGTTCAAACCTGGAATTGATATCTCCACAGTCTCTTTTCACCAGGCCGACTGCTTCGCCCCACACTGCGGGCATTTCACATTGCGGTTGCCGTCGGTATACATAAAACTGCTTCCATTATATCCACACGCATTACAGGTGCGCCAATCCACGCTTCTGAGCCCACCGACCACACCGTCGAGCATATCCTCCGGCAGTGCGGATGCTCTCATAACCTTATTCCTCTTATTCTTATTCCCATCCTTCATACCATATCCTCCAATGATATTCCCTGCGTTTTAAAAAAGTTCAGCATTTTCTTCAGCGCACGCTCATGCAGCGTCCGCTCGGTGCTGGGGTTGATTCCCAGCCGCAGTGCGGTTTCCTTACCGCTGTATCCCTGAAAATAACGCATATGTATCACATTTTGTTCCATCTCATTCAGTATGCTTATAAAGGCTTCGACTTCCCCATTCTTTTCTTCACAATAGATGCGATACGCCTCCTCAAAATCCATGGAGCAGTTCAAGGTGTCCATATAATCATCCACATCACCGGCGGACGGCTTATTCCTGCGGCAGTAATCAATCACCGCATGCCGGGCAATGGCATGAATCCAGGTAGAAAAGTCAGCCTTTTGCGGGTTAAATTCACCGGAATGCTCCAGGACCTTCAGAAAAACGTCGCTGACAATGTCCTCACAGATTGGGTGATTATAAACCCTGTAATATACGAAGTTATAAATTTTAGGAAAATATTGCTCATACATGCATATGATCCCGTCTCTCGATTCCAAATCGACTGGCATTTTATTCGACCTCCCGGATTTTTCGAAATGTGTGTTCCATGTGGCAGACCCTGCTCACTCTTTTTTCTTTTGCAGACTTCTGTCTATGGCGGATCTCTCCTCATCCGAAATACCGGCTGCGGCTATCCAGTCTTCATATTCCTCCGGGATTTCCCGAACCGCCGATGACCGCTGCAGCAGTTTTTGCAGCAGCGGTTCCCGGATTGGGCTTCCCTCGGAAAAATCTTTACGCACCCAGTTATTATTCATTTATGACTCCTGTCTATGTCATTTGTTTCCGGTTTCTCTTCTGCTTGTCCCTTGCTTGTCTTCTGCCTGCCTCCTGGTACTCTTCTGCTTCTTTGCTATTTCTCTCCTAATCCTCTTCCGCTTCTTTTCTATTTCTGTCCCATTTTTATGGAACTACCGCCATCCCATATCCCCATCGGTCAAAACGGCATCTTCAACTGTTTTTTCTGATATCCCAGATAAATAATCCCATATAAAACCAGCGGCATGAGCATGGCTATCCAGTCATAATCCGACTGAATCAAAAGATTAAACATTGCATGCAGGGTAATCGCGATAGAAAGAAGCCCGAAGGTCCCCGTATAAAAAAGCTTCCGCTGCTTTTTTACATAAGTAATTCCCGTTCCCACGATCATGGTACACAGGCTGTGCATAAGGCTGGCGGAAAATCCCCGTCCCACTGCCCAGGCAAGGGTCACAGCCCCCAGGTTATCCACCAGAAGCACTGTGTTTTCCAGGACGGCGAAGCCTACTCCCGCCGCCATAGCTACCGGCAGGACTCTCCTTCGGCTGTCATCCACCAGCAGGGCAAAGAGCAGCACCGGAAGTGCTTTCACACACTCCTCTGTCATGGGCGGGATCACCTCGGTAAAGCTTCTCGCCTCCATGCCGCTCAGGGCAAAAATAATGGTGTTGATTTCATACGCAGACAAAGCCGTCACTGCCCCAAGCAGCAAAAATCCTACCAGATAACGGGAATTTTTCTCCAGTAACGGCAAAGTGAGCAAAAGCGGAATAGCAAAGCAGAAAAAAATTATATAAACCATTTTGCCACCCCCTTACGTGCCAGCGGTATCATGAAAACAAACGGAATCATGGACATTGCCAGGAAGATATTTGACACCTTTTCTCCCCACAGAGACACATGCGCACATGCATCAAAAAAGCAAAAAATCAACACACATATATTGTAGGGGCGCATCACCCGGACAATCCCAAGCTCAATATCCGGAAAAATCAGGTGCTTCATCGCAAAATACATGGTGAATGCCATAGGCACTGCAATGAGGAAAAAGGCCAGCCACTGGAAAAAACCTGCTCTCCCATAAGAAAAACAGGCCATCCCCAGGGGAATGACCGGAGCCGCCAGTGACAGATAGCGATAACGGTTATATCCCGGCTCTTCATTGTCCAGAAGGCTGTCTATTGCCCCATAATAAGAGGAAATCAGGAAAAAATAGGTTCCGATATGCCCCAGCACCCCGATATGAAACCCCGCAGGTGCAGTCTGATAAACCAGGAAATACCCGGCCTTAAACAGGTTTCCCATGAAATAACTCAGCATTGCGTAGCACAATATCTTAAAAAACAGGGGCTGCCGTCCTTTTTTGCATGCATAAATCCCATAGAGCGCAGCGCCCAGACTCACTGCCAGCTGCAGCAAAATCATTGTCTCTCACCGCCTGTCCCTTTAGCGCGGCTTCTCATGATCAGCCACATGGCCAGCATTCCTAAGAGAACACCTGCGATGGCTGCCGTGGCGGCGGGCACAACCGTGACCGTGACGCCGTTGGCGGAAAAAAGGCTCTGACCCCGGGTCGTGGACTGAAGCTGCTGCATCCCTTGCTGCAGTGTGGAGCAGGATGACCCGGTATAGGAATTGTACTGTCCCATGAAGTCCTGCATATGCCCCATCTGTGACTGTATATCAGAAGCAGTCATCTCTATGTAGCTTTCCAGAGTATAAATCACCGTCTCCCAGCCTCTCTCATCGAACATCCCTCCAGAGGCGGCCTGCATACAGCCGGCCATACCGTTCTGCTGAAGAAATGCCTGCATCTGGCCGGGCATAGTCATGGCTGTTTGCACATCCTGGGAATTTCCCCTCGTCCTGGCAGCTTCCAAAGCCTGCTTCTGGCTTTTGGCTGTCTCAAGGAACTGTGAAGCCTGCTTCTGCTTCGTCTGTGCCTCATTAATACTGTTCATGTACTGGGCAGCCCCGTTTTTCGTCTGCTGCGCCATCTCAAGCTGCATCTTGGCAAACATGACGGCCGCAGATGAGGATGAGCCGGAACCGTTCGAATCTGTAAATATGCTGCCTGTCCGGAGTTCTCTGTCCTCATCATAAGAAAACACGAATTCGTCTAACTCTGACACATCGATGTCACCGGACTCTTCCATGCTCCGGATGGTTTCCTCATTCACCCCGTTACTGGCGATCTGTTCCATAAGTGCTTCTGCCTGTTCCGCCTCTGCCGATACCTTAGTCACAATCTTCTGCAGAAGCTCATTTTCCTGCGCAGTTTCCTGAGATTTCTGTCCGCAGCCGCCCAGCAGACATACGGCTGTGCAGATAATTAGAAACACAGAAACTGATTTTTTTCTCATCCTGTCTACCTCCCTGATTCACCGTCTGCATTGACGGTGTGCTTTGTTGATTTTTCCTCAAATTCAGGAAAGCGGGCGTTTCGTTGAAACGCCCGCAAAACTGTTTTCCCCTGAGAATCAGTCTGAATGAAGCCCGCACAGATGCCAGCCGTCTTCGCTCATCATGTGTGTACATGCACCGCATGTGTTATTAACTGCCAGGATTTTTCTGTTGTAGAAATTACTTCCCGGAGAATAGTCGCCGCATGCTCCTGTAATTCCCGTAGTAATGCGGTGGCCGTTATACACAGCTGCTCCGCCGTCAACCGACTGTAATTCCGCATCTGAGATTTCTGTTACTCTTTTGTCTTCCATTTTTTAATCCTCCTAAATTTTTTTTATGTAAATGAGTCTGGCGCTTTTTCTTCCACGCCGCCCAAATGCATACCGTTTTTTCTGAATCGTTTTTTCCATTACTCGTAGTAAAGATCACATACATGCCAGCCGTCCATGTTGGCCATATGCGCACAGGAACCGCAGGTTCCTCCGATAGCCAGCACCTTTTGGTTATAAAAATTTGAGCCCGCGCAATAGTTTCCGCATTTTCCAAATGCTGTGATAATCTTATGATGTAAATACAAACCATTGTCTCCACCGCTGACATCATCTACCTGTTCGTCATTGATTTCTGTTACCTTTTTTTGTTCTTCCATGATTACACCTCTCCTTTTTTATTTTCTGCAGCCGCATGACAGCAGCTCTGTTTTCTCCTTTTTCTCTCCTGTTCTTCTCTTGTTGCCGTTCTGTTAATATATACGTTCCAGGAGTACAAAACGTCTCACAAAAATAAAACTTTTTTCACCGATATAAAGCTTTTTTTATCGGTATAAAACTTTTTCACAAGTACCGTTCCTTTTTACACCATCTGCCTCTGCACCAGCTCGGCAAACTGTCCACCTTTCGCCACCAATTCATCAAAGGTACCGTCCTCGGCAATCCTCCCGTGGTCCAGAAGAATAATGCGGTCGCACTGTTTAATGGTAGACAGGCGGTGGGCGATCACGATGCGAGTGCTGCGCAGACCGTCCAGTGACTGTGACACCTGCTTCTGGGTAATATTATCAAGAGCTGAGGTTGCCTCGTCGAACATGACAATCTTCGGCTTCGGTGCGATGGCCCGGGCAATCATCAGCCGCTGCTTCTGTCCGCCAGAAATACCGCCGCTTCCCTCAGATATGATGGTATGCATATTCATGGGCATCCTGCGGATATCCTCATCCACACCTGCCATACGGGCCGCCTCCCAGGCGTCATCAAGGGTGAGCCATGGAGCGGAAACAACGATATTGGAGTAAATATCCCCGGAAAACAGAGAACCGTTCTGCATCACAACGCCGATATTTCTGCGCACGGAGCGCACATCCAGCGCTTCCAGGTCCTTGCCGTCATAATAGACGGCTCCTGACTGTGGCTTTTCAAAGCCCAGCAATATACGCATCAGCGTAGATTTCCCACAGCCGGTTTTCCCAACAATGGCCACATATTGATTGGGCCGGATTTTCAGCGACAGATTATCCAGAATCTTAGGACCGTCCTCCTTATACTGAAAGGAAACGTTGCTGAGCTCGATGCCTCCGCCAAGTTTTGTGACACTTTTTTTGCGTCCGGCCACATCAGGACGGGCTTTCATGATGGGCTCCGTCATTTCCAGCTCCGGCTTGATTTTTGCAATAACTCCGGTAATCTGGGCAAGCCCCATGACCGCCGTACTCACCGAAGCATAAGCTGCCGTAAAGGCCATGTAGGTGGCCGGTGTCACCTCATACACCGCGGCAACCATATAAAGTACCAGCAGGCTTCCCGAGGTAAAAAGGGCGCTGAACACAGGCGCCAGCCTTACCACCAGAGGCGGTGCGTAATTCAGCTTTGCCGACTCCCGGTATACCTTTGCCCATCTTCCGAACATCCGCTTTTCAGAGCCGGAAAGCTTGATTTTCTGAACACCCGAAAACAGTGAAAAAACCATACCGTTAAGCTTTGCATTGGCATTGAGCACTTTACGGGAATAGGACATCTGAAAATAGCTGTTCAGTACCGTATAAATCAGATTCAGCCCCAGGATAGCGCAGCCCGCTATGGCCAGCGGTTTTGAGAAACGGACAATCTGAACCACATAAACCAGAGAGCAAAGAGCCGTCAGTCCGGTATTCATTACCGTATCCTCCAGAGTCTTGGCGAGATTGTTCATACTCTCCAGCCTCTTTGCCGTCTCCCCCGCAGAATATTCCTTAAAAAATCCCGGCGGCAGCGATAAAAGCCTTGCCATGGCTGCACTTTTTACAGCCACACTTAGCTTCCGCTCCACCCGGGTGTCCATGACCGTGCTGCACATGGTCACCAGATTACTGGCCACCAGTGAGGTGACCAGCAAAACACTGATCGGTATGAGATAAAAAGCGACTCCCGCCGGAATGATACTGGAAAACACCACCTGGGTAGCATAAGGCGTAATTAGGCCGATAAGCGCCACAAACAGGGTCATTGCCGCCACGCAGGCATAATCCCACACGCTCAGGCTCCGGGCAATAAACAAAAGCATGTCCGGTATTCCCATCTCCCGCTGGGGAAATGCCTGATAAAAGCAATAAGCATCCAGTTCAAAATCCTCCGCGTTTTTTTTCGTCACACGAACCTTCTTTTTCTTAACAGTATCGTAGTAACGATAACCACGGATACCCGAGGGCAGCAGAGCTACCACCGTGCCGTCCTTTTTTGCCGCCAGCAGTGGGTTTATGGAATCCCGGTACCACGTATCCGTCAGCTCCACTCTCCTGCGCATCACACCGGTGGGCCGCAAAATATATTCCAGACGGTCATTGAGATCCTTGATTTCCGGAGGGGCCTCCTCCACGGGGATATGGAGATAATGTAAAATTTCTTCAATGGCAGTTCCCGAAGCTTCCAGGTCGCTTTCCATGGTGTGGATACCGGCGGAGGGCATCACGACCGAGGAAAGCTCGTAAAAAGCCTTTTGAAAAAGCTCGTCGTCCATTGTCTGCCGCTGCTGCAGCTGATCTTCAAACCATCCCATGACTTTCCTCCCCTCCTATTCTGTCGTGATGAGCTGCGTGTACAGCCCGCCGTTATTCATCAGTTCCTCATGGGTGCCCCGCTCCGCAACCTCACCGTAATTCATGACAATGATCTCGTCACAGTCACGGATGGTAGACAGACGGTGAGCCACGATAATACAGGTGATTCCCCGCTCCTTGATGGCATGGATGACCTCATATTCGGTTTTGGCATCCAGAGCGCTGGTGGCCTCATCCAAGATGACGATACTGGGGTCCTGGGCCAGCACCCGGGCAATCTCAAGCCGCTGCCGCTGGCCGCCGGAAAAATTCCGTCCGCCCTCAGTCAGCTTACAGCCGTATCCGTCGCGGAGCATGATTTCCTCATGCATACTGGCGTCTTTGGCAGCCATGATCATCTCGAAATCCTCAATCGATTCATCCCACATTTTGATATTGTTTCCAATGGTATCCTGGAACAGGGTAATATCCTGGTCAATCACTGCCAGTGAGCTTGTAAAAATCATGTGGTTGATTTCGTCCATGGGCTGCCCGTCAAAAGAAATGGAGCCGGACCATGGCTTGTACAATCCGGAGATCAGCTTCGTCATTGTCGATTTGCCGCAGCCGGAGCCTCCCACAAAGGCAATTTTTGAGCCGGGCTTAATATGGATATTAAAATCCCGAATCAGCGGCGGCTGCATGGTATTGTAGCCAAAGGTGACATTCTCAAGGACGATATCCCCGGTAAGCTTCTTCGCACCCTCAAGACCTCCGGGCGCCTCCGGTTCTTCGGAGCGGTCCCCCGGATACTCCATCACATCCTCCACCCGCTCCATAGACGCGCGCATCTGCTGGATCGTAGAGCTTACTGCCGTCAATGTCATGGCCGGAGCGATAAACTGGGCAATGAAGCCCTGGAATGCCAGAAGCATACCCACGGTAAAGCTGCCGTTAAAAATCAGCAGAGCGCCGATGAGCAGAACGGAAATATTCGCAAGCGACGTCAAAAACTGCGGGATGGAATTCATATATAAATTCATATAAAGCATCTTGTTATTTTCCGCAGCCTCCCTGGCCACATAGCCGGACCAGCGCTGGAAAAATCCGTTTTCCGCACCGGAAGCCTTGATGGTTTCAATCATTTCAATACCGGAGGTGGTCACACTCTCCACCTTTCCCTGCTCCCGCATGGCTACCCGACTCAGGTTCATGATCTTTGCGGAAACAATCCTGGCGGAAAACAGGTTGACCGCCACGGTGACAATCCCCACCAAAGTCAGGACCACACTGTAACGGAGCATGATGACCAAATATAGCACGAGGGTCAGCATATCCAAAAGGGTCGGCGCAATCTCCGAAATCAGGGTGTTGGTGATTCCCTGATTCAGCCCTTGCCGGCTGGACAGGTCCCCGGCGCTGCGCTGGGAAAAGAAGTTCATGGGCAGATGCAGAACATGCCATATAAATCCCGTATTGGCCACGATGGCAAACTTTCCTTCCAGCCGCTTACTATATACGGTCTTCAGGTAAGTGACCACCAGCTCAAAGACCACCACCGCGGCCATGATGCCGATAAAGGGATACATCCATTCCGCATGCTCCCGGGTCAGGATACTGTCCATAAACACTTTGGAAAACAATGGCTTGACGATGCCCACGCAGGCGATAAACATTGCGGTGACCGTGATAAACACAAATGCGGATCGGGTCCCGGCCATTCTTTTTTTCACAAAGCCCCAGATGCTTTTTTGTGCTCCGCCCTTCTCGAAATCTTCCGCAGGCTCCAGCGTCAGCACCACTCCGGTAAAGGCACGGTCGAATTCCTTCATCGGTACCACTGTCCGCCCTCTGGCCGGGTCGTTGATGACTGCCCCCTTACGGGTAAAGCCGCAGAGCACCACGAAATGATTAAAGTTCCAGTGAATGACTGCAGGCACCGGAATCTCGTTTACCGCCTCAAGCTCATAACGGTATGCCCTGGCCGTAAGCCCGTACGCGGCGGCTGCGGTTTTCAATCCTTTTAAACTGCTGCCGTCTCTTGAAACACCACAGGCCACACGTACCTGCTCCAGGGGAACCCATTTTTCATAATACGCCATGACCATTGCTAGAGAAGCCGCGCCGCATTCCAGGGCTTCCATCTGTATGATCACTGGCACTTTTACCGGTTTTGCCATAGCTGCCACTCCTTAGTCTGTAACAGTCCAAAACATGGGACTGCTGCGTTAGTTCTTCAGTACAATGAACAATCAGACAAGCCAATGTGTCCGTTACTTACGAATCATTGTGCCAATATCAGTTCAATAGGCTTCTGATTCTTTAAAATCATCAGCGCCGTTGCGGTGGTTCCCTGCCGGACCGGCACATCACCGCCTTTTTCCGAGGACCACGAAAGTCCGCTTGCAGTCTCCCCGTCAATCTTCAATGCAACCGTTACCAGAACGCCCGCCGTATCCGGCATAATCTGATTCACCAACGCCTCATTGCCAAGAAGCTTTAAGAGGGCTTCCTCTGTCACCGGCAAGGTATCTGTTTCCATAATTTCCCCGCGGATAAAGCCGTAGGTATCGCGGCTTGCCGTGGTCGGGGATACCTGTACCTCCATGCCTTCCTTCAGGCTTCCGGACTCTTCCACAGGCAGTACCACGGCCAGGCGGTCACACACACCGCTGCCATCCTCTGCATAGAAAGCTCCTGAGGCACTGACCGTCAGCGGTATGTTTCCAAAGAATCCCCATATCAGTCCGCCCACAAGCAGCAGACCCAGGGCAGCAAGCATAATGACCACGCTGGGATTGATCACCTTTATATAGTCATTGAGCTTTTCCGGAGACGATATCCGCTCCAGATTGGTTTTTCTGAATATTTCATTTTGTTCCACGCTCCTTGATCCTCCTTTTTTCCTCATACATCTGCTGGTCAGCCATAATCACAAGCTGTTCCATCTCCTGTGTTCCCCCGCTCCATGCACTCCCCGCCGCCACGCTGCAGGGTACACGCTGCCCAAGGTTTCGAAGCCCCAGTTCCCGAAGGATTTCTCTCCGGCAATGCTCCAGCTCTTCTTTGGAACATCCCAGCCAAATCAGCAGAAATTCATCGCCGCCGATTCGGTAGCTTCGGCGGCCGTCACCTGTCACGGCGCGTATGGCATCTGCCAGACGTATCAGCAGGGCATCGCCCTCGGCATGGTTATAACGGTCGTTCGCCTGCTTCAGATTGTTCAGATCCAGGTACAGAACGCCGCAGGCTTCGGGATTTTTATAGATGGTTTCCAAATCCCGGTTGTACTGATTCCGGTTGAGCAGCCCGGTGAGCCGGTCGTGGCTCATTTCGTAAAAAAGCTGCTCCTGAATCTGCTCACGCTCCCGAATCAACTGCTGCATCAGCCCTACTTCCCTGACGGCCTCGCTGCCAAGCTGCATCATATCGCTGATCACATTCACATTGCCGACCCGGTAAGTCACACCGCCGGAGACGAGCAAACGGTTCTTAATTTTTAACCATTGATTCATCGACGTATCAAAGTAATCCCAGATATATGGCTGATTGTCCGGGGGCGACATGTCACACAGCGCCGGACAAAACGGGCAGGGCTCCTCCCTTCCTAAAAAGGCGCGGTAGCATTTCTCACCCTCGAACGATTGACCGGACCTGCTCTTCCTTGTAAAACCCCGGGTGTAAACCACGGTCTTACCCGCCTCTTCAATGATGTACATGGCTTCCGCACAGCTCAGAAGCCCTTCCAGCAAATCCTTCGTCAATACCATTGAAATCATCCTTTCCTGCGGCCACTACAGTACCACCTGCGCAGTAAATGCACTGGCTTGTCTGAATTGTTACCTTTCCCAGCACAGCCGTAACCACCCTTCATGCCTGCCATCAACAGATTTCCTTGCGTATGGTGAGTATATTTTTTCCGCTCTCATAGGCGTAATCCACCTGGTCCATGGAGCGCTTCACCATGAGAATGCCAAGGCCGCCGATTCCCCGCTCCTCGGCGGTGAGGGAGGTATCGGCGTCCGGCTTGGCCAGAGGATCGAACGGTTTGCCGCTGTCCATAAACTGAATGGTCACATGGACGGGGTCGCCGCCCACCTCGCAGCGGACAGTGGCTTCTCCCACCGTGGGATGATAGGCATAATGGGCAATATTCACGTAAATTTCCTCCACGGCAACCGATATCTGCATGATTGCTTTCATAGGGCACTCACACTGCTCCAGCTCCTGTTCAATAAAGCTCTGAACGGCACCGAGATTTTCCAGGGTTGCCGCCACCGTTAATTCTTTCATTTGATTTCCTCCGATTTTCCAAACATCAGGCACAGCATGGTAATATCATCAAACTGGGGAGCCTCTCCCACAAAGGCGTCGATATCCTTTTTCACCTGCGGGAGCAATTCCTGGGGCGACGCCTCCTTATGCCGGTTGAGCGATTCCAGCATCCGCTCCGTTCCGAAAAGAGTACCCGCTGCATCCGTAGCCTCCGCCACACCGTCGGTGTAAACATACAGACAGTCACCGGGGTCAAGCTTAAGTTCATACTCCCGGTACCGGGCATCCTCCATGCCGGCCAGAACGAAACCGTGTTTATCCTTCAAAAGCGCATAGCCTCCGCTCCCATGTCTGACTGCCGGATACTCATGGCCCGCATTGGCGCAGATGAGACAGCCCTCGGAAATGGTAAGAATACCAAGCCACACCGTGACAAACATCTGTGCCTCATTATTTTCACAAAGCTGGTTATTGACCTTCTCAAGAATCACCTTAGGCGAAAGTCCGGTCTGTGCACAGTTTTTCAGCAATGTTTTGGCAATGACCATAAACAAGGCCGCAGGCACACCCTTACCGGATACGTCGGCGATGACCAGGGCCAGGTGATCGTCATCCACCAGGAAAAAGTCGTAAAAATCACCGCCAACCTCCTTGGCCGGAGTCATAGTGGCATAGATATCGAATTCCGGCCTTCCCGGAAATGCCGGAAAAATACACGGCAGCATGGACGCCTGAATCTGAGTGGCCACCGAAAGCTCTGCACCAATCCGCTCTTTTTCCGCAGTCACGGCTCTTAAATCATGCATGTATGCTGTAATATCCTGCATCATCGTGTTACAGGAATCCGCCAACAGTGTAATCTCATCCCCTGTATTAATCTTTGTCAGCATGGGGGTAGGAATCTGGCCGGAATCCGCCGGTTGGGCCGCAAATTCCCGGACATTTTCCGCAAGCCGCTCCAAGGGAGCAACGATGTTGCGTTCCACATACCATAAAAATACGATGGCAACAGCAAAGATGATGTTAATGGCTAAGCCAACCGTACGGTACACATAGCTCCAATGGGTCAGCGCGTCTGCTTCCGTCCTGGAATTATAGGCCATCACCCCTACAAACGCGATAAATATGACCGAAAGCATGAGAAATCCGATGACCACCTTCGTTTTAATGGTAGTCCGTACTTCCCGGGCATTTTGCCGCTGGGCCTTCCGGTCAAAGTTAAAGGGCTTTGCCAGAGAGGGCAGGGACAGCAGCATGACAAACACCAGCAGTTCTCCGGCCGTATGGCTATCCACCGGCGCTCCCTGTGCAAAAGAGATAATAAACCACAAAAGCCCCGTCGCCGCTGCGAAAAATAGCAGGATGTCAAAAAACAGGTAACTCCCGGGCTTTTTCCTGTGGGTATCCGGGACGTAATAATCCGGATGAAGCCGCCCCAGAAAGATGAGAACAGGGACACCCAGCAGCACCGAAAAATCAAAATTATTGAAAAACAGCAGTGCATAGGAGCTGCCGCTTCCGGAAAAGCCAGCCGTCTCAAAGATCATGGACAGCATCCCGGTAACCACCAGGGAATCCAAAAGGATCACATAAATATATTTCAATATTTTTTTCACGCTGCCAAGTGCTGGATGGATGTCCGTCTCATCCACCAAAAAGGAATACCACAGCTTATAGGGAAGATAGGCATAAATAAAGTTGGCAATAAATCCTGTCATACAGACAAAGGCGTTGCTTCCGGACAAAATATCGGAAATCAGGTTGCCGATGGCAATTCCAAATGCCGCAGCAGGTCCCCAGATCAGCCCCAGCACCGGAGGGATGACGTTGGCCGGGCGGATTTCCGTAATTCCCGGCATCAGGGAAAGCAGCTGTCGAAAGGGCAGCGCCACTGCAAAAAACAAGACAGCGGACAGCACCAGCCGTATCCAGTTCTTTTTGTCGCGCACCGCGCTTATCATTGCCTGCATTGTTTATACCTCCTGCTGTCTGTTGTCAATCATCCGGGCTACTCGGCGATTTCCCCTCATACGATTCACTTCGGGATTTCCCTCTCGTCCGGGCCACTTCGGGATATTCCCCTCATCCGGGCCGCTTGGAAATGTTCCTCTCATCCGGGCCGCTTCGGAATGTTTCTCTCATCCGGGCTGCGCCATTTAAAGCACAATATGAAGATTATTAAATCCGATAACTCGTTTATAGCTGAACTCCTCAGCCACCTTCTTTACAAGATAAATCCCAAGACCACCGATGTCTCTCTCCTCTGCCCCGGCAGTCACATCCGCGTCCTTTTTCGCTGTGGGGTCAAACTGGATGGCGTCATCCCGGATATTTAAAAGCACCTGCTCATCCGCCACGATACGGATATCGATATAATGCTTTTTGCCGTCCTTAAACCCGTATTTAATAATATTGACGGCAATCTCCTCAATACAGAGCAATATGTAATACTGCTTCTTCTTACTGATTTCGTTCCTGTCGCAAAAATCCTCAATGGACTCATTAAGGGCAACGATATTTGCCTCCTCATTGACAAGCAGCGTCTGGTAAATCTGTCCGGCGGGAATATCCGAATGGGGCAGCTTTAAAAGATCGCCCCGTGTCACCAGCGCCATCGCCAGCAAGGTCAGCACTTCGCTTATCAGAAGCGCCAGATACACGCCGTTTCCTCCCATATCCACACCGTAAACAAACACCAGAATCAGAGCCGCAGGAAACAGCAGATTATCCAGCACGGTAAACAAGATGGACAGCCCGGATTTTCCTGTGGAACGGTAAAAGCTGTTGAAAAAAGCCACTGCAGAAGAAAACAGGCAGGATACGCCGATGATCCGCAGCGCCGGAACCACATCAAGCCCGAACACCCCCGACAAATAGGGAGCCCCCAGACACAGAAGCACACAAAGCCCAAGCGCCCCCGCCGCCAGATTACGGAGGGCAATCTTTGCCGTCATCCGTATGCTCTTTTGGTCACGCTCTCCGAAATAAACGCCAAACATGGGCTGTACCGCATTGTTGACACTATCATAAACCGCATAAATAAAGGTGATCGCATATTTGACCACGCCATAAGCCGCAATTCCGTGGCTGCCGCTGATTTTTAACAGTACATGATTTATAAATACCGTCAGAACCGTCTGGGCCAGAAAAATCAAACTTCCTGCAAATCCGGGTTTGGCAATCTCCCTAAAGATTTCAGGCCGGAAGGCTGTCGCAAATTTCAATGTAGATCTGCCGCTGAGGAAATAAATCAGATAAAACAGGACACACAGTCCATTGGAAAGCACCGTCGCCAGGGCAATGCCACCCACCGACAGCTTCATAACACCAATAAACAGCCACAGCAGCAACAAATTCGAAATCACAGAAATCAATATTCCGCTCATGGCAACTCCCGGATGGTTATCATTTCTGATAAATACATTGAGTACACCGCACAGAAGGATGAAAGGCATTCCCACAAACAAGATGCGGATATACTCTCCCGCAAGCGCCTGCTGCTGGGCCGTCTGCGCACCAAGCAACGGCAGCAGAGCCCCCGAAAACAAACCTCCCGCCAATGCCGCCAAAATCCCCAGCACTGCCGTACTGCCCACGGCCAGCGTGAAAATCTGGGAGGCTTCCTTTTTGTCTCCCTGGCCCTGGCGGATGGAAACCGCAATCCCGCCGCCCACGCCGAAAAAGTAGGTGATAATATCTGTAAAAATAATCACTGGGAGCGCCAGCCCCACCACAAAGCTTCCGTCATTTCCAAAAAACAGGCCCGCAAACAAAATGTTCAGCAGGTTTATGACCGCAATTCCCATGGTGGAAATCGCTGTGGGAATAAAAAAGGTCTGATATGTTTTTCTGATGATTCCCTGATAATCCATGAGCATTTATTTCCCTTCCAATGCTTTTTTTCTGAGATGCGCCTCTTGGGGATGGCGGTTAAATGTATCAATATCCAGTTGGATATGATTGATCGTCATCCACCGTTCCAACAGAACCTTCTCTGCCCGGTTTCCTCCAAGGGCCTCATCGATACCGAATAGATAGATTTGTTTCGCAAGCCATTCTTTTTGTTCTCTCAGCGTCCGGGCACAAAGCAGTATTTCCGAAAACACCGGATCGATCATATCGTAGGTCAGACTGTCCGAGCTTTTATCGTAGAAATTCAGCGGAAAGCCCTGCGCCAGCATGACCACCTCTTTGCCGCCGGGAAAGCGGTAGGCGTCTGCCTGATAAAGCGGAGTTCTCCGGGCATGAGCCAGATTGCCAAAGATGTCCTGAAACTCCACCTGCTTAGAGGATGCGCTGGCAATATAGATCCGGCGGGCCGGACTTCTTAGAAATGCATCAAGCATTTCCCCGGTAAATGAAGGTTTTCCCACACTGCACAGCACCAGCATATCCCCGGTAAATTCTCCGTCCCAGAGCTTATGCCCGTCCGCCTCCGCCGTCTGCCTGATATGGGCATCTGTATCCCAGACAGATATCTGCACGTGATGCGGCTTGATACAGGCTGCAATGCTGCGTCCGATGATCCCGTACCCCAGCAAAAGCACATGGTGGAAATCCACAAAGCTTCCCTGACGGCGAAGCATACGTTTCAGCTCACCCACCACCCGGTCAGCCACAAAATAAGCCTCCACCCGCACCTTATAGGCAGAGCGGGCCACACTGGCTACAGGATAAAGCAGCCGCGCCTCGCCGCCTGCACGAAGTCCCGCCGTAGTCTGCTCCACACAGCCCAGAACCCTCCCGGCAAGAGCCGGATGGTTGGCAAGCCACTGTTCCAGTACCGGGTAATGATAACCGCCGTCCTCCACGATCAGAAGATTTTTTCCCTGCTCCATCTGTTCTTTTATCTCTCCATTTAAAGCAAGTGCAATCATCCGGCGGACTGCACAGAGAAAATCTCCTGCACAGTCTTCAATGCTGCGGTTATTCTTCATCAGCATATATCCGCCTGCAGTCTGCTTTCCATGATAGGCGGCATAGGAAAGTGCCGCCGGCACCCCCCTGTCATTATATGGAACTGCAACAAACACAACCTGGCCGAAAGCGTTTTTAAGCTGCTCCGTAAAATAAAAGGAATTGTCCATGCAGTGATTAATATGAAGTATTACGGTATCCTGTGTACACCTGTGCTGTAAAACCAGCGATTCCAGCAGGGGCATTGTCGCATCATACATTTTTTCTTCCTAATTTTCTATCGTGAGAATGTCCGTGAAGCCTGTGACCTCAAAGACTTCCATAATGGTGTCATTTACATGGCGGACCAGCAGCTTTCCCTGCTTGTTCATCTGTTTTTGCGCGCCCAGGATTACCCTAAGTCCTGCTGATGAAAGATAAACCAGCTCCTCCATATCAAGAATCAGGCATTCAATCCCCTCCATATTCTGACGCAGCTCTGTCTCCAGCTCCGGCGCGGTCGTGGTATCTAAACGTCCTTCCAGCAGCACTGTCAGTTCGTTATCATTTTTTATTTTGTTGATCGTCATAATAAGCTTCTCCTACCCTTCTTCGTTTTTCTGAAAGTCCAGCCTCGTATCCACCCGTTTATCCGGACAGCGATGTGGCTGTAAATATAAGTGTATTCACTCCCGGCGGCATCACTGCCCTCCTAAATCCGTCTCCGTTCCGCCTGCGACAATATGTATTCAAAATAACTGTCGCGTATGGTTTTTGCCCCCCGCTGCCGGATGGGCACATGCGTTCCGGACTCCATAATAAAATCATTCAGCGCCGCGCGGACGCGCTCCATGTTAATAAGAAAGCTCTGATGGCACCGCAAAAAGCCATGTCCGTTAAGTTCTTGCTCCACCTCTACAAGTTTTGCGTAGACGCGGTGTGTCTCTCCGTTTTCCAGATGGATCAGCAGCAGGTTGCGATTGCTCTCAATGTACTCAATTTCACGGTAAGCAATGCGTACACCCCGGCTTCCTTCCCGCACAAGCAGAGTTTTCTGCCGTCCCGCATATTCCTCACGGAGATAGTAGTTCATAAGCCTCTGTATCTTTTTCATATCCAAAGGTTTTACCAGGTAACCGTAGGCCCTCACATCGTAGCTCTCCAGCGCAAAATCCGGCGTCATTGTCAAAAATATAATGGCTGACTGCTGGTTATATTCCCGCAGCTGCCGAGCCGCTTCAATGCCGGACATACCGTCCATGAATATGTCCAGAAAAATCAGGTCAAAACGTTTTCCCTCAATGCAGTCATCGCACAGGGCCTCTCCTGTGATATAGTCTGTAATGGAATAAGCATATGGGTTCTGGGTAAAGTAGGTTTCCAGAAAGCCGTGCAGCTTTCTCCGGTCCTCTTCCACATCATCACATACGGCAATATAGAGCATTTAGAACTTCCTCCCTCCAGATAATAAATTAACACAATTTTTAATTGTCAGCACAAGGTTGGGATAATCGACAAATTTCCCAGGACAAATGATGCGGATTCATTTTATCAGAAAGAGAACCGGATGTATGGGGATTTGTACGAACGAAGAATATAGCGTATGAATGTATTAGATTTAGTGTCGGATTTGGTGTTTCATTGACGAATTGAGACAGATATGATAGATTAGTAAGAAAAAAGGCTGTTGAAAAAGGAATTACATACACGATATATTGCAGCGGACACACGATCGGTCCAACTATATAAAGCATATGTTATTCATTTTCCTACAGCCCTTTGGGGCAGGTTATTTCTTTTTCTTTTGGTATAACCAGGTAAAGGCAGCGCCAGAAATGATAAGCAGCAGAGTGGCAGCGGCAAAACCCATATATTTTTTAATCGGACCGGAAAGAGGCCGGGAGGTATTGGCTGCTGCATCTGCCTTTTCTGTATCACTATGGCTGTCCCCTGTATTTTGGCTTGTTTCCTGAGGTGGTTCTTCCTGTGTTCCGTCTGTATCAGAGGGAACCGACGCAGTTTCTACCGAATTTTCGGTTGGAGAAATCTGAGGCTCTTGGGTGGGTTTCCCGGTTGGAGAAGCCGGGGACTCTTGAACGGGTTTCCTGATTGGAGTCATCGGGGATTTCTGGATGGGTTGGACGGGACGCACATTTATTGACGGGGATTTTTCACCGGATGGAACTTCCGGCCCATTATCCGAATCCGAAGGATTATTCTGTGTTTGGTCAGAATCGTCCTTGTTGGGGCGGTAGGAATCATCATTGCCAGGACGGTCGGGAACATCTTGATTGGAATCGTTGGAATCATCTTTGCCGGGGCGGTCATGCTCGCCCTGGCCTCCGCCGCCATGGTCACCGCCCTGATCCTCTTCCATATTCCATTTTCCATTGGCATCGGGTGAAATAATCATAACCTTTGTTTCCCCCTCAAAAACTGATTCCGTGACGGTCAGCTTACAGTAAAATGGAAACGGGTCGTCCTCCGGAATGGAAATCATCCGGTCATTCTCATCATAAACAGCAGCAATCCCGACGGCCAGATTATTATCATACTCACTGCTCCACCAGATTTCTTCCGAGTACCAGGTTTCTTTGTCAAAGCTGAAATCACAGGATACTTTTGCTGCGCCATTTGGCCAGGGAAACTTAAATATGGGAATCAGGCCGTCACGTTTTTGCATGACCACTGTAAACGGAAGTTCGCCTTTTATTATATGTACGGTAAGCTTGGGAGAAGGTGTGTCCTCTGCAATCCGGAACCTTCCATCGGCAAAGCGCTCCTGGTCCTCAGTTGTCCAGTCCGGATTCGGACCATACCGGCCGGAAACCGTGAAGCTTTCCCGACCGGAGGTTATCCCGGCTTCATAATCGCTGCGACTCCACTCCAAGCCAAAGTCGCGGATCTGTTCCAGGTCTCCGCTCTCCGGCTCAAGACCGCCGGACAATGGAAAAACAGCAGCTTCATAAGTGGTTCCCGGCCGGATATAAATCTGAAATTCACAGGGCCAGACGTAACCCACCTGGTTGTCATATGGATTTACATAAACCTGATTTTCCGTATCCCGCACACATATGATTGTTTTCGTGCTGCCCTGGGTCTGAATCAGACCTTCCGCCCAGAGTTCAACCTGCCATGGCTCACCACTCCAGAGCCCACCGTAAGATCCCGTAATTTCAAACTGGTCTGCTTTGCTTTCCAGTCCGGCAGTATAGGAAGCCTCATCCCAGAGGATTTCAAATTCCAGCGAAAGAGTGTCGTAGGGACTCTCCTCCTGTGTGAGGGAATCATAGCTCATAAGGTACAGATTACAAAAATCGGTCGGATTATCACGGTCAACCCAGATTGTCTGAATCTGCATTTCCGGGTCCGGCCGATAAACGGTCACATAATCATCCGGGCGGATATGAACATTCACACAGAGGTCCATACCGCCTTTGATCTGAATCTGCCCTGCCTCCCAAAGCCGTTGCGTTTCTTCATCCCAGAAACCGCTGTCCGGCTCCGGCGGCACATATTTACCATGAACCGCAAATTCCCGTGTACCTGCATCCATGGCATTTTCAAAGTCATCCCGGTCCCAGACACATTCGATTTCAAACATATCACCGTCCCAGGTGCCATCAGAAGTTAGTAATTTATACCGGCCGGCTTTATATTCGAAATCGTCAAATCCACTTGTTGGCATCAGATAAACATCCATCACAGGTTCCGGGTCCTGAAAAAACACCACATCATCGACGGTATGTGGCGTGTCTTCTATATTGATGGCTTCCACAGCAGAGCTATCCTCCGCCGCAGCGTTATGTTCCGCAGCGGCGTTATCCTCTACAACAGTGCTAACCTCCGCAGCCGAGCTATCCTCCGCGGTATCCCCCATCCCTTCTCCGGATGAAAAAGCCACACTTTCCGAAGCATAAACCGGCAGCCAGCAAAGAACCGTCAAAATAAACCATAGAAAAAAAGGAGCTACACGATGCATATTCGACATATAAAACGATTCCTTTCCTTAGTACCAGCCGTGGTTTCACTGCTGCTTTTCTCTTTGCTCCTGGCACTGACTTATCACAGTGACAACAAGTATACCGCCGGAGGGCCTTACGGGCAAAACGGTGTGTATACATTTACCCAATCCGACCTGGACCGTCCGTTATTTCTGGTTGACGGATGGATGCTGGATGGAAATGAGACTTTTATCGGACAGTATTCCAATTTTTCCTATGTGCCCGGGCATGACTCCCCTTTTGGAGCTGCATCCTATACCCTCACTTTGCGCTATGACGGCGAGCCGCAGACATTGCTTATGGAAATACCTGTGATTTTTACAGATTATACCTTATCTATCAACGGTGTCCCTGCGGCATCCGCCTCCGGCAAAGAAACCCAAATTCTTGTTCCCGTAGGCGGCGGCGATACACTGCTTACCTTGGAAACGTTCAATGAGGACCATTATTACAGCGGCCTGACTTATCCGCCCGCCATCGGCACTCCGGGCGTGATCAGCCGGATGTTTTTCGTCCGCACTCTGATTTACGGTGCAGTGTGCATTTCCGGGCTGACTCTTGCTCTGTTCTCCATGGCGCTATGGCTTTCCCGGTACAAGGATAGGATGTTTTTCCATTTTGGCCTGCTCTGCCTGGCGTTTTGTCTGCACTGTGCCCATCCGCTCATATGGCAGGCCGGACTTTCCAACCGGATCTGGTATACGATTGAAGATACCTCCTGGCTGTTTGTACTTGCGCAGACGCTCCATCTCACTGTATTAGCGGTGGGTCTGGATCGGATAAAATGGTACAAAAACCTCCTGCGCCCGGCTCTGCTGCTCATCTGTCTGCTGTCCGCTGCTGCCGCCCTCTTTATCCTCCCTGCCAACGGCAGCTTCATCGGACTTTACGGCGCTTTTGTGGATGGTTATAAAATAATTCTGTGGGCAGTGCTTGCCTTTTTAACCGGGATGGGGATTCGCCGGAGGGTTGACTTCCGCCCGCAGGATATGGTAATCAATACGGCAGTCCTGGGTGCCACATGCATTTTAGGTGTCAGCCTCCTGGCCGATGTGCTGGATTCTAACCTGTTTGAGCCCATCTACGGCTTATGGCAAAACGAATATGCAGGCGTTCTTCTCATACTGCTTTTCGGCGGCATGATGGTGCAGCGCATAATGGTGCTCCTTAAGGAAAGCCGGGAGCTTTCGCTCCTTTCCGTTCAATACCGCTTTGCCGAGGAAAGAGCCGTACAGATACAGGAAAGCGCCAAGCAGGTACGGTTCATGAAGCATGAACTTGCCCATCATATCGAGGCGCTGGCCGCACTATGCAATGACGGTGATCTTAAGCGTCTGGAACGCTATCTCCAAAAGCTGCGTGACGAGAAAAATGCGCTGCCTGTGCTGGCCTATTCCAATCATTTTCTAGTAAACGCCATACTGTCAAGCTACCTGGAACCAGCTCGCCAAAAAGGCATTCGTGTGGACTGCCGTATCCTCATCCCCGACGAGCTGCCGCTGCCTGATGATAAGCTTTGCACACTGCTGTCCAATCTGCTTCAAAACGCTGTAGAAGCCTGTACCGAGCTTCTCCGCGAAAAACAGCCATGGATATATTTCGAGATGGATTATCAGGATGGGCTCCTGTCCTTCCTCTGCCGCAATCAGGCCAGACCCGGCAGCAGCACCGGACCTTTTCCCACCACGAAAGCAGACAAGGTCAACCATGGGCTTGGCCTGACAGCGATCACGCATATCGTGGAAAAATATCACGGCGCCGTAGGCGCTGTCCTGGAAAACGAAACCTTTACGGTGCGCGGAGCACTTTCACTGAAAAATGAAAAAACGCAGTGATGGCGGCCGCAACGCTATAGCAGCGGCTACTGTCACATAGCGACTGCTGTCACATAGCAGCTGCTGAACACTATAACAATAGCTCCAATGCCATCGATGGCCGCTGCGCTATGGCAACGTCTCAATGTCTGTGCAGCATGTGCATTTTTAAGAAAGATGCTCCAGCCAACGCTTCTGTGCTTCCGGATAACTGCGCACGGCGATTGGTACCCGGGCTCCATTTTTCAAAAGGAAATGGTATCTTTGTATTCCTGCGACCCATTCCAGATTTACAAGAAAGCTTCGATGGCTTCTGTAAAACCGTCTTCCCGTAAGCTGCTGTGCAAGTTCTGTAAGCGCTCCCATCCCTGTAACCTCGCGGTCCGCGCAGTGGACCACCAGTTCACGCCGGAACACCTCAATATAACAGATATCCTTCACCGCCACAGCCGCGCTGCCGCCATGTCCGGTATCCAGATGAAGCAAAGGCTCCTGTCTCCACCGCGACAGGCAGCGTCCCAGTACCGGTCTGAGGGATTCCTTTGTCAATGGCTTGAGCAGATAACTGACCGGGTAGGAACGATACCCGTCAAGAGCATATTCCGCACAGCTTGTGACGAAAACCACATCCGTCTCATCACCGCTTCTGCGCAGGTCTTCCGCCAGACGTAAGCCGTCCGGTCCGCCCATAAGGATGTCCAGCAGAATCAGATCCCAGCGGGCGCCCTTCTGACGAAGCTTTAGAAGCTGCTCCGGAGATTTGACGCACTGAACCAGGCAGGGTTCCCCTATGATATCCATCAGATGAAGCACCAGCGCCTTAATCTCCTTCCGGGCTGTCTCCTCATCATCACAAATTATAATGCGGTACATTCTTTCACCTCTATACAACAGCCTCTATCAACCGTTTACCGTTTATTTCGATTTCACGCACACCTATCTGCTTTTTCTTGTTGAAGTTAAAGCTTAACAGATAGCCCGTCTGCAGGCTGTAATCCTCCAGATAGTCTGTAAGCTGACGTTCGCCCCGGGAATTGTATTCATTTCCTCGCCATATCTTTGTCTCAATCACAAACTGTTCGCCCCGGTAATCCACGATGATATCTGTCCTTCCCAGGCTTCTGGTACGGGCTTCCACATAATAATTCCCTATGCCGTTGATAATCGGGCGCAGATAAAGAAGAAAAAACCGACGTCCCTCTTCTTCAAGAAACACCTCATTTCTGTTTCCATACAGGTCATGAAAATGCAGCACAAATTTCTCCAGGATTTTCCGCATATCCAGATGGCCGTCCTGGATAAACATGTTTTTATCCTGCAGAGATACTTTATACATCTCATAAGACTTCAACTCATCCATAGAAAGAAAATGATTGTACAGCAAAGTATCAAAAATACGATTGGCCGGTATTACTTTTCCTTCTTCATTTTTCACAAAACCAAACATCACCGCAAGACTTATAATCTCATTGGTTGGATTGTAGGTGACTGGCTTTCCAAAGAAAAGCAGTTCCTTCAGCATCTTCTCCAGCTCCGGATAATCATTTAGCTTTCCGATAAGTGATTCAAACAGCGTGTTGTTCTCCATCAGCAGCATCCGCACTGCCTCCAGAAAACCATCCTTTGTCCAGGCTCTTTTCTTCGATTCTTTCGTCTCTCCGCCGATTTTTTCATCCATCAGCTTACATAGGCGGGATACCAGATAAGGATAACCGCAGGTGTAATCATACAAAAGCTCCGCCATTTCCAAAATATCCATCCCTGTTTGATAGTCCTTCTCATACTCTGTCAGCATTCCACGGATTCCATCCAAAGACAGACTCATGTCCACATCAAAATCCGCTGCTATATTCCAGGGGCTGTTTGTTTTATGGTCTACATCCTCACGAATCTTTCTTTTTAGATTTTTGATATCATATACTCCTGCAAGAATAACAGACTGAAAAGTAATTATTCCTTTGGTATCCCTCTGCAGATAGTAATTCCGAAGCTGCGCAAGGAAGTCAAGGAACACCTGATTATTTGATGCACTATCCACTTCGTCGATCATTAAAACCACCGGCTTAACACTGCATTCACAGGCATCACGTAAATATCGGAACAGTGTCATGAGATTGAGCCTTAAATCTCCATCATCTATCATATCCTGCATTTTCTCCATGCACATTTCCATGCCATCCATTAAACGAGCATGCTGTCGTTCCATTTCCTGTAAAAACAATTCCGCAAAAGCAACGGAAAATGAATTTTCATTCTGGAAAGATGCACTGCTAAGTGATTGAAAATCAAGCCATATCACAAGATAATCCCCAGATAACCCTTTAGCCAGCGCTGCCAGCGTCGTCGTTTTTCCATACTGACGCGCACGGTTTATCATAAAATACGCCCCTGCATCAACCATCTTTCGTATCTGCTCAACGCGTCCCGCCATATCTGCCATATAATGCTTTTTAGGGATACACGCTCCGGTCACATTAAAAATCTTTGCCAAAATATCACTCCCTTCCGGTACTGCCGCAACCTACTGCCTTATCTTTTGAAACTATTCTATCATGAACACCTTGAGGAAACAACCTCCATACAGCACTTCCCTTTGGCATTACCTGCCTGGTATATACGTGTTCCACCTATATAAATCCTGACGTATTGTTTTGTTTAGAATCGATTCTATCTAATATTGAATCGTACATAGTAACGTCTCCATCGTTTCCCATTCGGCGGCTGTCAGTCTCTGCCCCACAAGCTGTTAATGTCAAAACCAATATTAAAAAGCTTACAATTCCAAAATTTTTCTTCAAAGCATCTCCTTTCAAATTCCACGCTATGAGTTTCTGCCCTTTCTAAATTGCCGCAATATTATCCAATGCGCAGAATCACCCACGCAAAAATCCCACAGTTTGTGGTAAGAAGGTTTCCGTCCCACTGCGCTCTGGAATAAAAAAGAACATCCCCGCAGGCGGACCTATTACAAATAGACCCGGATTCCTGCAGGAATGTTCCTATTATTTACTAATTACGTCAATCAAGCTTTGCCTACAGAGCCGAATAATTCCATTTTCTCTTTGACAGTTGCCTTGATTGCTTCAAAGCCCGGAGCCAGAAGCTTACGTGGGTCAAAGCCCTTGCCCTGCTGGTCCTTGCCTGCTTCAATGTATCCGCGGGTAGCTGCCGCAAAGGATAACTGGCACTCAGTATTTACGTTAATCTTGGAAACGCCAAGGTCAATCGCTTTCTTGATCATGTCTGCCGGGATTCCTGTGCCGCCGTGAAGTACCAGAGGCATGTCCCCTGTAAGCTTCTGGATTGCATCAAGAGTCTCAAAGCTTAATCCTGCCCAGTTCTCCGGATATTTGCCGTGGATGTTGCCGATACCTGCTGCCAGGAAGTCAATTCCCAGGTCAGCGATCATCTTGCATTCTGCCGGGTCAGCACATTCGCCCATACCAATTACGCCGTCTTCCTCGCCGCCGATGGAACCAACCTCTGCCTCCAGAGACATTCCGTGATCTGCAACGATTTTAACCAGCTCTTTTGTCTTGGCGATGTTCTCTTCGATTGGGTAATGGGAACCATCGAACATGATGGAGGAGAATCCGGCCTCTACACATTTCAGGCATCCTTCATAGCTGCCATGGTCCAGATGAAGAGCTACCGGAACCGTGATGTTCAGCTCTTCCAGCATTCCGTTTACCATACCGACAACAGTCTTATAGCCTGCCATATATTTGCCTGCACCTTCGGATACGCCGAGGATTACAGGAGAGTTGTTCTCCTGAGCTGTCAAAAGAACTGCTTTTGTCCACTCAAGGTTGTTGATGTTGAACTGTCCGACTGCATAATGGCCGGCTTTTGCTTTTTTTAACATTTCTGTTGCGCTTACTAACATGATAAATTCCTCCTAACCTTTCTTGGGATACGGATAGAACCGATATCCAGATACTCTTTAGTTTATCAGATTTGAAGAGGTTCGTCTACCTATTTGGGGAAATTGATATATTTTTATCAGTTGGAGAGGGGGCCCCCTGGATATGTTGTTGAACGGTAAGGGGAAGGAACTTGGGGCTGGGGCGGGAGGACTTTCGGATGAGGCTGATGCTCGCTTCCCTTCAACTAATCGGTAACTGCGACTAAGCCGCTCGAGAAGAGCTCTCGCGGCTAAGTCTCCGTAACCGCTGGATTTTCAGGCGCGCTTCCGCAAA
>JNKJ01000050.1 GCA_000702025.1 Blautia schinkii DSM 10518
CCTTTCAGAGCGTACCATACAGACCTCCCCGGGTACCACACGTTTCTTTCTCTCCATCTATCTGCCACATATACCATACATGATTCCGTGTAGTTATTGGGCTTCAACTTGTTATGCAGCCTTACCCTCATGTATAGCCTGATGTGATTTCTGTTCGTCAGACCAGAGATTTGCCCATGGGTTAGTATGTTCCCCACATCCGGCTTCCTTCAGATCCCATCTCACAACGGACACCCTTGCCTTCGGCTATATCCTTCCCACTACCGGGCGGATTCCGGACTTACACCGGTTAGAAACGTGCGCCGCCAGGCGCACATAAAAAACCACCGCTTTGCCGACGGTCTTGCCGGTAAAGCGGTGGTTTAGTTTTCTTTTACATTTTCTTGGGAAAGGAAAGATTTTTATCTTAAAGTCTTATTATCTTTAAGATATTCTTATCATACAACACAAATGTGAGAAGTTTTTGTCCTATTTCTAATAATTTTATAAAAAGTATAAAAAACTTATGTACGCAGCCGTCGGGTGAGCTCATCCAGATTGATGACAGTCACCGGGTCTAAAAAATGTTCGATTTTTTCCGTCTGCTCCAGCTCATCTTCGGAATTATTTAATGTGCAGAGGAAGCGTTGGATGACCTCATGCCTGTAGAGAAGGTACTCACCCATGAGCCGTCCTTTATCTGTAAGTGATATCACTCCATATTTCTGTGCATGGAGATAGCCTGAGTCTTTTAACTGGCTGACCATCTTTGAAACCGAGGATGGCTTCACATGGAGAATCCGCGAAAGACCGCCTACTTTCACTGTTTCGTTTTCCTGCAGGACCCGGCAGACCATCTCCAGATAATCCTCCATAGCTGTTGTAAATGTCGTTTCTTCACTGATCTGATAGCCCTTTAATGTATAAAATCCTTCTTTGTCATTCATATCGCTCTCCTTAATCCCACATCTTTGTAACAAAATCCGCCCATCCGAATAATCTATAAGCAGAAAGTTTCCTTATCCTAAAATATTCAAAAGGTGTGATTCCTATGATTCATCTTACTTGTCTGAATGAGATCAAGCCAGGCGAGCGTGCTGTTGTCAGTTCTCTCCGTACCACCGGAAGTATGCGCCGCCGTCTGCTTGACATTGGTTTAATAGAAAATACAGATATTGAGTGTATCGGCACAAGCCCCGGCGGAGACCCTTCCGCGTATTTAATCCGCGGGGCAGTGATCGCCATCCGTTCGGAGGACTGCAAAGATATTTTAGTAAAAATTTAGGCAGCGGTTTTTCAGGTATTGTCACAAAAGCTTGCCAATCGCTGCGGATTTAGGAGGTATGAGAATGGGGCTTACAAACAGTTCCACCGGAATAAAGGCTGCCGCTTCCGGTCTGGAGATTAAGAAACAATCTGACTCCGATAAGGTGATAGCCCTGGCAGGTAATCCCAATGTGGGGAAAAGCACCGTATTCAACGGTCTGACAGGCATGAACCAGCACACCGGAAACTGGCCCGGAAAAACTGTCACCAACGCCCAGGGGTACTGCGAATCTGCGCGACATTCCTATGTGATGGTGGATATCCCCGGAACTTATTCACTCATGGCACATTCCGCGGAGGAAGAGGTTGCAAGGAATTTTATTTGCTTTGGCAATCCTGATGCTGTAGTGGTCGTATGCGACGCCACCTGCCTGGAGCGAAACCTGAATCTGGTCCTTCAAACGATGGAGATTTCTTCAAAGGTGATCGTATGCGTCAATCTTATGGATGAGGCCAAGCGGAAAAATATAAAAATCAATTTGGATCTTATCTCAAAACGCCTGGGCGTGCCTGTCATTAGCACGGTAGCCCGCAAAAAAAGGACGCTGAATGACTTGCTGGAAACACTGGACACGGTGATCGATTCCCCGCCTCCGGCCTCACCTCTTAAGGTTGAATATGGAGATGTTATCGAAAGTACCATTGCGCTTGTAGAACCGGTGGTGAAAAAAATCGTTGGGGACAAAATTGATGGACAGATTAATCTTTGTGACATTCGCTGCCATAGCATACGTTTCTCACGCTGGCTCAGTCTCAAACTTCTTGACCAGGATGATTCTTTACTCGAAGAAATCAGTTCCTGTTTTGGTGAAGAGCTTCTGCAGGATGAGGAATTGAACGAGGCGATTGCCAATGCCAGAAAGTTACTTGGAGAATCCGGCATCGGCCCGGAAAAGTTGAAGGATATGATTGTCTCCGCTTTGGTCACAGCCGCGGAGGAGGTGTGCCGCGGCGCAGTGATCTACCAAAGGGATATGTATAATGCCTTTGACCGCAGATTGGACAAAATCCTCACCAGCAAGCGCACCGGATACCCCGTTATGCTCCTCCTGCTGGCTTTTGTTTTCTGGCTCACCATAACCGGAGCGAATTATCCGTCGCAGCTGCTGTCGAATGGTCTGTTCTGGATACAGGACCGGCTGAGTGATTTTTTCCGCTATGTGAATGCGCCTGAATGGCTGCACGGCATCCTTGTTCTGGGCGTATACCGCGTTCTCGCCTGGGTCGTGTCCGTGATGCTGCCGCCTATGGCTATTTTCTTTCCGCTGTTTACACTTTTGGAGGATGCCGGTTATCTGCCCCGCGTGGCTTATAATCTTGATAAGCACTTTAAACGCTGCTGCGCCTGCGGCAAACAGGCCTTGACTATGTGTATGGGATTCGGCTGCAATGCCGCCGGTATTGTAGGGTGCAGGATTATCGACTCACCGAGAGAACGTCTGCTCGCCATCCTCACAAACAGTTTCGTACCTTGTAATGGACGGTTTCCGGCGTTGATCGCTATTCTAACCATGTTTTTCGTTGGTACTGCCCAGGGAGCTATTTCCTCACTATTGTCAGCACTTCTGCTCACTGGCTTGATATTACTCAGCATAGTGATGACGTTTTTGGCCACCAGACTGTTGTCTCGTACTGTACTTAGCGGCACTCCCTCGTCCTTCACCCTGGAGCTGCCGCCTTACCGTAGGCCGCAGATTGGGAAAGTGATCGTCCGCTCGATTTTTGACAGAACCTTGTTTGTGCTTGGCAGGGCGGCGGCAGTGGCGGCTCCTGCGGGACTGATCATCTGGCTTATGGCAAATGTTTCGGTTGGCGGGGCAAGCGTACTTCATCACTGCGCAGCCTTCCTTGACCCCTTTGCGCGTCTGATGGGCCTGGATGGGGTCATCCTCATTGCTTTTATTCTGGGATTTCCGGCCAATGAAATCGTAATTCCCATCATAATCATGGCGTACACAGCCCAAAGCAGCATTCTGGAGCTGGGCAGCCTTGTCCAAATGAAGGAGTTATTTGTGACCAACGGCTGGACCTGGGTCACTGCAGTATGTACTATGCTTTTCTCGCTCATGCACTGGCCATGTTCCACCACGCTTCTCACCATCCATAAGGAGACAAAAAGTCTGCGGTGGACAGCGCTTGCCGCTTTTTTACCGACAGGAATAGGCGTTTGTATGTGTATGCTCTTTGCAGGGGTATGCAGAATGTTCGGGTGGGGGTGAGTGTCCTCCATGCTAACTTCCAGACCGCAAGTATACCTACCCAGACTACAATTTTTATCTTTAGAAATTGTGACAATGGTACAGTTAGATAATCACGTAGCAGGGCAGTCCTTTCAATGTGGGCTGCTCTCATTGAGAAACACCATTATAATTTCTTCGCATTAATTGCTCTGTACTGATATTCCACGTCTCACATTAGCATTAAATTGCATTAGGTATAAACTCACAATTTTTTATCGATGTTTTTATGTATTCTTTACAAATCTTCTTTTTTTCACAATTTGCTCTTGCTATTTTCCTTTTTCTCGTGTATAAATGGCTTATAGCTTATGGGAACATTCCCAATAAATCCCCTCCCTTATTTAAAGGAATAGTTTTAATACAATATTTGTCATTATATTTTTTTGACATTTTTTGGGAATGTTCCCATTCTGGATATGAAAGGAGCACAACAATGAACAAAAAAATTTATGCAACCTTACTCACAACTGCTATGGTCATGACCACAATCACCGGTTACTGTACAACTACACAAGCTGCGTCAGATTTTTCGGGTAAAAAATTTTCCATTGTCATCCGTAATTCCGGAAACCCATACGCAGAAAAAGAAGCTGCCGGTTTCCGGGAAGTCATTGAAGCTGCCGGGGCCGAATGCATTGTCAAATCTCCGGAAGCTGCTACTGCTGACGCACAAATTCCTTTAATCCAGTCCCTCATTTCACAGGAGGTAGATTGTATCGCCATTGCCAGCAATGACGTGAATGCTCTTACTGCAGCTCTTCAGGATGCCATGGATGAAGGAATCAAAGTTCTTTCTCTTGATTCCAACGTAGTACCGGAAGCCCGCCAGACCTTTGTAAACCAGGCTGGTGTCAATGAAATCGGATTAGCCCTGGCAGAAGCTGTGTATGATATCTCAGGAGGGGAAGGACAGTATGCTATATTATCTGCCAGCAGTCAATCTGCAAACCAGAACTCCTGGATTGAAGCAATGAAAACCACCATGGAAGATGAAAAATATAAAAATCTCGATTTAGTAGAAGTTACATATGGAGATGACGAACCTCAGAAGTCCACAGACCAGACCCAGGCCCTTTTATCGAAATATCCCGACCTTAAAGTTATCTGTTCTCCTACCACAGTAGGTATCAGTGCTGCGGCTAAGGTTCTCCAGGATAACAAATCTCCTGTGAAACTTACAGGACTTGGCCTTCCCTCTGAAATGTCTGAATATATCGGAGATGATGACGACCATTCCTGCCCATACATGTTTCTATGGAATCCTGAAGATGTGGGACGGCTTTCCGCGTACACTGCCCTGGCTCTTGTAGATGAATCAATTACCGGAGAAGTAGGTGAATCTTTCCCGGCCGGTGATATGGAAAACAGTCCTTATACCATTACTGCGTGCGATGACGGCGGTTCCGAAATTATTTTAGGGCCTCCATACAAATTTGATCCGTCCAATATTGACGAGTGGAAAGATATTTACTAAATCTTCCGGATAGGAAAAATCTATGTTAAGACTACGTGAAGATATTCCTCTTTTTCCGGGCGGCAGGAAGAAAGCTTTTACTCTCAGCTCAGACGATGGAATCACTCAAGATGGCAGACTCATCGCACTTCTGCGTAAATATGGACTAAAAGGCACGTTTCATTTAAACTCAGGACTGATGGGACACAGAGACTGGCTGATACAACCGGGAATTAATGTTAGTCATTATAAATATTGTTGTGAAGATATTTGTAAGATATACGAAAGTTTTGAAATCGCGGTACATACCATGACTCATCCTGATTTAACACGCGTGCCTCAGGCAATGGTATCCTACGAGATAGCACAAAATAAAAAGCATCTGGAAGATATTATGCATTCACCTATAAGAGGGATGTCGTATCCCTTCGGCACATATAATAACACAGTGATACAGACAGCAAAGAGCTGTGGGATTGTGTATTCCCGCACCGTGGAATCAACGTACCGCTTTGGGCTTCCTGAAGATTTCCTTATCTGGCATCCTACCTGCCATTACTGTGATGACAGACGCACTAGCCTCGCCAGAGAATTCCTGGCCCCGGTGTCCGCTGAAGATTATCATTCCCCTCTGCTTTTCTATGTGTGGGGACATGCCTATGAGCTTGACGCATATAAGGGCTGGGAGTCTCTGGAAGATTTTTTTCAGCTCATTGGCAAAAACGATGAAATATGGTATGCTGAAAATATAGAAATCCACTCCTATATGCAGGCGGTAAGCAGCCTCATATATTCATCCACAGGAGATTACATTACCAATCCTTCCTGCATGGATGTATGGATGCAGATTGACCGTAAGGTATATTGTATTCGGAGCGGAGAGACAGTCACTGTCAACTGGCTTCATCACAATGATGATATCCAAGCATAAACAGAGGAAGATGACAATTGAACACTCAATATTATAAAATGAATACCATACGCAAGGAACAGGCCCGCATGCAAAAGCGGGCCTGTCGCCACCAATTAAAAGGCCGTAAAATCACCGTGCCCACCAGAAATGGTTCGATGAGTGCCTTTCTCTATAATGAAAAAAATCTTTATCCCGGTTTTCTAATTGTAGAAGTTCATGGCGGCGGATTTATGTACAATACGGCTGCTGATGACAATGATTTTTGCGATTATATCCATAAAAATCTGGGAATCCCCGTCATTTCCTGTGATTACAGTCTATCTCCCCACGCGCCCTTCCCTACAGGACTAGAAGATGTATACGACTGCATAAAATATGCGCTTACACTCCCCGAGCTCAAAGCCTCACCGGATAAGATTATTCTCTGGGGGCATAGTGCCGGGGCTAATCTGGCCGCCGGAGCAGCATATCTCTCCACAAAGGCAGCGGACTTTGCCACCTGCCTCCAAATATTGGATTATCCCTATATGGATGTATGGCGCGAATCTCATCAGCGGCCCCGGATAAAATATTCCGTATCCGGAAAGCTTATGGATACCTTTGCTCACTATTATACAGAGGAAGCAAGCACTCTGAAAAATATTTTGATTTCTCCAATCCTTCACTCCGCCGCCTCTTTCCGTAAAATGCCGCCTACTTTTCTCCTGCTTTGCGGACGGGACAACCTGAACGAAGGAGGTAAACAATATGGCAAGCTTCTAAAAAAGGCCGGGGTTCCTGTTACCTTTTATTATGTGAAAGAAGCTCTCCACGGATTTATAGAAAACCACTTCAATTATCGCTATTTATCGTTTTTGGCAAAAATTCCTATAACAAAGAAACAGCACCGCCTAGCTGAGACTTCTGTTAATGATATCTGCGATTGGATTCGAAAAGAGACAACGGATTAATTATTCCGTTGTCTCTCTTAAAATAAGATTTCCTTCAAACACAATCTTATCCTTCACTTCTTTTCCGTCAATTTTTGCAATGACAATCTCTGCTGCCTTTTGTCCGATTCTCCGAATGGGCTGGCTTATGGTAGTCAGCGGCGGCTGTATAAGCGAACTTAGGGCAATATTATCAAAACCAATAACACTCATATCACCGGGGACCGAAATCCCATCTCTCTGAAGCTGCTGCACACAGCCTATCGCCAACGCATCAATCGCCGCTATAATTGCCCTTGGCGGCTTAGCAAGACCTTCATAATATTTAGCTGCCTCCTGCCCAAGTTTAATATAATCCGGCTCTCTTGTCTGCTTGACACGATACACATATTGCTCCTCATAAGGTAATCCGCAGTCACTAAGTCCCTGACAATATCCCTCAAAACGGTCTTCAATCACACTGATATCACTGGTATTTCTAATATAACCAATCTCATACCTGCCTTTTTCATATAGGTAATGGACTGCTTTTCTGTTGCTTGCAAATCCATCTGTATACACATAGGAAACATTGTCCTGCTCGCCAAATATTTTGTTGGTAAAGACCACCGGAAGCTTTTGAGAAAGCTCTGCGAGGTATTCTTTCATCTCATTTGTATTTGAATAGGTGTTATAGATAATCCCATCTACATTTCTCTTCAATATCTCTCTGGTATACTCTATTTCTGAACGCCTGCTGCGCTCTGTGTTGCACACAAAAACCATATATCCTGATTCCAGGGCTACATCCTCCACTCCTCTGAACATTTCATTATAGAAGATATTTGTATATTCCGGGACAACCATTGCAATCGTTTTTGTTTTTCCGGTACGGATTCCCTGTGCCAGATAACTGGGTGTATATCCTAGCTCACTGATAGCTTTCTCCACAGCAAGGCGTGTTTCCTCCTTTACACCCTTCTCACCGTTTAAAACCCTGGAAACTGTGGATTTAGACACCCCTGCATGTCTGGCGACATCAAATATTGTACTCATACTTATCTTCCTCCATGCTTCTTTTTCATTTCCAGCGGACGGTCATAGATGACTATTCAAACTTATAATCCTATTTTACACGAATAAATGGGAACTTCAAGCATGAATTCACGCAGTCTATATTTCCTGCTACCTCTATTTTATTCAGCCTCTATATTTATTCGGCCTCTATTTCTTCCAATTCTCCTTTAAATCTTACCTGAATGACTTGATTTTCATCTATTTTATTCTCAAAATATGACACAGTTCCAAAAGCAACTCCACTCTCATTGAATTCCAGCATAATTGTTGGCCGTCCTAATCTGAGCCCCACCTCTGCCCTCTCAAATTCAGCATAATACTCTTTAAAATCTTCGGATTCTACAAGTACCTGTGTAATCTCATCTAATTTAACAGTATAAATTTCCTGTATTCTTTGAGCAATTTTAGAAGCTTCGGCGCTATATGATTCCTTAGGTACAATAAATTCCATTCTGCCTTCAAGTGCCTGATATTCTTCCATACAATCATCATAAATAAATTCCATTCTATTTCCTCCAAGACTATTGTTTTCCATAAAGTCCTTGTTTTTTACAAGGTGACTAATACTGGTTTTATATTTGAAATCAGCTTTAAATCCCAAATTATACTAGAATTTTTATATTTAATTCATTATATATTATCAGACTAACTAACACAAGACATTGAGTTAACAACTTTTTATCCGCACTCATATAATAAATAAAGTTTTGTATGTACAGGAGTTTCCTAAATGGCACTTGATCATAGAGGCACACTTTCACAGCAGGGCAACATGCAGCAGGTGACAAATGCTCTGGTAGAGGATGTAACTGTAGAAAAAGGCTGCACAGGTTTTATTTTAATATCTTATACAGCCTATACCTCCAACCAAACACCATATATTGATGTCATACGTTTAAATGTAGACAAAAACACCAAAATTCTTAATCTTGCAGGCAGAAGCACATGTTTGTCTTCCATTCGAAAAGGCATGTGGATCAATGCGGTTTTCTCTTCAAGCATGACACGCAGTATACCGCCGCAGGCAAATGCTTTCCTGATTCTCATCCGCAGAGGACCGCGGCCATCGTACAACGCTTCCCTCCAGCGTATTATATCCGTGGATGCAAAAAACAACTCGATTCTGGCCGCAGACCCACTGAATATAGCAAGACAGACCAGGTTTATGATTACAAACAACACGATAATAAGAAACCGTTCCGGAAACGTGATTAGCTTATCCGATTTGCAGCAAGGCCAATTGATCAGCATCCTCCATGCGAACTTCCAGACCGCAAGTATACCTCCGCAGACTACGGCCTTTTATATTCAGGTATTGTGATATCTTTATGCAGGTGTAAAGCCATAAAAACTGTGATGAAAGCCGACAGGATATCGGCAATAGGCTGCGCATAAAGCACTCCTTTTATCCCCATTACTGTTGGTAGCAGCAGGATAACGGGAACAAAACAAATCCCTTGCCTGCAGGCCCCAAGGAAGCAGCCTTCTTTTGCCTTTCCCATAACAAGGAAGAGAAAGGAATATACCGTATAGAATCCAAAGAAAATGAAGGAAAGGCCGTTCGCCCTCAAAGCGGCTGCTCCAATCCGTACCATCTCCTTATCCCCTTTTGTAAACAGTGTCATAATCTGCACAGGGAATGCTGCGGCAGCAAGGCCGAACACAACACAAAATATGGTAGACCAGAGGATAGATATCCTGATTGCTTCCTGCAGGCGGTCAATCTTTTTTGCTCCATAGCTGAATCCGGCAATTGGCTGGAAGCCTTTCAAAAACCCGAATACGATTAGGCTTCCCATCGACATGATTTTCGTCAGAGGTCCCATTGCAGCCAACGCAGAACCTCCGTATTCTTTAGCTACATTGTTGATCAAACCTATGGAGAGGCTGGTTAATACCTGGAATAACAACGTGGGGATTCCAATTTTTAGAATCTCAGACATAATTTCTTTGGAATAGCAGCATTCCCTGATGCGGAAACTAAATACACTCTTTTTACGGAGGATGTAGCATAGATAGACGACTGTGGATACTATCTGCGAAATAGCCGTTGCAATAGCCGCACCAGCCACCCCAAGGTGAAGCTCATAGATAAAGACCGGATCTAATACCACATTCAATACAGCACCTGCTATCAGCGCACACATGGCTGTTTTAGCAGCTCCTTCGCTGGATACGATATTGTTCATCGTGACATTAAACACATTAAAAATCGAAAATGTAATGTAAATACCGGCATAGGAGACAGCATAAGGCATCACGCTGTCAATTGCGCCCAACTGCTTCAAGATTGGCTTTAAGAAAAGCACGGAACAAAGAATGAGTATTGCTCCGACCAGAACACTGCTGTACAAAGCGGTGCTGGCTACCTTATTTGCCGTTTTCTTGTCACCCCTCCCAAGCAGTCTTGAAAGATAAGCGGCGGCCCCGTTTCCAAACAGCAGACCCAGACCGACAATCACCTGTCCCAAAGGGAATGCCACCGTGACTGCCCCCATCTGGTCTGTTCCCAGTCCGCCCACAAAATGGGTATCCGCCAGATTGTACAGCGCGTTGATCAGCATACCCATCATGGTAGGAAGCCCCAGCGCTAAAAGTGCCTTTGGTATCGGTGCACTTCCCAATAGCTGCATTTTTTTGTTTGGTTGATCCATAGTAAATATCTCCTTTCACTTGACAAAACCATCAAAATGCACTACTATAATTTATAGTAGTTTGTAACATTGCTTATATTACTATAAATTATAGTAGTTGTCAAGAAAGAAAGGAGTAACTTATGGCAGCCATAGATTTAATTGTTCTGGGGATTTTGAAAAAAGAGTCCCTGAGTGCTTACGATATTCAGAAGCTGGTAGAGTACCGGAACATTTCTAAGTGGGTAAAAATCAGCACCCCATCCATATATAAAAAAGTCATTCAATTGGAGGAAAAAAAGCTGGTCAAAAGCAATGTTGTAAAAGAGGGTAAAATGCCGGAGAAGGCAGTGTATTCTCTGACAGAAGCCGGAGAACAGGAATTCGAAAGACTTATGCTTGAGATTTCAACTAAACCGGTTCACTTTTTCCTGGATTTTAATGCGGTCATCGTGAACCTGTCAAGTCTCTCTCCTGAAAAACAGGAGATGTGCCTGTCAGATATCCACAATAATGTGAATGTTTTGAAATCATATATGGAGGAGAACCTGGCTGCAAAGGAAGACAATCCGGATATCCCGCAAGAGGGAATCGCGGTTCTAAAACAGCAGCTTGCCCTGGCAGAGGCTGTAGAGACGTGGATTAAGTCGATGAAAAAAAGTGTATGAAATGATAGGTGTTCCACAATCCACTTTTAGTTCGTGGGAAATATACCGATTCATCTCCCAGAACTCACGATCCGGGAAAGAAACGGTAGACTACATTTTAAATCATAAATATAACGAAGCTGTGGAACTGGAAAAATGTTTTGATAAACTTAAAGATAAATCTGAGCGTATTGCAGAACTAGAAACAGCTGTTAAACGGACTTCAGCCACTATTCGGTTATATACCTACATGCACAAGATTGCTGCCGCAGGAACAGGATTCTACTTTGATGATATTCCTACCGACACCATAGCAGCACCTTATGTGGAAAATACAGATTTTCTTATTGGTGTCAGCGGAACTTCTATGGAACCAACCTATCATGATGGAGATTTGGTCTACGTGGAGAAGCGCCAAATCGGAGAAACCGGAGACGTTGGTGTATTCATGGTTAATGACGAATGCTACATTAAGGAGGCTGGCGAAGAGGGCTTAATTTCTCATGACGCAAAATATCCCGTTATTCCAGGAGATGAACATATTCTATGTATCGGAAAAGTTCTTGGAAAAGTACAGGCAAATCAATAATATACTTATCCAGGCGGCCGGGGGACGTGCTCCCACCCGTTTCGAGTCTTGCGAAAGGGGTGGTGCTTATGAGTACATACGAGGAACTTATGATATGTCACCTATTGGCTGAAGCAGTCTATTCATCACGGTCAAAGAGACGGTGTCCTTCCCTCTGTTTCCTGTTCCGCAGATAAAAGTAGAGTCCCCAGTCCTGGTCATTGGCGTATGGGTCATAATACGCACTCGAAATGCCGTTTACACTTTGGGGGAATACATAGGCGCAGGAAGCCGAGCCATCCGGGAAGATAAGCGGCAGCACGCCCCTTAAGGAATCCTCCCCGCGTTTTTCATAGGAGGCATCCCCGGTGATCTGTGCATACAGCAGGAAGACATTTCCCGTCAGGGCACTCCAGTAATGGGGAAATGTGTCCCCGTACAGCTCCCGTTTTCCAAACCAATAGCCATCCCAGTGGCGGACTGCATTTTCATAGAGATGATAGTCCGGCTGGGTTCCATTGAACAGGTCCAGGACTTCCATCTGCTCCCTTGCCGCGCGCAGATACTTTTCCTCCCCACTCAGGCAGTAAACTTTTAGCAGGACATCTGCCGCAGGCGCTACGATGCTCTGCTCATAATTCACTTCCGACGGCGGATAATCCCGCCCGGTTTTTGCCAGCTGGTCAGCATGTGCCCTGAACCAGACTCCCAATTCTTTCCGCTCTTCCTCCATCCCCGCTGCCTTCAAAGCCTCATCAATCAGAAGGACTGGAAGGTCTATGGGATAAAAATTGGTCCCTCCTTCTTTATAAAACTGTAACAGTATCCGGTATGCTGTAACCAGATACCGCTTCTCATGGTACTGCCGGTAAAGCTCCGTAAAGAATGTGGCATACCAGGGAAGATTATACTGTCTGGTGTAGCTTCCGTCCCTTCCTATATCATTGAATACCTCTCCAGTCTCAGAATCCACCAGTTCCCTCTCCACAAACCGGATATAGCTTTGGAGGCTTTTTTCCAGGTCCTCTGTGTTTTCAGTGCCGGTGCCTTGCAGAAATTCAGTCATCAGAAGCCCCATCCCCACACGTTCCCGGCCACCGTTATAATCGTTGACCGGACGGTAAACCTGCCGTTTTTCCTCGTTGTCATAGGCCAGATAAGCGCCGTCCAGCTGTCCAAGTTCCCCGTGATACTGCTGATGCTCCGCAATAAACCTGCATCTTGCCGCTGCCAGTTTATACGGCTCCTCCTGTACCAGCAACCTGCATATGGTGCGGATGCCGTCAACGCAGATATGCAGGGTCTTTTCCCGGGGAACCCGTGAGGAATACTCTACATGGTACTGTCCATCTTTTGCCATGATCTCAGCTCCATCCACCCAGACATGCTCTGCCTCAAAAGACGGCATAATGCGGATATTTACTTTCTCATCCGGGAAAAGAACATAATGGTCAGCCTCCACTTTCACATACTGCCTGTATTTCCCCATCTGTTCATAAAAATCTGATTTACCCTTATGGGGGAAGACCACCCAGCTAAGCCGTTTCGTCTCTCCCGGCGCGAACTGCAGGGCAGACGGATGGAGCCAAAAGCATCCCCTGTCATTGCTCTGGCTGGCAACATCACGGGTTACACTGTAAGATGACAGGCTTCCCTCCTCAACCACCATTCCCAGATGGGGTGCATCCCCGCCCATACGCAGGGCCATGACATAACTTACATCTTCCCCGCAGAAAATATGGGTATGGCATCTGTGTTTCATACAAACCTCACTGCTCTCATACTTATCCTGCAGCGGAAAGGAAACACTTATACTGCCTACATGGGTAAACACCGGCTTGTCCTGCCTGTTGGTAAACAGGATTTCCGTATGGATACAGTCGCCATCCTTCATATGGCTTACGCTGCAGCCCAGCTCTTTTGGAGCCTGTACTTCAGCATAAGGAAAATCTTCTCTCAGCCAGTTCATGTGATACCTGTCATCCGTAAAAATAATCTCCTTTATCCGGGTGATTTTTTTCATTATAATCCTCCTCAAATACACCTATTACCCTATGATCATCACGTCATACGGTTTCATAATCTCCTGTTCTGCTACAGCTTTTCCTGTCAGGAGGTTTTTCATTCCGCCAAACATCCTTGGCACCACAGCCTCTTCCCTGCTGAAATTCATCAGGAAATAGTAAGTGTCTTCGCCTGATTTCCGCACAGTTACTTCCAATGGAGTCTGTTCTGTTACCAGACTTTCCACTGCCGCCTCTCTGGCGATATTTTCCAACAGCTTGTCTAAAGCGCTTTCCTCAAGCTGGGTCCCAATATAATACACTTTGCCTTTCCCATAACAGTTTTTTGTGACAGCAGGTGTTCCGGCATAGAAATCGCTGCTGTAATCAGCAATACTTTCCGCTCCTTCCAGATGGATGATATCACACAACATACTGCAGGTATACTCTGTCCCATCTTTAAATCTAATCATATTTGTCTGCTCCGGTGCAAGGGCATCAATTTCCTCAGCCCAGATTCCGGCCATATCCTTAAGCGGTCCCGGATATCCGCCAAGATAGACGTTATCTGATTCCCCAACAATACCGCTCATGAATCCGGTGACCAATACTCCGCCCTTTTCTACATATGTTTCAAGGGCTTCTTTCACACCTTTGTGTACCATGTAGAGTACCGGGGCAATGATCAGCTTATATTTTGAGAAATCGGCATCCCGTGGAATCATGTCAACCGGGATATTATTTTCATAAAAATACCGGTAATGCCGGTGAATCTGCTCCACATATTTTAAATCTTTATTTGGCCCGCTGGTAAACTCCAGCGCCCAGTAATTCTCCCAGTCAAACAGGATACCCACATCAGCCGGGCTATCCGTCCCCAGTGTCTTATCTCCCAGACTTTCCAATTCTTTTCCTAACTGTGCAACTTCCCCAAACACCCGTGTCTTATGGGTTCCCGCATGGGAAATGACTGCCCCATGGAACTTTTCACATCCCCCTACACTTCGCCGCAGCTGGAAGAACTGGACGGTATCTGCCCCATGGGCGACTGCCTGGTAACTCTGCGCCCGCATCTGCCCCGGTTTCTTTAAAGAATTATACGGCTGCCAGTTCTGCTGGCTTGGCGTTTGCTCCATCAGCATAAACGGCTGCTGCTTCAGCCCCCTCATAAGGTCATGCTGCATTGCCGTAAGGCTTACCGGCGTATCATAGGCCGGATAGTTATCCCAGGATACGATGTCCATCTCTTTTGCCCATTTGAAATAATCCAGCTGCTTAAAAGTTCCCATGAGATTGGTTGTGACGGGAGTCTCTTTATCAACACTGCGGATCGCATCCCTTTCCATCTTAAAGTTTGCAAGCATACTATCTGAGTTAAACCGCGCATAGTCAATGGAAATCCCGGCAAAAGCAGTTCCGCTGCACCATTCCAGCCCTTCACTGAGGGCATTGGGAAGCACAATCTCCTCCCAGTCATAGATGGTATGTCCCCAGAACTCGGTATTCCATGCCTCATTCAATGCTTCGAGTGTGCCATACCTCTCCCGGAGCCAGACACGGAAAGCCTTCTCGCAATTTTCACAGAAACATTCACCGCCATATTCATTGTTTATGTGCCAGCATACCACACTGTCCAAATGCCCGTACCTTTCTGCCAGCTTTTTTGCCAGCATTCCGGCATACTTTTGATAGACAAGACTGTTGGGGCATGCGTTATGGCGCTGGCCGAACTTGTGATGCCTTCCCTCAAAGTCTGTCCTTGCCGTTTCCGGGTATTTGCGGACCATCCATGCCGGCATGGCGCCGGTGGATGTGGCGAGAACAATGTCCTTATGATTCTTTTCCAGCATTTCTATTATCCGGTCCAGCTCTTCAAAATCATACTGCTCTTCTGAGGGCTGTATTTTTGCCCAGGAGAATACATTTATGGTCGCACTGTTTATCCGGGCTTTGTCAAAAAGCTTCATATCCTCTTCCCAGATCTCCTCAGGCCATTGGTTGGGATTATAATCCCCTCCGTATATGATGTGTTTGAACTTACTCTTCATGTTTTCCTCCTATATGATTACTCTTTTACGCCTCCAAGTGTAATTCCTGTCACAAAGTATTTTTGTAAAAATGGGTAGATACAGAGGACCGGTACCATGGAAATAAATATTTTAGCTGCGTTTAATGTGGTATTTGACATGGATGCCATCTGTTTTATCTGCTCCGCCGTCATCTGGGAAGTATCCAGCTGGAATATCAGCTGTTTTATGTAGGTCTGCAGGGGATAATGCTCTGCGCTTGTGGACAATACCAGCCCCTGGAAAAAGTCGTTCCATTGTGCAACTATGGTAAATAAGGCAATCGTCGCCAATACCGGCTTAGAAAGCGGCACCACCACCTGCAGCAGGATGCGCCATGGCCCCGCCCCATCTATCATCGCTGCCTCTTCCAGTTCCTTCGGAATCTCCTGAAAGAAATTGACCATCAGAATCAGATTGAAAACGGGTATGCCACCGCAGACCGCCAAACCAAATACACTGTTTGTCAGGCCATACGCCTTCATGGTGATATACCAGGGGATCGTTCCTCCGGAGAACAGCATGCAGAAAACAAAAATCCATAAGAGCACATTCCTTGGGGCGAATTCTTTTTTGCTTTTCGCAAGGGGATACGCGGCCAGTGTCAGTACCGGAAGGGTTATGGCAAGGGATACCAGAACCCTCTTGACTGCCACCCAGAACGAGAGGAAGAAGTTCTTCTCCTTCATGATCTCCTTATAGGCGTTCACCGTAAAGTCCACAGGCCAGAACGCCACTTTTCCTGCCTCGGCCGCTGCCTTTGAACTGAATGAGACAGCCAGGTTATAAACCAGCGGGAGCAGGCAGCTCAGCGCAACCAGAACCAGTATCAGTGCGAAAAACACCTTCAGCAGCGCTGCCCCCTTTGTTTTCTTTTCTACCATAACGGCACCTCCTAAAATATCCTGTAATTCGCTTTTTTATAAGCAATGTAGTAAGAACCTGAAATGAGCCCAAATCCAATGACCGACTTTAAAAGGCCTACTGCGGTTGCCAGAGAGAACTGCATATCCGTCAGTCCCACTCTGTAGACCCAGGTATCAATAATATCACCCGTGGAATATACCGCCTGGTTATAAATATTATAGATTTGGTCAAACCCGGCATTCAGGATATTTCCCAGGGCCAGGATCGTCATGAGGACAATGACCGGTTTAAGCCCCGGCAGCGTGATATGGATCATCCTCTGGAACCGCCCCGCACCGTCAATAGCCGCCGCCTCATACAAAGCCGGGCTGATGCCCGTCAGTGCTGCAAGATATACAACCGCGTTAAAGCCAAATTCCTTCCACACATCCGTCCCCACGGCAAGTCCCCGGAACAGTTCCGGCTTCCTGAAGAAGGCAATGGGATCCATGCCCAGGGAGGTCAGGACGCCGTTGATCGGGCCGTAAAGTCCGAACACATCCAGAAGGATTCCTCCCATGACCACCCATGAGATAAAATGAGGCAGATACACAATCGTCTGTACACTCCGCTTAAAGAATACATTCTTAATCTCATTCAGAAGCAGCGCAAAGATAACTGGCACCGCAACATTCAGCAAAAGCTTGAATACGGCAATCACGATTGTATTTATGAAAATACTGCTTACATCCTTCATCTCAAACATATAGCGGAAATTTTCCAGCCCGACGAACTCGGAATGAAGGATTCCTTTCCCCGGATTGTAATCCTGAAATGCCATGACAATCCCAAACATAGGGACTATATTGATACAGACCATCCAAACCAGTGCCGGGATTACCATAATCCAGTAAATTCCCGCCTTTGATTTAAAGAAGTTTCCTTTTTTGGTATTCAATTTCCTACCTCCCTTTTAGTAAGAAACAGCCGCAAATATCACGGCTGTCTCTAAAAAATGTCCTATTCCTTTCACTGCATTTTTATTTTTTGAGAGTCTCCTGCACCTCTGCGGTGATCTCGTCTCCGCCTTCAGCTTTCCACTCTTTCACAAAAGTATCGAAATCGTCTAGGGAAGCTTCTCCGATAATAATCTTCAGGAAAACTTCATCCTCTTTCTTCTTAAGATTTGCCCACTTTTTCTCCATGGTCTCGGTCTGGCTGTAAATCAGGCTGTAGGTCTTATTTACAATGCCCTCTTTTTGGGCATCTACCACACACTCATACCCTTTCAGAAGAGAATACAACCGTCCGAAATCTGTAGGTGTCTGATCCCAGTTTCCAATACTTAAGTCATCATAAGGAGGCTGCAGACACTGTTCCAGTGTTTCAAAGTCATGGTCTAACAGCTTATAATTAATCGGGTCATATTCAGGTACCTCTTCGCCATTCATCTTTGCGCGAAGCGCTTCCACTGAAAATGAGCATTCATCATACGGGGTGATTACAACCCTTGCCGGGTAATAGCCGGCATCCAGGTTTGTTTCAGCTGCAAATTTTCCCTCGTCCCTGCGGAGAAAACTGTTAAGAATGAAAGCAGCTTCCGGATGCTCATAACCTTTACGGACAACACAGAACGATCCGCCTACTCCGCCCTGCTTTGGATACCACTTCCCGTCTTCTGCCAGGGGACCGGCAAATGCCTGCCAATCAGCCTCGGGATCATTTGCCAGGCCGTCCTTTACGTTATATCCATTCCACCAGGGTGAAAATAAGATTCCTGCTTTTCCGCCTTTCCAAGCTTCATCCGCATCCTTCCTAACACCAATTTCCTGGTCCAGGATACCGTCTTTATACATTTTTTGTAATTCACCCAGAGCTTCTTTTGTCTCTTCCGTGGTAGAGCCATATACCGCATTACCGTCTTTATCCTCTACCCAAAAGCCCGGCCAGGATTTATATGCCTGAAAAATACCATCCAGGTTATTCATGTTATTCGTAGCAGATATAAAATCGTTATAAAGGCGTGTGTTGACCGTTGGCCCTAAGATTCCAATCGTATCTTCGCCGCCCATTTTATTGTCCACAAATGCTTTGGCCACGGTTTCCAGTTCTTCAATGGTAGTGGGCACTTCCAGATTAAGTTCTTCCAGCCAGTCCATGCGTATCCACATGTTATTATAGCCATCCGCCTCAGTCTGTACATTTGGCAGCGCATAAAGCTTATCGTCAAAAGTGGCTGCCTCCAGCGCTTTTCCCTCCGTATCGCCGATGTTTGCTTTAATGATATCTGATGCATATGTATCATAATAAGGAGTCAGGTCTTCCAGCATATCTGATTTTACCATCTTGCGCAGCTCCTGCTCGTTCACAACTAAAATATCCGGCAAATCATTTGAAGCTATGGCAAGGTTCAGCTTCTGCGTATAGTCTGCATTTGACGCTGACCATTTCACCTTCGTGTCAATATTCATATTTTCTTTTACATAACGGGTGTAATAATTGTCTGTTGCGGATTCGCCCTCCGGAATGGGCAAAGTGGGGTTGATAGACTGTACAATCTCCACTGTGACAGGTTCTTTGTATTTTCCAAAGGGACTGGGATTTCCTTCTTCATCCACCGGAAGATTATCGCTTGCCGCGGCTGTGTCTTTTTTGTCACTGTCATTCCCGCCGCATCCGGCTAATCCAGTCACTGCTATCGCACAGGCCAGCAGCACCGCAAGGTAACTTTTTCTCTTCATTATTACTTCCTCCTCTTTCTTTTGATGGTATCATTATAAGATTTTTCATCCTGCATTTGGACTGATATGGTTAACCAAAAGGTGGATTTTTTTGCTTATTTTATATCCTGTGTTTAAAATTGTCCACCATCCCGTACAAATAGTCCACCTGTCTTTCCACCCATTTTATTGCTATTTGTATTACTGCGTTTTATAATAATTTCAAACCAATGATGATAGAGAGGTGCATTCCCATGTCACGACCCCAAAACAGCCTGTCTCTGAAAAAGCGGATTTTTGTCTTCTTTTTTGGTGTCCTGATTTTAATTGCCAGTGTCTATACATTTACATTCAGCAGATTCATCACCCGTTTTACGGAAGAACGTCTGGATACGGATTATGAAAATATTGTATCAGAAACCTGCGATGCTGTGGAGAATTCCCTCTGGAATCTGACGCTTACATCCCAGCAGATACTGGAAAACGAAGAAATTCAGAAAACAGTGGCCAGTTACCAGAACTCCCCGAACCTCTATGCAAAGAAGGACAATTATACCCTTCTTTTGGATACCGTATCTTCACTCACCATGTCCAACACAGATATCGGGCTTATTTACCTCTACGACACATCCGCAGAGGACTTCATATACAGCAGCCTGCCAGTTACCGGCACAGCCGGATCAGAGCCTGTCCTCTACCAGAATACAGTATTCTGTTTCCGCGGTCCATGCAAGAGCCAGAGCAACTTTTTTGGCAATCCGGTGCTGATCCTCAACCGGACTGAAGACATACCTGGCGGCAGCCCTGTTACTTTATCTGTAGAGTCCGGCATTTACACTCTGGACAGGCCTTTCAGTGCCGCTGCGCAGAAATCCGCATATCTGATGTTTACGGATAACGAAAATAAGCTCCTGTACAGCACGCTTCCAAAAGAACAGGATTCAGAGGCACTGCTGAAAGAACTTCTGGATGGTTCTTCCAGGGAATACCGCTTTTTTTGCAAGGAGAGTTCCCAGGGCTGGGGAGTACGCATAGTGATACCTGCTTCTATATATACAAGGGACTACAGATCTGCCCTGAAGGCATTCATCCTTCAGACAGTGCTGCTTGCTGTCCTGGTAGGGGTTTTCGCCTTATACTTCTGGAAAACCATATATAAACCCCTGCAGTTATTTGACCGTCAGCTCTCCTGCCTTCTTTCTGATGAGATTCCGGCTGAACAGATGCATTCTTCCATACCGGAATATGACAATCTGCTGAATAAAATTCTTATTCTCCAAAAGCAGATCCAGGAGATGCTGAAACGTGCTGTCCAGCAGGAAAAGCGCCACTCCCGTATGCAGCTTGAGAAACTCAGGGCCCAGATTAACCCGCACTTCCTGATGAATACGCTGAATACTCTGCACTGGATGGCGCTTATGAACCACCAGACCGATATTGATAACATTACCCAGGCACTTTCCCATCTGCTGAGCTATAATCTGGACAAACAAAGTTATTCTACAAACCTGGGAAATGAGCTGAATGCGCTGAAGGAATATGTGACATTACAGAAAGTCCGCTATCTGTTTGACTTTGAGATTGTTTCCCACCAGGAAACTGCTTCGCTGATGTATCCCTGCCCCAAATTCATACTGCAGCCGCTGATTGAAAATGCTCTCAGCCACGGCTATCGTGAACATATGGACATCAAACTTACAATAAAAACGGACGGACAAATGGTGGAACTGACTGTTAAGGATACCGGCACCGGAATCCAACCGGATATGTTAAAGAAACTGCAGTGTCTGTCTCCCATAGAAAATACGGCTTCTGCCACCGGCTTAGTGCCGGATACAGACAAAGTCCAATTTGGAATCGGACTGCAGTATGTGATCCAGAGTCTGAATGATTTCTACAAAGGGGATTACAAATTTGAAATTGGCAGCTTACCTGACCAGGGAACTGTCATCACCTTGAAAATCCCTAAAATTAAAGGAGGGGGCTATTATGCTGAGAATACTGATTATTGATGACGATGTGCTTACCAGGAAAGGCATCCAGACGCTGATGCCCTGGTCCGCCCACAATATGGAGATAGTCGGGGAGGCTTCAAATGGGAAAAACGCCCTTAAATTTCTGGAGAACCACGAAGTTGACCTGGCTCTGGTGGATTTAGACATGCCTGTAATGGATGGCATCACCTTTATCCAAAGGGCTAAGGAATCTTATCCGAACCTAAATTATGTAGTGCTCACTGTCCATACAGAGTTTGAATATATCCAGAATGTATTGCGTCTGGGAGCCATTGATTATATTGCCAAGACACAGTTTGACCAGGAAAATTTTGATCTGATACTGGAACGGATTAACGCCAGCGTATCCAAAAAACTGGCAGCCTCCCGGAACACCCAGGATATCAACTGGAAAAAAAGCCAGATACTCTATCCTGAAATATATGCTCTCATCAGCATGGAATCCGAAAATGATGATCATATCATACAGTTCTGGGACCTGAATCATCTCTCCCAAAACCCGGAAATCTATGAGCTGATACCAGGATGCTGGATTTTTTCCTCAGACCAGAAAGAATTTAATTTTCCAAGCTCTTTCCCTAATACTACCTTACTGAGTATTTCCGATGTCAGCGGAATGACTTATGAAGAACTGGGCAGGCTGCTCCGAACCTATAAGACGGAACAGTTCTTTTATGACTATCAGCCATTACACGCCATCAATTATAAGAGGGCCTATGAATTAAAGGAAGAGAAATTTATCACCGACGAAATGGATTTAGAAAAGCTGAAGGAGGAGTGGAGTTCACTAAACTGGGTATATGAGAATGCGCTTTTTGACAAGTTCAAAATCGACTTAAAAAACAGCAAGCTGAAGTATTCTAAATTATACCACCTGCTGCTTTCTTTGGAAAATATATGGAATACCTCCTATGGGAAACTTTCGGGAGAATCTGTAAAACTGCCTTCTGTATTTCATTGCTGGGAAGAAGTTGAAGACTGGCTGTCACAGCTTTATGAAAAAAGCAATATGTTCAGCGCTTCTTCCAAATATTCTTTGGAGGTAACGCAGAACATACTCGCTGCAAAGCTATATGTGGATTCCCATCTTTCTTCATCCTTCGAGACATCTGAAATCGCCAGGAACGCCCATATGAGCTATGGCTATTTCAGCCGCTGTTTCCATGATATCATAGGGATCTCTTTCAGCGAATACTGTACACAGATGCGTATTAATAAAGCCAAGGAATATCTGCTCCATACATCCAATTCTGTCCAACAGATTTCCTGTGATGTGGGGTACAGCGATGAAAAATACTTCAGCCGTATATTCAAAAAGCAGACTGGGTTAAGTCCCAGTGAATTTAGGAAACCCTCCCATTAACCGGAGGGTTTCCTATAAAATTGCAACCTCATACAGTAATGCGGACGGCTCCTGCACTTCTGATGCTAAGAGGATATACATTTTCTTTTCCCACAAACTTAGAAATATAGCTTACGTAGTCTTCTGCTTCCTGCTCTGGTAAAAGACACATGATCACGCCTGCAAATCCTCCGCCATGTACCCGGCAGGCCCCTTTCCCGCTGCGTTCCAGAAATAATTCTGTCAGTGCCAAAGTCAGTGGGACTTTCTGCTCCTCGGCATTCCCAATGGCATAGCAGTTCTGCAGCCACTCCCAGGACGAGGTGCCTGATTCCTGTATCAGGCGTAGCAGCCTGTCTGCATCGCCTTCCGCGATTGCCTCTGCCGCACGTTTCACCCGGTCATTCTCCTGAAAAAAATGCAGTGCACGCAAAACTGCGCGATCATTTCCTATTTCCGGTATTTTTTCCATCAGACTATTTCTGCTTGTCTCACATAAACGTTCTACCCCTATAGCATTTGCAGCCGTAAACATTTCCTGCGGGATTTCCGAGTATTCCGCACTTAAGTCTGCATGCCCTTTCCCTGTATTCACAATGACCAGCTGATATCCTATATCATGGAAGGTAAAATCCAGCTTTTGATAGGTAGGCTGGCTGGGTTCTGAAAAGTCCATTAATATAGTACCTCCAACGGCACAGGCCATCTGGTCCATTAGCCCGGAAGCTTTATTCCAATAATGGTTTTCCGCATACTGTCCAGCTTTTGCATAATGCACATAACTCATGGCCCCGTCATTAAAAAAATAATCCACCATTGCGCAAACCAGCATTTCAAAGGATGCGGATGAGCTGACTCCGGCTGCGCCTATAACCTCTGTTGCCACGTAAGCATCAAACCCGGAAACCTTGAAACCTGCTTTTAAGACCCCTTCCATCATCCCAGCTATCAGAGCTTCTGTCCCCTTCAAATCCCGCGCTCCTCTTTCAATATCCGCCAGGTCGATTTTAATCTCTTTCCCATATCCTTCACTGGTAATGTGGATTTTGGTACTCCCGTTTGGGCATGCCGCGCCGATTGTATCCATATGAATACTTCCTGCTATGACCAACCCTCCATTGTGGTCTGTATGGTTTCCGATTATCTCCGTCCTTCCTGGCGCAGAAAAGAATTCTGCCTGGTTGCGGTTGTATTTTTCTCTGAATTTTCTCCCCAGCCTATAGAAACGTTCCCCGCTTTCTACGCTCTCTCCATAAATTTTTTCTAAGGCTTCCTTTTTTAAAATACACATCCTATTGCTCCTCCTTATGTTTCTTTTTTTCCATTATACATTTTTACCCGGCTCATTCCTTGATGATGCTGCGTAAAACAAGGAAAATCTTGCGTTTTTCAACCACATTATAGTAAAATAAACATATAAATAAGGAGTTTCTTGCAAAGAGAGGAGAAATCATCATTGCAGATCGCAACGAATCAGTTTCAGAAAGAATTAAAGCCGCATGGGGATACCGCCTTCCCCATGCTTGTCAGCTATGAAAGACTGTCCAGCTACGAGTCGGGTTCCTTCCTGTGGCACTGGCACCCGGAAATCGAAATCACGCTGGTCCAGTCCGGCGAAATGCTTTATAAAGTCAACCACTGTACCTTCCATTTAAAGGAAGGGGACATTCTGTTCGGCAATGCCAATGCCCTCCATTCCGGCTCCATGCTCCAGAACGGAGACTGCCAGTATATATCTATAACCTTTGACCCGAAGCTGGTCTACGGTTTTCATGAGAGCGCTGTTTATGGAAAGTATGTAAAACCCCTGATCCAGGATTTCTCCCTGCCTGCCATCCAATTTGATGGCACAGAAGAGTGGCATAAAGCTGTTTCTGGGATTGTGGGAGAAATAATCTGGATTTACAAGGAGCAGCCCGCGTTCTATGAACTGGGGCTTGTAAAGAGGCTGCAGACACTTTGGCAGTTCATCCTTGAAAACTCTCCCCCCATCTTATCTTATACCAGTCATGACAGGATTGCCTATGACCGAGTCAGGGAAATCCTGTCGTACATAGCCTTACACTATAGGGATAAAATCCAATTAAAGGATATTGCGGAATATCTTCATCTGTGCCCCAGTGAATGCAGCCGGCTCTTTAAAAACTATATGAATATCTCTTTGTTTACTTTTTTACAGGAGTACCGGATTGAGCGAAGCCTGGAATATCTTATGGATATGGCTAATTCTATCTCTGATGTTGCGTCCAGGGTTGGATTTGAGGATTCCAATTATTACTCCAAAGTTTTTACCAGGTTAAAGGGCTTGAGTCCACGAGAGTACCGGAAGCAAAGCAATTCCCGTAATCATACAGCCAAATCTATATCCTTTTTTTGAGATATACTTTTTTTATTGGCCATTATTGCCTTCTCTTTCCCCACAAGGTCATCCAAGTATTTGCAAGCTTCTTTCAAAATAAAACAAAAAGCCGTTACCTAATCAATTAAAAAATTGATTAAATAACGACTTTTCCATCAATGCCGCAGACCGGAATCGAACCGGTACGGGGGATTAGCCCCGCAGGATTTTAAGTCCTGTGCGTCTGCCAGTTCCGCCACTGCGGCATTTCTAATAGGTATATGGGGCCTATAGGGCTCGAACCTATGACCCTCTGCTTGTAAGGCAGATGCTCTCCCAGCTGAGCTAAGACCCCATATATGTGCACTGCGCTGACTTAATCAGCTTAATGCTGACGACCCAGAAGAGACTCGAACTCTCGACCTCCGCCGTGACAGGGCGGCGCTCTAACCAACTGAGCCACTGGGCCATACAAATTATAAAATATACATAAAGCACTTACTGCTTGATACATCATCGCACTCAAACCTATATTCCATGTCTAAGTGCCTGATGTAAATGGACCTTCGGGGACTCGAACCCAGGACCGACCGGTTATGAGCCGGTTGCTCTAACCAACTGAGCTAAAGGTCCAAAAAGCCGATGATCGGACTCGAACCGATAACCTGCTGATTACAAATCAGCTGCTCTGCCAATTGAGCCACATCGGCGTACAATGCTTCCAGATGTATTATACACCAAATGTCTGAATCAAGCCACACAAAAATCACATTTTTTATATATTTTTTAAGTGACTCCAAGGGGATTTGAACCCCTGTTACCGCCGTGAAAGGGCGGTGTCTTAACCACTTGACCATGGAGCCGTATTCACAAAAACTCCCCCTGTTGGACTCGAACCAACGACACTGCGGTTAACAGCCGCATGCTCTACCGACTGAGCTAAGGAGGAATAAAGGTTATTACACCTTCAAAACTACATACATGCTAACATCCTTGAGAATCAATCTTCCATTGCTTTTTTGGTCAAGCCCTCACCCGATTAGTAGCAGTCAGCTCCATACATTGCTGTACTTCCACCTCTGCCCTATCTACCTCGTCGTCTTCAAGGGGGTTTACTTCCTAAGAATGGGATATCTCATCTTGAGGGGGGCTTCACGCTTAGATGCCTTCAGCGTTTATCCCTTCCCGACTTGGCTACCCGGCCGTGCACTTGGCAGTGCAACCGGTACACCAGCGGTCAGTCCATCCCGGTCCTCTCGTACTAAGGACAGCTCCTCTCAGATATCCTACGCCCACGCCGGATAGGGACCGAACTGTCTCACGACGTTCTGAACCCAGCTCGCGTACCGCTTTAAT
>JNKJ01000051.1 GCA_000702025.1 Blautia schinkii DSM 10518
GTCCGAGAAGTATCAGGGCGAACAAAAGGAGCTGGACGAGAAAATCCAGCAGCTTCACGAAGCAATGGAAGCCGCTGCGCAGACCGCCGTTGACGCTGAAAAGTGGGTAGGACTGATGAAGCAGTATGTCAACCCTACGGAGCTGACCGCCGAACTTCTGAACACTCTAATTGAAAAAATAACCGTCCACGAAGCTGTCAAGGGCGAGGACGGAAGCCGTGAGCAGGAAGTAGAAATCTACTACCGCTTCATCGGCAAAATCGACTGACCTTTCTTTTTTACCCAACAATATCTTTAATTAAGGGAAACGGGCGTGACCTATCCCGATATTACTTTACTTCCCGTACTGGCGCGGCTGCTGAAAATTGATCTAAATACCTTATTCAGCTTTCACGAAGAAATGACAGAAGCAGAGGTGAAATGCTTTATCGCAAAATTGATTGAAGAGTGCCAGAAAGATTTGGACAAAGGCTTTGAGGTGGCAATGGAAAAAACGAAGGAATATCCGAATTGTATGAAGCTTCTGCATTCCACTGCGGTTACACTCAATATAGCGCTGCTTCTTTCAGGTCTGCCGTCAGAAAGCAAGATTGAATACGAGAAAAAGATAATCGCACTTTATGAATGTGTGGCAGAGGGAGCAGATGGGCAGCTGCGCGACCGGGCGTTATCAATGCTGTCTTCATGGTATTTGAAATCCGGAGAATACGAACGTTCCCAGGAGATGTTAAACAGACTTCCTGACGAGAATCTGTTGGATAAACGCGATACACAGGCCGAGCTTTACATCAATCAAAATAAGCTTTTAGAAGCGGCCGCATTGATGGAACGTAAGCTTCAGGAGCAGGTACAGAATATTCAAATCATTTTAATCAAGCTCACAGACATTGCCATAAAAGAGGAAAACTACGAAAACGCATCCTATATTGCCAATATTTCCAAAGAATGCGTAAAGCTTTTTAACTTCTCCGGACAGTTCGCCTACATTGCGCCGCTGGAAGCTGCATTGGGCAAGAAGGATATACCGGAGAGTATTTCACTGATAGAAAAGATGATGAATGCCATGCAAATACGCTGGAAGTATGAGGACATGGTATTATATCATCACATTGCACAAACACAGGATAAGGATGTGTTGGAAAAATTGAAGAACAGCGATGAGGAATATAAGAAAATTGCAAAAAAACAGATACTCCCGCCTCTCCTCGCTGAATTAGACAACGCATCCAAATATGAATTCCTCCATTCAGACGAGAGATTCCAGCAAATGGTGAAACGGTATAAGGCCATGGTGGAGGAGGAATAGGGCTTGAATTTTTTCACAGTTGTGTTATATTGATAATAGAAACAGGGGATTCCCACAACGTTATATCGCTAAGGTTCGGCCATTGACCGCCGGACCTTAGGTGAATATCAATGATTTCGTATTCTGAGGATTTTGCATGCTAAGTCGTATGATTTGATAATCTATTTAGGCTTCTTCGGTAGGAAACTACACATTCTAATTCATACATTTCGCACCATTGTACCATATTTAGATGTACCATATTTAGATGTACCATATTTAGATGTACCATATTCAAATGTGCCATATTCAAATGTTCTATATTTCAATCTGTTAATCTGCAATTTTGTTCATATCTTATGATAACTTCCGGGCTGTTTTTCTGGATGTACCTCAAGGGTATTTGTAGCTTTTTTAATAGCTTTTTTACAAATCACACACAAATCACAAATTAATAGAACCTGGTAATGGAACCTTGACAATTTAATAGACTTCATACTTTGGACGTGGTATAATACTTACACCAGTTAAGGGAGAGTGATAGCATGGCACTGACAAATGAAGATTTACAGGCAATAGCGACTTTATTTGATACTAAACTTAAGCCGATTAACGAACGTCTTGATAAACTAGAAAACAAAGTAGATACACTGGGAAACAAGGTAGATACGCTAGGAAACAAGGTAGATACGCTAGGAAACAAGGTAGATACACTAGAAAACAAGGTAGATACACTAGAAAACAAGGTAGATACACTAGAAAACAAGGTAGATACACTAGAAAACAAAGTAGATACGTTAGAAAACAAGGTAAATACACTGGCCTATAAGCACGACATAACGCACAGAAAGCTTGATGATTTATCACTGGATGTCAAGTATGCTGAACGCGAGATAAGACGGGATATTAAACACCTTAAAGATGATACTGAAACTCTTGTAGTAGTTTTAGAAGGGAAAGGTTTTTTTCCAAAAGCGCAGTAACTGAATAATATATACCACCGAAAGAGTGTGAAGCCTGTTAAATTGTCAGGGTTCACACTTTTTGCTGGAGGTATTGCAGACAGCTTAATCGAAATCAAAATCACTTGGGTCTAATCCCTTGTTGAAGAGCAAAGCTTCACGTTCATCCGCATCCATCATAGCCATCTATGTAGTCGCCGAACCCTAAGCAGGAATCTTTAAAATCCGCACACGTTTATAGGTTGACCTTACCTACGATTCAGCCTTTTAGAGTAAGATTGTATCCAAAATTAATGCAGATATATCATTAGCAAAATAAAAGTTCTCAAAAAAGTTCTCAAAGGTTCTCAAAAAATAAGAGCCTCCGCACCAACCAAAGTACCGGAAACCCTTATATTTACTGCATTTAATCGGGGCAACAGGATTTGAACCTGCGACCTCACGGCCCCCAGCCGTGCGCGCTACCAAGCTACGCCATACCCCGTAACGAATAGTATTATACCAATTTATAAAAGAAAATTCAACTGTTTTTGATTAAAAATTCTATCTGATTTTTGACTATCCTTTTATAAGTTCTTATATGCCGGTATAGCCTGTATTTTCAGGCTTTCCCGGCATTTTCTTTGTGGAAGAAACTCACAAATACTTTTATATCCTCTCATGTTTTCGCTTTCAAAAGTAGTATAAGAAGTAGTAAAACCGCCTCGTACTACTAAGCTGCCAGCCGTTCCATCTCTGCCTTTGCGGAATCGAATGTTGCGTGAGCGTAATAGTTCAGCGTCATAGTAATGTTGGAGTGTCCCATAAGGTACTGTAAGGCTTTCGGGTTCATTCCTGCGTTCGCCATATTCGTACAGAACGTGTGCCGTAAGGTGTGGGGCGTCATTACCTTGGGTAATGCGTCCTTGTGGGTCTTGTTGTACTTCTTGGCAAGCCCCTTAAACATGCTGTCATAATTGACTGCAACTTTCGGCAGGCCGTCCCGGTTCAAAAACAGGAAATTGCCGTACCCATCAATGATAATGGGTTTTGTACCTTTGCGGTTCTGCAACACTCTCTTAAACGCCTGATACACTTTTTCGTTCATTGGAATCTGTCTGACGCCGCTTTCCGTCTTGGGGACTTCAACATAGTAGCCAATCTTTGAGCTTTTCAAAAGCTGATGGTCTACGTTGATGATCCGGCTATTCAGGTCAATATCGGTATCAGTCAATCCGCATAATTCAGAAATACGAAGCCCTGTCCCCAGTAGGATAATGAGTTCATCATAATACTTCTGATAAACCTTGTCATCTTGGACAAAGGACAGGAAACTTTCTTCCTGTGCTGGTGTGAGAGGCACCTTTGGTTCGGTATCATCTTTCAGGACTGTATTCAGTTTGAAGTCGAAAGGATTTTTCCTGATACAATCGTCCTGCATAGCGGTATAAAACGCCGCTTTCAGGGATCGCTTGTCGTTGCTGATAGTCTTGTAGGAATAACCTTTCTCTTTCATTCTAAGCGCCCATTCTTTCGCGTCTGACAGCTTTACACTCTCAATGCTGCAAGAACCGAGCTTATCCTGTTCCAGAATCTTCATTAACCGCGCACGTCCGTTTACGGTGTTGTGCCTGACGTTTCCCCTCTGCCTAATCTGCTTTGCATAAAGCTGGCAGACGGTCATTTTCTTTCCTATGGGGTCGATCCCGTCGTTAAGGTCTTTCAGCAAATTTGCTTCCTTTTCCCTCAACGATATATCGTCGCGTTTTCCTGCCGGAATCTTGTCCGTAGGCGTCAGCTTCCACGAATAAAGGAACTGCGGTTTACCAAAGGTATCTGTATATTTGTAAGCATATCTTCCGTCTTTTCTCTGGCTCTCTCCGGACTGCAATAATCTGTTTTTGCTGTCCCGTCTTTTCTCTGACATAGTGCGTCATGCTCCTTTCCCTGTCGGAAAGAGCCTTGATATGCCTACACCTATTATAGCATATTCAAGGACAAATTACATCATATTGCGTCCAAAGTATCAATTATTTTTTCAAACTGTTTCCGCTTGATCTGAATCCGATTACCGTTGAAAATCACCCAGCCGGACTTTGGATTTTCTTCTGCCAGCTTACGCAATTTGTTCTCCCCGATACGGAAATATTTTGACGCTTCCTCGATGGTAAGCGTGTACTTTTCCCAGATAGGCACATCAGTTGTTTCCATAATGTAGCCCCCTTTCACGAAGTAGAAAAATGGTTTCCAGTTACAAAAGGGGCATAATAACGGACGGCTGCTGGCACAGCTCCACGGGAATCCCACCCCCGCATGGTTCTCATGCGGCCCTGCTCGTTGCCTGCGACGCTTTTAACGCTCGGACTGCGACGACAAGGGAGTATCATTGTCCCGCCTGCATGTTATCGCCCGCAAGCTGCCACGCTTGCATTACGGCAGGGTGTTAGTCGCTCCGCTTTCCCCGTAGGAGAAAGTATCATGGCGCACCCGCCGCCCGGCTCGGTACAGACGGAATGTGTCCGTTTGCCCTATGCTGCGCCGCCGTTGTCTTGCGTCGCTTTCTTTGTCAAAGTGCAGCCCTGCGGCCTCCGGGGATCAGGGAAACGTGGAAAGGGTAAGGCCGTTTCCTCTGGCCGGGGCCGTGTCGTCAGGGAACGACGACGATGGAATGAATGAGCTTAATTTGCAGACGGCGTTTCATAAACTCGTCCACGCGGACATGAGGCTGGCCGTACTCGTCGTAGAGCTTGCGGGTACACAGTTTGTTTATGTAGCCATCGTAGTACCGCAACACGCGATCCACGGCGTCAGCTTCCCCAGCGCGGGCCGCTTCAATCACCGAATAAGGCAAAAGCTCCCTGCCTTTATAATTGGGCTGCTTCATACGGTTCAACCTCCCTCCGGCATGATTGCCAATAGTTTTGTCCGAAGCTCTTTCAGCGTTTTCGCCCTGCGCCGCTGGACGGCGCTGCGGCTCATTCCCATAAGGTCGGCTATTTCCTGATCGGTCATATCCAGAACACAGCGCAGGATCAAGATACTTTGCGCGTTTTTGGACAGACCGGAAAAGGCGTCGGCCACAAGCTCATTGTCAATCATCAAATCGTACCCGTGAGAGCTAAAAACATAGCTGTCACTGGGGTAATGATCTTCCGTGCAGAGCTTGTCCATTTCTGCCTGCGGCAGAGCGTCAAACGACGTTTCACGGTCGCGGCGGCGCTGCATTTCCCGCAGGTAGTCAAGGGCCTCATGGTACAGCACCAGCTTACAGTAGCGGTCAAACTGGCACCGTTCGCCATAGTCACGGGGGATAGCTTCCATCTTCTCACCCCCTTTCTGTGGGGGTATAGGTGGTTCTCTCCCTTTCCGCCAACAAAGCGAACGGTTTTCCGCCGCCTGCCCGCTAATCGCCTCCTATTTGAAAATTTCTCAAAATATTTTTTAAGCGGTGAAGCAGACCGCAGAAAACGACAAAAAACGCCCGGCTGGTGGCAGACCAGCCGGGCGAAGAAAGAAGCAAAACGATATGATATTACATGGTATAGTTCATACTCAAATGCGAGCTTATCCCGTGGCGGGGTAAGGCTTTTTTTGAGCGGTTATTGAGTGAGTTAGGGTGTAGATAAATAAGCATGGCGGCACCTCCTACGGGCCGTCAGCTTATTGCCAGCTATGAATCGAAAAGCGCGGACAGAAAGAAACGACGGCTCCGATTTCTCAAAGCCGCCGTATATGATGAAAGGCACAGGGAATTAGCTGCTGTACGACGGCTTTTTTTCTTTTGCCGTCGTGCGGCAGTTAATTACTATCTATTTATTTTTATAGAATAGGCATACACAACGCCATCGTTCCAACTACTCACATACAGAATATCATTATGGACTGTAACACCGACACAACCACCGATATTTTCAACCACGATCCTTGTTGTGCCATCTGAAAAGATTTGCCGTACACAACCGTCGCCATTGTCCGCAGCAAAGATTTCCCCATTTGGGCCTACATCTATACCAACTCCCGGTCGGCCAAATTCCGTTGAAAAATCTGTCACTTTCCCATCAGAAGCAATTTTTTTCACGCTGCCGCCATAGTTTGTAACAATCAGGTTCCCCGTTCTATCTTCTACAACACCAACGGGGGTATTCATTCCTTGGAATAAGGCCGTGATTTCTCCCTGTGTCGTAACTTTTATAATATCGTTGCTTCCCCGATTACTAATCAGCAATTCGCCATCTTTATTGAATGATATTCCTGTTGGTGTATTAAGACTGCTTTCCATAAAAACGGTTTTTTCACCCGTGGGGGTGACACGGTAGATTATGTCGTCGCTATAATCAGATACATACAAATTTCCGGTTTCATCAAAAGCCAGCCCCGCAGGGGAACTCATATCTTCGGCAAACTCTGTCTTGTTGCCCTCTGTATCTATTTTCGTTACGGTATTTCCTCCCCAATTAGAGACATAAATACTTCCAGCCTTATCTATGGCAACTGCTGTTGGTGAGGAAAATCCCTCATAAGTTTTAATCAATTCCACGGTTTCACCTACCTTACTATTTCCTGTGTCAGGGCTGATTTCCTGATTTGGTATATTGGAAATGGACGGCTCACTTGTAGCAGGGGGACTTTGAGAGCCGGGAGAAGTGCAGCCTGACACGACAAATAGAAATGCCAGTAAATAAATTGTCAAGTGAACTGCTTTTCTTCCTCTCATTCTTTATCCTCTGTTGTAGCTTTTTGATTATGTTTAGAATTACCCGCATAGGGAAAAAGCGGATCATACAGTTTGAAATCGAATGTTTCCCGATCTACTGCGCCAACAACTTTGTCACTATCGTACAAATCCATCAGAAATGCCGCCATTTGCTGACTGGTATGGTATGTTCCAAAGAGCTTATCATAATCGTACTCGCTGACGTTGTTTGCCACCTTACCAAATTCTGTTTTAGTGGCGGCAGGTGCCAGAACTTTAGCTTGCATTTTTGCTCCTGTTTCTTTTAGTTCCCTCGCCAATCCCTCGGTAAAAGTGCTAACATAAAATTTTGTGGCACAATAGGTAATGGCGGTGGGAACGATGGTATAGCCTCCGCAAGAAGAAATGTTTATGAGCTGTGTTCCCTCTACATCTTTGTAGTCATGGACAAACAGAGTGGATAAGATTGTTAGAGCCTCAATATTCAAGTGAAGCATGGTTTCGATTTTTTTCAAATCTTGCTGTGCCACGCTATCGTAGTTACCAAAGCCTGCGTTGTTGATCCATGCTTCCAGCGAATATCCTTTCAAATCTGCATAGAGCTGATATACATTTTCCAAAACTGACAAGTCTGTGACTTGGATTGCAATATCAAGCGTTGGATATTTCTGCAAAATCTCGTCTTTTAGAGCTTCAAGGTTATTCTGGCGGCGGGCAACCACGATCAGGTTCTTTCCGCGGGCTGCAAATGCTTTTGCTGTCTCATAACCAATGCCTGAACTGGCTCCGGTAATTACTGTGTATTTATCTTTGTTCTGTACCATTTGAAAATCCTCCTTTAGTTTGGTATAATGAAACTATACAATGTAGAGTGAACTCTATGTCAAGAGTATAGGAGGTGATTTTTTGGAATACTCAATCGGTGAATTTTCAAAACTCACAGGTTTAGGTATACATACCCTGCGTTATTATGAGCATGAAAATTTAATTATCCCGGATCGTAATTCCAGTAACCGTCGGCGCTATTCTGATAGAGATATAGCATGGATTGATTTTATTAAGCGTTTGAAAGATACAGGTATGCCAATTAAAGAAATTAAACGCTATGCGGAACTGCGGGCTGATGGTGAATCAACATTGTCTGAACGAATGGAAATGCTGATACAACATCGGCAAGCACTCAACGAGCAGATTTTACAATTACAGGAACATCAAGCTAAACTGGACGATAAAATAGCATTTTATCGTGAAGAACTCGCAAGGTAAATAAATGCGAACATGCCGCAAATCCACGCCATAAGAAACTTAAAAACAAAGGTGAACGGCGCGGGCGTGATGTAGGCCGGAAAGCAGGCACATCACATTTCCCATGTGCAGGCGGGTGTTGTCTATGGCCGTGGGGATTGGTATTTGCAGAAACGCGGAAGCCACATAGACCGCCGCAGCCATAACGCCTACCATAGCAATTTGTTTCAGTGTGATTTTCTTTTCCATCTTGGAACCTCCTTGTGTGTAAAATTTATGCCTCCTTTAGAGCCGCCTGTTTCCTTGCAATATGCCGAAAATACAGGAAGCGGATCAGCAGACCGCCCAGCCAGCCCACGGGTGCGGCAATCCAGATACCGCGATAAGCCAATTCGGTTCCAGACAGCAGGATTGCCGTGGGAACCTGTAAAAGACAGAGGGAACCGATTGACGCAATCATGGGAACCAGTGCTTTCCCATATCCCAGCAGCAGACCGTTCAAAATCTGCATAGCTGCAAAAATCAGATAGAATACCGATACCGTCCGCAGGTAGCCGTTCCCGATCTGGACAACGCCGGGATCACGGTTGAACAGGGAAATAAAGAGGGACGGGAACAGGCATATGACAATGGATATGAGGATTGAGATACCCACCCCCATAGCCAGCGCCGATTTGCCGCCCCTGATTACCCGGTCAATCTTCCCGGCCCCGTAGTTCTGCGCGGTAAAGTTCGTCATGGCCTGCCCTAAATTCAGGGCGGGCATTTCCGCAAAGGAATCCACCTTGGAGGCCGCAGCATACGCAGCCATACAATCGGTTCCAAAGCCATTGATTAGAAACTGTATGGACATAAAACCAACGCTTACAAATACCTGTTGCAGCATGGCGGGCGTCCCGATCATCAGACTTTTCTTCAACTCGTGGCGGTCAAGCTGTAAATCCCAAAGTCGGATAAACAGGTCGGGGTAACGCCGCCGCATGTAAAGCATACAGGTAATGAATGAAAAAGTCTGCGCGATCACGGTCGCAATCGCAGCCCCGGCCACACCCCATTTCAGGGCGGTAATGAAGAAAATATCCAGCACGATATTGATAAGCGTTGCCGCAATCAGAATATAAGTCGGCGTCTTGGAATCCCCGACGCCTCTAAGGATATTCGTCAGGGAATTGTATGCGAATGTGGGGATCACGCCGATAAATATAATCTTCAAGTAAGTATCTGCTATCGTCAGCAGATTTTCAGGCACCCGGAACAGCACTAAAATTTGATAGGAAAAGCAGGCACCGGCTACCGCTATGACAAGGGAAAGAACCGCTGAAAACAGAAAGCCGGTATCAACCACCTTTTTCACCTGCCGCATATCTCTGGCTCCAAAGTAACGGGAGGTCAGGACGCTTGCGCCCAAAGAAATCCCCGTGGACAGCGCAATCAGCAGGAAATTGATCTGATAGCTGAATCCCACCGCCGCAAGGCTTTCTTTCCCCAAAAAGTTTCCGACAATCACGCTGTCGGCCACGTTATAAAGCTGCTGAAATAGGTTTCCTACCAGTATTGGCAGGGAAAAGTAAAAGATCGTTTTCAGCTCGCTTCCCTGTGTTAAATCTTTCATTGACATTCTCCTGTGTTTCCGTGCAAGTCACCATGTTGTTGTAATATTTCTTTTAGCTTTATCAGCAGACAGTCCATTTCCTGATCCGTTCCCACCGCAATGCGGAGGTAATCGGAAATGCGCTCCGGTTTGGAAAAATGGCGCACATAAATCCCAGCGGCCCGCAGGCTTTCGTAAATCACACCGGCCTTTACAGACGGGTGCGTAACGAACAGAAAATTGCTTTTGGAATCCTGAAAGGAAAAGCCTAACTGCTTCAATTCCCGCTTTATACGCTCTCTGGTTGCGATAATCAGGGCGTTTGTTCGCTCAAAGTATTCCCTGTCCCGGACTGCCGCCACGCCCAGTGTTTGTGTCAGGCGGTTCATGGTGTAAGAGTTAAAGGAGTTCCTGACATCGTTTAAGTAGCTGATAAGCGGCGGGCTTCCAAACGCATAGCCGACACGCAGGCCGGCAAGGGCGCGGGATTTTGAAAAGGTCTGGATAATCAGCAGGTTATCGTATTTATCCAGCAGCGGGAACGCGGATATGCCGCCGAAATCAATATAAGCCTCGTCCACGATCACCACCACGTCCTGATTGTGGCTGATAATATCCTCTATCTCCGGTAAGTCCATCAATATCCCTGTGGGGGCGTTGGGGTTAGGAAAGACTACGCCTCCGTTCTCCCGGAAATAATCACTTTTCCTGATCTGAAATTCACCGTCTAAGGGAATCTGCTCAAACGGTATCTGAAACAGCCGCGCCCACACGTCATAAAAGGAATAGGTAATATCCGGGAACAGCACAGGTTTCCCGGAATTAAAAAAGGTCAGAAATGATACGGCCAGCACATCGTCAGAGCCAACACCTACAAATATCCGGCTGCGGTCAATCTGGTAGAAATCCGCAAGGGCCTCCACCAGAATATTAGAATCCGGGTCGGGATATAGCCGGAGTTCTTTTGTCTGGAATTGTTCCAGCGTTTCGGCCACACGGGGAGAGGGCGGGTAGGGATTCTCATTTGTATTCAATTTGATGATGTCCGCCTGTTTGGGCTGTTCCCCCGGTATGTAAGGAAGCACTTGGCGGATATTCTTTTCCCACGTTTTCATAAGCAGCCCCTTTCTAAGTCCGGTAACGGGACAGGAACCGGGAAATCCGGTTGACAGCTTCTTTCAGGTTTTGCAGGGAAGCCGCATAGGAAATCCGTACAAAGCCCTCCCCACACTCACCAAAGGAATCTCCGGGGACAACCGCCACCTTTTCCTCTTTCAACAGCTTCAATGCAAATTCGCCGCTGGATAAACCAAACTCCCGGATATTGGGGAACATATAAAATGCCCCCTGCGGTTCAAAACAGGGCAGGCCCAGCCTTTGCAGCTCATGGTAGAGGAATTTTCTTCTCCGGTCGTAGGATTCACGCATGGCTTCTATATCCCCGTCCCCCTGTTTCATCGCCTCGATAGCCGCATACTGGCTGATGGTAGGCGCACACATTACCGCAAACTGATGGATTTTTACCATCTGTTCGATAATCTCATGGTTCCCCAGCGCGTACCCCAGCCGCCAGCCGGTCATGGCAAAGCTCTTGGAAAAACCGTTGATAATTATGGTTCGTTGTTCCATGCCGGGCAATCCGGCGATACTACAATGCTTCACGCCGTAGGTAAGCTCCCCGTATATTTCATCGGATATGACAATCAAATCGTGTTTCTGAATGACGGGTAACAGGGCTTCCAAATCCTCTTTTTCCATCACGGCCCCGGTCGGATTGTTGGGGTATGACAGGATCAGCACCTTGCTTTTGGGTGTAACCGCCGCCTCCAACTGCTCCGGCTTCAGACGGAACCGGTTTTCCTCTGTCAGCCGGATCGGGACGGGAACGCCGTCAGCCAGCTTGATACAGGGGTAATAGGAAACAAAGCCCGGTTCCAGATAGATCACTTCGTCCCCTGCATTAAGCAGCGCCCGCAGCGCAAGGTCAATGGCCTCGCTGCCGCCAACCGTGACAATGATCTGGTTATCAGGATTGTAAGTAAGCCCGGTTTTCCGCTTGGTATAGCCGCTGATTGCAGCCCTAAGTTCTTGCAGCCCCGCATTGGACGTGTAAAAAGTTTTGCCGGACTGCAACGCCTGTATGCCTGCCTCCCGGATATGCCACGGGGTATCAAAGTCCGGTTCCCCGACGCCGAGGGAAATCACATCTGGAATTTCGTTTGCCATATCAAAAAAGGCCCGTATGCCGGAAGATTTTAAGTTCAATACTTTTTGTGACAGCTTTTCTCTCATGGCGTCACCACCATTCTTTCGTCCGTCTGCTTTACCTCAAAGCTCACGCCCAGTTCCTTAAATTTTGTCAGCGTGAAATGGGTGGTGGTACTCTGGACTTCCTCAATGGAGGCCAGCTTTCCAGACACGAAAAGGGATATTTCTTTCAATGTTTTCCCCTTTACCATGACAAGGAAATCATAGGCCCCGGACATTAAGTACAGCGTCACTACCTGCGGATAGGCATTGATTTTCTCTGCCAGCTTTTGATACCCCTCGCCGCCCTGCGGCGTAACGCGCAGCTCTACCAAAGCGGTTACATCATCGTCATTGACTTTGTTCCAGTCAATCAATGTATGGTAGCCACAGATCACATGCGCTTTTTCCAGACCGGCTATTTCCCTGTGGACTTCTTCTTCCGAAATCCCCAGCATAATTGCAATTTCATGTTCTGTCAGTTTACTATTGTTCTCCAACATGTGAAGAAGCTGCTCCCTGATTGTCTGCTCCATGTTCTTACCTCCTTGCGTTGCATATAATTATAACAATTATAACAGTAACATTGACTTTGTACGGTTTCAATAGTAGAATTGTATGCAAGACAATGTTTTAAGGAGGTGCGCTATGCCTGTAAACTCATTTGAAGATTATCCTTTGACGTGGAAGCCGAGCAAGGCCCTGTTAAAATTTCCAATGTATATCTCCCTTTCGGAGCTTCTGGAACAGGACATTTTAAGCGGGAGGCTTCCGCCCAAAACAAAGCTGCCGCCGCAGCGGGAATTAGCGGACTTTCTGGACGTGAATTTAAGTACCATCACCCGCGCTTTTAAGCTGTGCGAAACAAAGGGCTTAATCTATGCGGCGGTGGGGAGTGGGACGTATGTTTCCCCCAATGCGGCCCTGCCGAATCCAGACACACAGGAGGAAGCGGAGTACATAGACCTTGGCCCCATCAAGCCCTACTATCAGTTCAATTCCATTGTGGCCGATACCGCACGGGCAATCCTGCAAGGCCCGAAGTCGGAAAAGCTGTTTGAGTTTAGCTTTACCTTGGGGACAGCCCACCATAAACAGGTTGCACAGAAATGGCTTGCCGAGTTCCAGATCAATGCCGCTATGGAGGATATTATTTTATCGTCAGGCACACAAAATGCACTGGCGATTGCGCTTCTTTCCCTGTTTCGGGCCGGGGATAAGATTGCCACGGATACCTATACTTATCCCAATTTCATCACTCTTGCAAAGCAGCTTAATATCCAGTTGATACCGATAGAGGCCGACGGACAGGGTATGCTGCCGGACGCGCTGGAAAAACAGAGGAAGCTGCATGAGATAAAGGGGATTTATTTAATGCCCTCCTGCACAAATCCCACGGGGATCACCATGCCGTCAGAGCGTCGGAAAGCAATCAGCCAGATAATAAGCAGTCAGGACATGGTTTTGATTGAAGATGATACCTACGGCTTTATTGCGGACGATAAAATCCCGCCGATGGCAACCATAATTCCGGCGAACACCATTTACCTGCATGGAATTTCAAAGTCCCTGTCTGCCGGGCTGCGGATCGCTTATCTGGTGTTTCCGCACCGCTTCCAGAAAACCTTTTTGAACACGGCCAATAACATCAACCTGAAAATCCCGCTGCTCAATGCGGAAATAGCAAGTGAGTTGATTGCAGGCGGGGCCGCGCGGGAGATCATCGACAAGAAGTGTATGCTGTCAGAGGAACGCAACCGCCTGTATGCCAGATACTTTCCAGAACAGCCGCCAACAAATCCGTACAGCTTCTTTCAATGGCTTCCTCTCCCCACAGGCTGTAACGGCTACAACTTTGAAGTGCAGGCAAAGAACCACGGCGTAAAGATATTGTGTTCAGACCGTTTTGCGGTGGGGAACACCGCCCAATTTGCCGCGATCCGGCTGGCTACCTGTTCTCCCCGGACAATGGCCGACCTGGAAAATGGTTTGCAGATTATTCAAACGCTTATAAAGGAAAATCAGACGGTGATCCAGCGGGAGGAATTTATCATTTAGATAAATTCGTTTGAACGCAAAGAAGCGGCGTTTCTTAACGAATACGCCGCTTCCTTGCGTGTATAAACTATAGCACTTCATTTCTTCATAGCTTTCTCTATATGGATTACACGCTGTGCCCAATCCCGATAAAAAGCTTCTTCGTGTGAAACCAAAAGAACTGTTCCAGAAAATTCTTGCAAAGCCGCTCGTAAAGCGTCTTTTGCTTGCATATCAAGGTGATTTGTCGGCTCGTCCAAAATCAAAAAATTGCAAGGGTACATGGTAAGTAAACACATCTTCACTTTTGCCTGCTCTCCCCCACTCAATGTATCAATTTGCTGCATAGCATGTTTGCTTGAAACGCCACATTGTGCAAGATGTTTTCGGACTTCCTTTATTGGCAAATCTGGATAAGCATTGGAAATAATTTGGAGAGGGGTCATTGTTCCATCTGCCCACACTAAATCCTGTTCAAAATATCCAATAGTCACTTGTTCGGAAACTGAAAATTCGCCCTGCAAAATAGGGATTTGCCCTATAAGCGTTTTTAACAATGTTGATTTTCCAATCCCATTAAAGCCCGTAATAACAACCTTTTGCCCTCCTTTGATTGTAAAATAAATATCCGATAAAACGGGGTATTGATACCCAACTGATAAATGTCTAACCATCAAATGCGTTGTATCAGTCAGAGGTAATTTTGAAAAACGAAAGACTGGTTTAATTTCCTTTTCGTCCAAAGCCTCCATTCTGTCCAGGCGATCTAACTGTTTTTGTCGCCCCCTAGCCATTTTCGCTTTTCGTCCTGCCTTGTACTTTTGAATAAAATCCTCGGTTTTTTTAATTTCCTTTTGCTGGGCAGAATATTGGCGAACATAATCTTCACGCAAGAGAGTTTTTTTTCTTAAAAATTCCGAGTAGGTGCCATAATACTTCGTGATTTTGTTGTTGTCTATATCGCAGATACGATTTGAAATCTTATCAAGAAAACCAAAGTCGTGTGAAACTACAAGAAACGCATTTTCAAGGTTTGATAGATAGTCAGCCAGCCATGTAATATGTTCCTTGTCCAAAAAATTTGTTGGTTCGTCAAGCAGTAAAATATCTGGTTTTTCAAGAAGAAGTTTTGCCAGAATTACTTTTGCCCGCTGGCCGCCGCTCATGTGTTCAATCGGTCTTTCCAAACCAATCGCGAGCAAACCTAAACCGGACGTAACCTGTTCGATATGAGTATCAATCAAATAAAAATCACTCAATTCCAGTTTTTCTTGATAATGTGCTGCAAGCTCTAAACCGGCTATATTATTATCAGTAGCTTGCTCATATAGCTGGTTCATCATTTTTTCTATTGAATATAAATCTGAAAATGCAGATTTCAAAAAGGCTTTCATTGTCATACCAGCGTCTATTTGGGCGTACTGATCTAAATAGCCTATGGTGATATTCGGTTGCCAAATAATTCGCCCAGTGTCAGGAATAACCTGCTCGGTACAGATTTTGATAAGCGTACTTTTGCCTGTTCCATTCTGCCCTACAACGCCGATATGTTCACCTTTGTTTAGTGATAACTCTGAATCTTTGTAAAGTAGATTATCGCCAAACGAGTGAGATAAACCTGTAATTTCTAATAAACTCATAAATTTAACTGTCCTTTCATTTTCGCAAAATAAAAAAGCAGAAAGCGTTGATACGAAACCGTATCAGCCTTCTGCTAAATAAGAAAAACTATATTCCCCATAACAACAAAAGGCTATGGACAAAGCAATATCCATAGCCTTTTAGAGTATTAAATAACATCAGAAAATATGTGAAAAACAAGGCACCTCTTGGCACCTGTCTATTTCACTATTCTCCGATGAATTTATAATACTATCTTATAACGCTCTGCACAATGCTTCATCGGCTTAAATTGTACAGAGCTGATTTTGTTCTTTGGGTGATTTTTATTAAATGTAGTCATGGTTTATTGTCCTTTCAATACGTGCTTATGATACCATAACTTTTTTTGTATGTCAACATTGTGCAAACAATGAATTATAAACTGCAATAAGAGCGCATATTACATCATTCCCTGCACATAGTATGAACTATACAATGTAAAGGGGTGAAACGATATGGCGAAAGGAACAGAATATCCCGGTTTTGAAACGCTTGGAGCGGACATTAAAGAAGCGCGGAAAGCATTGGGATTGTCCCGCAGGGCATTGGCTGAACAAGTCAGCATTGATCCCCGGTATCTTGCAAATATAGAAAACAGCGGCGATCTTCCCAGCGTTCCGGTACTTTATGAGCTGGCGAGGATATGCAAACTCCCCATAGAACGCTACTTCCACCCGGAAGCAGAACCAGAGGGCAGCGAACAGCGCCAGAGGGTCGGCCACAAATTAAAGCTGTGTCCCGAACCGTATTTGCCGATTATTGAGGGAGCCATTGACGGGGCTATTAAAATCAAAGAGTAGAGGACGTGAAAAGCGTTCTCTATTTTTTTGCGTTCTTATCACTTTCTGCCTGCATTTTGCGGGCATTTTTTTATGGCGGAAACGCCTTATAGACGTAGAAACAGTAACGTAGCAAGCATAGGGAGTGTAGCCACACTCCCGGTAAACGGCCCGCCCGTCCCTGCCGGGCCGCGTCCGTTTCTGCTTGTTGGGGAAATCCCCAAACCCCTGTGAAAGAAAGGACGGTGAAACATCATGGCGAACCGGAAACGGCCTATTGTGCTGCGCGTCCCCGTGACAGCAGAAGAACGGGAATTGATTGAAAAGAAGATGGCACAGCTCCACACGAAAAACTTTTCGGCCTACGCCCGGAAAATGCTGATTGACGGCTACATCATCAACGTAGACCACAGCGACATTCGGGCGCAGACCGCAGAGCTGCAAAAGATTGGCGTCAACGTCAACCAGATTGCGAAGCGGATCAACTCCACGGGTACAGTGTACGCGCAGGACGTGGAGGACATAAAGGGGGCGTTGGCGGAAATATGGCAATTACAAAGATATGGCCTATTAAAAGCACGCTGAAAAAGGCCCTCGATTACATTGAGAATCCGGACAAGACGGACGACAAGCTGCTGGTGTCCTCTTACGCCTGCGCTTACGAAACGGCGGATATTGAATTTGAAATGCTGCTGTCACAGGCCATTCAAAAAGGTAATAATCTGGCACACCATCTTGTGCAGGCATTTGAGCCGGGAGAAACTACGCCGGAACAGGCTCATGAGATCGGGCGGCAGCTTGCCGATGAAGTGCTGCAAGGGAAATACCCCTACGTCCTGACAACACATATTGACAAGGGCCATATTCACAACCACATTGTTTTCTGTGCTGTGGATATGGTGAACCAGCGAAAATATATTTCCAACAAACAGAGCTATGCCTTTATCCGGCGAACCAATGACAGGCTGTGTAAGGAAAACGGATTGTCCGTTGTGAAGCCGGGCCGGGATAAAGGAAAGACTTACGCCGAGTGGGACGCCCAGCGCAAAGGAACGAGCTGGAAAGCAAAGCTGAAAGCTGTCATGGATTCCGTCATTCCGCTGTCCTCTGATTTTGACGACTTCCTGCGGCGCATGGAGGCACAGGGCTACGAGATTAAGCGCGGAAAATATATCTCATTCCGGGCGCAGGGACAGGAACGGTTTACACGCTGTAAAACCTTGGGGGAAGCCTACACCGAGGACGCCATAACCGGGCGGATCAAAGGCAGGCCCGTACTTCATAAGCCGAAGCAGGCACAGGGCATTTCTCTCCTGATTGACATTCAAAACAGTATCAAGGCCCAGCAGTCGGCAGGCTATGAACGGTGGGCGAAGCTCCACAATCTCAAACAGGCCGCTAAAACATTAAACTTTATCACGGAACACAAGATTGATACTTATGCCGATCTGGAAAGCAAGGTTTCCGAGATTGCCGCCGCGAATGAGGAAGCTGCCGCCGCGCTGAAAACTGTGGAACAGCGCCTTGCAGATATGGCGGTGTTGATTAAGAACGTCACCACATACAAACAGACGCGGTCTATCGCAGCGCAGTACCGCAGGGCAAAGGATAAGGACAGTTTCCGTCAGGAACACGAAAGCAGCCTGATTTTGTATGAAGCGGCGGCGCGGGCCTTAAAGGAAACCGGTGTGACGAAGCTCCCCAATCTGGCGGCGCTCAAAACTGAATACACACGGTTGTCCGGGGAAAAGGAACGGCTGTATGAGAAGTACGGCGAAGTGAAAAAGGAGCTGAAAGAATACGGGATCATCAAGCAGAATGTGGACGGAATTTTGCGGGTGACACCAGAAAAGGAAAGGACGCAAGAACTATGAGTATTCCGAAAATGAATTACCCGCAGTACCGCAAGGCCCGGAAGCTGGTGCGGGAGTGCTGCAACTATGACTGTGGAAATTGCCTCCTGCTGGACGATGGGGAAGAATGTGTCTGTGTGCAGAGCATTTCCTATTCGTTGTTGTGCAGGTGGTTCCGGGCCGCTGTCCTCCCGCTGGACACAGCCCTGTGCGCCGAGCTGGAACGGGACGGAATGAAACGCTGCTGCGAGTGCGGGGCTGCGTTCACGCCGAAGTCCAACCGGGCGAAGTATTGCCCGGCCTGTGCCAAACGGCAACGCCACCGCAAGGAAGCGGAACGGCAGCGGAAAAGATACCTGTTGTCTACGCATTTAGGGCCTTAAAAATCCCATGAAATCAGGGCTTTTCAAAGGCGGTCGGCGGGGTGGCTGAATGAATTATCAAACATCTGCGGAAACGCCCGCCTAAAGGAGTAGAAAAAATCAAAAATCCGGGACATGTGAGCGAATAGTTCGGCTCCTTGTCCCAGATAATTGTTATCCATATAATTATAAACTTGAACTGTCCATGATATTATGATACTCTTTTTTATATGTTTTTACGTTATCAACAGTTGAAAGCAAGGATTGAAAATGAATATCAAAGAAAATTTATGGCTATCTATTACCGAAAATTCAAATAGTGATTACCTCGATTTTTCGGTAAATACAAATTCATTGGGCATACCAGATACCGTTAGTAAAAATATTTCACACATGATAAATGTTGTCGGTTTCTATCCAGATACAGATTGTAAAACACTGGTTGCTGCTTTAGCAGGAAAATATAAAATTCCCTCAAGCAGCTTACTTTGCGGTAATGGTGCAGATGATTTACTTTATCGGCTGGTCTTTGCATTGAAGCCTTTAAGCGCCCTTATAATTGAACCGACTTTTGAGGAATACAATCGCGCGTTGGAGTTAGTAGGCTGTAAGGTATCTCATTACCAACTAAATCCCCGAAACGATTTTGAACTTAACAGTGACATATTGGATTTTATCAAAGAGGATTTAGATGTAATTTTTCTTTGCAATCCGAACAATCCTACGGGCAGTCTTGTTAGTCCGCAGCTTTTGGGCGAGATCATAGAAATGTGCCAAATGAAAAATGTTCTTGCGATTGTAGATGAATGTTTCATTGAATTTATACAGGAATGGAAAAAGTATTCACTAAAACAAAAAGCGGCGGATTCATTGAATCTAGTTGTTATCGACGCATTTACAAAAACCTATTCTTTGGCAGGCTTTCGTCTTGGTTTCTGTATTTCGGGCAATCATGCTTTACTTGAAAAAATGAAATCACAGGGTCAAAGCTACGGTGTTTCTGTTCCAGCTCAATTCGCTGGAATATGTGCGCTTATGGATAAACACTATATGCAAACGACTTACAGTTTTTTAGACAGAGAACGGGACTGGCTGCTTTCACAGCTCCTTACACTTAAAGTTGAAGTGTGGCCGTCATGGGGAAACTTTCTACTACTGCGATCACGACAACTAAATTTGAGACAAAAACTTTTAGAAAGAGGAATTAAAACGCGGGATTGTTCTTGCTTTTATGGTTTGGGGCCTGAATATTGCCGTATAGCGGTTCGTTTACATGAGGAAAACGAGACACTTATAAAAACTATACAAGCTATCCTGAATTGAACGGTTAGAATATTATCTATGAAACACCTGCTGTCTACGCATTTAGGGCCTTAAAAATCCCCTGAAATCAGGGCTTTTCAAAGGCGGTCGGTGGGGTGGCTGAATGAATTATCAAATACCTGCGGAACTGACGGTCTAAATGCGTAGAAACGGGCGCAGAAAATCGGGGCATGAGAGCTAAATCATTGGTTCTCATGCCCCGAAAAATTGTCGTCCATACAATACCGAAATTGATTAACGAAAAAAAGCGTGCTATCATTTTTACATATGCTTATTGAACTTATATCAGAAATCATCTGATTAAGGCGGTCACGGAAAGGAGGCGAAAAATGGTAGCAATTTTTTCATATGGTATGGCTGTGGCGATAGGATTGTTTGTCGGTCTGATATTTACTGTCATTGGCCTGTTCTTTGGACATATCATTTTGTTTGACAGTATTCTCTTTTCAGTGATAGTAGGAATAATATGTAATCAAATATTAGGTTTTCACACGGCGCTGTGTCTGCTTATCGGCCTTGCGTTGTTTGGCCTGTTGTTCAAGCTCCAAACTACCAGTGTAGGGTTCTGGATCATCGGTGTTATGCTTTCTGCATTTTGGGCCGGTGTGTTTTGTCTGCTGGCCTTTATACTAACAGAACATGATATGGTCTGGACATATGTAGTGCTGGGACTTGGTTTTATCATAATGATGGGGCTGCACCTGCGAGCAAGAAATTATTGATAAAGAGGTGGAAGATATTAAGATGATAGCAGAGATTCTATTGTTAGTTGTGGGGGTTATTTTTTCTATTTATGGAATATTCCATTTGATAAGGCGAAACAGGAAAAAGTACGATTATAAAAAGTATAGTACATGTGCATATGTTGGACTGGCCTTTCTAACCTTTTCCCTGATTTTGATATTCCAGCTACATAAACGGTTCAATTTACTTTTACTAATGGTGATAGTGGCTCTCGTTTTTGCAATATTGAGAAAACTATTATTGATGATCATAAAATAAAGGAGTGAAAAAATATGAATAAGCACATCAAGATTTTATTACTATCAACAGCTTTTGCGTTTATGCTTTTAACGGGTGTGAAATATGCAAATGCAATCACCCAAACGCTGCAACAAACTGTGCCGAAAGATAAGAATACAGCAATCACTTATGTGGTGTATGGCGGTAATGGCGAAATAGAACAGTTATATTCATATCCTGCATATCAGGCAAATTTACAGTAGAAAAAGTCAGGAGAAAATATGTGTGAAAGATTAAAAGAAAAGTTCCATCTAAATATTATCAATATTATGTTTTGGTTATCCAGTACATTTATTGCTATCTGTGTAATTGGATATATTATAGGAATTGTAATAACGCCTCATGTATCAGAGAAAATGAAAAATAATAACTATCTGTTTTCGGATAGTGCGGATATTGAATTGTTTGAAACAGCACTTGAAGATAACAATATTCCCTATAAGGTACTTTCCGATACCACTATCTCAATACCTGCGGATTGGAACGATTCAGCGGCAGAAGTGTATAAGGAGTATTTCCCTTAAATATATTCCTATCTCGTATATCAGACAGATAAGATATATACAAAAGAACGCCGGACGCAACGGCCCATCGGCCACCGCGCCCGGCATACATAAGGAAGTGAAAAAATGGGGTATTTTATTCAAGGGCTGACAATGGGCTTGGCTTATGTTGCACCTATTGGGTTACAAAATTTATTTGTAATCAATGCAGCATTAACACATACACGTCGCCGTGCCTTACTGACAGCTCTAATTGTGATTTTCTTTGATGTGACGCTGGCTCTGGCCTGCTTTTTTGGTATTGGAGCCATCATGCAGCGTTACGAATGGCTACAAATGGTGATTTTGCTGGTCGGCAGTATTATTGTCATTTACATTGGAATTGGCTTATTAAAGGCAAAAGTTGAAGAAATAGACACAACAAAATCAGCTCTATCAGTACAAAAAACAATATCTTCCGCGTGTGTGGTAACATGGTTCAATCCGCAGGCGGTCATTGATGGAACTATGATGTTGGGCGCGTTCCATGTAACTTTGCAGGGAGCGCAATCCATTCCTTTTATTACCGGCGTAGCCTCCGCGTCTTGTCTTTGGTTTACCGGACTGACCTTGATAATTTCTATTTTTAGCAGTAAATTTAATTCTAAGGTTCTAAGGGTAATTAACATTATATGTGGAATTATTATTCTGTTTTATGGAGGAAAACTACTATTGGATTTTGCTTTAATGATTATCAAATAAAGGACATATCAAAGGAACGCCGGACGCAGCGGCCCATAGGCCACCGCGCCCGGCGTTCCTTAATGTCAGGTTATTCGTCCGTAAATGTAAACCGCTGCTCTGCAAATTCCGCGTCAGTCATGGCTTCCAGCTTGGCAACCGTGCCGTGGGTCTATGGCAGAACAAGACATAGCAAAAGCCGGAATCAACATCAAGGGTAAAATTAACGTGCCACAGCACGCCCTTGACGTTGATTCCGGCTTTTGCTTTTGGGTAAACAAGGCGGTAAAACCACAGTGCGGCTTTACCGGCCCTGTATCTGATTTTTTCTTACTGTATAGCTGGCCTATTCGACAAGCAGTATTGTGGGTTTCATTAGAGTGCTACCTCTATATCTTTTCCCTTTTTGTGAGAGGAAGCCGTAGCCGCTGATTCCACGCCCAGGCGTTTGAGCATACCCTTAATGGAGGGCTGGCTTCCCTGGGTGTCACTGTCCAATTCTTCTGTTTCCCGCTGGCGCTTGCCTGTTGATTTTCCGTCCATGTTCAGCGCGATCCGCAGCACATTCAGCCGTTCTGATTTCTCTGAAAGTTCCTGCTCCTGGGGGAATGACCGCTGTACCTCAATCTTTGCTTCTTCCATCTGCGCGGTCAGGTTTTCCAGGTTCGCCCTGTGTTCCTCAAGATTTTCCGCCATTACGTTCAGGGCATTGTCCAAACGGGCCATATTCCCCACGGGGTCGCTGCCTAATTCAATGGTATGGGAAAGGCTGTGCTTCATCGTCACCTGAAATTTCTGTGTCTTTGTGTCAGCCCACAGGGTCAGCGGGAAGCCCCGGTATTCTCCCAGGTTAATTCGTTCCGATACGTTTTTCATTTGTGTGCAGGTGTCAATGATTGCCTGGCCTGCCGCTTTACGCTCTGTGTAAATCTCCCCGGACAGGGTAATGGAGAAGTGTTCCTTATCCTGGGGGTGGGCCTGCAAATGAGCAATATCTTCTTCCAGGCCCTTGATCTGTTCCTGCCTGCGTTTGATAGCCTGGGGGTAAAATTGAATCAGCCGATCTTCCAGCATATACCGCTGGCCCTCATGGTTGGCTTTCAACAGCTTCAGCTTTGTTACCTGGCTGTCCAAATCGGTCATCTCGATAATGCGCGGGTCGCCGGAAGCCAGAGCTTTGACTTCTGCATAGGACAGAGCGGCTTCATCTACATCATCACATGAGCGGGAGGGATTTTTACCGCTCATAAGCTGGCCGATAAACTTCTGCTTGTTCTCCAAAATACTCCAGTTGTAAGCGTCAAAGGTGTTTTCCGTCACATACTTGAAAATCTTTACAACCTTGTTCAGATTGCCCTGACGCAGAATACGGCCCTCCCGCTGTTCAATATCCGCAGGCCGGTCGAGTAGGTCAGCGGTATTACTACCGCCTTCCCCTCTAAGAACCGTGCGTGAGAGTTTCCCCTCACACGGCTCAAGCAATTCAAAGCATCTACCAATATAGATGCCGGCTAGTCAACTAACGGTTTTGTTTGTAACACTTATCATGCACAAGATAACGGACAGTCTGACCGCTTACTTTCTTTTCTCGTACATTCCATTGTGTTTCAGCAGTAATCTCTTGCCCACATATCGGACACTTCCTCTCCTGCTTATTCCACATATAAAGCAAAGATTTTCTCCCCTTGAGGGACATT
>JNKJ01000052.1 GCA_000702025.1 Blautia schinkii DSM 10518
CACAAAGCTACCCTACCAGTTTTATTACAGCCTCAATTGATGCACCATTTTTAATGAACTGATACAGGTTTCCCAGCTGTTCTTCTTTCACCTGCTTCTGCATATAGGAATATCCTTCTTCAAATGTACAGTATTTTCCTGCATGCATGCAGCATAGATAGTGGACCAGTGACATGATCAGCCAATACCTTTGGATTCCTTGCCTGGAACGGATCTGATACTTATCCAATGCGAGCCTGCCTTTACTTTGGCGGAAAAATAATTCAATCGGCCAGCGTTTTGTGTACGTATCAAGGATCTCCTGTGTGGATAATCCTACATTCGTGGATATAAATATCCGTAATGCTTTCGGATTTCCAAAGGCTTCTTTTGGATAACTTAAAATGACCACTGCATTAGGAATGTCGTTAAGTCCGCCTTCATATCGATACACATAAAACTTACGGCCGCCAACGGTCACGAGGCTGACGTCCCGGTCTGTTTTTCTTAAATGAAGGGCGAAATCACTGGCTTTCCGGCGGATCCCACATGGATAAATGATCCGGTTGGTCTTTAATGCACCAATAGTGTAGAAACCTTTTCGGATAAAGCTGTCCATTACTTTAGCCGTTGTATACCAACTGTCACAAAGAAAATAAGAGATCACTGGTGCGGTGGGAAGTTCCTCAGCAATTTCCTGTACGATCTGGATCTTTGATCTTGATTTATCGTACAGGATGACCGCATAATTCAGAATGATCCCATTGCAGGAAAGCATAACAGACACCACCTGATGTCCATAATCCTGACAGCCCTTTAAATGGGATTGGTGGAAATACGCAGCTTCGATTGGATGCACAGCCTGTGACGAGGGCTTGGCATGCGACGCAATGGTATCGTCCACAATACAAAGGATAGGCTGACCGGAACGTTTTGCTTCCTGGTATATGATCTGAATAACACTGCTTTTCAGGGTATCCTCCAGTGCAAGGTCATTCCATTTACCATGGTTGAGAAAATAAGCGGTAGTTGTTCTGTGATGCTGGCTTACTTGAGCAAAATCGATGGTTTTTCCTCTATAGCTACGAAGGAAAACAGAAACAATAATGGTCATTAAATGTGTAAGATATACGTCAGATAAAAACTGACTGAGATTTAGGGTTTTAAAGTAATTGTAAATTTTGTTAGAATGATGTATACTGTTTGCAACAGGCACCCCCTTGTTTGAGTGAGTAGGTTGTTGGTGGTACTTCAATTATACATCATTCCGCAGGGGGTGTCTTTAGTTTGTGCAATATTTGGGATTTACTCATTTATAGTTGAAAATATTATATCATAGGGTAAATGATAAAAATATTAAATGTTCAGTATTTATTTCTTAAATATATCAAAAAATTATTCGGGAAGCATATTTTTCCCGGCTGTATTTCATAAAGCGGCTTGTTTTGTCAGACCGGCAGAAACAAAATGAGGAGATTCTGAAAGCATCAAAACCGGATTAAATTGTGGTTGATGATGGATTCCTGGTTGTTGTTGAGTTTGATATGGCGGAATATCGCCGCAAGCATAATTCGTGAGCTGTCAAGAAAACATTGAGTATTCCGGAATGGTTAAACGAAGAGGCAATCAAGGCTGGAATTAATTTTTCTCAGGTGCTCCAGGACGCATTAATGGAGAAAGTAAGAAACAGATAAAGTTTATGAAAGAGACTGTGTGTGTAAAAAGCATATGGCCTTTTTCTATGATGATACTGCGATTTCTGAGCTTTTGTGTATGAATGGTTGACCGGATAAAGCTTGGATATATGTGTATTTCGGACGGAGATAACGCCAACCAGGGGATTCTCACACCGGTATGGGATTTTTATGGAACATGCTCTGGACGCCAGAGACGGTACAGTTGTTGGACGATAAAATGCGGATGGTTTGTTAGGTGGTATAAACTGACAAACCATCCGCATTTTTTAGATATCAGGGCTGTTTAAAAACGTCTGGATATAAGGTAGTGCCGCGCCGATTGAGATGTTGTGTTTAGGCATTTTGCTTATAAGGAGGAAGTCATGGGCTTCTGCAAACGGTGTCATCTGCTGGATTTTATCATGAATAAAAGCGATATCTTCTTCGCACAGATACTGGGCAAGATATCCTCCAAGGATGAAATCCGTGTCATAAACCAGGTGGAGTATGTTGACGGCCTTTGCCAGGTTCGTAAGAAAAATATTCCAGCGGTTTAAGGCGGAAGGCTCTTTCTGCCGAACCTTTTCAAAAAAACAATCGGGTGTTTCCGCTTCACTCAGGAGCGATGTCAAGGACAACAGGGTTTCCATGCAGCCTATCCTGCCGCAGTAGCATTTGGGACCGTCCGGCTGCATTGGTATGTGTTCGATGGTAGAGCTGTGACCGTGTTTTCCCGATAATATTGTGCCCTTCGATATGATGGCGGCTCCAAGATGTCTGCTCAATGAGAGATAAAATGCATCGGTAAGCTCGGGAGAAGCCCATAACTCAGAAACCGCTGCGCTGTCTGCATCATGGATAAAGGAGCAGGGGTAGGGCAGATGACGGGAAAACTCTGTGATGGAGAGCCCGGTGCAAGACAAAATTTCGCCGTATAATATCGTCTGTTTATCCGGTGTTACCAGTCCCTGCATGGCGAATCCGATACCGAGAATCCGTTCATCTGCGGTTCCGAGTGAATTTATAAATTCAAGTATCTTATCACATACGGTTTTGAAATAGGAGCCGCTGCATTCAAATGTAATACCATAGGTCGTGCGGCTGATCTTCTCGCCATATAGGTTCACGGCAATCATCTTTACTTCTTTTTTTAAGATTTCCGTTCCGATACTGATACGGTAATCAGGAACAATAGAATAGGCAGCGGCTTTTCTTCCCACAAATTCTGTGTCAATCTGTCCGTTTTTTTGAATCAGTCCGTCATTTTCCATGGCTGCCAGATTTGTCGTGACAGTGGGACGGCTCAATCGCAGGTTGTAGGAAATGTCCTGTTGGGAAACCTTTCTGTTTTTATAAATAAAATCATAAATAAGCCGGCGGTTATTCTGCTTGATTTGATTGGGAGTAATGCTGCTTTTCATAATTCAATCCTCTATTTTGTAAAATTATTTGGTAAAATAACATTATATCATAGATTGCCATGATAAATCTACGGGGTAATTTGCATGATTTCATGATTAAAATCTTGTGTATTATTACATGTTGACGAAAGGATAGCTGCTTGCTATTATGTAATTGTAATTTGATAAATAATTTTACAAAATAAATTAAGAAAATGAAATGCGAAAAGGAGAGCGCTATGGGTATTATTGAGAAAATGAGACTGGACGGGAAAAAGGGATTTGTAACAGGAGCAGCAAGAGGAATCGGAAGGAGCACCGCAAAGGCATTTGCAGAGGCTGGTGCAGATGTGGCAATTGTGGATTTGGATTACGCAGAAGCAAAAAAGACAGCAGAGGAGCTTGCAGAAAAAACCGGCAGGAAGGTAATTGCAATTCAGACAGACTGCACGGACAAAAATCAGGTGGATGCAATGGTGGTACAGGTGGTTAAGGAACTTGGAGGACTTGATTTCTGCCATAACAATGCCGGAATCTGCATCAATGCCTCGGCGGAGGAGATGACCTATGAGCAGTGGAACAAGGTTATTAACATCAATCTGAATGGGGTATTCCTGACGGACATTGCAGCAGGAAAATATATGCTGGCACATGGGGGAGGGTCCATTATTAACACAGCTTCTATGTCCGCCCACATCGTGAATGTGCCGCAGCCGCAGTGTGCGTACAATGCCTCCAAGGCAGGCGTGATCCAGCTTACCAAGTCGCTGGCAATCGAATGGGCAAAGCGAGGCGTCCGTGTCAACAGTATCAGTCCGGGGTACATCGGCACAGAACTGACTTTAAAATCACCTGCTTTGATTCCGCTCATTGAGAAGTGGAATGCGATGGCCCCTCTGGGAAGAATGGGAACACCTGAAGAACTGGAATCAATCTGTGTATATCTGGCCGGGGACACCAGTACCTTCACCACAGGTTCGGACTTTATCATTGACGGAGCCTTTACCTGCTTCTAAACAGGACTTCCGGCCTAAATCACTATAATTGAAAAATGAACACGCAGGAGAAGGGAGAAGGATATGGGAAAATGGGGGAAACGTATCGGATATGGGATAGGGGATCTTGGATGTAACCTGGTTTTCAGCACTATGGCATCTTATCTTATGGTTTTTTACACGGATGTGTTTGGAATCACGGCGGCAGCAGCCGGTACAATGATGTTGGTTACAAAATTTATTGATGCTCTCACAGATACAGGAATGGGGTTGATCGTAGACCGGACCAATACGAAATGGGGGCAGGGCAGGCCTTACTTTTTGGTGGGAGCTGTGCCGTTTGCGGTCTTTACATTCCTGACTTTTTATATTCCGGATTTTGGGAGCAGCGGGAAGCTAATCTGGGCATATGTGACGTACTGCCTTCTTTGCACCGCGTATACGGTTGTAAACATACCGCTTAATACAATTGTGCCAAGGCTTACCTCCGATATTCATGAAAGGGATGTTCTGGTTTCCACAAGAATGGTCTGTGCAATGGCCGGGACAGCGGTTGTAATGTCTATTACGGAGCCGCTGGTGCGCTTTTTTGGCAGGGGAAATGAAGCAAAAGGGTATCTGATCACTATGACGGTATATGGGATTGCCGCTATGCTCATCTTTTTTGTGACATTTGCCAGCACGGAGGAGGTGGTTTCTCCTACCGTCAACCAAAAGCATTCTTCGCTGAAAGAGGATTTCAAGGGCCTTACCGGGCAGGCATGGATACTGTTTTTACTGAATTTATTATACTTCTCCCTTTACGTGGTGAGAAGTACGACAGTTATTTACTATTTCAAATATAACCTGGGAAGGTCAGAGTGGCTGTCCCTTGTAGGTATTCTGGGAATCCTGTCAGGACTGCCAATGCTCCTTCTGCTCCCTGCCCTGGAAAAGAAGTACAGTAAGAGGAGTCTGATGTTTTTTAGCATTATTGTGTACATAGCGGGCGACCTGCTTATTTATGTAGGGCGGAATCATACAGTATGTTTGCTGGCCGGACTGGTCATTACCGGACTGGGGATTTATGGAATTTTTGGTCTTACCTTTGCCATGCAGCCGGATGTGATTGACTACTCAGAGTATAAGAAGAATGCAAGTGTGGCAGGCTTGATTGCGGCATTTCAGGGATTCTTTGTAAAAGGAGGAATGGGATTAACCAGTTTTATTATCGGTGCATTCCTTAAAAACGGCGGATATGTTGCCAATGCAGTCCAGACAGAAAAGGCCCTTTCTTACATTGAAATCTGCTTTATCTGGATTCCGGTCATTCTGTGTGCATTAATTGCTGTGCTCACCTATTTCTATAAACTGGACAGCCTGCGCGGGGAAATCACAAATGCGCTGGAGGCCAGGAGGGCAAAGTAGGTATTGCTTGTTCCCCTACCCACATGTTATAATCCAATCAAAGCATATTTTCTATCTAAGTTCTAGAGTATCATCTTTTTATTCTTATTCATTTCAGAAAATCCATGCTTTATTCCCATTTAAAAAAGCAGGAGTTTCCGAAAAGAATAAGGGCCTCCTGCGCCATATCGACAAGGAGGTAGAAACCATGATATTACGTACAAACAGAACGTACAAAGACACCGTATTTCGGATGCTTTTCAGGGAAAAAGAAAATCTTCTGAGCCTGTATAACGCAGTTAATCATTCGGATTACGACAACCCAGATGATTTGGAGATTGTCACGCTGGAGAATGCCATTTATATGAACATGAAGAATGATAATGCATTTATTCTCCATGATTATATGAATCTCTATGAGCACCAGAGCACTTTCAATCCAAACATGCCGCTCCGGGATTTGATTTATATTGCCAAGGAGCTGGAGCCCTTATTGCAGGATGATTCTATCTATTCGTCTACACTGTTGGAAATCCCCACACCCAGATTTGTGGTGTTTTATAATGGGGAGAGGATACAGCCGGAGCGCAGGGTTCTGAAACTGTCGGATTCGTTCAGGGTGCCGGATGACGAGCCTGAGTTGGAGCTGAAGGTCACGATGCTGAATATCAATCCGGGATATAACCTGGAAATTACGGAACACTGCCAGACTCTGATGGAATATATGCAGTTTGTAGCAACTGTCCGTGGATATGTAAAAACCAGTACCATTGAGGAGGCTGTTCCAAAGGCAGTAGATGAGTGTATCGAGCAAGGAATCCTGAAGGAATTTCTTCTCAGAAATAAGGCAGAGGTGGTTGCCATGAGTATATTTGAATACAATGAAGAGGAAGAACTGAAGAAGCTGCGCGCATCAGAGCGCAAGGGGGCTTATAAGGACGGGTATGAAAATGGTATGCTTCGGGCAAAAAAAGAGGGTATTCTGGAATTGCTGCAGGATTATGGCGAAATTTCGAATAAACTGAGAAGAAAGATTTTTGCCCAGAGAGACATGGAAATATTATCGAAATGGCTTCGGCTGGCCGCTCATGTGGATTCCATAGAAGAGTTTACCGAAAAATCCCGCACCAAAGAAAACAATCCGGCAGATAAAGAAAACTAAAACTTGTAAGTGCCTCAGGCATCATATTTTCACTATGTGATGCTTGCGGCACTTATTTTTTTACGGGTAACAATTTAGGTAGAGCAGCTTATATTTCCATTTGAGAACTGCGGCGAGGTCTTTGATTTATGTCAGGATTAACAGATTACTGTGTTTTGGAATTAATAGATAAAAAGTTGGATATTATCTGTTATCATATAGGAAAGAATGCAGATAAATACATAGAAAGAAATGCGGTCTGATAAATGCGGTTTAACAAATGTAGCCTGACTAATGTGGATTAACAAATACGCATAAATAAATTACGGGAGGTGCAGGTGTGAAGGAAAAAATTTTAATCGTTGATGACGAGGAAGATATTGTGACCATGCTGGAGCGGTTTTTCACAGGAAAGGGGTATGAGGTGGCCACGGCTTTGGATGGGGAGGCAGCGCTTAAACAGGCGGAACGTGTGCCGGACATTATCCTTCTTGATATCAATATGCCGAAAATGGACGGGCTTATGGTGTGCAGGCGCATCCGAGATTATGTTTCGTGTCCTATTGTTTTTCTCACGGCGCGCATTGAGGATATGGACAAGGTGCGCGGTTTTGCGGCGGGCGGAGATGACTATATTGTAAAGCCCTTTTCCATGGCGGAACTGGAGGCCAGGGTCAGCGCGCACCTGCGCAGGGAGGCAAGAAGATACGGAGGAACGAAAATCAAGTTTGACGGCGAGCTTTCCATTGATTATGAAGAAATGCAGGTTTACATCAGCAATACGTCTGTACCTCTGGCGAAAAAGGAGTTCGAGATTGTGGAGCTGCTTTCCCAGAATGCGGGGCAGGTGTTTGACAAAGAACGGATATATGAAAATATTTGGGGCTATGACAGCGAGGGAGACAGCAGCGTTGTGGCAGAGCATGTGCGCAGGATCAGGACGAAGCTTGCCGCCCTGACAGACCATATTTACATTGAGACAGTATGGGGGTGCGGGTACCGATGGGCAAAATAAAACAGATTTTTAAGAACCTTTCCCTGCGGAAAAGTATTGCTGTGTATATAACATTCTTTGCGCTGGCAGCCCTGGGATTGAGTATCGCAACCTCCGGTATCTGCAGAATTGCGGTCGACCACATTCAGGATTCTTACGAGGTATCAAAAAAACAGTATTATCTTACAGACGAGCACGGGCAGCAGCTAGGTGGTGGTGTGGGTATCATTCAGGAGAGAGTGGATTATTCACCCCGTGATGAAATGCTACTTAAAGTATTCGACAAGCTGCCCTTATTCGCGGTCCCGATTTATTCTGCATTGTCGGTGCTGCTGGCCGCCATGCTTTTTTACAGAAATAAATTAAAACAACCGCTTGCCCTGCTTACGGAAGCCTCAGAAAAAATCTCGGACAATGATCTGGACTTTACGCTCCAATATACAAATGACGACGAGATGGGCAGACTGTGCCTTTCCTTTGAGACGATGAGGGCGGCGCTCTCCAGGAATTATTCGGAAATGTGGAGACAGATGGAGGAAAGGAAAAGGCTCAATGCAGCATTTGCCCATGACCTGCGCACTCCGCTCACCGTGCTGAAGGGCTACGGTGAAATGCTCCAATGCTCCGGAGATGCAGGGACAAGGGAGACTGCGGCAGTGATGTCAGGACATATCAAACGTCTGGAGCGGTACGCGGAGAGCATGAGTCAGCTTGTACGTATCGAGGACGCGGCGCCGCAGTACAGAGATTTGAAGACCGCAGATTTATTGGAAGTCCTGGAAAATACTGCAGAGGTAGTGTGCTCCCGGCATAGATTGAGGTTGGATTTTGACAAGCAGATTGTAAAAGAAAGGCTCTGTGTGGATGAGGAAATGATTTCCCAGGTGTTTGATAACCTGTTGGCAAATGCCTGCCGGTACGCAAAAGAAGTTGTGAAGATTAGTGCAGAGATAAGTACAGAGATAAGTCCGGAGTGCACAAAAGACGGTCTGCTATTGTGCGTCAGGGACGATGGGGAGGGCTTTTCGGGTGAGAGCCTGAAGAATGCGCTAAATCCGTACTATACAGAGGAAAAACACTCCGAGCATTTCGGTCTGGGCCTGTACATCTGCAAAATTCTTGCAGAGCATCACAATGGCTGGCTTCAGATTAAAAATGAAAACATCGGCGCAAGTGTGACGGTATTTTTTGAAAATCATGTTTTGTAGATAAAAAGTAGAAAACTCTTCTCTATACTCTCCTTATGAGAGATAAGAGTCAAAGGTGTGCGAGCGCAGGAGCTGACCTTATCAGGCAGATATCCGCTTCCCCTTTGGCTCTTGTTTTTAGGAGAAAGGAGTTTAAAATGAAACTGCAAATCCATAATTTGACAAAGAAATACGGGACAAAAACGGCGGTGGACCATATGAGCTTTACGGTAGAAAATGGTGTATACGGGCTGCTGGGAGCTAATGGGGCGGGGAAAACGACCTTGATGCGCTTAATCTGCGGTATCCAAAGACCTACCGCAGGCAAAATCACACTTGATGGCCAGGAGGTTTCCGGGATGGGAGAGGAATATTGCGCTCTGCTGGGATATCTTCCGCAGAATTGCGCGTTCTATCCGGATTTTACAGCCCTTGATTTTTTGCTTTATGTATGTGCATTGAAAGGCATAGAAGCGAAAAATGCCGGGAAGAGGTCAAGGCTGCTGTTGCGGGAGGTTGGTCTTGAAAAGGAGCAGAAGCAGAAAATAAAAACTTTTTCCGGTGGTATGAAGCAACGTTTGGGAATTGCCCAGGCTATGCTTAACAATCCCGGCATCCTCATTCTCGACGAACCCACCGCCGGGCTGGACCCCAGGGAACGTATACGCTTCCGCAATTTGATCAGCGCATTTTCCAAGAACAGGATAGTGATTCTATCCACACATATCGTGTCGGATATCGAGTTTATTGCAGGGGAAATCATGATGATGAAGAACGGCAGACTTCTGAAAACCGGATGCACCGGAGAGATTACCGCTGAAATGCTCGGCAAGGTCTGGGAATGTACCTTGCCCACGGTTCAGGCCGAAAAACTGGCGGTGAAATATCCTGTGAGTAATATGAGAAATACGGAGGATGGGAATACGGTTCTGCGTATTATTTCCCCACAAAAACCGCTTGACGGCGCCAAAACAGTACAGCCTAATCTGGAGGATTTGTACCTGAATTATTTTAAGGAGGAGAAGAGAGATGAGACAGCTTTTGAAATTTGAATTAAAGAAAATCTTTTCCAGGAGGTTGGTGCTGGTGGGAATCCTTCTTTTGGTGTGCGTCAATGTGAGCGGTTTTCTGTCTCTAAATATGGCGGACATAAAATACGAGCAGGAATTAGCCGGAAAATATGAGGGTGTATTGGACGATGCTAAGGTCCAGCAGATGCTTATCGATTTTAAGCCGACGAAGGAGCAGCTTCAGATGTGGGGCGGGCTGAGCGTGGCCTATGTGGGAACCAGCTTCATGCAGTCTGCGGTACACAGCAGGTTTGCCCGGGATGACGGTTCATGGAACGGAAAGACTGTGGCCGATGTGTTTGGGGATGAGAAGATTCAGGTGGGATATAATGAAGGCTGGCTGAATTTAAGCAGAATTTTGGTGCGGATGGCGCTGGGGCTTGCCCTGCTCTCTATCGTGATGACTGCGCCTGTTTTTGCTGGGGAATATGAGGGTGTGGACAATATCATCCTCACCTCGAGATTCGGGCGCAGCAAATGTATCCTCGCCAAGACCGGAGCCGCCTTCGCCGCTCCACTTCTGACTGCGGCAGTGTTTGCAGCAGGAAATCTTGTGGCGGCGCTGGCTGTTTTTGGTACGGAGGGATTGGATGCAAGTGTACTTTTCAGCAGCCTTTCTTATAATAATTACATTCCTTTAAATATTAGCTGCGGTACGATGCTTCTCTATCAGGCAGGGCTTATTTTCTCAGGAGTGATCATGACGGTTGGAATTACACTTGCCGTTTCTGCAATTTGCAGAAGCCAGCTTACGGCATTGATCATCTCAGCGCTTGTGTTTATACTTCCTATGCTTTTCTCTGTGATGGAAAAGGAACCGCTGTTTAAGCTGATCGGATTGCTGCCGGTGTACCATGTACAGTTTAGCTCTCTCATGTCCGTAGCACAGATTTCGGGAAAACTTTTATTCGCAGTGTGGGCTTTCCCGGCAGCAGCGGCGGCAGCGATTGCGGGCTGTTTATTGGGAAAAAGGTTTTTTGCATCACACGAGGTTTCCTGATAAAAATAGGTGAATTATAATCATGAAAATTTTACATGTTTCTTGATTTTTTTATATGGCGGAATTCCTCTCCCGGAACTAAAATAAAATCACTTGATAACGAAATCCAATTAAAGAAGGGAAGGGTATTTCTATGAAGATGAAAAAAATTACAGCGTTAAGTTTAGCAGCAGTGATGGCAGCAAGTATGGTTCCGGCAGTTCCGGCTATGGCTGCAGAGGCCGAAGGTTCTGTTTATTATCTGAACTTTAAGCCGGAGCAGGCAGACCAGTGGGTTGCACTTGCTGAAAAATACACCGAGGAGACAGGCGTTCCTGTAGTGGTACAGACAGCAGCTTCCGGTACTTATGAGTCCACACTGAAATCCGAGATGGCTAAGGACGAGGTTCCGACTCTGTTTCAGGTAAACGGACCGGTTGGTCTGGCATCCTGGAATGATTACTGCTACGACCTGAAAGACAGTGAAATCTTTAAGAATCTTACTAGCGAAGACTTCGCACTGAAGGATGAGAGCGGCAAGGTTGCAGGTATCGCTTATGTAATCGAGACATACGGCATCATCTACAACAAAGCTCTTCTCAACGCATACTGCGAGACAGAAGGTGCAGTCATCAAATCCGCTGATGAAATCACAAGCTTTGATACTTTAAAAGCTGTTGCAGACGACATTCAGGCTAAGAAAGATGATTTGGGAATCGTTGGCGCGTTCACATCCGCAGGCTTCGACTCATCCAGTGACTGGAGATTTAAAACCCACCTTGCAAATCTGCCGATTTACTACGAGTACTTGGCAGACGGCATCAGCTCCACAGACGCCATCAAGGGAACCTATTTAGATAACTTTAAGAACATTTTTGATCTTTATATCACAGACGCTACCTGCGAACCGACTCTGTTATCCAGCAAAACCGGCGAGGATGCTAACGCTGAATTCTCCTTAGGCGAGGCTGTTTTCTATCAGAACGGAACATGGGCATACAATGATATTAAAGAAAACGAAGTTGCAGACGAAGACCTTGGAATGCTGCCAATCTACATCGGAGTAGAGGGTGAAGAGAACCAGGGCTTGTGCACAGGCAGTGAGAACTACTGGTGTGTAAACAGCAAGGCTGACGAGGCTGACATCCAGGCAACCTTAGATTTCTTAACCTGGGTTATCACCAGCGACGAGGGAAGAACTTCCTTAAGCAAGGATATGGGCTTTGTAACACCATTCAAGACCTTTGATGAGAATTATGCATCTGCCAACCCGCTTGATGCTGCTTCCAACGAATACATCGCAGCTGGCAAAACACCGGTAGCATGGAACTTTACCACCATGCCGTCCGAGGAGTGGAAAAACCAGGTCGGAAGTGCAATGCTTGAGTATGCACAGGGCACAGGCGAATGGGATGCTGTTAAGACTGCATTTGTTGACGGCTGGGCAAAAGAATACGCAGCAGCACACGCAGAATAAAGAAACTATAGTGAAAATGGTAAGGGTGGGCGCGCTTCGCCCGCCCTTACTTTTTTCTTGTAAGCAGATGTTTCAAGGACGCCGGGGCGTACTTGAAGAATGAAGGGAGAATGAGAATGGGTAAGTCAATGAAAAAATATTTTCCAGTCTTTGTACTGCCCACGTTGATCGCATTTACAATCGGATTTATCGTGCCGTTTATCATGGGCGTGTATCTTTCCTTTTGTAAATTCACAACCGTGACAGATGCAAAATTCGTGGGATTGAGTAATTATGTAAAAGCCTTTACAGAGGACGGAACCTTTTTGCACGCATTCTGGTATACAGCCGCATTCACGGTGATGTCCGTTCTGCTCATTAATGTGCTGGCATTTGCAGTGGCAATGCTTCTCACAAAGAAGATTAAAGGCACGAATATATTCCGTACAGTATTTTTTATGCCGAACCTGATCGGTGGTATCATCCTGGGTTATGTATGGCAGCTTTTGCTCAACGGTATTTTGATGCAGTTCAACAGAACGCTGACCTATTCCTCCACCTATGGCTTCTGGGGGCTTGTGATCCTGATGTGCTGGCAGCAGATTGGTTATATGATGATCATCTATATTGCCGGAATCCAGAACATTCCCGGCGACCTGATTGAAGCAGCCAAGATTGACGGAGCCAACGGAAAGCAGCTTCTTAAGGATGTTATCATTCCTATGGTCATGCCGTCCATTACCATCTGTACGTTTTTGACACTCACCAACTCCTTCAAGCTTTTTGACCAGAACCTTGCGCTGACAAACGGAGAACCCTCCAATATGTCGGAAATGCTCGCTCTGAATATCTTCAATACTTTCTATGGAAGAACAGGCTGGGAGGGCGTGGGCCAGGCGAAGGCCGTGATATTCTTTATCCTGGTAGCCCTGATTGCGATTGTCCAGAACCGTCTGACCAGAAGTAAGGAGGTGCAGCAATAATGACAAAGAAATTAAAACACAGCGGCGCATGGACCGTACTCTTTTCCATCCTGTCCGTGGCATATATTTTCCCAATTGCGCTTGTTCTCATCAATTCCTTTAAGAAAAAAGCATACATCAGCAGGAAGCCCTTTGCCATTCCCACAGACAAAATGTATGTTCAATTTCAGAACTACATAAACGGCATTGAGAAAACCAAGTTCTTCGAGGTATTTGGCTGGACCTTATTCATCACAGTATTTTCCGTGGCTGCTATTCTTCTGTGCACCTCCATGTGCGCCTGGTATATCAACCGCGTGATCAACGCTGCCACCAGAACCATTTATTATATGTGCCTCTTTTCCATGGTGGTGCCGTTCCAGATGGTGATGTTCACCCTTTCAAAAATTGCGAACATGCTCAAGCTGAACACCCCGTGGGGCCTGATCATCATCTACCTCGGCTACGGAGCCGGGCTGGCCGTATTCATGTTCAGCGGATTTGTAAAGTCCATACCATTGGAGATTGAAGAAGCTGCCATGATCGACGGCTGTACCCCGATCCAGACCTTTTTCAGCGTAGTGCTTCCCATCATGAAGCCCACCTGCGTGACCGTAGCAATCCTGGAAACCATGTGGATCTGGAACGACTACCTCCTCCCCTACCTGGTCCTGGACATCAAGAAATATAAAACCATCTCCATCGCCATCCAATACCTCCGCGGCGGCTACGGAGCCATTGACATGGGTGCCATGATGGGCGTACTCGTCCTGTCAATCATCCCTATCGTAATCTTCTATCTTTGCTGCCAGAAGTATATTATTGAAGGCGTGGTGGCAGGAGCAGTTAAGGGTTAATACGAGATGATACGAGGGTCCGAAGCGCCGGACCCTCGAGCACCCTTCGCGCTTTTTTTAAAGATTGCCGAGGCGTTCTAAGTAGGTAGGTTGTCGTATATGGTGGTCTGGCCGAGGTTGAGGTTGGAGCTAAAATGGGCCGAGATTTTCTAAGTAGGTAGGCTGTCGTATATGATGGTCTGGCCGAAGTTGAGGTTGGAGCTGAAACGGACCGAAGCGTTCTAAGTAGGTAGGCTGTTGTATATGGTGGTCTGGCCGAAGTTGAGGTTGGAGCTGAAATGGGCCGAGACTTTCTAAGTAGGTAGGCTGTCGTATATGATGGTCTGGCCGAGGTTGAGGTTGGGGCTGAAACGGACCGAAGCGTTCTGAGGATATCACTGTCGCATATGATAGTTTGTCCGAGATTGCGGTTGGGAGTAAGATTATCGAAGTGTTTTAAACAGGTAGGTTGTCGTGAGGAGTGCGGCATGGTAAAATAACGTCAATACTATAAATAAAACGAACAAATTAGAATAGCCAACAAAAAGCGTGCCCAACAGGGGGAGCTCGAGGGGGCATTCGGGCTTTCGCAACTCTGAGATTGCCCCCTCGAAAAGGCATTCGGGCTTTTGCAACTCTGAGATTGCCCGCCCCCTCGAATCCTCAAGGAGTGCGGTCAAGGGCGGGGAGGTAAACGATGTACAGGGTTTTAGTCGTAGATGATGAGAAGATTGAGCGGGAGGGAATCAAGTTCCTTCTTTCTATGGAGGAGGGAGAGCAGGAGATTTTTGAGGCGGCGAATGGGAAGCAGGCCTTGAATGTGCTGCGTAGTGAGGAAATTGACCTTTTGCTTACGGATATTAAGATGCCGCATATGGACGGGCTGGAGCTTGCGCGGAGGGCGCGGGAGGAGAATAAGAATCTGCAGGTTGTGATTTTCAGCGGATATAACGATTTCACCTTTGCCCAGGAGGCTATCCGTTATGGGGTGACGGATTATGTGCTGAAGCCTGTGGACCCGGAGCAGTTTCATGAGACTGTCAGTAAGGCGGAGCGGGAGATTGACCGCAGGAAGAATGAGGAGGTCCATGAGCTGAAGGAGAAGAATTTCCTGCAGCAGTATTTTCTTCAGAATTATCTGTACTCGGGGAAGGAAGAGGTGCTTAAGAAGGCCGGGGAGATGATCGACCTTGATAAGTGGAATTCCTGGCATTGTGCGATTCTTATTGAGACGGACCGTTCCTTTTTTGATACGGCGCAGGATGTGCTGCCGGATGAAATCCAGAAGGAGCTGCGACGGGTGTTTTTCTATGTGAATCTGAATACCAGGCAGTCGCTGCTGCTTTTTAATGATGTGTATTGTGACTATGTGCTGGTGGCAAAGCATATCTATCTGTTTCTCAGGCGTAAGTATGAGGTGAGGTTCCACCTTTCTGTGAGCCGGAAATTCGAGGGTTATGAGTGTCTGCCGGAAATCATGGGGCAGCTTGAGCAGCAGATGGAGGAGAAATTTTATCATCCGGAGAACCATGTTTTTACCAGCGAGGAGGAAGAGTACCGGACTGTGGAAAAGGAGGTACAGGATTCCCAGCTTATGCAGAAGATTTCTGAGGATATCAGCCGGAAGGATACGGAACAGCTTTGGAAGCATTTCCGTTGTCTGGCGGATAAGTTTCAGGCAAATACGCAGTTTTCTGCCATGTATGTGAAATTTGTGTTTTCTAATGTGATACAGGAGCTTTTCCAGGAGAACCGTTTCTCTGAGGAGCGGCGGCTGGAAAAGGAGATTGACAGGCTTTATAGCTGTAATGATATCCGTGAGATTATTAAGGTTACGGAGGAAAATATCCGGGAATACGAAGCCTTCCTGGAGCGTTCTATGAGTGAGTCCCGGGATGAGGTGGCTGCGGTGAAGAATTATATTTACCAGCACTATGGGGATGATTTGAATCTGGAGATGCTGGCGGAGAAGGTATACCTCTCTTCCGGGTATTTGAGCTTTATATTTAAGAAAGAAACCGGTATGAACCTGAACCGCTTTATCCGTGTTTTCCGTATGGAAAAGGCAAAGGAGCTATTGTGTACCACGAATATGAAGGTGGCGCAGGTGAGCGAAGAGGTGGGATTTGCAAATGTCTCGTACTTTTGCCGAAGCTTTCGCGAATATTATGGAAGCAGTCCGGAATCCTACCGGAAAGGAACCGGGGATGATGAAGAAACTTCTGAAGAAAATTAAGAATATGAAATACCGTCATAAGCTGACAATCCTTCTTGTGGTTGCCAGCTTAGTTCCTATGACGGTACTTGCGCTGTACAGCCACAGCCGTATGAGCAGCCTCATCCGCAAAAACGAGATGGAGGATATGTATTCCATTCTTGAGCAGACCCGGGAAGGAATCGACAGCCAGATTGAGGTGTATACCAGCCTGCTCAATTATCTCACCTATGCGCCTGATATTGAGGAGATCATTGAGGACAAAAATATGGACAACTATCTGGCGTATGAGAAATATACGGAGGTGGCGGACCCTTTGCTTACTGTGCCGAAGTCGTATCATGACGCAATCCATCAGATTCAGCTTTTTGCTGACAGTATTAAGGTGCGGCATGAATATACACTGATTCCGCTCTCGGAAATCCAGGAGGAGTGGTGGAGTGAAAAGCTCAACGACGAGGTGCGTGTACAGTGGCTGGTGGATGAAGAAAGGCCTGAGATTGCTGCTGTGCGGAAGATTTTCAGCGGTCAGGAGCTGGAGGCGGCGCTTTGCGTGACTCTGGATTATGAGAAGATATTTCAGCCTTTTCAGAACATTATCTCGGGAGAGGCCGGGGGGATGATTGTAGACGACAGTGGTAAGGTGCTTTATCGTCTGGAAAATATGAAGGGTGGGGAACTGTCCGGCTTATCGGACAGCGCAGAGGTGCTGGAGCATATCCGGGAGAAATTCGCTTATGTGAGCAGCAGGAGCAGTGAAAGCGGTTGGACCTTTTATCTATATAAACCGCAGTCTGTGATTTCGGCTTCGGTTTCGCAGCTGCTTCTCAGTGAGATTCCGCTGATTGCGCTGTGTGCGGGGATTATTCTGCTTTTGGGACTTTCGTTTTCCAGGCTGTTTACCAGAAGGATTGAGCAGCTCACCGAAAATATGGACCAGGTAAATCACGGCAGCCGGGAGGTTACGGTATATAGTGATTCGGAGGATGAAATCGGGCTTCTGATCCGCAGCTTCCGCAGGATGATGAACCAGATTGACCGATTGATCCATGAGGTGTATGAGAATAAGATTGCGCTTAAGGAGTTTGAGCTGAAAGCCCTGACAGCGCAGATCAATCCGCATTTTTTGTATAATTCTCTTTCTATTATTAATTGGATGGCGATTCGCAGCCATCAAAAGGAAATCAGCAAGGTGACGCTGGCTTTGTCCACCTTTTACCGTACGGCCCTGAGTAAGGGGGAGGATATGGTGACGGTGGAGAGTTGTATTAAAAATATTGAGGCGTATCTGCAGATCCAGTTAGTCATGCATGACAATGATTTTCAGGTGGATTGGGAGATTGATCCGTCTGTGAAAAATGAAAAGGTGCCGAAGCTTATTATTCAGCCGGTGGTGGAGAATGCGCTGGAGCATGGTCTGGATATGAAGGAAGAGGGCGAAAAGGTTCTCAGGCTGTTTTTTGTCCAGGAGGCTGAGGATGTGCTGCTGGCCGTGGAGGATAATGGCCTGGGCATGGAGCAGAAAGAGGCAGAAACATTGGTGACTTATCAGGCCGAGGGGTACGGGCTTAAAAACGTCAATGACCGTATCCGCCTTCTTTATGGTGAAGAGTATGCGATTCGCATTTTCAGCCGGGTGGGCGAAGGGACCAGGGTGGAAATGCGGATTCCGAAAGGGGAACCGATGCTATGAAGCGAAAGGACAGGATGGGCGGAATGACAGGCGGAAGGATGAGCAGTATAAGGAGAAGGATGAATAAGGTGTCAAGGGTGGTGCGGTTTGTATTTATAGCGGCGATGACTATGGTAGTTGCCCTGACTTGGGCCGGGTGCGGGCAGGAGAAGGAGCATGCTGAAGCTGCCGGGGAACAATTCGTCGAAAACGTAGGGGAACAATCCCCTGGGGAGCAATCCAATAAGGTAGCCGAGGGAAAATCTCCTGAGTCAGCCGGGGAGCAGGCCGTTGGAATGGCTGGGAAGCAATCTGACGGATTCAATGAGGAGCAATCCGTCCAGTCCACCGGGGAGCATGCTGCCGGGCTCGCCGGGAACCAATACAATGAATCATCTGAGGAACAATCCGGGGAGCAGAAGGCATCTGCTCAGGCGAGTAAAAGCGCATGGAACGAGGCCAATACAACTCCTTACGGGAAATATCCGGAGCTTGTCACCTACACCCTGGGCCAGATGAGCGGTGCGAATAACTCGAATCTGCCGGCGGGCGAAACATATGAAGACAATGCCTACACCCGTTATCTGCGTGAAATGCTGAATATTCAGAACAAAAATATCTATATGGAGAGTGAGGACCGTTACGGCGAGCTTGTGAATGTAATTGTCAAGGACCGCACGCTGCCGGATGTGCTTGTGATTTCCGACAGGGAAAGTCTGATAGAGCTTGTGGAGAATGATCTGGCGGCAGATTTGACGGAGGTTTATGAGAACTGCGCCTCAGACAGAATCAAGGAAATGTACGACAGCTACGGCGGTGAACTCCTGGAGGCGGGAATGATTGATGGCAGGCTGATGGCAATTCCTGAGACTGTGATTGACCATGGACCATGTCTGCTATGGCTCAGAAAGGACTGGATAGACAAGCTTGGTCTAAAAGAGCCGGAAACCCTCGAGGATGCTTTTGCCATTGTGGAGTCCTTTATGGAGCACCGCATGGGAGCAGAGGAGGGAGAGGAGCCCATTGGACTTGTGTGCGATACGGCCCTTGTGGGGACTACCAGCAGCAGTTATTCCGTGGACCCGATTTTTGACAGCTTTGGCGCCAGCCCTCAGAGATGGCAGGAGGATGAGGAGGGAAATATTATTTACGGCTCCCTCACTGACGAGACGAAGGATGCGCTTGCCTGTCTGCGGGATTTGTATGAGAGAGGGATTATTGATCAGAACTTTGCCCTGCGGGCGCCCAACAACCTGCGGGACTTGGTGATAGATGGAAAATGCGGTGCCTTTTTCGGTCTTTGGTGGACGCCAAATAATCCGCTTATGGACGAATACGACAGAGATGAGGAGTCTGACTGGGAGCCGTATTATCTGACCGCGGGTATGCAGAATAAGCGGAATACGTATTCTACCTTCCGTGATAATAAATACGTGGTGGTGCGTAAGGGATACGAGCATCCGGAGATCGTGATGAAGATTATCAACGTATTGTTTGATTACACCCGCTACGAGGCAAAGGACGCGGAGGAGGTAAACAGTTATTTTGCCTTAAACGTGGATCCCACCGCCCGGCCTCTTGTCATTAACGTGGATTATAACGAAGCCACCTATAAGGTTACGGAAAATATCCGCAGAGCGCTTGCCGGAGAGATGCAGGAGTCTGATCTGAGCGCCATTGAGAAATCTTATTATGACGCCTGCCGGAATTATATAGAAGGAGATGCCCCCACAGTGGAGGACTGGGCCGCCTATAAATCCAGGATTTCTGCGGTAGGCCTGCTTGTGGACGGAGCGTATAAGCCTCCTGCGCGAAAGTATCTCGGAAATGTGGACGGCGAAATCCCCCAGACACTACAGACTCTGGAGCGCAACGCTTTTATACAGATTATCATGGGACGCCAGCCCCTTGATTATTTTGATACCTTTGTAGAGGATTGGTATGCCCAGGGCGGAGAGACTTTGACGGAAAAGGTGCGGGGGAGCCAGAGGGATGATTAGAAGAATGCCGGAGGCTTTATCTTTCCCCAATATGAAAAATCATTTTGAAGTGACAAATTTTATGAAAAAAGTCACTTTGAAATGATTTTTTTCAATTGAAAAGGGAAAATCAAAGGGAATGATATAAGGCAGATGCTTTAAGAATATTACAAGATAGATGGCAATATCCGCGCATAAGTGTTAAAATTTACGGTAAAGGTTCCGCATGGCGGTCTTCATGGAACACAGCAAGGAGGAAAAACGCAGATTATGGTAGACAGGATAAAAATACGGGGAGCAAGGGTACACAATTTAAAAAATGTGGACGTGGATATCCCTCTGAATAAAATTGTGGGAATCGCGGGTGTATCTGGTTCCGGCAAATCATCCCTTGCACTGGGTGTTCTGTATGCGGAAGGCTCCCGGCGTTACCTGGACGCGCTCTCAACCTATACAAGACGGAGGATGACGCAGGCTTCGAAAGCACAGGTAGACGAAGTTCTGTATGTACCTGCAGCTCTTGCGCTGCACCAGCGTCCGGGGATTCCAGGAATCCGCAGTACCTTTGGCACAGGCACAGAGCTTCTTAACAGTCTGCGGCTGATGTATTCAAGGCTGTCCAGCCATCGCTGCCCCAACGGGCATTACCTGAAACCGTCACTGGCCGTGGCAGCAGAGCAGGAGCTGGTCTGCCCCACCTGCGGGGAACGTGTCCATGCGCCAGGAGCGGAAGAGCTTGCCTTTAACAGCCAGGGAGCCTGCCCGATGTGCGGAGGGACGGGCATTGTCCGGACAGTGGATGAATCCACCCTCGTACCGGATGAATCCCTTTCCATAGATGAGGGCGCGGTGCTCCCATGGCAGACGCTGATGTGGTCATTAATGAAAGACATAGCAAGGGATTTGGGCGTTCGGACGGATGTCCCTTTTTGTGAACTCACACAAAAGGAAAAGGACATTGTTTTTGGCGGACCTGCCGTCAAGCACCACATGGTTTACCAGAATCGGGCAAGCGGGGCTGCGGGCGAGATGGATTTTACTTATTTTAATGCAATTTACACGGTGGAAAATGCGCTTTCCAAGGTCAAGGATGAAAAGGGGATGAAGCGTGTTGAAAAGTTTTTGAAAGAGGAAATTTGTCCCGGCTGCGGCGGCACACGTCTCTCAGAAGCGGCCAGAGCGCCGAAACTGATGGGGATTTCTCTTGACGAAGCCTGTAAGATGACTTTGACCCAGCTTGCAGCCTGGGTAAACGAGGTCCCCCTTTCCCTCCCGGAAGAAATGTGGCCAATGGCGCTTAGTATTTGTGAATCCTTCCAGACCGCGGCAAAACGTCTGATAGATCTGGGACTTGGCTATCTGGCGCTGGACAGAGCCGCCGCAACACTTTCGACGGGGGAGCGGCAGCGGATGCAGCTTGCCCGTGCGGTGCGGAACAGGACTACGGGAGTTTTATATGTGCTGGACGAGCCATCCATCGGCCTGCATCCATCTAATATTGTGGGTCTGCATGAGGTAATCTGTGATCTGATCGCGGACGGAAACTCCGTTCTGCTGGTCGACCATGACATACAGCTTTTAAAGGAAGCGGACTGGCTTATTGAGATGGGGCCGGGCGCAGGTGCTAACGGCGGTCAGGTGATCGCCGAGGGTACGGTGCCGGAGATTACAGAGAATACCGATTCCTCAATCGGTGCATTTCTGTCCGGCAGAGCGGATATGCATGTCAGAGCGCAGGCAGATGCTTTGGCCCTGTTTTCGGCAGGATGTATTCATCTTGCAACTTCCGCGATCCATACGGTCAAACCGCTGGAAACAGATATTCCGAAAGGAAGGCTTACAGTGGTCACCGGTGTGTCCGGCTCCGGAAAAACAACGCTGATTTTGGAAAGCCTTGTTCCCGGACTGGAAGCTCTGATCAATAAGAAGCCGCCTGACCATGTGCGAAGGTTGGAAGCAAAGGGGATTGAACATGTGAAGCTGATCGATGCGGCCCCTATCGGAATCAATGTCCGCTCTACGGTTGCCACTTATGCAAATGTACATGATGAGCTGCGGAAAACCTATGCAAAGACAGAGGAAGCAAAGAAAACCGGATATAAAGCCGGAGATTTTTCTTATAATACAGGAAGACTGCGCTGCCCGACCTGTGACGGTACCGGCACCATCAGCCTTGATGTACAGTTTCTACCGGATGTTGTGGTTCCATGTCCTGACTGCCGGGGTTCCCGCTATGCAAAGGAGGCATACCGCATCAGATACGCAGATAAGCAGGGGAGAAACAGCTCTTTGCCGGAGCTGATGGCAATGGATGTGAATTCCGCCCTGGAAGTATGTGCGGATATGAAAGCCGTGTCCCAGCGTCTGCGGGTACTCCAAAGCCTGGGGCTTGGGTATCTTACACTCGGTGAAGAAACACCGGGACTGTCCGGCGGCGAGGCCCAGCGTTTGAAGCTGGCCAGTGAGATGGGAAAAACACAGGCGGATTCAGTTTTTGTCTTTGATGAGCCCACCATCGGGCTCCATCCGCTGGATGTACAGACCCTGCTGGGCGTGTTTCAGACCCTGATCGACAGGGGAGCTACCGTGATCGTCATTGAACACGACCTTGATGTGATCGCAAATGCGGACTATATCATCGACATGGGGCCGGGAGGCGGCGTGGATGGAGGGGAAATACTATTTTCAGGGACACCGCAGGAATTATTGAAATGTAACACTTCCCTGACGGCGAAGTTTTTGCGGGAAAGGCTGTAAGTTCAACAGGATAGTCCACACCGCTCACACAAATGATGTATCAGGAGAGACATTTTTATTTATGTGAGAAACTGTACATGGAAGTAAAATAGCCGACATTATTCGACAATGTAAAAAACCTTTTGAAAAAAATGGAAAAAAGTTAAAAAACCTGTTGACAACTCCATCCGCTTGTAGTATCCTAATCTAGCTGTCGGAAATAATTGGTTCCGAAAAAGTGAAAATTCAAAAACTTTTCAGAAAAATAAAAAAGTTGTTGACAAACATCAGATAACATGGTATGCTTACTGAGCTGTCGACAGAGACTGACAGTATCCGATCAAAAAGCTTTTTACAACTTCAAAAAGAGTTTGAAAAAACTCGAAAAAAGGGGTTGACAAAAACTTGAAGATATGGTAAATTAAATAAGCTGTCGCAAACGAACAACAGCAAACCAACCTTGATAACTAAACAGTGAAACACATACGATTCTCGAAAATTCTTTACATTCAAAGAACGGTTTTCGAACCAAAACAGTAATAACGAAACGAGAGATAGCTAGTAGTTATCTTGAGAGATTAAACTTTATCAGAGAGTTTGATCCTGGCTCAGGATGAACGCTGGCGGCGTGCTTAACACATGCAAGTCGAACGGAGATTGATTTAACAGAGACTTCGGTTGAAGTTGTTTTAATCTTAGTGGCGGACGGGTGAGTAACGCGTGGGTAACCTGCCTTGTACTGGGGGATAACAGCCAGAAATGACTGCTAATACCGCATAAGCGCACAGGACCGCATGGTCTGGTGTGAAAAACTCCGGTGGTACAAGATGGACCCGCGTTGGATTAGCTAGTTGGCAGGGCAAAGGCCTACCAAGGCGACGATCCA
>JNKJ01000053.1 GCA_000702025.1 Blautia schinkii DSM 10518
CGATCGTTTTTACAAGATACATGATGCTTTCCCTGGAGAGCCGGGAATCAAAGGATACCCGTTCTATGGGGGAACTCTTTTTATACTTTTCTGATGAAATGTCTGATATCACATGGATACAGGCTTTTCAAATGATGCTTCAAATGTTCCGGACACTGCTCGCTGATCAGATTGATATATCTGACGAAAAGATCGATGAGCTGGTAGATGCATTTATGGATGCAATCCCAGCACTGCTAAAATCGAAACTGCAAGCAGCGTGATCCACTGAACATTGACAACTGAATAACTGCCAGGTATTGAATTTTCAAGGTGCATAGCTAATATCTATGTGCGAAGTTTGAGTTATTTAAATAAAAAACATCATTAACGCTTGTTCTATCCGCACATACCACATAACTGGTAATCTCCGACTTACCATCATATTTTTTTATATCAATTCGTCCATCTCCCACACTTATTTGCTCAGTCATTACGTAAACTCCCTGATAACTTCCATTAAGAAACACCTCACAAAAGCGCACATCTGGTGCCCATTCCATAATTTGCCCGGAAAGGTTATACCACATATAATTACGCATCAGAGTCTTGTCCAGAAATGGACCATGAAGTATCCAGGAACTACTGCTCTCCATCCCCATTACCACCTTGTCATTATCGTTACCGTCTGAATCCACGAATTTCAATAAATAACCCACCTTATTAAAGCGTCTTGAGGAATTTCCTCTCACTCGAATATCCGCCTGCACTTCTAAATCTGCTTTTTGATGCAGCGTATTTAATTCCCCTTCTTTTTCCCATATTTTCACATTTGAATGTATAAATGAATTCTTAATTTGTTCAACTCGTTGCCCCCGCTCCGGCCTTCCCGGAATCACTGCCCCGCCCGTATCTATGGACACTACCGGCAAATGGGATGAGAAAGTTTCTTGGTCTATAGAAAGGCTCGTATCCTTCACATCTGTATTATAGGTAAGATGCTGTTGGACACGGACTGTCTTGGGGTTTACCCTGGATGTGATAAATAGTACCGCGAAGCATAGAGTAAGAAAAGCGATAATAAATTTTCTTCTGCTGTTCATATAGATTACCCGCTGATTTCATCGTTTTGCGCCACTACATTTACATATTCTATGGAATCCAACTCATAGAGCATTTCGGCAATGCTTTTCTCCCTTTTATTTGATATCAGATACACCTTTCTCGGCATTTCATAAATCAGCTCAATGGAATCACGGCCGGTATTTTTCACCCGGAGCATGGCCTTTGCATCAAAATAGTCAAACACGATTGCTTCTATCCTGCGTTCCATGTTTCTTGCCCCACGGATGATGAGCAGCATACGGTTATCATTTTTAACCCTGCCCAAGATTAAAAGCACAACGAAGACAGCCAGACTTCCGATAACCGCAACTGTATAATCACCGACACCGCAGCAGATACCCACAATAATCGTCCAGAAAATATAGGCCGTATCTCTGGAATCCTTTATGGCTGTACGGAAACGTACAATCGATAAAGCACCAACCATACCTAACGACAATGCGATATTATTTCCGATAACTGTCATAACTGTCGCAGTAAGTATCGTTAACATAATTAAAGAAACATTGAATTTTTTAGAATATACACCGCCTGCATGAGTGAAATAGTAGGAAAGATAAATCACACAGCCAAGCAAAATGGATACGGCCACATGAAGTATAATTTCTTCCAGAGACAATGTGCCTGTTTCTTCAAAAATAGAATAAATATAATTTTTCAAAATAATCGCCTCTTTTTCTCTTAAGTTTAAAATAAATAATGTAGTCCCACACTTCTTGACAAACAGTATTTGCTTACCGAAACCGGGCTCTTCCCCTCCATGCTAACCATCTCTTTTATGTAGCTGAGCAAAAATCCGTTGTACTTAACCTCCATCACGGCCAGATACGGGTAGAATACGGGATATTGATTTAATTGAGGATTAAATATATTGAAATCACTTTCTGTTGCTCTGATATCAAAATCAAAGGTGATCCTGGTCTTGTTCTCACTTGCCACATATGCTTTTCTCCGATACTCTACAATAGACTTTGGCCGATAGCAGTGCACTTGCATCATGCTGTAGCACTCCAAAGCAAAGGAGTCCTCATAGCGAAGCAGACAAGAGTAGCTGCCTTGCGTCAATGCCTCCGCATCCTCCCGAGAAAGACGCAAGGACCGCTTCTTCTGATTGTCTCCCTGCTTCTGTTTCATTTCCAGCATAGCAAATGAATCTGAGGGGCTGTAGATTCTAAGTCTAATCTTCCTCCTCGTCTCCAGGCCATCCTCTTTATCGTAAAAATCGCGCTCTTCCAGTGAATCAAAATATAAACTGCGTACGCAATATCCTTCAGTCCCATTATGGTCATCCGGGTGCAGCACTTCCTGAAAGGAATTGTCCAAACGGCGAAATTGGTCTGCCGAAAGCAGATACTTTTTTTCCTGGCGAAGTACCTCTCTCATATTTGCCTCCGTTCTTTGTCAGCTTTGTTCCTCACGTTCCATAATTTCCAGCACAGGATCAAGATAATGCCAGGAAAATCCCATTCCTGAATAGTCAAACCGCTCTTTCAGCCCTGCAAAGCTTTCCTTCACAGCCTCTATGCCATCATAATAATAGGTATTAATCTCTGTCAAATCATGATATCCCGGTTTCTGCAGCTCGGCAATATTCAAGATTCCCTTCCCGTACTTTTTCACCAGCCGGGTTTCTTCTTCAATCTGGCCAGATTCATCAGACTTATTGTAATTCATGACTGCAATCGCGTCACATCCTGACTTAATAAGAGCCTCCAGGCCCCTTTGTGTAGCAGAACGGTCATAAAAATTGGGAATACAGGTAATCACCTTAAGACCTTCTCCTGCTGCCTCCCCGAACGCTGTTATACAATTTGCCACGTATGTATTCATAACCGACTCTTTATCTTCATCCCATTCATCAAGAAGATATGGTTCCACATCCCACACAATCCCCTCGAAACCCTGGTTTTCTCCGGCAGCTTTATTCCAATCCACAACCGTACGCACCACTGCTTTCATACTTTCCGCATCCTTCTCAAGTCCCCACTCAGCCTGTCCGGCCAGATAGTAAACCTGCTGCCCCTTTGCGCTTCGCCGTGCAAGAAAATCCAGTACCACCTCATCTTCAGCGTCGTGCGGAATCTCCTGGTATATGGCCCTGCATCCCAGCTTATCCATAGCGTACTGAACCTTATCCTCTTGTTCCTTAAGAAGCATGTCGCCATTCCAGGAAAAGATGCTGTCCTCCCACTTTTCCTTATCACTGCTGCCGCAGCCCCACAGCCCCGTCAATCCTAAGCATATAAGCAAAAGAAATATTCCTCGCTTTCTTAACATATCTGTCTGCACTTTCAAATATTCCAATCTCTTCTTCACTGTCTCCCTCGGTTTCCCTCTAAGTATACCATAACGGCAGGAATCCCCCTTATCACTATTACCACAATCTACTTTTATTTCTCGCGAGATTACTAACCTTATATTTAACTATAATAATACAGTTTATCTTTCGGCCTGTCAAATTAAACCTATATATAGCTAAACGTTTTTATCCGCTTTTCATACGCTGATACCGTGGTGAACTTTCCGACCATCTTATCGGCAAAAATGACAGGAAACATTCTTTTTACAGAACATTTCCTGCCATACATTTTCCGTTCACTATCTCTGCCCTTTCTTTTTCAAGAATCTGCGAATCGTTCAATACCGGCATGGTTGGTGCCGAGGGCCTGCGTCATACTTTATTCATCACCAACGTCATATCCAGCCATTTCCCATCCTCCAGCTCTGCCGTCAGCCTTCCACCCATCTTTTCCGTAAGACATTGGGCCACCGTAAGCCCCAGGCCGGTAGCGCCCTCTCCTCTTGAGGCCTCCCGTACATAAAAGCGCCGGAACATCTGCTGTACCTCCTCTTCGTCCATCCCTGAAACATCATTCACAAAAGATATCCGAACCTCACCATCCTCCTCTTTAAGTCCTACAGAAAAGCTGGTTTCCCCATATCGGCACACGTTCTGGAACAAATTCAGGAAAATCCTCTCCGCTGCGTTTGAGTCTCCCTTAACCAGTACTGGCCGGTCAGGTATGTCCACATTTACCGAAAGCCTTCTTTCCTCCAGCTCCGCATAGGTATCCACCAGGGTTTCCCGGAGAAGGCGGGCGATATCTATAGGTTCGGATTTAAGGATATAATCATCCGCGGTCAGGCGGGAAAAATCATAGAATTGTGATATCAGGCGTTTCAAGAGCATTGCTTTACGGATAACTACCTCCAGGTTTTCTTTATCCTCCCGGCTCAGGCTTTTTTTATCCATGATTTTCAGATAACCGATAATAGCTGTAAGAGGTGTGCGCAAATCATGGCTGACGTTCTCTATCTGCCTCTGAAATTCCTTTTCTCTCTTTTCATACAGAACCCGCTCGCTGCGTATCTGTCGCAAGAGTGAATTCAGCGTGATCAGCAGTCCCTCCAGCGTCTTACTGCTGACATCTTTCTTTAAAATCCTGTTCTCCTCCAAGCCGGTACTCATTATTTCCTTTAATTCCATATCCGTCTTTTTAAGTGCACCGGAAAGCATTCTGTAACGGATAAAAAAATATATGGCAAGTACACTAAGCCCGCCAATCATCCCATATAGCAAATATATCATCTCCACACCCCACAGACCGCACAGCCGATAAACGAATTATACTTCTTGTTTTTTACACATTGTGATTCCGGCGAAGGTAAATATAACAATACCCGCAATCCCGGCTATCAGACATTTCATCAGCCCTTCCGGCGTTGTCCACATTCCGCGGCTGCCGCTCATGTTGGCAACTGTCTCAAGCCTGAGGAAATTCCATGGCAGCCATGCAGAAATCCTTGCCGCAATCTCATACTTCATTCCCGCAAAAGCTAAAGCTGCCGGCACACCGATAATGATGATGACCCACCATCCAAAAGCCGACGACTGCTTGCTGCAGTATTGCAAAAGCCCCACAGCCAGAATCACTGCTGAAAATGCACACAGCAGACTGGCGCCGATACCGGAAAACAATTGTTTCAGCGGCTCTTCCGCCGGTCCCTCCAGAAGCAGACACGCACTGCCTGCATACAGCGCCGCAACCATAACCAGACTTAAGAGGCTCACCGCAATAGAAACCACACACTTCGCCATAAAAATGTGGTGTCTGGGAATACCGTAAGCGATTGCATTTTTCAGTGTTCCAATCTCATTCTCATCCGCAAAGAGACGCCATACAATCACGCCGCCTGCAACAAATAACATCGGCATACTTCCAATCAGCATGTTCAAAGAAAAATTCACGGTTGCATATGGAAAATTCTTGTCAGCTCGTGCTACAAGGGCCAGAACTGCATTAAGGAGAAATGTCACCCCGCAAAGAATCGCTGTGATCACATATATTTCCCTGCTGTGAGTGATGCGGTACCACTCACTTTTCATATAATTCATCATCACAACTGCCCCCTTTTCTTTGTATTCATGTAATACTGCTCCAAAGTAAGCTGATGCTGTTCCAGCTTATAAATGCCTATATTATTTTCACTTGCAAGTCTGCTGTAAACAATACTGTCCTCTTCTCCCTGGTAAATCCGGATGTTATTATCCGGAAGGACCTGATACTTCACTTCCCCGGGCAGTTTATCCAGAAGTACCGCATACCGCTCCGCATCGTCCACCTGGATTTCCACGAAGCTGTTACATCTCTCCTTCAGGCTCTCGGCTGAAATCTGCTCCACAAGGCAACCCTTGTTCAGAAATCCGTATACGGTTGCCAACTGCTCCAGCTCCGGAAGAATATGACTTGACAGGATGATTGTGATATTCTTTTCTTCATTTAGACGGAGAAACAGGTTACGGATTTCGATAATGCCGCTGGGGTCCAATCCGTTAATCGGCTCATCTAAGATCAAAAGCTCCGGCTCACCGATCATGGCAATGGCCAGTCCCAAACGCTGCTTCATGCCCATGGATAAATGGCCCGCGCTTTTGCCTTTCTTATCCGCAAGCCCTGTCAATTCTAAAATCTCATCCACCGTAGCTTTGCCCGGAATGCCCTTCTGCCGCCGGTAATATTCCATGTTTTGTCCAATGGTAAGCTGGGGATAAAAGCCGGGAGCCTCAATAATCGCACCTGTCCGTTTCCTGTTTTTCTCCATCTGCGCCGGAAGATGCTCGCCAAATAAGGCAAGCTCCCCTCCGTCCGGGAAAATCTGCCCGGTAACCAGCTTCAAAAATGTTGTTTTTCCAGCGCCGTTATCACCCACCAGGCCGTAGATATCTCCGCGTTTTACCTGGATATCCACCTTATCCAAGGCCGTAAACGAACCATACTTTTTCGTCAGACCATCGGCCCTTATGATACATTCCTTCATCTTCTTTCCTTCCCTTCTTTTCCCGTAAGCTTCAAAAGTGATGCATGGGATGTTCTTTATCTGAGGTCAATATTACTTCCCAGCCTCTTAAAAAGTCATCAAGAAAGTTTAAAGAAAACGTAAAGAGATAGCGCATAAGTTCTGCTCATCGCGAAGCATGTTGCCGGTCACGGAATGAGCAGTAACTGTCTATGCCATTTTAAAACCGATTCCCCACACGGTTTTAATATATTCTTCCTCCTTATCACGGGCAGCTATCTTTTTTCTTAAATTGCTTACATGGACATTGACCGTATTATCCTCACCGTAGTAGCCGTTTTTCCACACCTTTTCATATAGGGCTTCTCTGGAAAAGACTTTGTCCGGCTGCTCCATCAATACATGCAGAATATCATATTCCGAATTTGTAAGACTGATTTCCTGGCCATCCACGGTTACGGTCCTGGAGAAGGGGTTCAAGGAAAGCTTCTTAAACTCTAATATTTCCTCCTGTTCCATGCCGTCCGTGCCCGCTGCTGTACTTCTGCAACGGCGCAGTACAGCCAGAACCCTCACTAATACCTCTTCCGGCTCGAAGGGCTTGGTTATGTAATCGTCCGCCCCCATCATCATGGTGCCCACCTTATCCTCCAGCCCTGCCTTTGCTGAGAGAATGATGACGGGAACCTTCAGCTTCCTCTCATTTCTTATAAAGCCCAACAGCTCCTCCCCGCTCATTCCGGGAAGCATCAAATCCATCAATATTAAATCCGGAACCTCCCGCTCAAGCCGAAGCTGTGCCTCCGTGCCCGAAAAAGCCGGGGTTGCTGTATATCCCCCATTGCCGAGGATACGGCAGAGCAGCCGGTTGATATCCGCATCATCTTCAATTACCAATATTCTTTCCATAGTTACTCCTTCTATAAGTCTATTACGTCCGTCTCTAGTAGAAACTGTACTATTCCAACATATAGAGTCCCGTTTTCGTATCACGCGTAGCGCGACCGAAAGGCATCAAACTTTACAGTAGAAAAAGAATATAAATTCTCCCCCTTCTGTCCTTAGCTCCAGCCTGCCGTCATATTTCTCCGCAATCTGCCGTATACTCTTAAGCCCCAGGCCATGTGCCTCTTTATCCTGCTTGGTTGTAGGAGGAAGCTCATCACCTGAAACAACGTCCATACAAGGATTCACAACCTTCAGCACAAACATTCCCCTGCCCAAACGTGCTTCAAGATTAATATACCGCATGTCTTGCTCCAGCCTGCATACATACTCCACCGCATTATCCAGAGCGTTTCCAAAAACAGCACAGATATCGGTTTTCTCCAAAGGAAGGGGCTTCTGTATTTCTGCTTTCACATGAAAATCAATTCCATACATGCCCATGGCTGAGGCTTTTGTACTTAATATAACGTTAACAATATCATCATTACAATACTTTAATGTCTGATATAAGACAGAATTATCCAACAATTCCCGAATATACGCATCCTTCTGCTCCGCCGGGAGAGCTGACAACACCTGCATATGATTCGTAAGATCATGCTTAAGCCTGCGTATCTCCAGATTCTGTTTCTCCATCATAGCATAATACCTGCTATTCATATCAGCGGCTGTCTGTGCCTCCTCAAGCATGCGCTGTCTGGAAAGAACAGTGACCGTCCACAAAAGCCCGGCAAAGGAAAACAATGCCAATAAGAGCAAAAACATATGCTGGAAGGTATCCCTGGGCTGCTCAGAATAAGTAAACAAAACCACACTAAATATGATACCCATGGGAGTGGCTGTCAGCAGCAAAAGCAGCCGCCACATGGCGGAGGTAAGCTCCAAATCCTTTCCCGGAGAAAAATGCCTGCATAATAAATAGAAAGCTGCAGCGAATACCACTCGTTCAATGAAGGGCTGACGGTCCCAAAACGGCCAGACAAAATTATCCATTAAGGCATTAAAAGCAAGTACCGTGCTGGCAAACATCGGGCCGACTGCAATTCTCTTTAAAAGGCTGCCCTGACAGCCCATAAGTACGGCTGCCATAAAAATACCGAGTGTCCATAGAATGTTGATCCAATCCGATATCTGAATGACCATTCCGCTCAAAAGGCTACAGCTTACCAGCAAAAATATCTTTGTTACTATCTCATTTCTCCGTACAAAAAAACACCCGAGCGCCTGATAGATCAGGATTGCTCCAGGAATTAGCTTTATAAACAAAATGATCCACCAGTTCATTGACATTCTCCCTCCAGCATCGCCCTGGCAAGACTGGCTTCAGCCGTGTCCTTCATACTTCTGCTTACAGGCAGCATATTACCTTGCACACACACTTCTCCCCTGCCTACATATTCCACCTTATCGGCATTTACCAGATACCGCTGATGAATACGCACAAAGCCGGTGCATGCCTGTTGTTTAAGCTGCTCCTCAACCTCATCAAGCTTTCCGTAAAAAGGATATTCCTTTTCCCCTGTGACTAAAACCACCTTACGTCTGTCACTGTAAAAATAGGAAACCTTGTCAACAGGCATGCGGAAAATGCCGTCTGTATTTTTAAAGGTAAATACTTTTTCCCTGTTTTTTCCCAATATTCCGCGCACCCTGCTGATAATATTCCGCAGACGCTTCTCCTGCACCGGCTTCATCACATAATCAAGTGCGCCTACTTCATATCCTTGAAACACATAATCAGAGTACCCGGTGAGGAACACAATCACCAGCTCCTGATTGAATTCTCTTATTTTTCTGGCGGTGTCCATACCATTAAGACCTTCCATCTCAATGTCGAGAAACAAAAGGTCAATTTCTCCGGGATGGCCTTTGAGCCATTTGACTGCGCTGTTCCCGGAAGTAAATTCATAAACAATTTCCTCGCTGCCCTCATAGAGAATCTTTTCCAACTGAAAACGGACGGAATCTCTGGCATCCGTTTCATCATCACATAATGCAATACGAAGCATAATACATACCTCTCTGTTTTTCGTGCTGACTGTGGGTGCAGTCTTTATGAGTTAGTATAACATGTATCGGCGGTATGTAACAATGCGGTTTTGTGTTCCAAGAGGAAAGGACCGCTTTGCAGCGTACCAAATTTTACATGAGAGCTGCAAAACTTTACATTTTCTGCAAGCGCTTTCCAAAGTTTACATATGAAGTTCCATACTTGACATCCCGGATTTTCCGCTGCGTTTTTTATGATATATTTCAAACAGAGTCCAGAAACCAGGTGAAGGGTATTTAGTTTACGCTTCAGTCCATACTGGACGCGCGCCACTGGCACACAGCACCCCTCGCGGCTGTCGTCAAATGTCCATGCCCACATGGCCGCCTGGCTCGTTGTTTGCGAGAAAATAAAGAAAGTAAAGGTGAACATTATGCTATATGTAAAAAATCTGCAGAAATCTTATTCTATTGGCAAGAAGTCTTACCCAGTTTTGAAAGGGGTTGACTTAAGTGTGGCCAAGGGTGAATTCGTAGCAGTGATGGGCCCTTCCGGTTCAGGAAAAAGTACGCTGCTCAATTGTATTTCCTGCTACATTCCGTTTGAGGATGGAAAAATCACTCTGGGTGGGCAGGAGCTAAAAGGCATGAACGAAAACCAGCTTGCAAAAATCCGCAATGAAAAGCTTGGCTTTGTATTTCAGGATTTTATGCTGCTTGACGGCCTGACTATCCGTGAAAACATTCTGGTGCCAAGGATCATCCAGGGGAATGTGAGCCATGACGCCGAGGAGCTAGCTGACCGTTTGATCGACCTTTTCGGCATCAGCCATATACGTGGGAAATACCCCGCGGAGGTGTCCGGAGGCGAGCGCCAGCGTACTGCCGTGGCGAGAAGTCTGATCAATCAGCCCTTAATCATACTGGCGGATGAGCCCACGGGAAATCTTGACAGCAAATCCAGCCGGACGGTCATTGAAGCCTTTGAGAATGCCAGAAGCCAGATGGATGCCACGATTTTCATGGTGACCCACGACAGCTTTTCTGCCTCTTTCTGTGACAGGGTGGTTCTGCTAAAAGACGGCACGGTATACCGACAGCTTGAAAAAAACGGACGGCGCAGTGCTTTCCATGACCTTCTCTTAGATGCGATCAAAGAAATGAGTGGTGATGAATCATGATGACAATGAAAGACTTAGAAAACAAATTACAAAAAGCATCCAGAAAACAGGCTGCATTATACCTATTATGCAATTTTGTGTCTTTGATGCTGATCACTGCATATGCGGCAATTCTTTTTTCTCCTACAATCTTGAATGTACTGCCGGAGGGCGGCGACAGCCGGAAACAATTGTACGCCATCTTTGTCATGGCGCTGTTTGGCTGTGTGATCTTCACTATCTACGCAGCCAGCCTGTTCTTCCGTAAAAAATCACGGCAGCTCGGCATCCTCATGGCCCTGGGCGCGTCCAAAAAACGTCTGGCCCCCGGCCTGTTCCGGGAGGTCGCGTTACTGAGCGGAGTGTCCTCCCTGGCCGGAATTGCCGCCGGAATCCCGTTTGTGTTATTGCTCTGGAAGCTCTTTCGGTTGTTTATTGTAGATACAGGGGAAATGGCGTTGGTAATTAATTTCAAATGCTTGTTTGTATCAGCCGCGTTTTATCTGCTGGTATCTGCCTGCGCCTGTATTATGGCGTATCAATATCTGCGGAAAACAAATATCCTTGACGTTGTACAGGAGGAGCACAAAAATGAGCCGGTAAAGGAACTTGGCAGATGGTGCGGCCCCCTTGGAATCGTCTTGATTTTCGCGGGAGCTGTGGCTGGCTACTATTCCGGCTCTCTTTATATGAAATTTCTCCAGGCCTACCCGCCCGCCTGGCTGAATATCACATATGCGCCTGTTTTTATCGGCTTGTACCTCGTGATGATACACACCGTTATCCATGGGTGGGTTTCCCATAAAAAGAAACCATATAAAAACATTATATCCAGGAGTATGATGAAGTTTCAGGGGAAACAGACCGTAAACAGCCTGATTGTAAGTACCGTGCTGATTGCGGGTGGCTGCTTTGCTATTTTCTATGTTCCAGTTCTGGCAACGGGACAGATGGTGAATATCAACAACAATGAATATGATTATGCTTACTATTACAGGGCAGACCAAGAGGTTCCGCAGAAACAAGAGGTTACTGAGCTGGCTGGAACTTACGGCGTTTCCCTTAAAGACTGGCAGGATTGTCCCTATATTACACTGGGAATGGATGGATACGAGGAAATCCAGGGTGAAAATGATTCTTTTCATGTGGAATATTCGCCCCTGGTAGGCGGAGGTGATTTTCTGTCGGAAAGCAGCTACCGTAAAATGACAGGCCAGGACATCACTGTACCGCCAAAAAGCTACTATGCCGTTACGGGAGTCGAATCCTCCTACAACTTATTTACCAACTCAAATGCGACCAAGCTGACTAATATGATAACCCGGGAAACCATCGATGTGGAATTTAAGGATTACCTGCACTTTAATCTTATGACCGGGAATAAAAACTTTTATGTACTCAATGACCAGGACTACGAGAAAATTTCAAAAAACCTTACTCCTGTGTGGAATGGATCCCTGGTATATTTTAATGTTGACGGAAAAGACAGTTACGACTTTGCCGATACTTTTTTTCATACCTTTGTGGATTCCTTCGGACCCGAATGCGAGTATCCCAGATATTATGACCCGGTGAGAAAAATCGCGGAGGAGGAAAAGGGGCTTATCTATTGGGGAGACACTGACCAGATGACGCCTGTGAGCTACGAGGAAACGGATTCCTCTGATTTCCGGCTTTACTGGGCATATATGCCGCAATTCCGCATACTGGACCGCAATGATTTCATGACAACTTTCTCCGTATATTTGATGGCGTTTATATTTGTGGCACTTATCTGCTTCGCGGCGGCGATAGTCATTGGCTATACACGGTGTCAGGCCATTGCGCTCAATAACCGCTATGTGTTTGACGACCTGAAACGCCTGGGCGGCCCGCCTGCATTTCTCTCCACGGAGGTAAGACGCCAGTGCCTGATCGTGTTCCGCATACCCGCAGTCACGGGCATGACACTGATGACTCTGGTGTATATGCTGCTGTTGTATGCCAATGATAACCGGCTTAGCTCCGGCGAACTGTACTCCCTTCTTATCTGCCTGGGCGTGCTGGCTGTGATTGCTGTTATTTTGTTTTTTATTTACCGCTATACAGTCCACAGGGTAGAAAGTGACCTTGGAATCAACAAAACCAATTCATAACTACCTATTTTTAACAAAATATAAATAAAAGCAGTTCTTTTCTGTTCATTTACCGCAAAGAACTGCTTTTTTATGATTCTGATACAATTTATAAAAAGTAACTAATCATTCATTGTACTGAGCATGTCTGAAAATTGCTTTCTGACACACTCTGGTTCACTCTACGCGAAACCTGCCAGGGTCTTCCATTGTACATTTGGGGTTCTACGGTTATAATTTTTGCAGAAACCTGTAACCTTTTTCTATGCAGGGGTACTAACTATCAGGAGGGAGTGAGCCGATGCAGGAGTTTCAGGATTTATATGAGAAATATAATCAATACATTTACAAATTTTTGCTGAAGCTCACAAATTTCAATGCAGATTTGGCGGACGAGCTGACCCAGGAGACGTTTTACCAGGTCTTTCTATCTCTTCACAAATACAGAGGAGAAGCCGGAATACTTACCTGGATATGTGCCATAGGCAAGAATGTTTGCTGCAAATATTACCGCAAAAATCCCTCTATGCTGGAGTTAAACACTTTAGACAGGGAAAACCAGCATCATTCTTATTTCCGAAGCATGGAAGAAGTGGCCGAGCAGAAAGAGCTGTCCGCCGGAATCATCGCAGAGATTATGAAATTAGACGAGAAATACCGGGACGTGCTCATTTATAGACTGTATTTCGAGCTCACATTCCGGGAAATCAGTGAACTTATGAATATCAAGGAGAATTCCGCCAAGGTTTTATACCACAGGGGGAAAAACATGGTCCGGGAGAAAATGGAGGGATATTTTGATGAATGATAAAAATATTTGTTCCGCAGTAAGGGATTTACTTCCTCTGTACTCCGATGGAGTTTTAAGTAATGATACCGAAACATTTATCAGAGAACATCTGGAAACATGCACCGCATGCCAGCAGGTTTACATAAGTCAATCAGAACAGAAGCAGCAAGACAACGGATTGGAATTTCAGGAAACTAAAGAAAGGCAACATTATAAAAGAATCGCAGTAAAAATAAAACGTCGGCGTATTGCGCTTTTATGCGGAGCTGTGGCTTTATTACTTCTGGTTTTCTTTATGTCAGCGAGTATGTTCCAGTATGCCGTTGTTTCCGGCCGCTGTATGGAGCCCACGGTTCTTGACAGCGAAAAATATGTGGTGAATAAATGGAGCTATGTAATACAGCGTCCAAAACGCAATGATATTATTGTATATGAACGAAACGGAATTTATTATCTGACCAGAATTGTCGGACTTCCCGGCGAGCTGACGGAAATGCAGGATGGTATTTTATATGTAAATAGTAATCCAATGAATACGAACATAGATACTGATACTGTTTCAGATGTTGAGACTGTTTCAGATGCTGCAACTAATTTCAAGACTGATGAGAAGTCTGATATTGAGTCCAATATTAAATCCGACTTTGAGACTGATGTCAGAACGGATATCGCACCTGCCATCACTTATCCCCGCAACTATATTCTTGCAGAAAAAAAGCTTGCAGAGGATGAATATATGGTGATTCCCGACAATTTGTCTGAAGGTGGAGATTCTGTTCATTATATTCAAGGCAGCGAAATCACCGGAAAAGTTATTATCACCCATTAAAGGAGAGCCATGAAAGAGCTGATCAAACTGGAAAATGTATCAAAAAAATATGACGGACGGTTAATCTTGGACAATGTGTCCCTATCTATATATGAGAACCAATCCGTAGCCTTCACAGGCCATAACGGAAGCGGCAAAAGTACCATCCTTAAGATTTTAGCCGGCCTTATCACTCCTGCACAAGGGAAAGTCATCCATAGCGGCAGGCTGCTGTTTCACTACGTCCCGGAACGATTTCCAAAGACAAACCTCACTGCAGGGCAGTATTTAAAAAGGATGGGCCAAATAGACGGCCTTACCCACATCGAAGTTGAAAAAAAATGCAATCAATTATCCAGGGATTTTTTCCTGGAGGATATGCTCGGTACTCCCATGAAAAGCCTGTCCAAAGGAACCTTGCAGAAAATCGGCGTAATCCAGGCTTTGTTAACACAGCCCGATATCCTTCTGCTGGACGAGCCGCTCTCAGGGCAGGACGTGGACTCCCAACAGGTATTTATCAAAAAAATGAACGAGCTGCGAAAAAACAACGTAACTATTCTCATGTCTTGCCATGAACCTTATCTCATAAAAAGTATTTCTGACACTCTGTATGTGATGGAGCATGGGAAGCCTGTAAAAGGAGATATCGGCAATTTAATCGACTCCTGCTCAGATGCCTTGATACAATGAATAATTGTATTAGAGTAAAGAAAGAAAGGGTAACTTTTATGAGAGGACTTATTAAATATCATATACAGCAATACTTCAAGACAAGCAAGTTTGTTATGCCCCTGGCAGTGTTCATAATCATGCTGTACAGCATCTATTCCACAAGACCCATCGGCATTGTGGAAAGCTTTGTCAGCGCCAGTCAGTTTCTTTTTCTGGTTATGGTTTGGACTGGCATTACTGCCTGCGATGTGGAGGACTCGGTATCAGAACAGATACTGGTGCTGAGAGTGAAAAGTGCAGGGAAATATTATTTAAGCCGGACCCTGTTTCTGGTCATTTTGGGAGCTGCCATTAGTACCTTTGTACTTGTAACTGCAATGTTACAGGTAGTCATACATGGCAGCGGTTTTTTCAGCAGGCCCGTGCTTACTGCAGATTTTCTTTTTGGATTCGTTCTCTTAATGCTAAGTGCCTTTTGCGGAAGCTCCTTAGGTGAACTATCTCACCCCAGGATCATACGCAGACGAAAAAATGCTGTGCTGATAATCTTCCTCGCAGCGGCCCTGGCAATGATTAAAATGGTTTTTCTGGAGAGATTTCCTTTCTCGCAGGTAATCCTGTGGGTAATCCCTCCTATATCGGAAATGTCTATGATATTTTCCGGACAGGAGTATTTCTCCATGAACAGCATCGCACAGGCCGCAGCATTGCTGACTGCTTCTGCTGCCGTGCTGAATGCCATAAAACTCACAGTGCTAATAAAAAATAGGTTCTAGTACTATATTCACCACACAAATCAGCGGAGCTTTTATCTTCTTACAAGATAAAAATTATCCTCCATCAAAAGCCAGTTCGCCCTCCACCAGCGCATAATCTGCCAGTATCCCGCCCCTTGGAGGCCGTATTCCTTTATAAGACCGAACTTCGCCTGGATGCTGCGCACATCCTCGAACCAAACCTCATGCTCAATCCCGTCCAGGGTATAACGGAAATACGGGGACTGGGCTGTCTCATCATATAAAATGGCAGCGCCGTTGCTGATGGCAATCTGTACAGCCTCTACATTTCCAATCGTTCTGGCAACAGTGACACCTCTCACAAAAGGAAGCGGCCAGTCGTAGCCATAGTTTGGAATGCCCAGATGGATTTTTCCCGGATTTATTTCTGAAACTGCATATTGTACCACTTCCCGGACTTTATTGAGAGGAGCAACGGCCATGTTTGGGCCATACTTGTACCCCCACTCGTAAGTCATCAAAAGGACATAATCCGCAATAGCGCCAAGGGCAGGATAATCCTTCCCTTCATAGAGCACCCCCGGCTGGTCGGCGGATGTCTTTGGCGCCAGTGCCACAGAAAGGGTGCAACCGATACTATGCATAGCATCCGCCATCTGTCTTACAAACTCCGTAAAAAGATCCCGGTCCTCGGCCAAAATAAACTCAAAATCTATGTCCACACCCCTGTAACCTTTCTCCTGGACAACAGCCACAGTCTGCCGGATAAGAGTCTGTGTGTACTGGGGATTCCTGACTACGGAACTAATCAGAGAATTATTAAACTGCCCGTTGGGTCCCAATGGAGTCAACGTAAGAATCGGGCTGGTCCCTTGGCTAAGGGCCATCTCAATCATCCAGTCATCGTCAAGAGAAGGAAAAAGCAGCTCTCCTTCAAAGGTAAATCCATAGGAAAACACCGAGAGCAGAGATAAATAGGGCAGAGTCTGTGACAGTACCCACCTGCTGATATAGGGATACGCGTATCCATTGGAAACAAGCGGCACCTTCACCGCCCCTTCCGGACCTGAGGGCAGATACAGGGCCTGCCCCACGGCTAACCCGTACGGATAGACAAGCTGATTATCATATATAATCGTCTCGGCAGAAATTCCAGAAACAGCGGCTATTCCATCTACACTATCGTAGGGCTGTACGATGTAAATCCCCATAAACTTTCCTTTCCGGAAAGGCTGTTATTACTGCTCCTGCGGAATCGGCCAAACCCGGCGCGGACAGCAACAGCCGTTTACATCATACTATGCGGCAAACGTGTGATTATGCATCTGGCTTCCTCCGGCTTATAGCGAGCCCCTCTATTGAACAGTTCATAAATCCACTGACTGCACATATAAAACGCCGCCGTTCCGGAGCATCACTTTCTCAGATAATCAATCCGCTTTTTCCTGCGCACTCATTTCCATACATTCGCTATAATAACCTATGGCTTCCTCCTCCGATAAAGAAAATCTGCGCATTAATTTCGCAATAATCTGCTCTCTTGTCTTTTTCTCCTCCAGATTATCAAAAATCAGTGCTCTGATTCCCTCTTGACGGCCTTCTTCCCTGGCATCTCTTTTTTCCAATTCACGTTCTTCCCATTCCTGCATATACTTCACACTCACTTCCTTCAGCCACTAATCCACTATGTAGAAAATATACTATTTTCCTGTAAATACACAAAAGATTGTGGCGCAAATTTCAGGCCAAAATCTGCTAAAGTAAAAGGTTTCTTATATTTCTTTACTTTACCCAACTTAAACGCAACAGCTTTTTCTTTTCCTTTGTAGTATTCATCAAAAAAATCTTTTGTAATCCCCGAGTGCTTTGCCGTAATATTCCACAAAGTTTCTGGTTCTTCTTCGTAAATATCTAATACATCGACTTCACCTACAACTTGCATTACTGGAGCAGTTGAATAGATAACAATTTTCTCCACTTTCTTTTTGCAGTGCACTTTACGAAATTCGTACTGCTTTTCACCACTAAAGATATTTACTACATGTTCTGGATTAATCGATAATAACATTCTGCACATTTACATCACCCATTTCTAATATTTTTATAAATTCTTCCTTTTTGTAATCTATATTATACGGATATGTTTCAAACAGAGCATTATCTTTTAATGTTCTGTAATTAATATTATGTCCTTTTCCAAAAAAACCATTGTAGATCATTTCAATAATCACTACATTTTTATTTGAATTAAATATTTCAATCAATTCATCTGGTGTAAAGATAGTTTTATTGCCCGCCATTTTAATGAAATCGTCAAGATTCATATTGAGTCTATCATTGCTCTTGACAATTTCCATCTTGGTTATGGTGCAAAACGATGTGGCCGCTGATTTATATTGTTTTCCAACTGTACCCGCGTATATGCGATAAATCACAACTGGTTCACCAACATTATAATGCATCATTGAGTAGGGCGTTCCGATATAAACCTTTGTAATCCCATTTCCTGCTGTTTCTTCTTCAATTTCCGCCTTATTTCCCTTTAGCTCTGAATATGGAAACAAACGGTCATGAAACAATTCGAATATAGGAACCAAACCCGCCTTTTGAAAATCTGGTCTAATAAACGGAAATGACTTATATGGATCAGAATAATCAATATTTCCTCTACTCTTAAGATATACACACTCTCCCCTATAATTTTTTCCCAAACGTAAAAAACCAAACCTATTGAACAAGTTAATTAATTCTTCATGTTTTTCAAAAACAGTTACATAGATTTCCTCCACTTTTTGTTCTTGCCATTTCCATAGAGCAACTCCCAACGCACCTTCTCCTAAACGGAGTCCCCTATATCTTTCGGCAAGTCTTAGTGTTCCTATCTTAATTCTTTCCTTTGCAGGAAATACCTTGTCAACCAGCTCTAATGGTTCATTTTCTTTTTTCAAATATAAAAATGCTCCAACACCTTCCTCATCCTCAAATATTAATGTTTTCTCTCCAATACTGCTCTTTTTTGCATACCATTCTGGGAATTCTTTGTAATCATTTTTTAAAGAATCAAAGAAAGAATCTAAAATATCTACATCTTTGAATTTTCTCCATTGAAATTTTCCTGCCATACGCTCTCCTCCTTGTTCTACTTTATATGTGCAATCATAAATTTTATCGCCTCACCTATAGTATCCATACCAGTCGAGATATACAACGGAATACCTAATTCTAACGCAATCTCCTTTGAATACCGAATCTCCTCTTCTTGAAACTTTTCAGTTCTTGCAATTTCTACATCCAATCCGTCTCGTATTTTCCGTCTATCTATAATAATTTTAGGTTTCTCAGTAAGCAGAATAATGGCATGTGGTTTTAAATCAATATAGGCCTGTTTTGGAATTCTAGTAATTTTACCATCCTGATCAAGTAAACAGAAATGACCATCTAATAAATAGGGTTTACCTAACGAATTTAATTCTTGAACAGCTTGAATTAAATAATCCTGATTACTGTCAATACCTAACACTCTCTTATTGTTATTAAATTCTTCATGTTTACGTTCGGAAATCAGCTTACTGGATTGATAGGCATCAATATGTAATTGTTCTTTAACCAAATCACAAAAATATGACTTTCCTGCTCCATGAATCCCGCTAACAAATATCATCAGGTTTCTCCCTCCTTTAATTCTCATACCCTTATTATACAGAACATTTGTTCTTATGTCAACAAATCTTGCGTCACTCCCTGCATTATTATCCCTTATGTTTATAAAGATGGAAACCTATCTGTTTCGCTTCCTCTAAGTAAATGGGCTTAACAAAAAACGTACGAGAAAATTCCTAAAATCTATAAAATTAATGTATTGGGTAACAGCGGCCGAATGACCTTTAAAAAGAAACAGCAGAACTGCTGTAAAATAAATATACAGCAATTCCGCCTGATTGTAAAGTCTGTATGTTAATAAAGTTTCCCAAGCCGAATCACATTCCAGGAAGCCTTTTTGAGGACCGTCTCTGCTTTCCCGCCCTCAAGCCTGATATCCCCGGAAACATATGGCTTCACCCGCTCCTCAAACAAGGTATTCTCTGCCTTGAGGTCGTCTGAAATCATCTCGATTTTTTCGATTGCCTGGTAATCTCCAAAGCTTCTCATATCTATTTCCAGCAAAAGATCCTCTGCCAGATTCCGGTTCACTGCAAATATGTTAAGCTCTTCCCTCTCCTCTGAAAAAACCGCCACACTTACAATATCCGCCACCATTCCATGGCCGCTGGTTTCATGTACAGGGGAATCACACACTGTATGAAGCACTGTTCCTCTGCCGTATTTGGAGGCATGAAAGAAAGGATAATAAATCGTCTGCTTCCATGCACCGCCCTTTGCATCCGTCATAATAGGCGCGATCACATTGACAAGCTGGGCAAGACATGCGATTTTCACACGATCTGCATTTTTCAGCAGTGTGATCATCATCAGGCCCACCATCAATGCATCCTCAAAGTTATAGTGATCCTCCAGAAGCGCAGGCGCAGTCTGCCATGCATGATTGACCGTAATATCCTCTTCCTCTGCCTTAGAATGGAACCATACGTTCCACTCGTCAAAACTGAGATTTATGGTTTTTCTGCTTCTCTTCTTTGCCTTCACAAAATCGCACACAGACGTTACCGTATGGATAAATTCCTCCATATCGTCAGACTGCGCCAGATAATCCCAGCTGTCACCGGTAGCATTTCCATAATACTGATGAAGGGAAATATAATCCACATATTCGTAATTATACTCCAGAGTCGTGGCCTCCCACTGGGGAAAGGTAGGCATATCCTTAAAAGAGCTGCCGCAGGAGACAAGCTCGATTGTGGGATCTATAAGCTTCATCGCCTTGGCAGTCTCCTCTGACAGCCTTCCATATTCATCCATGGTTTTTCTGCCAAGCTGCCATTCCCCGTCCATCTCATTGCCCAGGCACCACAGCTTAATATTGTACGGTTCTTCTACCCCGTGCGTCCTTCGAAGCTCACTGTACTTCGTCCCTGAGGGATGGTTGCAGTATTCCAGGAGATTACATGCGTCCGCAATGCCTCTTGTTCCCAGGTTTACCGCCATCATCATCTCTGCATTTACCTTGGCTGCCCATCTGGAAAATTCTCCGAGTCCAAAAGTGTTCGGCTCCAGGCTCCTCCATGCAAGCTCAAGCCTGGGCTTTCTCTCCGAAATCGGCCCCACGCTGTCCTCCCAGAAGAAATTTGAAACAAAATTACCGCCCGGATAGCGGATTACAGGCACATCCAGCTCTTTCACAAGCTGCATCACATCCCTGCGGAAGCCATCCTCATCCGCGCTTTCATGCCCGGGCTGGTAAATGCCGCCGTACACCGCTCTCCCGAGATGCTCAATAAAGGAACCATATATCCTTTTATCCACAGGCGCCACGACGAACACCTTATCTACTGTCATTTTAACTTTTTTCATATTGTTGCACACTCCAAATGCTTAAAATAGCGGCACTGCACAGGACGAAATCCATAACAAGACAAAATCCATACAACCGCCTTCATACAACCACCTTTATTTATCAAACTCAAACTTCGCACTTGAATAAGTGCCTATGCACCTTGAAAATTCAATAATAACTGGCATTAAAATAGCATGAAACCATCGGATTTGATATAATTGAGTTGTCTAGAAACAATCATATATCCGGAGGCTCATGCTATGAATAACAGTATAACACAAGACAACCAGAATGATAACCAGATTTCAAAATCTATCCGAAGATTTTTTACACGCTTCCATCTTTCTTCCGCTTTAAAAGCTGCTAATGCGTACAAAAAGAAAGGTATTTCCGTAACACTAATCTTTCAGTATCTGTTTCTTTTAATCTTTTCAAACAGGAGCATGTACATGAATCTGCTGATCGGAAAAGACACTCC
>JNKJ01000054.1 GCA_000702025.1 Blautia schinkii DSM 10518
GGAGCCTATCAGCATCTTTGGCTCTTTGGACTTTACGATGTTTAATTAACAGTTCACGTATGTTAGCCATACTACTCAAGCCTTGCTCCCTAACCGCATTGATGCTCGCAGATTCGCTTCTGCCTCACGGCTTCGGCTTTACCACTTACGTGGAGGGCTACTTTGTCATGCCAGCTTCCCAACACCGTCATTGCTTCTGATGCAGGTGGCACTAGGCTACCGCTAACGGAATAGCGGGTTTAATCAATATTTCGTTGTTAAACAATTATCTATGCGACTTCAAGTCGCACCCAGGGACAGTCTAAATGGTGAAGAGCGATAAGCCTGTCCTGAACATTGGTCCCTGCGCCGAGTTTTGGGGTGGAGCCAAGCAGTATCCGTACCTGTCCGGAACGCAGCTTCGCGAACAATTCCGCTTTTTTTGCCTCTGTGCCTGCTTCATGGATGAATGCGACTTCCTCCCTCGGTATCCCTTTTGCCACCAGCTTCTCTCTCACATCATCGTACACATTAAAGGAACCATCATTTTTCGGAGTAGACAAGTCGCAGAAAATCAGCTGTGTAGAACGCTTGTCTGCCGTCTCCTGCCAGATAGCAAAAGCATTTTCAACACACCGGTTTACCTTACTGTCCGGACAGTCCGGCAGCATGTCATTGATAAGGCGCTGGTCTAAGGCACATTTCCGCCCGTCATTGGTGATCTTGAGCATGTTGTCGTCCCGTGGTTCCACAAGACCTGCCCTCACTGCTTCTGCACGCTCCGCAAAGGTACTGACTAGTTCCGTCTGCTCATCACTTGGCTGAAGGACTTCATTGATATACTCCGCTTCCGGTACTGGAAGGTTTAACATGTCTGCAGTCTGTACATCTGCGCTCTCTTTAAACAGGGAGATCAGCTCCGGCAGGTTAAAAAAACGGGCAAACCGCGTTTTTGCACGGTAGCCCGTTCCCTCCGGTGACAGTTCGATTGCTGTCACAGTTTCTCCAAAAGTGGCAGCCCAGGAGTCAAAGTGTCCCAGGCCCATACTCTGGAGCGTATCATATTGTAGATAGCGCATGATCGTATAAAGTTCCACCATACTATTCGAGACAGGAGTCCCCGTGGCAAAGACGACACCCCTGCCCCCGGTCAGCTCATCCAGATACTGGCATTTCATAAACATGTCGGAACTTTTCTGTGCATCGGTCTGGGAAATGCCGGCAATGTTCCTCATTTTCGTATATAGGAACAAATTCTTGTAATTGTGGCTCTCATCCACGAACAGCCGGTCGACTCCAAGCTGCTCAAAGGTAACCACATCATCCTTCCTTGCCTGGTCATTGAGTTTTTCCAGCCTTGTTTCCAGGGACTTTCTTGTTTTTTCCATCTGTTTCACGGTATAGCGTGTGCCATCTTCCTCTGCAGCTTCCCCGATTGCCATAGTGATCTCATCTATCTGCCGTTCGATGGCCGCTGCCTGACGCTCCCTTGACAGGGGTATCCGCTCAAACTGGCTGTGACCGATGATGATGGCATCATAATCCCCGGTGGCAATTCGGGAACAGAACTTCTTCCGGTTGGCAGGCTCAAAGTCTTTTTTTGTTGCCACAAGGACATTAGCCCCGGGATATAATCGGAGGAAATCACTTCCCCACTGCTCCGTCAGATGGTTAGGGACTACATACAGGTTTTTCTGCGACAGCCCCAGCCGCTTGCTTTCCATTCCCGCCGCGATCATCTGAAAGGTCTTTCCGGCTCCCACACAATGAGCAAGAAGCGTATTATGGCCGTAAAGGATATGCGCAACTGCATTTTTCTGGTGTGGCATCAACGTGATCTCCGGAGTCATCCCGGCAAACTGGATATGGCTCCCATCATATTCACGGGGGCGGATACTGTTGAACAGTTCATTGTATTTCCGGCACAGCTCTTCCCTCCGGTCGATATCCTGAAAGATCCATTCCCTGAATGCTTCTTTTATCATGTCCTGTTTCTGCTGAGCTAGCATAGTCTCCTTTTTGTTCAAGACACGCTGGTCGTCTATTTTGTCATAAATCTTTGTATCTTTTAAATTCAACGCGTCTTCCAGCAGTTTGTAAGCATTTGCCCTTCCCGTCCCATAAGTAGCTGTAACAAGGGGATTTCCATAGCTGTCTATACTCTTCCCGGAAATGTTCCATTGTCTGTTGATCTGCGCATATTTCACCTTGATATCTTCGCCCAGATAATAAACGGGCGTATGAAATACCTCTCCCATAAACGCCTCGATGTACGACGGATTGACCCAGGTTGCACCTAGGCGCACCTCTATTTCGGACGCTTCCAGGTCTTTGGGCTGTACCTTTTCCAAGTACCGGGCATTGATGATAAAGTCCGGATTATTTTCAGCAAACGTCTTTGCCGTCACCAGCTTCTCACGCACATTCCCTGACAGGTATTCATCGGACGTTTCCCATTGGTCCGTCAATGGGTTCTTAAAGATCACCCCTGCAAGTTCTACTGTGACCTCGTCCTCTGTTTTTTTCGCAAGCTGCGCCATGAAAGGCACATCCACCTTTGCACGCTCCCCAATGGAAACAGCAAGTGCTTCACTGGCCGTATCTACAGAGGTTACTGGTTCAGGCTTACGTATCGTGCGCTTCGTAAAGATATCCGCTTTCCTTTTCAGATTCCCGTCCTCATCTAATATTTCAAGCGAGGACAACAAACAGTAACTGCTGTCCTGCGAGAATGCCCTTCTGTTTGCTGTGGTGCTGATCAGCCCGTATCTTGCTGTAAAATGGTCATAAGCCTGGTCAAGCTTCTGCTGGAGCAGCGACACTTCCGCATCACTCCCATCCTCCATCTGGCACCGGATCAGTTCCTGCGTAAGGTCACGGAGCATGATCATTCCAAGTACGCGCTCAGCAGTTACAGCCGGCAGGCCATCGATTAAATTCATCCTGGAATTTTCCCGGTAATACACGTTCCCGTCTATATTGGTAAAGCTGAAATTTTTAACTGACAGATCTGCCGGGATAGAGGTGCCTATTTCATCCAGCTCCCACTCCTCAAGTTCTATCTCTGTGATGGTCCCTTGGATGCGGCTTACTGCAGCTTTCAACTGTTCGGAAAGGACAGCTCCCTGGATTGGTTTTACGGTCACTTCCTGTTTCCCGTACTGTGTACTTTCCGTAGAGAATTTCCCAAGCACCATCTCCGGATGTTCCACAAAATAGGAATTGATAGGATATCCTTCCGGTGTAGTTCCAAGCTCCACCCACCCGGGATGTTCCAACACCGCCCTGTCACGCTTCTGGAAAAATAGGATATCTGCTACGACTCCCGTATTCGCATTCCTCATGAAAGCATTATCGGGCAGGCGGACAGCCCCCAGCAGGTCTGCGCGGTTCGCTATGTACTGGCGTACACTCTGATTCTGTTTATCCATGGTACCGCTGGATGTGACCACTGCGACTACTCCGCCAGGGCGCACCAGATCAAGGGATTTTGCGATAAAATAATCATGGATGAGAAAGTTATGGCGGTCATACTTACGGTCTGCCACCTTATATGCCCCGAACGGGACGTTCCCGATCACACAGTCAAAGAAACTCTCCGGATAATCTATCGTTTCAAAACCCTGGATAGCAATGGTATTTTTCTGGTATAGCTGTTTTGCTATCCTTCCCGATACGCTGTCCAGTTCTACGCCGTACATTTTCAATCCGTCCATTTCTTCGGGTACAAGCCCCATGAAATTCCCGGTGCCACAGGAAGGTTCCAGTATGTTCCCCGATCTCAGCCCCATGTTTCCCAATGCCTCATACATTGCCTTGATGACTGTAGGGGACGTGTAAAAAGCATTCAGTGTGGAGGAGCGTGCCGCCCGGTATTCCTCCGTAGTCAATGTCTCTTTTAATTGTCTATACTCCTCTGACCATCCTGCGTTCCGCTCATTAAAGGCATCCGGGATGCCGCCCCAGCCCACATACCGGGATAAAACTTCCTGTTCCTCTGGTGTTGCCAGGCGGCCTACTTGTTCCAATCGCTTTAAGGTGTGTATAGCCTCCATGTTGGCACGGAATTTCTGTTTTGGGCCTCCGGCTCCTAAGTCGTCGTCTGTAATGCGGAAGTTATGGAGCTGAGCTTTCTCCGTCTCCCGTTTTTGTGCAGAAGGGACCTCTGTGCGCTCTCCCTCGTGTTGTCTCTTAATCTGCTCCTCCGGTGTTTCTTCTCCTGCAGCGTCTATAGATTCTAACGGCAGCCGGCGTACTCTCCGTACTTCATTGATCTCCTGTGGATCCATCACATGACTGGTCAGGGGGCTTACTTCATTTTCAAAGGAAATCATCTCATCTGCCGCTATGTCATTTATCACATCAGCAATCAGCTGCATCTGTTCCGGGGAAAACTCCGGTTCCAGCATCGGCGTTATATCCACCCCCGATTCTGCCGATGTATAGATCACATCCATCTGCTCCGGAGAAAACTCATCAAATGCTACCCCTGCCTTTTCCATTGCTCCAGTGACCCGGGCATCAAGCTCCTCCTCGTAAACGGAACCCTGTTCTTCTGGCATTGCCTCCGGTCCGGGTTCCTTTTCATCCTGTTTTTCAGCCACTGTGACCTGCTGTGTCTTGTCAGGCTCCGGTTCTTCCGTCTTTATGTCCATAAAATTGAATAAAGACATCTGTCCGGAGTTTCCCTCTATGAAATCCTCATTTTTCCTTTCAGGAAAGATGGTATAGGTTCCCTCAACATACTGATGGATAATGGCAAGAGTCTCCGCCCGCTTCTCATAATCTTTAAAATCCAGGGGCAGCACTGCTAAAGCAGCGTCCATCCGGGCCACTAGCTCATCCGCTGTTTCTGGTTCTTCCAACAGTACAGGCAGGGTTTTCCTTGCGGACTCATTAAAATAATCTTCCTCAAAGGGACGTTCGATTTCTTGGGGAAGATGGTGATAAAACTTAATGATGCGCATTGCCATTTGCTCCCGCTCATACACTGGCATCCGGGAAAAATCAGCAGCTTTTAAATACTTATCATTTTCAATCAGATACTCCACCCGCTTTGCCACCTTCGGCCATTTCAACAAAATCTCAGCATCCGGGTGGCTGTAACTCCCTCTGCGAAGCTTTAGCCCTTTTGCATCATATGAGGCATCCGTATCGTCTGCACCGGACAGTGCATGGCTGCACCCTCCGGTCCCGTATCTTTCCTTTATATAGTCGGTCTTTTCTTTATCACTCTTATCCTGGATAAAAAAAGCATAGGTGCTCAACCTTCCGTCAGAATAAGGGCCTCCCGCTGTAAGAAAAGCGTCTATCTCATCCTGCGTGATGAATATAGGATGTTCCTGCCACTGAAACCCTTCTCTTGCCTGATACGGGACCGCCTCTTTTGAAAATTTCCGGAACTGTGCCAGCACCTTATCCGGGCGGTACCAGTGGAAACGCATAATGTCCTTATCTTCCTCATAGGCTTCCGCCAGCCCCTCCAAACGTTCGATCAGGTCAGAAAGATACTCCGGCTGGACGATCAGATTCTGGATCCGGTCTGTCTTATCCGGGTAGACATAACCAAAATCATTTTCTTCCCCAAAAACGATTTCTGCCACACCTTCGGCCATATCCCCGTGCATATAAGCGAGTGCCTGTGCGTGTTCCCTTACCGCATTTTCTCTTGCGGCATCCAGCACTGCCTGCGGTGCATATTCCCCTTGTTTCAGGAGCCGCTGTATCCGTGCTGTCACATCCTCCCATGACAAAAATATCTTATCCAGTATCTGGTCAGTCACTGTATGCCCCACCGCGATCTGCATTCCAAGTTCATCGTACCAGACAGAGTATTCAATCCCCCCTATCTCAAGCCCAATGCCGCCCTGGCCATATTCACGGCGGATAAATCCTGTATATTCTTCCGGTGGCTGTTCGATCATAAAGTTGTATATGATGCGCAGATGGCTGTGGTTTCTATTCCCGCCCTTTCTGAGAACCTCATCCACTACTTTGGGAGGTATACTGCTCTCTCCCGCATAAAGGGCCTCCTGCCGCTCCTCAATAGAGCGTATCTGTTCTTTTGCCGTAGGAAATGCGGGCAAAGATAAAGCAGAGGCTGTATCATCCTCTGCTCCACTTAAATCCTGTTCTGTTGTTCCTTCGCCTAGCTGTATACCAATTCCGTTAGGACGGTTTCCTCCGCCATCGCCGTCAGATTGTTCATATGAGCTGTCCACGCCATCTGGTCCGTCTCCTTGTCCGGTGCCGGATAAGTCAGGAGCAGTCCATCCATCAGTGTCTCCATCCGCTCCTGCGCTGCCTTCTCTATCTCCAGCAGATGGCTGTCCAGTTTCCCGGTCAGCAGCATGCTCTGATACCAGTTCTTCCTGTGTTCCTTCAGGAACGTCCTCCGCAGCATCCCGTATTTCCCTAGTACTGTTTCCCTGCTCCTGCTCTTGATCGTCAGGCTCGGAAACAGGTAATCTCCTTTGCGATGATATGTCAGTTCCATCTTGTTTTCCTCCTTCTATGTTTTTGCTTTTACGAATTAACGTGTTAAACTCATTATAACCCATACCAGAATGATTTTCAACAACATTCTCTTTTTTATCTTGGATCTGTTCCCATTCTAACCGCCTCAGTGTCCTTCCAATATCCCGAAGCACCGGCTCAACTGCCTGGCTTGTGGCATTGCCCAGGAAAGCCAGCACGGATAAGGAACGAAAGTCGATGATATCAGCAAAATCTTCCTCCTCCAGATATTCCAATGGTTCAAGGCTGCACCGCCGGGACAGGATATAAAAAATGCTGTTCGTAAGCAGGTTCTGAAATTCCTGCCGGACAGTATCCACATCCAGCCCCTCTAAATATGTACCCTCCAGTTCATACTCTAAGCCATCCATTGCTTCATCCAGATCTTCTCCGGCAGCCTGCTCCGCAACTGCTTTTAAGGCATCCTGCAAACCGGCAGCATCATCCACTGTTAGTCGATATATATCCGACAGATAGTCAAGTAGTGTGTCCCTTTGCCCTTCCTGCAGCTGCCAGAGATATGGGGTCCTGCCTCCACGGACCATATGCGTATCTGAAATATCAAACACATATCTCAGTTTCCTTCTTGGCCCCGTGTCATCAATGAGGGCGATTCCCTTCGCTCCACGGTTCACCCACCTGTTCATCTTCTGATTCCACAGTTCCAGTTCTGCACAGGCAGCGGCACCTGGATTCTGTGCATGTATCAAAAGCGTATCCGAAAACGGATAACGGTACAATCTGGATGCCGTATCCAGATAGCGCATCCAGTCCTGTGGAGAGCCGCTCACATCTTTCGCTGTGTGCTCCGCAAGCGTCAGGATATCATTTAATTTAGCCATATGACCTCCTCCTATATATTTTTCTCAGCCATAGCGTAATTTCCCAACAAAAAAGCCAGCAGATACCTTTTATAGACTCTGCTGGCTCAAACTTTACGACACGATGTCGTAAAGTTGTTTTATTTAGTAATTTAATCCTTTTTGTACCGTGCGGACGGAAATTCCAGTTTAAAACCCACACGTCCATCTTGCTGTATATCCAGAAGGATATCTGCTGTAAAGTTCCTGTCCTTTTTCTGGGAATACAAGTCATTTACACGGGTCCGCCCCTTGTCCAGCAGTTCCTGCGCCATTAGCTTATCTATCTGTTTTTTCATCCCGGTAAAGTAACGGTTTTCCTTCCATAGGGCAAAAGAACATTCCCGGTCAGAGCAGTAGAAGTTCTTCTTTCCCTCATAGACAGGCTTTCTGCATAACGGACATTTCCCGATCTCCTCTCTTGGGTGAAACCGGTCCGCTTCCTCTCCGGATATGGCGCTGCACTCTAAAAGCATCCGTTCGATCAGATCTATAATGCCCTGCATAAACTCATCACTTCTAAGCAGCCCCTTTTCCATAAGGAGCAGCTGGTTTTCCCACTCTGCCGTCAGGGCGGCGGATCTTAGGTACTCCGGCAGCACTGAGATCAGGGCTTCTCCGTCAATCGTAGGGAGGATCTGTTTCCCTTTACGTACAGCATAACCTGAAAATACCAGTTTTTCAATGATCCCTGCCCTTGTTGCAGGAGTTCCAAGCCCTTTCTTTTCCGTATCACGGTCAAACCCCTTATTGCCTGCTGTCTCCATAGCTGACAGGAGCGTATCCTCACTATATGGCTTTGGCGGTGATGTGAAATGTTCCGTCATACTTGCTGCTACATTCTCAATGACTGTCCCTTCTGCGCAGGCCTGTATCCTGGTATCATTTTCTTCATCTTTGCAGCTTTCCATCCCCCCGGTACTGATAGAATGCGTCCTCCGCCGCTTTCCATCCTCTCTCCTTGACAGTCCTGCCCTTTGCCGAAAAGATCTCCCCGGCACAAGAGACTGTAACCTCCGTTTCTTCATACACATGGTCCTGCGCCGCTGCCATGAGGAGCCTGGAAGAAAGCAATAGGAGAATGTCCTGTTCTCCCTTAGCCAGCTTTGGCATCCGGTATTTTTCAAGCTCCGCTGTAGGAATGATTGCATGATGGTCCGAAACTTTTTTATTATCCATAAGCCGGGTTACATCCATGTGCACGGAATACATGGAAAGCCCAAAACCAAATTTGTCCTGAACGATACACGTTACTTTTGCCGCTGTCTGCCCCATATCCTCAGTTAAATACTGACTATCCGTCCTTGGATAGGTAATCAGCTTTTTTTCATAAAGGCTTTGCGCAAAATCCAATGTCTGCTTTGCCGTATAACCATAATAGCGGTTGCTTTCCCTCTGCAGTGTCGTCAGGTCATACAATTTCGGAGGACGGATATTCTTTTGCGTGACTGATATTTTTTCTACCCTTGCAGATGCTCCATGGCAGGCAGACAGGAGCCGTTCCGCCTCTGCCTTGTCAAATATCTTCTCCTTCACCACCTCCAGGCCATGACAGTCCAGATGGATGTTAAGATATTTTTCTTTTTGGAACTTTTCTATCTGTTTTTCGCGCTCCACAAGCATTGCCAGCGTCGGTGTCTGCACACGTCCCACGATCAGACGCTTGTAATATTTTGTCGTATATGCCCTTGTTGCATTCATCCCGATCAGCCAGTCCGCTTTTGCCCTGCAGACAGACGCTTCGCATAGGTTTGCATATTCTACCCCTTCCCTCAAGTTAGCAAATCCTTCCCGGATCGCATCATCCTCCAGGGAACTGATCCATAACCGCTTAACAGGGACACGACTGCCCGACAGGTCATAGACACGCTTAAAAATCAGTTCTCCCTCCCGTCCTGCATCGCAGCCATTGACTACATACTCCAGATTCTTATTGTTCAGTAACCAATGTCATTTAGTTAAGTTACAGGGTTGGATCTTAATTGGGGGTCTAACCCAAATTTTTTCATAAAAACAGCCCAAGAGGTTGACATAGGGATCAAAATGTGCGGCCGCTCTCGCTACTGATGGATTTTTAGAGGTAGCGAGAGCGGCCCTTGGATTAGTGGTACATCACTTTTTCAAGGAGGAACATGATTATGATCCATCAACAAATCAAAGACTTGTTTTTTTCTTCTGTGGAACACGTTGTTTCTGATATTTCACAGTATGCGGTCCATCCGGATTTCGATTTCCAGAGGAGCAGGAAAATCCCTGCCCAGAACCTTATTTCCTTTCTCGTTTCACAGGGCTCATCGTCCACCAGGGTTGAGATGCTTGATTTTTGGGGGCTTGATCCTTTCATGCCAACTGCTTCTGCGCTCAACCACCAGCGGGCAAAACTCAAACCCGAGGCACTGGAGGCTGTATTCCGGCACTTTAATTCCTCTGTTGCGGAATTGCCACCCACTTCCTTAAAGGAGCCGCATTACCGTTTTCTGGCTGCCGATGGCTCCACCTGCACATTTTTCAGCACTCCGGCTTTCTCATCACCAGACTACTACTGTTCCCCGGGCCACTCTGCCAGCGGTGTTTACAGCATGCACCTGAATGCATTCTTTGACCTGGATGCGCATACCTACACGGATGCGCTGATCCAGCCCGTCCGCTGCAAAAATGAATTCGGTGCTTTCTGTGATATCGTTGACCGCCACGACGTTTTGGAAGGAAAGAGAAATGTCTATATCGGTGACCGCGGGCATTGCTCCTATAACAACATGGCACACGTCGTGGAACAGGGGCAGTATTTCCTGTTCCGTACCAAGGATATCCATTCCAAAGGACTGGTTGGAAATTTCAATTTTCCAGATGAGGGATCCTTCGATATTGATGTCAGCGTCATACTAGTCCGAAGCCATTCGAAAAAAGTTTTAGCGGACATCCACAAGGACAGTTACATACGCTTTGTTGATCAGGCAGCTTCTTTCGATTACATTGAATATGGAAGTTACGATACATATGAGCTGTCCTTCCGTATTGTCCGCTTCCCCATCAGCGGGTCTACATATGAGTGCATCGTGACCAATCTGCCACGTGATGAATTCCCTGCGGAGCGCATCAAGGTTTTGTACAATGCCAGATGGGGCATAGAATCCTCATTCAGGAAATTGAAATATACGATTGGACTGAGTAATTTCCATGCATATAAGCCTGAATATATCAAGCAGGAAATCTGGGCAAAGCTCATTGCCTATAACATAACCGAAACAATGATAAACCACACAGTGTTAGAGCAGCATAGAACCAAACATGAATATAAAGTCAATTTCACTATGGCAGCCCATATCTGTAGGATCTTTCTCCGTCTGACCACGGAGAAAGACCAGTATGATGTGATGTCCCTGCTAAAAAAGGAATTGATCCCTATCCGGAGTGAACGCCAATACCCAAGGCTCCAAACTGCTCATTACCGAAGGCCACGATATTTCATATATCGGGCAGCATAGACACCTTTATCATTATAATCCGTTTTGAGGCAGATTTGCAATCTGTCTTTTTGTCGTACCTTCTGTCATGAGTAAATCGTAAATATATCTATAAAAGAGTTCCACTTAGGCTCATCTGTACTTTAGTTCGTAAGTACATACTCCATATTTAATGTTAACTAAATGACATTGGCCCCTGAACAGTAACTAATAGAAAAACCGCAACCATCCCAATCATATGTTCTCATAGACTATTGTCGTATTTTGGTATATAATAGTGGTAATATATTAATGATTGGGAGAAACTTATGATTGCTGCTGTTGTATGTTATTCGATTTTTGGAATTGTCATCGGAGTTATTTTTTCATTGCTGTTCATTAATTTTGATACAACATGGAAGAAATTGGCATCATCGCTGATTAGTATAAGTGGTTCATCGGGAATAATAGCTTTATCCCACGCTTATTTTAAAATTGATGACCAATCAATGAAATTTTGGACCGCAAGTTGTTTATATGGATTTTTCTTAATTAGTTTTTTATTCATGATGATGGCCATGTGTAAAATAATTAAAGACAAAGATAATAGCGACATTTTAAGAATTAGAGACATATTGTTGGGACAGAAATCATATATTGAAAAGTATTACGAAAAAAGAAAAAATGAGATAGACGACAAACTACCCAAATTAGAAGAAAGAGAAAAACAGATTCTAAATGCAGAAAAAAGTATTGCGGCAGAAAAAAAATATATTGCAGAAGAAGAAGAAAGAATTCAAACCCTTGGCAAAAAAGCATTAAAATTGCCATTACCAGACAAGAAAACCATCACTTTAACAAAAGAATATATAAATATTATGCCATCTTATGTTAGTGATATTTTCAGATGTATAAATAATTTAATTTCATTCACACAATCATTTATTTCTGATTTGCCATCAAGTATTGGAAATGCGGAGTTAAACTCATTTTTAATTTCAATATCTATGTATATTATGCAAGATATATTTGGAAATAATTCAACCGATGTTAGAATACATTTCAGGTACTATAATTGTACATCAAATGGATACGAAAAATTAACATCCATAATTGGTGTGAAAATCTCACCTAAGCCATTAACATTTATTCCATACGATAGCGAATCTATGATAAAAAGGTCTTATGAATGTAGAAGGGCATTGATAAAAAGCATAAATCATACTCATGATTATGCTGGAGAAAATAATACTGTTTGGTTAGATTATTTAACTTTTACATTTTACAATTTAAAATTAGAAGAAAAGCCTTTTTTATCTTTTGGAATATCTGTAAAGAATGAAGAAAGGTACAAAAAATTATTCTATTTTATTAATTATTTTAAATTTGAATTGTATTTGCAAGAATACGTCGAAACCGTTGATGAACATATTAATTTCAAAAAAATATTATATGGAGGAAATGATGATAAAAATATCTAAAACAAACGCGTTTAGATTAGTTTCACTGTTATCAGCAGTTAATGAAGAAGAAACTGCCAACAAGATAATGCAGATAATAGCTAGGTCAATCAAAAAAGACAATGCTAATAAAGGATTTTCTCCATACATAGAGGTCTATGAAAAAAAAGAGATAAAGATGTTGAAACAATTATCTGAAAGATACCAAAATATAATATCAATCAAAGAAGAGCAAGGAGAGTAATCTCCTGCCCACTATGCGTGTTTGTCGTCATTAGATGGTGGGTAAGTGCCTCAAAACATGACGTAGTGAACATGGCACCCAAGTTTGATATACTGAATAAAATCATATATCAAAGGAGGCATGCTCAATGGGCAGAACAAACCAGGAAACAGTCACAACATTTGCGGAAGTCATTCATCCCGCAGATACTGCATATCAGCAGAACCGGGCGGTGTCAGGTGATAACCGCCTGATGATCTATTTCCAGGGGATGAAAATATATATCCCCGATGGATTTCAGCCAGATACGCTGCTGAAATTTTTACAGACAGTGAAAAAGCTATGATGAAACGGATCGCTGAGGGTGCCAGCCGTATATTCCTGGCCTGCGGTGCCACGGATTTCCGCAAACAGATACCAGGCCTGGTGGCTGCCGTTACCCTCCAATTCAAGCTGGACCCGTACAATGGCGGGTATGTTTTCATCTTCTGTAACAGGAGGAGGGATTCCATAAAAGTTTTAAGATATGACAGGAATGGCTTTGTACTGGCAGCAAAAAAACTCCTGGATGATATGAAGTTCCAGTGGCCCAGGACCCCGGATGAGGTAAAGGAAATATCTTTCCAGCAAGTGGAATGGCTGCTGCAGGGACTAGTATGATCTCGTATTCCATATGATTTTTAGTAAGCATTTAAAAGTTTGGCGTATCATGCTATTGATAAGTAGTTGGTAAATCATCTAGTAATGTTTTGCGAAACTTAATAATGAGTTAATCTATACTATTATTTGAAATTTTTGTTTATAATATCATGCATATTTTTATTAATTTGCGAACTTTCATTTAATAAGTCATCTATATTATCTAGCTTATTTGCGTTATCTAAAACAAACATATATGCATCTCTAATATTAGATGAAAATTCACACTTTTTTGTATAACAAAATTCAATCCCATATGAATGTGAAATTTCACCTTTTACAAGTTTATGATCTAATTTATAACGTCTTTTCTTTGCTTTTTTATGATTTATATCAAATCCCCAAAAAGCGGTTACAAGCATTTGATTATGACTATAGATATGAATTTTATTTCTGGGTTCTGCCGATAATTCTTTTTTTATTTCGAATACTCTTGCGTATGTATTATACAAGCTTTGAACTATATCTTCCACATTGCTATTAATAAATTTTGCATAAATTTCAATTGTATTGTAATCTAATTTATTAAAACAAAAATAAAATTCAACACCTGCTTCTGCCCTTTCACAGACTGCTCTACGAAACTCTTCGTTATTAGCGCTTGTTAACCATGATCCTATTAAGAAAACCTCTTTTTCAGCTCTCTTTATATCATCACCTACACTGCCTGAATCAGAATTTAAAACATTTCTATCATAAAAAAAATTTACTAAATTTGCTTCCTTTATTCTTTTATATAAATTTGCTTTTTTCCTATTCTTTATTTTGGTAAAAATTATAGTACCTATAGACCCTATCATAGTAACTATCATAGCAGCTATAATAGATGTCATAATTTCCATAATGCCATCATTAAAGTCAATCATAGGGTCCCCTTTGTGATTATATGATTTTTCCTGTATATCTTTGAAAATGATTTTTTATATCTAACACTTTCATTAAAGTACTTAAATCAGGATTATCCTTATTTTCAGAATCTATGAACTCTTTTTTTAACGAGTTAGTCTTTCTAATTAAAAATTCACCTTTAGGATTAATTAGAATTATTCCTTTTTCATTTCCACTATTTGGATGAATATTAATGGTCATTTGTGATTCTATACTTTCCTCAAAATTCTTTAAATCAGATATTTTATTATGCAATTTTTCGATGTCACCTATAAAAGGTATTACAACTTGTATTTCCCAAAACTTTATCCCTTTTGCATTAAGATACTTTCCAAATTCAAGTATATTATCTATGTTATAATTTGATAAAACTGTATGTACTATAAAATTTGTATTTGTTACTAAAAGTTTTTCCATTTTATCCAATATAATATCTGTACTACAATTTATACTACTTTTTCTAATTTTATCATTTATAGAACTTCTGTAATCATCTAAAGATATCCTGAGTAATATTTTATTCTCTTTAAAATATGTAATAAAATCTTCATTAAGACATAATCCATTAGTATCTATAATAACGCCACTATATTTATTCAAATTATCAATAATATATTTTAATTTGGGATATAACAAGGGTTCTCCCCCTGAGATGACAACTACTAGTGGATTCAATAATTTTATACAAGCAATAATATGGGCTAATTTAGATTCAGATAAAAGATCCGGTATCGATTTGTAATCTCTGCTAAAACAGTAAGTACATTTATTTTGACATTCTCCATTAATATTCCAATTAATTAGCAAAGGACTTTGCAAGTTGTCATAACTTTCGGTATCACTAAGTAAAATTTTACATTGCTCATATGAATATAACATTTTTACTCCTCACCATATATTAGCATTACTATATTCTATTTTATAATATACCATAGTTTCCAAAATAATCCAAGAACTTTATAGAAAACTCCAGGATAAACTTATAATCGGTATTCCAATCAACACACTCGTTTCTGACTAAAAGAATATAAAAGTCCTTGTTTTATAAAAGACTTTCTTTAATAAATTCAACAATTTTTTAACACTCTCTATGTCCAACATGGACAGATTTTTCTATTTCATTTTCATCGTCCAGTGAGAACTTATACAGGATATGCTACATACTAACTTTATTGTCCTTTTTATGAAATTTAAGGTTGCCAGTACAATCTTTTTTGTAAATTGCAAATTTTTTGCACTGTTTTTCCCATACTGGTGTTGTTGTCATTCTAAAATGTAAAATAAACATACCAATATACGCCCACCTCAACTCCATAATGTTCTCCGTCAACCTGCTCATATTCATCCACAGTTCATCTATAATGCACATATAGTAACAACACTACTTTTCAGGCTTTTCGACTTCAATTGCCGAATGATTACTATGTAATATAATATTCCACGTCACAATTCCTCAACTCTCTCGTTCCCCAATTTTATAGCATCATTTTTTCTCCAGCCCTACTAGCTGACTTTCCTCAAAATATAAATGGACTTCCCTAAAAAGATACTTTTTTCCTTTTAATGCAAAAACATCCCCCTCCACACAATTGTCGTAATGTTTTGTTTCTTACAGTTCATAGCATCCGCCGTTATAATTGTATTTTCAGTTTCACAAAGCACAGAATTTCCTAAATTAATTTCTCATTTATCTTTTATTCTATAAATCTCTGAGCAAGACAAATCCCTCTATCCTTTAAAATACATTCAGTAAATGTATGGTCCATACTTTTGCCTGTACCGTGTTCTTGCGTTTAAATCCTCCACACTATTTTGGTGGCTTCTACATAAAAACACAATAATTTCAAATACTATTCCTATCAACCAGCAGGGAGCATCACTAAATGAAGCAGCCGCCAGTAATCCTTCATTCAGATATGAATAATTTTTACGCATCTGTCGAATGTCTGGATAATCCATATCTCCGCGGGAAGCCTGTAGCCGTTGCCGGAGATCCAGATGCACGCCATGGTATTGTCCTGGCAAAAAATTACGTAGCTAAGAAATATGGGATTTCAACTGGCGAACCTTTATGGATGGCCCGCCAAAAATGTCCATATATAATTTTTACCCCTCCACGATACGACAGGTATATAGAGCTTTCTCAGGCTGCCAGCGAAATATATGAGGAGTATACTGACCGTGTAGAATCCTTTGGGCTTGACGAATGCTGGCTGGATGTGAGCGAATCCACTAATCTCTTCGGATCCGGAAAAAAAATTGCCGATGAGATACGGCACCGGGTAAAACATGAACTTGGCCTGACTGCCAGCATTGGCGTATCTTACAACAAGATTTTTGCCAAACTGGGAAGCGACATGAAAAAACCGGATGCTACCACTGTCATAGGTGCGGACTTCAGAGAGAAGATCTGGCATCTTCCCGCTGATATGCTACTCTATGTTGAGAAAGCCACTTATGCAAAGCTGATAAAGCACGGAATCCATACAATTGGAGATCTGGCCTGCACGGGCCCAACCTTTTTAGAGCGGATGCTTGGCAAGAATGGGATCATGCTATGGTCCTTTGCCAATGGTTTTGACCTCTCTCCCGTCTCCCACACCTATTCCCGTCGGATTATTAAGACTATTGGCAACAGTACCACCACTCCCCGTGATCTGGTCACTGACACTGATATAAAGATCATTTTATATATCCTATCTGAAAGTGTAGCCGAACGCATGCGCAAGGAACACTTTTACTGCCGCAGTGTACAAATCAGTATCCGGGATAATTCCCTCTTTTCTTATGAACGACAAGGTCAGCTTGATGTTCCAACCTGCACCTCACAGGCAATCTTTGAAAAATGCTATGAGCTGTATCGGAACAACCGCCCTGCTAATCCTGTGCGGAGTCTGGGAGTCCGTGCCTGCAAGCTTTCCTATATGGAATACCGGCAGCTTTCTTTTCTCGAAGATGCCCATAAAGACCAACGCCGGGAGGATTTGGAGCGATGTATTGACCAGATACGGCAGCGCTATGGTCACTACTCTGTCCAGCGTGGAATCATGCTGATGGATACAGCCTTATCTCACCTTGACCCGGTTGCAGAGCATACCATTTATCCGGAAGTATTCTTAAAAAGTCAAAAACCAAGGAGGACTCATTTATGTGTGGAAGATATAGTTTATTTTCAGACGAAGAAAATCGGGAAATCATTAAGATTATAAACACTCTCGACAATAGATACCCAGGGAACAATATGAAGCATGGCGAGATTTTCCCAACGAATACCGCGCCGCTTCTCTGCATTGAACAAGGTGAAATAAAGCCAGAACTCAGCACTTGGGGATTTCCACGTTTTGGTGCAAAAGGCGTGATTATCAACGCACGCTCTGAAACTGCAGACAGCCGGCCGATGTTTAAGAAGAGCCTTCATACGCGCAGGTGTGTGGTCCCCAGCACAGGATTCTATGAATGGGCACAGCATGGGCCAAAAACTAAATACCGTTTTAACCTTCCGGACGACCCAACCCTCTATATGGCTGGCATATATAATACTTTCAATGGCGAGAATAGGTTTGTCATTCTTACAACTGCAGCCAACAATTCCATTGCAGATGTACATGACCGGATGCCGGTCATATTGCCTAAACCAATGGTTGACGACTGGATTATTTCTGAGGACTTTGCCTTGTCATATCTCCACGCTGCCATGCCGCCCCTTGCCAGGGAAGAATCTGCATAATCAGATATCGTTCATATACTATTGAATACTTTTTACTGTCCATAGGCATTGTCAATTCCGCATCTTTCTGCAATCTTCCGTAGCTGTGTTAAGATCTTCTTTTTCCGGTTTTTGATTGTTTTGGGGCTGCACCTGCATATCTGTGCAGCCTCTTTCATGCTGGTTTCCTCAAAAAATAATAAGTAGATCAAATTTAAATCCTGTTCTGTTAATGCCTCTAATCCTCTCCACAACTTTTCCAGGCTTATTTTTTTGATGGCCTGTGCCTCCGGGTCAGCGAAACTCCCAACTGATATTCCTTTTTCCTCTAATTCGTTTAAGCTGCAGACACCGTATTTTTTCCCTTTTTCTATCTGGTATCTTTCCCTGCGTCTGGATTGATACCATGTCAGATACACTTCTCTCGTTACCTGTACTAAAGTACCATCTGGCATTCGCAGGACATAGCATTTTCGTTCTTTCGGTATTTTCCCTCTCATGGCTATCCCTCCCGCTTATTTTTTCTATACCGATGAAACTCTTTTTTCCTCTGGATCCTTTGGATCGCCCTTGAAAGTTTCTGTGAAACGGCAGGCATGGAAACACCAAGTTCTCCTGCAATCTGTTTCTGGGATTTCTGATATAAGAAAAACCTTCTGATGACATCCCTCTGCTGCTCTGTCAAAACCTCCATTAGTTCTGTTATTGTTTCTTCTTGTATAACTCTCGCAAGAACGGGATCCTCCTCATTTACTTCATTCCTACATTCTTCCGGTACAGATCGATAATGTACAGTATTTCTCAATTGCTTTGCTTCTTGGTTCGACCACAGGCGATCTTCCCCCTCCAGAACAAGACGCAGATACCACTCTTCATGTTCAAACATCGCCTCGTCAATTTTATAAGGCTTGTCGCTCTCATGATAAAGGTATTCTCCACATGAGTGAACTGAAAAGACTGTAGCCGCACACCCTACGCGATAGAGAACATAACCATTCTTATATACCGTGATTTCTGTGTTGCCATCAAATTTTTTATGGACGACAGCTTTGCCACTTTCCTTTAATCTTCTCATTGTTGGGTTTCTTCGTTCCGAACCCGGAACGTCTACGACCTGCTTTAATTGCTGTAATGTCAATAATTAAACCACCTTCCCGCGGGCAGCCTGGTTCTGAAACATTACAACTGGAAAGGCAGTAAAAAGCAGTTCCGGGCGCACCCGTTTTTTTTAAACGGGAGCCTGGAACACCTTAGCTGCCTTATATATATCTTAAATTTTCTTTTGTGCCTGCAGGACATATATCTGATGATGATTCACTGGAATGGGTTTGCTGTTCTATCTTTAAACCACTTTCTATAAATACGGAATAGTCTCCCATCGCATCATATGGACAGCCCTGCCTGTAGGCAAGGCTTTCTTCCCTCGTCATTATATTTACCACTCCTTTCAGTATTATTGCTCCCTTTTAGTGTTATTTTAACAAAACAGAAGGGAACACTCCCTGGCAGATATGGGGAAATTCAGTTCGTGGAACCTCCATATATGATGAATAATCCATTGGTATTCTACTAAACAATAAAAAGGATTATGATATCTGCAACCCAAAACAGTATCTCAGCAGAAAACAGAGGAACAAAGTTCTTAAGGCTGGTGCCTTGATTGGCTAAGGCCATATTCGGTGTAGGAAAGAATAATTGGGTACAACAAAAAGACCGTCTGCTTTAGGCGATCAGTCAAAGGTTTCTTTTTTCTTCAATTATGCTGCTGTATTTATCCTCATCTTGTTACGAGGATGCTTCTCACGTAATATCTCGGCCTGTCTCTTTGCCGCTACGTGGATATAAATTTGTGTAGTCTTAATTGAACTGTGTCCAAGAATTCTCTGCACACAACTTATATCAACTTCCTCTTCGATTAAAAAGGTTGCCACGGAATGACGGAACATATGCGGTGTGATCTTTCTCTCAATTCCGACTTCTTCCGTATATCTCTTTATCATAATACGAATAGACTGTTCAGTAAATCTCTCGCCCCTACTATTAACAAAGAAATACCCGGATTTATTTATCGCCTCTATATTAGCATCATGATATCTTTTTAACAGCTCTAAGACATCTTTACTGCCTATCTGAACATATCTTTCCTTATTGCCTTTGCCCTTAAAACATATTAGTCCGGTGTTTAAATCAATGCAGTCTTTTTTTATATTCGATACTTCATAGACCCTCGCGCCTGTGGCAAAAAAAGTTTCCACCACCGCAATATCACGTAACCAGAGCGAATATTTCTTCGCATTACAGGCACACTTGTACATATAATTTAAGAGGGTTTCAATTTCTTCTCTCATAATAATCCTGGGAAGAACTATCTCCTCCTTGAATTTTACCTTGATTTTTCTAAATGGATTTTCCTCGATAAATTCTTCGTCCTCTAAATAGTTGTAAAATGCCTTTATGCTCGCTAGTTTACGCTTAATCGTCTTTTGCTTGTATTTCTTATGTAAGTCGGTAATGAAATCCTCTATATTCTTCTTCTCAGGTACAGATGATTGCACAAAATCAAAGAACTGCCGCAAGTCTATCCTATATGCTTTAACGGTCTTGTCATCTAACTCTTTCCTGTACTTACAATATTCCAAATAAGGGATTACATGTTCTTGTATATTCATCACTTATCCTCCTATGTTTTTTGTAAGTTTAACATACTTGCTACTACACTGTCTTAATACAGTAGAGATTGGATAGATAATTCGTAGTTATCCATT
>JNKJ01000055.1 GCA_000702025.1 Blautia schinkii DSM 10518
TGACTGCTCATACAGCGATCGTTTTTACAAGATACATGATGCTTTCCCTGGAGAGCCGGGAATCAAAGGATACCCGTTCTATGGGGGAACTCTTTTTATACTTTTCTGATGAAATGTCTGATATCACATGGATACAGGCTTTTCAAATGATGCTTCAAATGTTCCGGACACTGCTCGCTGATCAGATTGATATATCTGACGAAAAGATCGATGAGCTGGTAGATGCATTTATGGATGCAATCCCAGCACTGCTAAAATCGAAACTGCAAGCAGCGTGATCCACTGAACATTGACAACTGAATAACTGCCAGGTATTGAATTTTCAAGGTGCATAGCTAATATCTATGTGCGAAGTTTGAGACTATAATAATACTTATTTAACAGAATTTATATAAAATTCCAATTTATTTTAATTAGCTATCCAATTCCAACTGTTTTGTCAGGTAGCGTCCCACGATTTTAGAAAAATTGGCGATGTCACGGATATAAGCAAAATCCTTGCCAAAAATCTTCTTTTCTGTAGTAAGATCCTTCTCCTCCCCGGCAAAAACTCCCAGAACACTCACGCCCAGATTCCGCAGACGGCGCACCTCTGTGGCTGTGTCCGCCACCGCATAGCTTCCCTGATACGGGAGGGGATTTTTCGCATTAGGGCGGTTGACGATGACATCATAAGGGCGGCCGTCACTGAGTACGATGAGGATTTTTTTCTCCTCCTCTCTCTGGGTGAGGGCATAGCCAGCAGCCTTAAAAGCCAGACCGTCACGGTTGTTGGACGAGGTGACATAGTTGAAAATATTTTCGTCAGCCTCTCTCGGGTCGTCGTACTCACGGAAACGGTGGAGTATGGTGTAATCCCAGAACGTACAATAGCTCATCACTCTGTGTGGAATCTCCACATTGCTGAGAGCCGAACTGATAATGTAGGCCTGCAGCGCCACATCTCCCTGACGGCTCATTTGGGAACCGCTTGCGTCAATGAGCACATCCACCACAAAATCCGCATTGTCCCCTTTCAGCTCCCGCCGGAAGATTGTGGCCTCCCGGCTTCTGCCGATGCGCCATACTCTGGACGGAACGATATTCCCCCGGTCGGAAAGCACCTCCTGTACCTCACTTCTAAGCACAAGGGATTTGCGCAAAAGCTCGGTCAAGCCTGTAATGTTGCGCTTCACAATACGGTGCTTGTCATGATAAAGCCAAATGTTTTTTCCTTTCAGACGTTTTGCATATTCATACTGATAATTATGCTTCACCGGATTTTTGAGGATACCTTCTGTGAAATAGAGACTGCAGTCACTGTGCATTTCCCGGCACATCAGATAATTCATGCGCTTTTCCTCTGCAGGCGTTAAATATGTTTTCCCATAATTTAACTCCACATAGGTGTGGGCCTTTTCCAGCGCCTCCGGCGGGAGGACGGTAATCTTCTGTTTGACCTTCCGCTTGTCTTCCATCTCTTCGGTGACGGAAGAATCCTCCAGGTTTGTCATCCGCTCCGTGATTTTGTCCACATAATTTTCCAGAGCCTCCTCGTACATCTCCTCGGAGAGAAAATCCTCCCAGCTATATTCGGTAAGCTCCTCGAGCGTCACTGCCAGCACCCGCTCAAGCGGACCATGCAGCCTCTCGAAATCAGGATCTATCATACAATTGTAAATACGGTCAATCTTGCGGATGATCTCCATGGTGTCCGCGGCCTCACGCGCCTCATACACCATATCCCGGTACTGCTTGATACGGTTCTCCACCACATGGGAGCCGCCGCTCAAGCGGTCACGCAGGACAGCAATCTTAAGCCTCCCAAGCAAATCATCCGGCTTTGGCAGAACCTCAAATTCCTGGTCAAGAATATCCTCAAACGCCTGCATCTGCATAACCTTCACCCCAGGCCGCTCTTCACAGAGCTTCTGCCCGATGGCTTCCTCAATACAGAGCTGGGCTATGGAGGTAAGCTCCTCCTCCCCTGCCTGCAGGAAAATCTTTTTTACCAGATATAACCCCAGCATGTCCTTGTCATAATAACGTGCAAACGCCCCCTGCTTGATACCGTCATACAGCGCGATAGCCTTTGAGCGCAGAAATAAAGCTACATCCGGCTTCATATCCAGAGTATAGTCCCCGCTCACCGTCCAAAGAAGATTCCGTATCCTGTTTTCCAGGTCAAGACGGTAATCCTCTATTCCGCTTTCCTGCTCTGTGAATCCATGGCCGTTTAATTCCTCGCCGTTCTGCTTCTGGCCTCTGGATACCTGCTCTTTTACTTCCTGCTCTTTATTCATAGACATCTTCCCTTGTCCACTCGGTCGGTATTCTGGTGCGGACCACATCCTCCACAATCTCCTTCTCAAAGATATCAAAGGTTTTATTCACCACACCCATGCGCACCGCCTGCCAGGGAGACAGACCTGCGTCCACAATTTTCATAGCTGCCAGAAGTCCGCGCAGGTCCAGCGCCTTAGTGGAAATTTCACTGTTCATGGATTTCAACTGCAGATCCAGGAATACACCGATGAACTGCTCCACCGCTTTTTCCTTAGCCTCAGGAAACATCTGTCCAAAGATAAAGTGAAGTGTCTCCTCATTCTGCGGCGGCATATCAATCACAAGAAAACGGGAAACCAGAGCCTCATTAAGCTCTTTCGTACCCGCATAACCGTAATTCATCGTCCCGATAAAACGGGCCGCAGGATGCAGATCAATCTTATCATACCCAGGCACGTCAATGGAACGGCGGTAGTCTAAGGTGGCATGAAGCACAGATACTGCGTCGTTCTTCGCCATATTGATCTCATCCAGTATACCAAATCCGCCATGCTCTGCACACTGGTAAATGCTTCCCTTGCGAAGTCTCACCTCATTATTTTCAAATGTGTCCGTGCCGATAAGGTCACCACTGTTAGTATTCACATGAAATGACACATTATATGTAGGCCGGTTAAAAATATAGGCAAGATTTTCCGCCAAAATATTTTTACCCGTAGCCTTAGGTCCTGTCAGAAGCAGATTCTCTCCCTTTAAAATCCCGGCGATGGCCATCTCAAGGATGTCCTTTCCGTAAAAGGGGATGGACGGCTTCACTACTCTGTGCGCCGCCTCGGCAGGTACTTCATAGGCGCTGCGAAACTCCGCTGCCTTTTCAATCAGCCTTGCCGATACTCCCTGCTCCTGTAAAAACCGCAATTCCTCCATAACTCTTCTCCTTTTGTTTTCAATATATAATCATCCGGCAACTATGCAATTACTAATTTACTACGCGAAGTCGAATATTGTATGACGGATGATGCTCTCAATGTATACCATTATACTCCGCAATTCTCTCCGTGAAAAGACTTTTCTTCGGCATTTACGGAAAAATGTAGGGGGATGTTTGGGGGTGAATGGGGATGAGTGGGACGCTTTGGCGGGAGGGACGGATGGGGGTGCAGGGGCTGGTCTTGTCAGGCAATGCTCGCTTCCCTTCAACTAAATGGTAACTGCGACTAAGCCGCTCACGAAGAGCGTTCGCGGCTAAGTCTCCGTAACCATTGGATTTTCAGGCGCGCTTCCGCAAATTGCCCGACAAGACCAGTCCCTGCACCCCCATCCGCCCCTCCCGCCAAAGCTGACTTTTCATGCCGAAACGTATTATCACCCCACTACGTGATTGTTATTTCCGTAAATGTCTCAGCCCCCGCAAAAAAACACCACAAACTTCTACGCTGCACCTTTTACACCATACTTCATACATACATATACACATATCTGCACTCCCGGCGAAAGCGACCGGCTCCGCAGATGGGGTGCGAAAACGTAGTGGGAGGTGAGGATAAGGGAATCCGGTGCGGGGAATCTGGCACTGTCTTGTCAGGCATTTTGCGGAAGCGCGCCTGAAAATCCAGCGGTTACGGAGACTTAGCCGCGAGAGCTCTTCTCGAGCGGCTTAGTCGCAGTTACCGATTAGTTGAAGGGAAGCGAGCAATGCCTGACAAGACAGCGCCAGATTCCCCGCACCGGATTCCCTTATCCTCACCGTTCAACAACCTTCCGCAAGGTCCCCATCCCTCTCATTTAAAAAGAGACTGCAATCTCCGCAGCCTCTTTCATCTTCAAACATTCAAACCCAAGTGACCCGAGAATCTCTCCCGGCGTATGTCCCCCCAACCGTGTTAAACCTCGAAAATCATATCCCCATAAGACGGCATCGGCCACATCTCTTTGTCTACGATCATTTCCAGTTCATCCACCGGGCGTCTGAGTGCTTCCATGGCGGGTACGATTGCCTCACGGCAGTACACAGCCCGCTCTCTTCCCTCAATGTTTGCGGGAATCTTTGCCACGAGGTCTTTTAGCGTTCCCATGGCAGTATTCACGTCTTTCAAAAGCCTGGATGCCTTTGTCAGATGGTCAAGCTGCACGCTCACATCCACGGAACCTACCGCCCGAACTGCATTGATGGATTCAGCCAGGACCGTGGTGTAACGGATGACAGCCGGGATGATCTGCTTGGTGGCGATATCAATCATTGTCTTTGCCTCAATGTTGATAGCCTTTGCATAAATCTCATACTGGATTTCTGCCCGTGACTCAAGCTCCGCTCTTGTAAATACCCCAAAGTTCTCAAACAGATTGACGGATTTTTCTGTTGTGAGAGCCGGAATCGCATCCACCATGGACGGCAGATGTGGCAGTCCGCGGCGTTTAGCCTCAGCTTCCCACTCGGGAGCGTAGCCATTGCCGTTAAACACAATCCTCTGATGTTCTGTAGCGTATTCCTTGATCAGGTCATGGACAGCCAGCTCGAAATCCGGAGCGGCCTCGAGACGGTCGCACGCTTCTTTAAACACCTCGGCAGCAATGGTATTGAGCACTACATTGCAGGAGGAAATAGAATCCCGGGAGCCAACCATACGGAATTCGAATTTATTACCGGTAAAAGCAAAGGGTGAGGTACGGTTACGGTCTGTGGCGTCTTTCATAAAGTCAGGCAGTGTCTTAACGCCTGTTTCCAGCATTCCGCCCTTTTTGCTGTGGGTCGCCATACCTGTGCTGATCAGCTGCTCCAGCACGTCCTGAAGCTGTTCGCCTAAAAATACGGAAATCACTGCTGGCGGTGCTTCGTTGCCTCCGAGACGGTGGTCATTGCCCACATCTGCTGCAGATTCGCGCAGAAGGTCCGCGTGCTCATCCACAGCCTTGAGGATACAGGTCAGGACCAAAAGGAACTGCACATTCTCGTGGGGTGTCTTTCCCGGCTCCAGGAGATTGATGCCGTCGTCTGTGGTCAGGGACCAGTTGTTATGCTTTCCGGAACCGTTAAGTCCGGCAAATGGTTTCTCATGGAGGAGACAGCGCATACCGTGACGGCTTGCCACTTTCTTAAGGATTCTCATCATGATCTGGTTATGGTCAGCCGCAATATTTACCGGCGCATAAATAGGAGCCAGTTCGTGCTGGGCGGGAGCTACCTCATTGTGCTGGGTCTTAGCGGAAACCCCCAGCTTCCAGCATTCCTCATTAACCTCTCTCATATAGGCGGACACTCTCTGGCGGATGGTTCCCAGATAATGATCGTCCATTTCCTGTCCCTTGGGAGGCATAGCTCCGAACAGGGTACGGCCTGTATAGATGAGGTCCTTTCTCTGCATCCATTTTTCCTTATCAATGAGGAAGTATTCCTGCTCTGCACCCACAGAAGGAGTTACCTTTTTGGAAGTGGTATTGCCGAACAAACGAATCAGGCGAAGTGCCTGGGTGTTCACCGCCTGCATGGAACGCAGAAGAGGTGTTTTCTGGTCAAGTGCCTCGCCTGTATAGGAACAGAACGCCGTAGGGATGCACAGTGTTCCGCCGGCTGAGTCATGGCGCACAAAGGCCGGAGAGGTACAGTCCCAGGTGGTATAACCGCGGGCCTCAAAGGTAGCTCTTAAGCCTCCTGACGGGAAAGAGGACGCATCAGGCTCACCCTTGATAAGCTCTTTACCCGAAAAGCTCATGAGAACCTTTCCGTTGTCCATAGGTGCGGTAATAAAAGCATCGTGCTTCTCTGCCGTAACGCCGGTCAACGGCTGGAACCAGTGGCTGAAATGGGTGGCACCTTTTTCAATGGCCCACTCCTTCATTTCATGAGCTACCACATCGGCCACCTCCATGGAAAGCTCCTTGCCCTCCTCCATGGTCTTTTTCAGCTCCTTGTAGACCTTCTTCGGCAGACGTTCCTGCATGACGGAGTCATTAAACACGTCGCATCCAAAGGTCTCAACCACATTAATATATTCTCCCATTCTTGTTCTCCTTTTTATCTTGTGATGTCTGTCATTCCTGATGTTTTCAGCCTCTTAGAAATCCCGGAGCTTTCTGTTGCTCTTTAAATAGAGATTCAGGGCTTCGTGACGGTTCTCAATCTCCACCTGTGTGTGGTCGCCCCCGAATTCCCCGTCCAGGGTCCAGGGTACTTCCTCATCAGACTCGATCGTAAGCTTCGTAGTCTTAAAAGAGTATATCAAATCTGTATTATCCTCGGCAATGAGAATGGATGCCAAAATTTCCTGTAATTCCAAGGGATTTTTCGGCATGGTAATGAGTGTCACCTCAAAAAGCCCGTCGTTCATATCCACATTCCGGCCTGTCAGATTCTTGAAACCGCCTACTGAGCGGGAATTACTGACCATGCCGAAAATAAAGTCATCCTCCACCGTCATGTCCTCAGTCTCCACCTTCATGTGGTACGACTTAATGTCAAAGAGCCGTTTCACTCCCTCCAGCACATAAGCCACATGTCCGAGAATATTTTTCAGATCCTGGTCTGTCTGGTAGGACACATCTGTGAACAAGCCAAATGCCGCTATGTAGGCAAAGGTTTTCTCATTAAATTTACCGATATCACAATGGTAAAGCTCCTCGTCCATGATCATGCTGGCGGCCTCCACCATATTCTTGGGCATGAAAAGACTGTTTGCAAAATCATTTGTGCTGCCTGCCGGGATGTAACCGATGGGTACGGAACTCTCCATCTCCATGATTCCTGTGACCACCTCATCGAGGGTACCGTCGCCTCCGCTGCATACGATCAAATCCACCCGGTCCGCGTATTCCTTAGCCTTCTCATAAGCATCCTTGGGATACTGAGTAGCCCGGATGATCACCTCGTATCCGCCTTTATTAAAAATATCTACAATCTCCAGCAGATGTGTCTTGATTTTACCCTTACCTGCCTTGGGGTTAAATATAAAAAGCATTTTCTTTTCCATCGCTGATTCCCCGTTCTGCTTTCTGTTATAAAATAAAGCTTTCCTAAAGTGCTGTTCTTCCAATATGCAAAAAAGCCCTGTAAAGTGACACTTTACAGGACTAAGTAGCGAGAGGGGGACTTGAACCCTCGACACCACGGGTATGAACCGTGTGCTCTAGCCAGCTGAGCTATCTCGCCATATATTTTTTTAAGGTATGGGGCCTATAGGGCTCGAACCTATGACCCTCTGCTTGTAAGGCAGATGCTCTCCCAGCTGAGCTAAGACCCCATATTCTTACGCCTGTCAAACGCGCCTCAGTTTTTTTAACTTGCCCCGCGCTCAACTTGCTTTGCTATTATATAATTAAAATTCCTGGTTGTCAACACTTTTTGGAAATATTTTTTATTTTTTTTGCTTTATATACAATATGTACATTTTTATGCCATAAAACCCCCGGAAAACAGGCATCAGAAGGGGACTGCAGGTACACTCCACGCGGCATGAATTGTTTTCTTTTTTTATGCTGCCCACAGCCTGCAGACCGTGGACAGCCATAAATCAATACCATGTTTTTTTATTTGAAGTATTCCACACCTGACTCAAAAATGCCGATGTTCTGCTCACCATAGATATTTACCGCAACTCCATTGCCGCGGCGCTCGCTGTGAGCCATCTTGCCCAGCACACGTCCGTCCGGGCTGGTAATACCTTCGATTGCGTAGTAGGAGCCGTTTACATTCCACTCCTCGCTCTGGCACACCTCTCCGTCCGGTTCTGCATACTGCGTCGCAATCTGTCCGTTTGCCAAAAGCTTACCAAGCCACTCCTGACTTGCCACGAAGCGTCCTTCGCCGTGGGATGCAGGGTTACAGTACACAACGCCCGGCACAGCCTTCGCAAGCCACGGAGATTTATTGCTCACTACCTTCGTGTAAACCATCTTGGAAATATGGCGGCCAATGGTATTGTAGGTCAATGTCGGAGAATCCTCCGTCTGTCCGCAGATTTCACCGTAAGGAACCAATCCCAGCTTAATCAGCGCCTGGAAACCATTACAGATACCCAGGGCCAGACCGTCGCGCTCATTAAGAAGCTTCATAACCGCTTCTTTAATCTTCGCATTCTGGAAAGCTGTCGCAAAGAATTTCGCGGAACCGTCCGGTTCGTCACCAGCGGAAAAACCGCCCGGGAACATGATCATCTGCGCCTGATCGATGGCTTTCTCAAAAAGCTCCACAGAATCACGGATATCCACCGGAGTAAGGTTCTTAAATACCTTCACATCCACCTCAGCCCCTGCACGCTCGAACGCACGCGCACTGTCGTATTCACAGTTGGTTCCCGGGAATACAGGGATGAATACCCGCGGCTTGGCAACCTTATTTTTGCAAACATAAATATTTTTCGTACGATAAATACCGTTCTCTAAAACAGCATCCTCATCCTCAGGCTTTGCATCAAGCGCATACGCAGAATCATGCGTTTCCCCTGAATCAGTCTTAAATACCTTCTCAAGAGTTCCGGTCCAAGCTTTAAGAGCCTCATCCAGACCAATTTCCACATTGCCGTAGGAGAATCTGCCGTCATTTGTCACCTCACCGATGACAGTATAGGTGATGGAAAGCTCTCCCACCTTGCCGTCCGGCACCTCACAGATGATATCGCCAAAGCCCGGTGCAAAGAAGTCTCTCGGGTCAAGGTTATGCTCAATCTTCACGCCCATTCCGTTACCGAATGCCATCTTACTTACCGCTGCGGCAATACCATGACGGTCGAGTGCATAAGCGGAAATCACTTTTCCGGCCTGGATATCCTGATGCAGCTTCTCATACTGCTCCATCAATGCCGGGTAGTCCGGGAGGTCATATGCATCCTTAGATGCACGCAGCCACACAAGCTTACTGCCTGCCTTCTTAAACTCAGGCGTGATCACATCACCAAGCTTAGCCACATCAACTGCGAAAGAAACAAGCGTAGGCGGTACGTCGATTTCATTAAAGGTTCCCGACATACTGTCCTTACCGCCGATGGAAGGCAGACCGAAGCCGAGCTGTGCCGCATAAGCGCCAAGCAGCGCCGCAAAAGGCTGGCTCCATCTCGTAGGCTCCTCTGTCATACGGCGGAAGTATTCCTGGAAAGTAAAACGTATTTTCTTATAATCCCCGCCTGCTGCCACAATCCTTGCCACAGACTCCGTCACCGCGTAAGCTGCGCCGTGATATGGGCTCCAGGAGGAAAGATACGGGTCAAAACCATAGCTCATCATAGTTACTGTATTCGTATTGCCGTCCGCTACCGGAACCTTGGCTACCATAGCCTGCGTCTCTGTAAGCTGGTATTTCCCGCCGTGAGGCATAAATACACTGCCGGCGCCGATGGAGCCGTCAAACATCTCCACAAGCCCCTTCTGGGAGCATACATTCAAGTCCTCCAGAGTTTCCAGCCATTTCGCCCTTACATCCGCCACATCCGGGCGCTCCATGAAGAGATTTCCCTCTTTATTCGGAATCTCCACCTCCACGGAGGTTTCCTGGTGCGCACCGTTCGTGTCAAGGAACGCACGGGAAATATTGACAATCTCGCTGCCTCTCCATACCAGCACAAGGCGCGGCTCCACTGTGACCACTGCCACCGGAACAGCCTCAAGATTCTCTTCATTTGCAAATTTCAGGAAAGTATCCACATCTTTTTTATCAACTACCACTGCCATACGCTCCTGAGACTCAGAAATCGCAATCTCTGTACCGTCAAGACCCGCATATTTCTTAGGCACCTTGTCCAAATCCACGCGCAGACCATCCGCCAGCTCACCAATCGCCACAGATACACCGCCTGCACCGAAGTCATTACATTTCTTAATGATCCGGCTTACTTCCTCACGGCGGAACATACGCTGGATCTTACGCTCTGTAGGCGCATTTCCCTTCTGCACCTCAGCGCCGCACACTTCAATAGAAGCCTCCGTATGAACCTTGGAGGAACCGGTAGCTCCGCCAATCCCGTCACGTCCCGTACGTCCGCCCAGAAGGATGATGATATCACCCGGGTCAGAATTCTCACGGATGACCGCACGTCTCGGAGCAGCACCCAGAACCGCGCCAATCTCCATACGCTTAGCCACATAATTCGGATGATAAATCTCCTTTACATAACCGGTAGCCAGACCAATCTGGTTTCCGTAAGAACTGTAACCGGAAGCAGCACCGCGCACCAGCTTCTTCTGCGGCAGCTTACCCTTGAGCGTCTCTTTTACAGAAACCGTAGGATCAGCAGCCCCGGTCACACGCATTGCCTGATATACATAGGTACGGCCGGAAAGCGGGTCACGGATTGCACCGCCAAGGCAGGTAGCCGCACCACCGAAAGGCTCAATCTCTGTGGGATGGTTATGCGTCTCATTCTTAAAATTAATGAGCCACTCCTCCTCTTTCCCATCCACATCCACAGGAACCACAATACTGCAGGCATTGATCTCATCCGACTCTTCCTGATCTGCAAGCTTCCCCTCCGCTTTCAGCTTCTTCATAGCCATAAGCGCCAGGTCCATAAGGCAGATAAATTTATCATCACGCCCCTTATACAGCACCTCCCTGTCCGCAAGATACTGATTATAAGTATTCACGATCGGCTCTTTATAATCACCCTCGTCAAACTTCACATCCTTAAGCTCCGTAGAAAAAGTAGTATGACGGCAATGATCAGACCAATACGTATCAAGCACACGGATTTCCGTCACAGACGGATCACGCTTCTCCTCATCTCTGAAATAATTCTGGATATGCTGAAAATCCTTAAACGTCATTGCCAGATTCAAGGAAGAATAAAGCGCATTCAGCTCCACTTCTGCCATCTCTCTAAACCCGTCAAAGATCTTCACGTCCTCCGGCTCCGGAAACTCAGTCACCAAAGTCTGAGGCTTCTCAAGCCCCGTCTCCCTGGAATCCACCGGGTTAATGCAGTGGTTCTTAATAGCCGCAAACTCCTCCTCGCTCACTTCCCCCTCGATCACATAGGTGGTAGCAGAACGAATGATCGGCTCAGCATCATCCTTCAAAAACTGCACACACTGCACCGCAGAATCCGCCCTCTGGTCAAACTGTCCCGGCAGAAACTCAACAGAGAAAACCCGTGCCCCCTCAGCCCTCTCAAAATCCTCCAAATACAAATCATCAACAGGCGGCTCCGCAAAAACAGCCTTGCAGGCCTTCCCAAACACATCATCCGAAATATTCTCCACATCATAACGAATCAACACACGCACTGCAGTCACACTCTTAATCCCCAGATAGCTGCTGATCTCATGCTTCAATTCCCTCGCCTTCACGGCAAAAGCAGGTTTCTTTTCTACATAGACACGTCTTACGTTACTCATAAGAAGCTCCTTTCATCACTGTTCCCCGGCGTTCCTGGAGTCTGACAGCCCACATACCCCTGACCACACCCCAAAATCCATAACCGAACTTCAGTTATTCAACCTTGTATATTTTGCATTTCTATAGTATCATAAGAAATATCATTAGTAAAATTAATATATCTTATATTTTTCATTAACCACACTAATATATACTACCCAATCCCCCCATGTTGCCCAATCACTCGCCGAACCAAACACCCCCTCCTATCTTAACCCACAAAGTAGAAAAACGACCCCCTAGCGTGCCCAACAGGGGGAGCTCGAGGGGGGCATTCGGGCTTTCGCAACTCTGAGATTGCCCCCTCGAAAAGGCATTCGGGCCCTCGCAACCCCGAAATCCCCCTCGCCCTCGCAACTCCGAGATTGCCCCCGCACCTTCACAGCACATGAAAGGAGAACAAAAATGGACATCAACCTAGAATTATACAAAGTATTTTATTACGTAGCAACCACCCTAAGCTTTTCCGAGGCTTCCCGCCTCCTCTTCATCTCCCAATCCGCAGTAAGCCAATCCATCAAAACCCTGGAAAAAAAGCTAAACCACGCACTTTTTATCCGCAGCACAAAAAAAGTAATGCTCACTCCCGAGGGTGAAGCTTTACTACAGCACGTAGCCCCCGCTCTTCGCATGCTCTCCGAAGGCGAAGAACTTCTCGCCAACGAAAACGCACTGCGCGGACAGCTCCGCATCGGCGCAAGTGACACCATCTGCCGCTATTTTCTCATTGACTACCTGCAGCGTTTCCACACCGAATACCCGGATGTGCGCATCAAAGTCACCAACAGCACCTCCATCGGCTGTGTCGATCTGCTGGAAAACGGCCAGGTGGATCTGATCGTATGCAATTACCCCAATTCCCGCCTCCGCTCCCACGCACAGGTCAAAGAAGTGCTGGAGTTTTCCGACGTATTCGTGGCAAACAAAGAGGCATTTCCCACCATCCGGAAGCCGTTGGAGCTTGAAGAACTTCTAAAATTTCCCATTCTCATGCTTTCGGCCCGCAGCACCACAAGCGAATATCTCCACCAAATGTTCGCTGCCCAGGGGCTTAAGCTTCTGCCTGAGGTGGAGCTCAGCAGCAACGACCTGCTCATGGACCTGGCACGCATCGGCCTGGGAATCGCCTGCGTGCCGGACTATATGCTGAAGGAGCGAAGCGGAAACTCTTCACAAACAAGCAGCCACGCGGTTTCCGACAGTGCGGCATTCAGCAAAACGGCACACGTCCACATAGCCCCCGAGAGTATAGACCATGCCGTGCTCTCTCTCGTCCCGCTGAAAGAGCCCTTCCCCAGCAGACAGTTGGCTGTGGTACGCCAGGATGGTATACCATTGTCACAGGCATCGGAACGGTTTTTAGAATATTTCTAATAAAAAATGTGCATTTCCCATATAAAGAAATACACATTTTTCATTAAGCAGCCATTCACTCAGAAAAAAGCCGCGTCACTACCTCATGCACCGTCTCAATACGCTCCGCCTTATACGCATCCGCCCCGCAGAACAGAAGTGCATCGTCCACCTCACCCTTAGCCGCATGAATCAACGCATCTGTGATACAGTAAGGAATTTCTGCCGGATTACAATGATGCAGGCACTGGTGGCAGCGGTGAGGAATCTTTTCTCCTGCGTCCACCCTTCGCAGAAAATCGTTGGAAATCGCCCTGCCCGGCATTCCCACAGGACTTTTCACAATGCAGATGTCCTCCGCTCCTGCCTGGATGTACGCCTGCTTATACCGCAAATCCGCATCGCATTCCTCCGTCGTCACAAAGCAGGTAGCACACTGCACTGCATCCACTCCCAGAGCAAAAGCCCGACGCACCTTTTCCGGCGTATCGATTCCCCCGGCCAGAGCTGTGGGAATTTCCCTTCCATACTTCTCTTCATATCCTTCCACAATCCCGAGGATTTCTGAAACCTCTTGCTCATAGACATCCGGGGTAAACGTGCCAAGCTGCTCCCTGGTGAAACCCAGGTGCCCGCCTGCCGTCGGCCCCTCAATCACCAAAAGGTCAGGGATACGCTTATATTTCTTATCCCAGTATTTAAGAATCACCGCTGCCGATTTCGCAGTGGAAACGATGGGCGCAAGCCTAACCTCGCTGCCATCTGTATACTTCGGAAGCTCAGTGGGCAGCCCCGCCCCGGAGATGATAATATCGGCTCCCGCCGCCACAGCCTCCCGCACATACTCCTCATAATGCTTCATAGCCACCATAATATTGAAGCCCACAACTCCGCCTCCGGCACCCCCGGCAAGCTCACGGGCCTTGGCAAGCTCGGTATGCATGGCGCGCAGATTCGCTCCCAGTGGATTTTCGTCAAAATCCGGTTCCCGATAGCCAATCTGTGCGGCGGATATAATTCCGATACCGCCCTCCTTCGCCACGGTCCCGGCCAGTCTCCCAAGGCTGACGCCAATGCCCATCCCGCCCTGGATAAAAGGCAGTCTGGCTGTAAGCCCGCCGATTTTTAATGGTGTATCTGTGTTCATACTCTGATATCCTCCTATATTTCCGGTATTGATTTTTATTTAAATATCCTTTTCATTTCAAATATTTTGATAATCAAAGTATAACACACGATACGATATTGTCAAGTATTTAATGTTTTATTATATAGTTTTAGAAACTACATGGTTAATTTCTCATTTATCGGCTATATAGGGGCTTCCCCGGGAACGCGTTTAACGTTTTCACCCCACATAGATGCTTTATCATTTTCACCAGAACTTACTCATGAAAAAAAATCGCTCATAAATTGAAGGTTATCATGAGGGTTTTACTCTTTCCTGTACGAGGTTACTGTCAAAAGTAATTTCTATCGCCGCATAGTTTATTTTTGTACCTGTAAGAGTTACAACATACTCCTCTGCTTTTGACATCTTTTCAAGTGATATGGAAAGAGGTTCTGACTTAACATTTCCCTCCCATGTTTTACTCCATAAAACTTCCTTTGTTTTGTTATTTTTTACTTCTAAAACTATGGCTTCGCCGTCCATTTTCAAAGTTCCATCAGCATTTAATTCATCCAAATCTTCCGATACACAAAACAGTTTCTCGTTAACAAAAGGATCTTTATCGTCATAGTCTTTATCCAGTTCCATTTCCATGGTCATTTTACTTTCTCCCGGTGTTTTGGACGTATCAGCGCCGGTATTTACACATGCTGTCAAACCCAACATATTTATAAGCATAATAGCCAGAATTGTTATCTTTTTCATAAACTTATTCATAAATTATCTCCTTCACTCCAATTTTGTGCACCTATTTCATGCTTCCTTGACATTCGCTGCATTCTCTGTCATGGATAGAAATAATACCTCCGCATTTTGGACAAGTATATTTTTCTTTCTGTATTTCCATGAAGGTTTGCAATCCATGTTCACGAACAATCCCGCTATTTTCCATGAGACTCGCCTGATATCTTTTGTTATAGCTTTTTTCAAGGTTTTTTATGAGTTTGCAGGGGTAATCAGGGCAATCAAAACAATAAACCAGCCCTTTTGTCTTGATACAATCTTTTATCTTGCATTTACGGCAGTGTTCAGGCTTACCCCTATCACTTTTCAAGCAGCCGCCGCAAGGCTTTTTGTGACAGCAATGCTTATAGCAAACCATACAGTTCATACCGCAGGGAGCAAACATATCCGTATCAATATTTTCTCCTGGCATTTTCATGGTACATTCTCCTTCGTTTATGCTACTATATTTACAAGAAATGATATAAAAACAGCTGCCATACAGCATTTACCTCATACTATATGGCAGCGGCTCATTCCACGGACCAATGCGTTATAGGTCCGAAATTCACGCAGTTATTGCGGCATTACACCATCTGCTGCTTCTATATAATTGTTTACAATTTCATCAAAAGTACCTGCATCTGCCTTGCTTGCATATTCCTTATCGATCGGCATTTTACCGAGCACCGGAACCTTAAGCTCTGCTGCAATTTCGTCGATATGACTCTCTCCGAAAACCTTGATCTGCTTTCCACAGTCCGGGCATGTCACATAGCTGTAGTTCTCCACAATACCAAGCACCGGAACCTTCATCATCTCAGCCATATTGAACGCTTTCTTGACGATCATCCGCACCAGATCCTGAGGAGAGGTGACGATCACCACACCATCCACCGGCAGAGACTGGAATGCAGTCAACGGTACATCGCCTGTTCCCGGAGGCATATCCACAAAGAGATAGTCCAGATCACCCCAAATAACATCTGTCCAGAACTGCTTCACCATATTCGCAAGAATCGGTCCTCTCCAGATTACCGGAGTCTCCTCTGTGGGAAGCACAAGATTCACAGACATTACCTTGATACCGTTCTTCGTTTCCATCGGGTAAATCCCATTGTCATCCGCATGCGCTGCTCCATGCAGACCGTACATCTTCGGAATCGACGGGCCGGTGATGTCTGCATCCATGATGCCTACCTTAAAGCCCTTTGCAGCCATACGGTTTGCAAGAGAAGCCGTGACGAAGGATTTACCAACGCCGCCCTTTCCGCTCACAACGCCTACTACATGCTTCACCTCTGAAAATACGTTCATTGCCTCCTGGAGACTCTGCGGGTTGTTCTTATGCTCACAGCCCTCACAGCTAGATTTGTTGCATGATGTGCTACTACATTCTTTTGCCATTTTCCTTCTCCTTTTGTTTATTTCCGCGAGCTGCGGAGGATTATACCTGCATCCCGGCGCACAAAGCCGGATTGCAAAGTTAATATATCCACTTATATATCCGGTTACTTCATAAAACGGTCAATTGCCTTTTCCAATTCCTTTAACGCATCCTTATCGCCATGCTCCACCGCATCCACGATACAATGCTCAATATGATCCTGGAGTATGATCTTGCCTGTATTATTAATAGCAGATTTCACCGCAGAAAGCTGAATCAGCACTTCACTGCAGTCACGGCCGCTCTCGACCATCCGCTTAATGGATTCCATATGACCGATTGCCCTGGAAAGACGGTTCAGCACTGCCTTTGTGTGGGCATGACTATGCGCGTGGCCATGCTCCCCATGTGTATGCTCAATCACAGTGCCATCGTCCAGGACATGCACATGCGTCTCATTATTCTCGCCCATGAGCTCCTCCTTCGTAAAAAATCAAACCACCTGCGGTCATCCTCCGTGCGGACCGACCGCCCTGTTTTAACAGCTATTGTCCATTATAACACATTCCCGCCACTTGGCAAGGGGGCGCCGGAAAGTTATCGTGGGGGTGAAAAATACGGAAGGGTGTTGAACGGGAAGTGGGAACCGGAGGCCGGGGGAGGTGTTGTCCGCGTCAGGCTGATGCTCGCTTCCCTTCAACTAAGTTCTAACTGCGACTAAAGCGCTCACGAAGAGCGTTCGCGCTTAAGTCTCCGTAAGAACTGGATTTTCAGGCGCGCTTCCGCAAA
>JNKJ01000056.1 GCA_000702025.1 Blautia schinkii DSM 10518
CACAAAGCTACCCTACCAGTTTTATTACAGCCTCAATTGATGCACCATTTTTAATGAACTGATACAGGTTTCCCAGCTGTTCTTCTTTCACCTGCTTCTGCATATAGGAATATCCTTCTTCAAATGTACAGTATTTTCCTGCATGCATGCAGCATAGATAGTGGACCAGTGACATGATCAGCCAATACCTTTGGATTCCTTGCCTGGAACGGATCTGATACTTATCCAATGCGAGCCTGCCTTTACTTTGGCGGAAAAATAATTCAATCGGCCAGCGTTTTGTGTACGTATCAAGGATCTCCTGTGTGGATAATCCTACATTCGTGGATATAAATATCCGTAATGCTTTCGGATTTCCAAAGGCTTCTTTTGGATAACTTAAAATGACCACTGCATTAGGAATGTCGTTAAGTCCGCCTTCATATCGATACACATAAAACTTACGGCCGCCAACGGTCACGAGGCTGACGTCCCGGTCTGTTTTTCTTAAATGAAGGGCGAAATCACTGGCTTTCCGGCGGATCCCACATGGATAAATGATCCGGTTGGTCTTTAATGCACCAATAGTGTAGAAACCTTTTCGGATAAAGCTGTCCATTACTTTAGCCGTTGTATACCAACTGTCACAAAGAAAATAAGAGATCACTGGTGCGGTGGGAAGTTCCTCAGCAATTTCCTGTACGATCTGGATCTTTGATCTTGATTTATCGTACAGGATGACCGCATAATTCAGAATGATCCCATTGCAGGAAAGCATAACAGACACCACCTGATGTCCATAATCCTGACAGCCCTTTAAATGGGATTGGTGGAAATACGCAGCTTCGATTGGATGCACAGCCTGTGACGAGGGCTTGGCATGCGACGCAATGGTATCGTCCACAATACAAAGGATAGGCTGACCGGAACGTTTTGCTTCCTGGTATATGATCTGAATAACACTGCTTTTCAGGGTATCCTCCAGTGCAAGGTCATTCCATTTACCATGGTTGAGAAAATAAGCGGTAGTTGTTCTGTGATGCTGGCTTACTTGAGCAAAATCGATGGTTTTTCCTCTATAGCTACGAAGGAAAACAGAAACAATAATGGTCATTAAATGTGTAAGATATACGTCAGATAAAAACTGACTGAGATTTAGGGTTTTAAAGTAATTGTAAATTTTGTTAGAATGATGTATACTGTTTGCAACAGGCACCCCCTTGTTTGAGTGAGTAGGTTGTTGGTGGTACTTCAATTATACATCATTCCGCAGGGGGTGTCTTTAGTTTGTGCAATATTTGGGATTTACTCATTTATAGTAATATAAAATATTCTGGTTAGTATATTTAAGCACTATTTCTGAATCGTTTTAAGTAGGAAAGTTTATATAAGAATCTATAAACTTAATTGGCATTTCCACGGCCAAAATATTTTAAAGAAAGGAGGTCTCTTCTATGAAGAAGTTGAAAAAAGTCTATCGTACAGATTCACGTTCTGTAGAACAGTTTTATGATTGTACATGTGCTACATGCAACTGCTATTGTTCTGGAAATTACTGGCAGACCCAGCAGAATTCAACATTAATGAATCAGTACAATTCAAGACAAAGATATGTTTCATAGCATACTCAGGGGGGACGGATTTTCCGTTCTCCCCTACTTCCCAAAGTTCGATAAAGTAATGTTAAAATTATTACAGAAAGACAGTCAGAGGTATCAAACATTAAAAGTATTTTATGCTTTTGTGGGACACCATCTGTCTTTGATATGAAAGGCAAGATAGGGATGAAAATAGCATTAATTGATGATACTTTGTCGGGATGTCTGACGGAAGTTGCGCACATTGAATCATATCAATATATAAGAGGAAGGTTCACAATTAGTAACATTAAAAAAAATCCTTCGACCATATCACATTCCGCTATATGCTTAGAGATTTTGGAATCATTACTAGATATAGAACACAAGATTTTACATATACAGATTATTTCGCCAGAAGAGATACGGGGGACTATTCAGGGACTGACAGATGCAATGCTGCTGTGTATAGAAAAGGAAGTGGATATTATATGTCTTAGTGTTGGGTCTTTAAAGTTGTCAGATTCTACTTTATTATATCCTGTTATAAAAAAGCTTATTATCAATAATATTGTTATTGTTGCTTCACAGAGTAATCTGGGATATCGCACTTTGCCTGCTTTATATGACGAAGTGGTGGGTGTTATTTCTGATAATACAGGCGAATTATCTTATCCCGATTTTCGTTTGTTGCCATCGAATCCATTTGGTATAAATATGCTGGTTCCATATTTTAATACAGAAGGGCTTATTGGAAAAAGTGTTTGCGGAAATAGCTTTGCATCACCAGTTGCTGTTGCGATTATTGCACAGGGTTTTACGAAAAGTACAGATGTGTTAAAACAATTACAATTGAATACAAAATATCCGTTGCTATCACATAGTGAGTCTGCATCTTGGCTTTTTAAAACTTCTGATATGATTAGAAAACCATTAGAAATAGATATTTCATCTGAAGATTATTTAAATAGTAATTTCATGAGCCAAGTTTTGGATTGTCTCAGAAATGAGTTTGAAATTGAGGCGATTTGGGCCACTGACTATTATTCGGAAGATGTCCGGATTATAAATTATCCATATGAAGTTGATTTATTTGAACAGTTAAATGATCATTTATATGCATTTACTGATTTTGTATTCTATTATGGTAAGCAAAAATGGGATAGAGAATATGAAGCTAATTTAGTGTTAAATGCTGATGGATTTACTGTATATAGCGGTAGAACAGAGATAATCAATAAAAAAACACAATCTACAGATGAACAAGGGTATATTTATGAATTGTGTGGTTTTTTAAATGAATTATTTGCGGATATGGAATAACCCGATAATATTCGGAGGGTATGAGAAAGGAATAAATGGACAAATATAATGAGAGAAAAAGATATAGCATCTTTATTAAAAGCGAGAATAACATTTTATACTGGAAAAAAAATTACGGATGATAACATGCATTTATGCGATTTGGATATTCCTATTGAAAATTTATTATATATTATTGTCGAATTAGATGAAACATATAATCTACCTATTTATGCGCTTTTATCAGAAAATGATTACACAGTGTTTACAGTACATAATTTGGCAAAAGGCCTTGCTACCAGTACTAGAAATTAATTGACACTTTTGAGAAATGTTGTAGAATATATTATAAGAGTAATTATTTTTATATGGAAATTAAATATAGTGGGGGCGAAGTGGTGAAAAGCTTAAGTTCAAGACAGTTTGAGATTATGAATATACTTTGGGAATCAGATGAGCCTATGGTTGCATCGCAAATTTTGGCAATGGATAAGAACCTTAATATAAACACAGTACAAAGCGTTCTTAGGAGTTTATCGAAAAAAAAATTTATTGAACTAGCAGATATTGTTTATAGTGGAACTGTTCTTGCGAGGAGCTATCGTCCTGTTATCTCCAAGGGGGAATATCTTCAGAGCCTGTGTAACGAATCATCTGGATCAAACAGTGCATTGGCTGCATTGGTTAATCAGGAAAAAGATATAAAAGTATTAGAGGAACTGGAAAAACTCATTGCAGACGCAAAAGAAAGATTAAAAAGTTAGATGGTAATGATTTCATTGGGATCAGTTGTTATATGTATTATGGTTAGTATATTTATGACCATATATTTATCTATAGTACTCTATAGGAGGATTTTCTTTTTAAAAGGGGTTAAGTTGGTTTTTGTGGGGATGGTAATAGTCCTTATTCGTATGTTGTTGCCGTTTAATTTTTCTATTTCAGTAACCATACCAATTACTTATATTCTTCCCGAATTAAACAAAATTATGTTTCGTCCGTTTGGAAATACTAATATATTCGTAGGAGTGCTGATCCTTTGGATTATAGGAACATTTTTTAAATTAGTATTTGAATTTATTAGAAACATGAGACTTAACAGAGTTTTGCAAAGTTATCAGAATGGTGGTGGGTATAGAAGAAAACAAGTAGAAAACATATTAGATGAGTTTGGGATGGCAAATATTCGAGTGATAATTTTGCCTGAAAATATTTCTCCTTCGATAACGGGGTTGATTAAGCCGACATTAATTTTTCCAGATCAAGACTATGCTACTCAGCATCTCCGTTATATGATTAGACACGAAATAGAGCATTTTAAACATCATGATTTATGGTTGAAGAAATTTATTGGAATTGTAAGCTGTATATATTGGTGGAATCCCTTTGTTTATTTAATAAAAAGAAAGTTGCATCTTGCATTGGAACTTTCTAATGATTCAACAGTTATTAGAAATATGACAAACAAAGAAAAAATACAATATGTTGAATGCTTAGTCGAAGTAGCCAAAATGAGCCAGAAAGATAATAAACATAAATCCACAATTCCATTCATATATAGCGAGAATGATTTAAAGGTTCGCGTTTCAGGTATACTTAATGATGTTTATTCAAAAAAGTGCAATAGTACATTTTCCTTGATTGTAAATATAAATATTTTGTTGTTTTTGGTTCTTGGTAGCATATTTTTTATTCCGGAAGCATATGGTATAACTCATGCTGCTAAAGAGAATACTTTTGTGATAGAAAAGGATAATTCATATTTTATAAAAACTTCAAAAGGATATGATTTATATATAGAAAATGTGTATGTTGCAACCATGGAAAAAATTGATAGTACATTGAAAAATCTAATAATATATGGAGAGGAGCGTTAAGTATGAAGAAAAAAATAGCAATAGTTATAAGTGCATTTTTTATCGGTAGTGGTATTTTTACATCTGTAAGTATGCAGGTAAATGCATCTACTAATAACCAGTATATTGATATGAAAGTGAGTAATGTGTCTATACAGCCGCGGGCCGAGATAATCGGTTGGAGATATAAGGTAGTCAATAACGTGTTATATAAGAGGCAATATAATTATACAAGACAGCAGTGGATTGGTGAGTGGGAGCGATGTGGTTAATATACCCAAATTATTAAAATATTTGTATAATTCATAGAAAACTAATATTTATTATGGGCTTCCTTTGATTAAAAATCATGGAGGCCCCGATTTTTAGGTGACAACAGATAACGATAAAATATTGACAAGGTTAATTTTATATAGAGGAAATATATGTGAAAAAAATATTCCGGCAAGTATGGATTTTTGTAAAACCACATAAAAGCGCAATCGTGATTATTGTAATATGTTGCTGCTTGGGTATGACAGCGGCTTTTTTTCAACCGCTCGTTGTACAAAATCTTACGGATAAGGGGATGCTCCAACTTAATTATCATTCTATTCTCATATATAGTTTTGCGTTGATAGGTATTATATTGGGGCAACAAGTATTGGAGATAATACAGAGCCAGGCTTTGGTAAAATTAAAAAAATGTGTTATCAAAAATTTGCATACAGTTGCATTTGGGAAAATGATGCGGTTAAAGCTTAGTTATTTTACAGTGAATAATAGCGCGGAAATTATAAATCAGCTCAATACAGACATAAGCTGTGTAGGCATTTTGTTGGATAAGGGCTTTATTTATATGTTCAATTATTCATTTCGTATTATTACTGGTTTGGTTGGACTTTTTTATATTAATTGGCAGATGGCACTATGTATTATTGTTTGTATACCTCTAAAACTAATCCTTTTGCGCGTATTCAGCGTAAAAACAGAAAGAGTGACAACGAAGGCTATTTTAAAAAACAAAAAGTTTCATTCTTGGATGGCGGATAGAGTTATGGGAATTAAAGAAATTAAACTTTTTGGAAGATATGAGCAAGAAATTAAATATTTTAATGAAATAAAAACGGAAATCTTGGAGTATGATAGAACCCTGGATTTATTGAGTGTTGCAAATAATTCTGCCGAAGCTCTGATTGAGGGGATTATGACAGCCATATATTATCTCATTGGAGGATATTTTGTTTGCAGAGGAAATATGAGTGTAGGAAGCGTTTTGGCATTTATATCATATAGTGGGAATGTCACGGGCCCGATAACTATGCTGATGAATATTAAAATGCTAGTTGCCCAGATACGTCCTTCCTTTGTAAGACTTCAGGAGTTTTTTGACTTAGAGGAGGAAAAGATAGATGGGACGTATGTGGATAAACCAAAAGAAATTGAAATTGAGGAGCTTGGATTTCATTATGGGGAGCGTTGTATACTGAAGAAGGCTTCGATGAAAATGAGTATTGGACAGAGGATAGCAGTCGTTGGTGAAAATGGTTGTGGAAAGAGTACACTCCTACATTTATTGCTTAGACTATATGAACCAGAGTCGGGGAAGATACTGATTGATGGTATAGATTCGTCTTTGATAGATTTAAAGATATATCGTTCTTTTTTTTCGGTAGTAACACAAACACCGTATCTTTTTCAAGAGAGTATACGTAAAAACGTTGATTTTTTAGGTGAATATACAGAGAAGGAGATAGTAGATACATTTGACAATATGGGGATGGCTGATTTAATTAGTCATTTTCCGGAAGGACTTGAAACAATGATTGGTGTTGAAGGGGCGAATTTGTCGGGGGGAGAAAAACAGAAGATTGCAATTGTTCGAGCAGTGCTTAAAAACGCACCTATATTGATATTAGACGAGGGGACGACAGGTTTTGATCAGGATTCTGAGAGGTGGCTATTCACAAAAGGGCTAGATTTGTTTCGTGATAAATTAGTTATATTTGTAACACATCAGTGGAAGTATTTGGGATTTTTTGACAAAATATATCAATTAGAAAATGGAAAAGTCAAGGAAATAGAGGCTTTGAACAGCATATTATTTGACTGTAATTTTAAAAGGCAATAGATAACTGATATTTTCTAGGGTAGGTATACTCGATAACGGTATATATGGTTGTTGTAAAAGCTTTGTATTTATTCGTGTAACACCATGTATGTGGCGTAAGGGGGATTGGGCAAAGAATGCACCCACAAAATCCCCCCATTTTAACCCAAAAGAGAACTATTGGTTATTGACATTCTGCTTGTTGTATCGTAATATGAATTTAAGTAAAATTTTTTTATACCCAAATTGGTATTATGATATAATACCAATTTCCAGGAGGCAAAATGAAACTAAAAATTTTTCAAAAGGGCTTCAATTATTCCCAGGATGGACGGGGAAACCGCCTGATCTATCATCTCCAGGGCTGCAATATGCACTGTCCCTGGTGCTCCAATCCGGAGGGGATCAAGACCGGCGGAGCGCTGATGGTGGATAAGACCTGGCTAAACGAGGGTTGTTGTCCAAAGGGAGCAGTGGCCGGAGGAGAACTGGAGCGCAGCCGCTGTGAAGCATGTCAGGATATGCCTTGCGTTTTCAGTATGCGGCAGAAGGGAATCCGCTTATCCTGCAAAGAGTATTCGGTGGAAACACTGGTGCGGGAGTCCGTGAACAGCAAACCCATGTTTTTTGACGGAGGCGGCGTTACACTTACAGGGGGAGAGATTACACTGCAGTTTCAAGCAGTGAAGGAACTGCTGGAGAGACTGCATGAGGAAGGGATTCATACGGCGATAGAGAGTAACGGTACCCATCCCGGAATGGGAGAGCTTCTTCCACTTGTGGATGAATGGATTATGGATGTGAAGCATTATGACAACAGGAAGCATATGCAATGGCTGGGTGTACCTAACACACAGGTGTTGGAAAATATGAAGCTGGCAGTCGGAAATCATCCGGATGTGCTGCTTCGGATTCCTTTGATTCCCGGATTTAATGACAGTGAGGAAGATGCAGAGGGATTCGCTGATATCATGAGTATCTGTGCCGGACAGCAGAATGTAAGGCTGGAATGTCTTGCTTACCATGAGTTCGGGAAAGGGAAATGGGAGCAATGCGGCCTTACATACACTATGAAGCCCGCAAGAATATCACAGGATACGATTCAATTGTTTGAGGGGATATTCAGAGAGATAGGTATCAATGTAGTTCATACCTGAATAACAATGTGCAGTACACGAGTATGTTGTATCGTTACCTTTAGTAAATCTATGCTGAATATGGCGTTGTTCTGCAAGATAGGTCACTTTAGCGCCCATTAAGAAAGGAGTTAAGCATGAAAATCCAAGAATTATACCGTGCAGAAGAAATCACACAGCTTGCCAAGGAACGCTTTCAGGAGGAACGTTCTCTGGACCATTTAGAGGGATGGTTCCTGGCAAGAGAAATTGCAATGAATTGTGACGAGATGTATAAAAAAGAACCGGATTGTATCCGCATTGCCAAGACGCAGCTTGAGGTTATGAAGCGTATCCCTCTGACGATTGGCAGATACCATCTGTTTGCGGGCACCCAGGACGATGCATTTGCGCGCTCCTATGCGCTCATCAATCCGGCATTTCAGGTCAGCTCCTTCACCGGATACTGTGACCCGACTGCAGTTTTTGGGGATATTGAGCCCATTGGTGATATTACGGAGGAGCGGATAGCCCAGGTCAAGGAGTACTATTCTAAAAATGAGTTTGCCAAGGTGCTGACCGCGGCATATGACCCGGCAGAGAGATATACGAAAGAGGCGGTTTTCTTTATTGAGCAGGTTACCGGACATGTGATCCCTGATGTGCGGCATTTGGTCGAAAAGGGAACGCTCTATGTACAGGAGGAGATAAGCAGTAAGCAGGAGCAGACGGATGATCCGGAGAAAAAGCAGTTCTACGAGGCAATGAAGCTTACCCTCGAGGCTCTTATGGCTCTTGCCGGCAGATATGCATCCCTTGCCGTGGAGAAAGCTAAGGAATCAGAAGGCAGGGAGAAAGAACGATACTCCCTGATGGCGGAAACACTTATGAAGGTTCCGGCGCAGGGGGCGGGAAACCTTTATGAAGCAATCCAGTCTTTCCTGCTCATCTGGCAGACGATGTGTCTGGAACAGACACCGAATCCATTTGCCTTCTCTGTGGGGAATGCGGACCGTATCTTTGAACCTTACCGGGCAAAAGAGGACTTGGACAGAGATATGACAGCGGCGCTTTTAAAACACATGCTGGTATTCTATAATGTGGCTGACAGAAGCTGGGCGATTTCCCAGAACCTGATCATCGGCGGTCGTGACGCAGCCGGAAATGATCTGACGAATTCTACGTCTTATGCTTTACTTGACGCTTATTTTGACATGAATCTGCCGCAACCCATTCTGTCGGTGAAATTACATAAGAATACCCCGGATAAGCTCTATCAGGAGATGGGACGGTTCTTCTTTACGCCGGGGGTGCTTACACCTTCTTTGTTTAATGATGATGCACTTTTTGAAATCCTCCGGGCAAATGGTGTGGAGGAGCAGGATCTCCAGGATTATTCGGTGGCAGGCTGTCAGGAGCCGCTGATCATGGGCAAGGATAACGGAAACACGACAAACAGCTGGCTGAACCTGCCTAAGGTGCTGGAACTGGTGCTTCAGGGTGGTAAGTCAGAGATTACAGGCGAGCAGATTGGGAAGTCAAGGGAAGAGCTTGGTTATGACAGCAATTTAGAGCTGCTGAAAAATATCCGCGAAGTATTTTATAAAGAACTCGACTACTATGTTGACGAGATGGTAAAAGCTGCGAATGGAGCATCCTGCGCCATCGGTCTTTATCAAGTGCCGTTTCTCTCCACAATGATGGGAGGGATTGATTCCGGCATCGACATGCGCGATACAAAAAAGCAGGGAACAAGGTATAATGGAAGCGGCTGTCTTATCCACGGCTTAAGCGTAATGGCGGATTCCTTTATCGCTATTGATACATTGCTGAAGGAACGTCCTCAGGATGCAGACCGTTTCTTAGAGGCGCTGCGTACTGATTTTGAGAACGACAGAGAGATGCAGGAATATTTGTTGGAGTGTGACAAATTCGGAAACAATATCGAGGCCGTAGACCAGGAAGCGAAAAAAATCGCAGAGAGAGTTTCCGCTATGGTGGCCTCTAAAAAGAATTATCTGGGCAATCCTTTCCGGCCGGATTATGCTACGCCGTCGACGCATCTGATGTACGGCTATTGGGTAGGCGCGACACCTGACGGCAGAAAAGCCAGAGAGATGCTGAACTACGGCGTGGACCCGCTTTACGGCGAGGCATCCGGCGGTCTGGGTATGAGAATGCTTTCCAACCGGTGCCTGCCGTTTGACACGATGAACGGCGGTTATGCATCCCATTTCGGAATCAATCCCGGATACTTTAAGGGCGCCAGCATGGAGGAAAAAGGAATGGAGTTTAAAAATAAGATATTTAATCCTCTGTTCTTTAATCAGTATGATGAAGGAAAGGTTTCACCGTTCTATTTATATGTGAACGTGACCACTCCGGATATGCTGCGCAAGGTTTTGGCTGAGCCTAAGAAATATGCACCTAGTGGAGTATATATTGTGCGAATCCATGGAACATTTGTAAATTTCCTGGATCTTTCACCGGAAATCCAGGAGGATATCATCAAACGCCTTGACCCGGGGTCTACGGCTATGAGTGCGTGAAGATAAACCATATGAGCTTTCAGCGTATGGGTTTCGAACGTATGAGTTTCGAGTGTATGAGCTTGGAGTGCATGAGTTTTGAGTATGCTTGAACTTTTAACGAGCATGAACTTCAACGCGTATAAGCACCAAAGCGACAAGGAGAAAGATTTTGCAGGAACAGAACTTATATGACGATATAAAAAAGAAAATCTGCCGAATGATCTACGAGGATGTTTACCGGGACGGGGATATCATCCCTCCGGAGCGCAGGCTTTCCGAAGAATTTGGGGTGAGCCGTGTCACAGTGCGCAAGGCGCTGAAGCTTCTGGAGGAGGAGCATATCATAGAACGGATACAAGGGAGCGGGACCAGGGTTGCCCTGCGGTACGGCGCCAGGGAAGGGAATATGGATATCATAACTCTGGTGGCGCCTGCCCAGAATGCCTTTTTTTCCAGATTCATTGACGCCTTTCAGACAACTGCCGAAGAGATAGATTCCCTGGTGCTGTTTAAACAAAAGCCGCACCATATGTCACTGGAGAAATGTCTCTTTCAGATTTACGAGAAAAATCTTAGGAATGTGGTCCTTTGGCTGGAAGATATGGAACTGAGCCAGGAGGCGCTGCGGAAGCTGCGTGGCCTGGGCATGAATATTGTGCTTTTTGATACGACCTTCAAAAGCAGCTACGCGGATGCTGTGTGCCTGGATAACAGGAATGCGGTGAAAACACTTTATAAGCTGCTTACGGACGAGGGCTGCCGAAGTGTGGGGTTTGTAGGATGGGATGAGATGCAGGTCCGGAGTGTGCGTATCCGTGAACAGCAATTCCGTGCCATTTCGCCGGAGGCTCCTGTCTGCCGTATGTCCTGGGCATACCGCAACCGGATTGATGAGCTTCCCATGGAACAGGCTCAGAAACAGCTGGAACAATTATCCGGCTGTGACGGTATCATTTACAGTGTGGCGGAACTGGGGATTCCTTATGAGCGCAGGGCCAGGGAGAAAGGCATAAAGCACCGGGCGGCAATGGTTGATGTACTTCCGGGAGGAGAAGAACTGGGAATTATTTCTCTGGAACAGGATTTTCAGGGAATGTCCGAAAAGATTTTTGACTGTCTCATCCGGCAGAATCAGGAGGGAAGTGCTTGGAAAGCAGGCGTTTATCAGGTAAAAGGCAGACTGGTTTCTTTTTAACCCGACAGGATGGCGAAAGGGGAAATATATATGAGGGCAATGGGAATTGATATGGGAACCACGACCATCAGCGTTATTATGATCGACGGTGAAAACGGGAAACTGCTGGGGAGCAGGACGATTGACCATCAGGCATTTCTGAAAGGTCATGCGGCGTTCAACCGTATTCAGGATCCCAATAGACTATGGGACCTGACAGAGCAGGCAGTGTGCGCTATGATACAAGAATATGGCAAACCTGAGAGTATCGGTATGACCGGGCAGATGCACGGAATGCTATATGTTGATGAGAAGGGGGCGGCTGTAAGTCCCCTCTATACATGGCAGGACGGTAGCGGAAATGAGCTGTTGGAGGCAGGAGTCACCTATGCAGACTATTTACGCAGGAGCACAGGGGCATCGGCAACGGGGTATGGTCTGATCACGCATTTTTATCTGCAGAAAAATGATATGATTCCTGAGCGGGCAGCGAAAATGTGTACCATCAGCGATTATATTGCGATGAAGCTTTGCGGTTTAAGCGAGCCGCAAATTGCCAGGGATATGGCTGCGAGCTGGGGATGCTTTGATATTGAAAAGGGAGATTTCTATATACGGGAGCTGGAGGAACTTGGAGTGAACTTAAGTTTTCTTCCGCAAATTCTCCCTGCACACGAGATTGTGGGCGAAACCACCGGAAGGCTGCCGCACGGGATACCTGTGGCAGTATCTCTGGGGGATAATCAAGCCAGTGTGCTGGGCTCTGTAAGGGATTTGTCGGATACTGTGCTGGTGAATATCGGCACTGGCAGCCAGGTGTCTTTTGGTACAAAGAAGTATTTTCCGGCGAAGGGGTCCATTGAGCTCCGTCCGTGTACGGAGAAGATTTATCTTATGGCCGGATCGGGACTGTGCGGAGGGCGAGCTTATGCAATGTTGGAGCAGTTTTATCATGAGGTGTGCGGGAATTTCTGGAATGGTAATTCGTGCAGTAGTGATTTAGGCAGCGGTGATTCAAATAGTAGTGATTTAAGAAGTAGTAATTCAAATAGTAGTGATTTAAGCAGTGGTAACTCAGGTAGTAGTGATTCAAACAATGGTGGTTTACATGGCAGTAATACATGCAGGGAGAATCTGTATGACATAATGGAGCGACAGGCGAGAGAATTTTTGCGAAGCTGCGGCAGAGATGCAGCCTGGAAAATCAGGACTACTTTCTCAGGCACCAGGAGTAATCCCCTTGAAAGGGGAAACATACAAGGGATTGGTGTGGAAAACTTCCATCCAGGGGCCATGACAGTGGGGATGATTACAGGAATTCTCGAGGAGTTACTGGAAATGTACCGCCAGATGTGTGCTATGACAGGTACGGCTGCCTCAAAGCTTGTGGGTTCAGGCAATGGTATACGGAGAAATCCGCTTATGCGTGAGCTGGCGGAGGAGTTGTTTGGCATGCCGATGGACATTCCGGTCTGCCAGGAGGAGGCGGCCTACGGGGCGGCGCTTCAGTCGCTGGCGGCTGCGGGGAAAGTACAGTCCTTTGAGGAAATGCAGCAGAAGATCCGGTATATACCATGAAAGTTCCGGGCAGCAGATGCACAGATGGGCAAGTTAATTATACAACTTTATTATATGAGGAGGATACAACAATGGAAATTTTATTGGACACAGCGAATTTGGAGCAGATTAAAAAATATGTGGAGTTATATGAGATTACGGGTGTTACTTCCAACCCAACGATCATTTCTAAGGAAAAAGCAGAATTTTGGCCGCTTTTGACAGAAATCAAGAAAGTGATCGGAGACAAACAGCTCCATGTGCAGGTGACCGCCGATAACTGGCAGGATATGCTTAAGGAAGCAGAATGCATCCGTGAGAAACTGGGAGCTGATACCTACATAAAAGTACCTACCATTGAGCAGGGAATCTGTGCGATGAAGCATTTGAAAGCAATGGGAGCGAATGTCACGGCGACTGCAGTTTATACTACCCAGCAGGCTATGATGGCAGCTTGTGCCGGAGCGGATTATGTAGCACCGTACTTTAACCGTATGAACAATCTTAATGTAGACAGTAAAAAAGTCATCGGTGATATGGTGAATCTTTTCCGTGCCCACAATAAGCCTACGAAGGTGCTTGCGGCCAGCTTTAAAAATACGGAACAGGTAATGGATGCTCTTACAGTAGGCGCCCAGGCAGTTACTGTTTCCGTGAATCTGCTTACCACCATGGTGCAGAATGCGATTATCGACTTTGCGGTAGAGGGCTTCCGGAAGGATTGGATTGATACTTATGGAGATAAGCGTATATACGAATTATAAAAAGAGGTAAACACTATGGCGAAATATATACTTGCACATGATATCGGGACCTCGGGTAATAAAGCTTCTCTGTTTTCTGTGGAGGGAGAGCTGATCAGAAGCACAGTGGTGCCTTATCAGGTCAATTACGGCTCCGGCGGCCATGCAGAACAGAATCCTGAGGATTGGTGGCAGGCCGTGTGCAGCTCTACCAGAGAAATAATCAAGGATATACCGCCCAAGGATGTGGAGGCTGTCTCTTTTTCTGCTCAGATGCAATGTTGTCTTGTAGTGGACAGGGAGGGGAAGGTTCTGCGTCCGGCCATGATCTGGGCGGACCAAAGAGCGGAAGCTCAGGCCCAGCGCCTTCGGGAGGTTTTTGATGAAAAATATGCCTATGAGCTTTTAGGGCATCGTCTGAGTCCTGCCTATAGTATAGAGAAATTAATGTGGATTAAGGATAATAAGCCTGAAATTTATGAAAAAACATATAAGATGCTCCAGGTTAAGGATTATATTATCTACCGCATGACCGGATGCTTTGTCACGGATTATTCGGATGCCTCCGGTACGAATGCCTTGGATCTGGATAAGCTCTGCTGGTCTGAGGAGATTCTTGAGGCAGCCGGAATCGAGCGCGAAAAGCTGCCGGAGCTTCACAATTCTACAGATGTTATCGGTACGCTTAAGGAGGAGGCAGCATCAGCTCTTGGCCTTACCACTGACGTGCGGGTGGTCTGCGGTGGGGGAGACGGTCCATGCTCTGCTCTCGGAGCGGGGTGTATTGATGAAAATCAGATGTTTCTTACCTTTGGTACCTCAGCCTGGATTGGCGGTACAACTGCAAGGAAATTTCTCGATGAGGATCAGATATTCTTCTGTTTTGCCCATGTGATTCCCGGTAAATACATGCCTTGCGGTACGATGCAGTCTGCCGGAAGTTCCTATGCGTATGCCAGGAATACATTCTGCCAGGAGGAAATCCGCAGGGCGCAGCAGGAGGGGAAAAGTTCCTGGGAGCTGATCAATGAGCTAGTGTCTCATTCTCCGGCCGGATCAAGAGGAATGATTTTCCTTCCCTATCTTGCAGGCGAGCGTGCTCCAAGATGGAATCCTGACGCTTCGGGGAGCTTTCTGGGAATCCGTATGTATCACCAGAGGGAGGATTATATACGTTCTGTTTTAGAGGGTGTAGCCATGAATCTGGAACTGATTCTCAGAGCCTATCGAAAATACATGGATATCGACAGCATGATACTTACTGGCGGCGGAGCGAAGGGCGATATCGTCGCACAGATACTTTCGGATGTGCTAGGAGCCGGTCTTGTACGTCCTGATCATGTGGAGGAAGCTACGTCTATAGCGGCTGCTGTGATTGCGGGAGTAGGGTGCGGCATTTACGAGGATTTTACCGCAATCCGAAGATTCCTTAAATTTACCGACCCGGTTTGCCCGGATGAAGGCACCTTTGATATCTATGAGAAATCAAAGAAAGTATTTGATGAGGCTTATCATGCGCTTGAGGCTTTGTATCCGCAGATGTAGAGAGGCAGAAAGCTTTATATTTACTTTACATTTACTGATATAGCGGACTGTAGATTACGTCTGCAGCAGGGGTGACTGGTTTACGAAAGCTTTTGATTCACATGATATTTTTGATACCCTGGATATTGCCGGATTCCACAAGTATTCTGCCCATCTTAATCAGCACGATGTAATCTATATTGATTTCAGCGATATGGAAGGGCAATCCCAGAGCTATGAGGCTTATATCAATAATATAAAGGAGTTGCTGCGGGAAGATTTGCGGGATATGTATCCGGAGATAAAGTTCCGAAAAGGCGGAAATATTGCAGAGGATTTAAAGAAGGTATTTGCACATACGCGGCGTCCGTTTATTTTTCTGTTTGATGAGTGGGATGCAGTTTTTCATTCCCCCTATATGACACAGAGGGACAAAGCGGATTACCTGAGCTTTCTTAAAAGCATCCTGAAAGGTAAGCCTTATGTGTCATTGGCTTATATGACAGGGATACTGCCTATAGCCAAATACTCCAGCGGCTCGGAACTTAATATGTTTTTGGAATATACGATGGTATCAAAGGTGAAATATAGTGATTATTTTGGATTTTCGGAGGAAGAGGTGGATGAGCTGTACGGACGGTATCTTGAGATAACGCCTGATCCGGCCATCGGCCGCGAGGAGCTTAGGGAATGGTATGACGGATATCATACATCAGCCGGAAAAAGGTTATACAATCCCCGCTCGGTGGTTTCCAGCCTGACGGACAATCAGATATGGTGCAAAGGGAGCCTTCGTTAGGAAGTCCTTTGCTTGATTACAACAACGAAACAGAGCTTACAGCCATTGTAAATCTTGTCTATCTTTCAGCCAGAGATACTTACAGGATAGAAAGAGAAGACAAAGCAGGCAGAGGATATGTGGATTTTATTTTTTATCCGGAGGATGGAAGCGCAGATGGTATCATCTTAGAACTAAAGGTGGATTCCACACCGCAGAAGGCATAGCTGTCAGATTGAGGAATTATAATGATAAGTCGGGGGCGGCCGTACTGCTTTGGTGGGTACGGCCGCCCTATTCATATGCTCCTGTATGAAAGTGTCCTTGCAAAGCAGTACTCTTCATGGGATGAGTGAGGCAGACTTAGGCCGAAAAAGCAGATAAAAAGGATTGATGCATGAACTGAATTTTTTCAGTTGGTGCGCCAATCCTTTTTATTATGTGCGCCTGGCGGCGCACGTTTCTAACCGGTGTAAGTCCGGAATCCGCCCGGTAGTGGGAAGGATATAGCCGAAGGCAAGGGTGTCCGTTGTGAGATGGAATCTGAAGGAAGCCGGATGTGGGGAACATACTAACCCATGGGCAAATCTCTGGTCTGACGAACAGAAATCACATCAGGCTATACATGAGGGTAAGGCTGCATAACAAGTTGAAGCCCAATAACTACACGGAATCATGTATGGTATATGTGGCAGATAGATGGAGAGAAAGAAACGTGTGGTACCCGGGGAGGTCTGTATGGTACGCTCTGAAAGGAGTAACCACTGCACAAGGAAACG
>JNKJ01000057.1 GCA_000702025.1 Blautia schinkii DSM 10518
CTTCCGCAAATCAGCCAGACACGGATAACGCCTCCCCCCGGCCCCAAAGTTCCTACTCCTCACCTACCACTACGTTTTCGTCCCCTCGAAAAGCTTCCGGCCTTACGGATACTAAACATTATATTGCCCCAGGCATTTTATCGCTATAAGGCCCAAATAAATCCCAGTGTTGTAGCACAGCAAACTTTCTGCCACGCAGCTTTTCTGCGCAATATTTCATTGGGTACGGAATCCGCGAAAGAAAGGCACAGTTCGCTTTCTGTCTTTTGACAACGATAATAAACCACATTAATAAATTCACCATGCAACATGCAAACGACCACAGTTGATGAATGCTTTCTAATATCACAATCGTCCGCATCCGAATAACCGAAAATATTTATGATGCTTGCCATAATTAACGCCCTGAAAAACATCCCGTCAAACGACAACTTCCAGGAAGGGGTGGAAACGTAGAGATAGGCAAAGGGAAGTGGGAGCGGGCGGGGGCGGTATATTGCAAGACAGGCGGATTTGCGGAAGCGCGCCTGAAAATCCAGTACCTACGGAGACTTAAGCGCGAACGCTCTTCGTGAGCGCTTTAGTCGCAGTTGGTACTTAGTTGAAGGGAAGCGAGCATCCGCCTGTCCTGCAATGTACCGCCCCCGCCCGCTCCCACTTCCCTTTGCCGTTCAACACCTTTCCGGGGTTTCCCATCCTCCCCCGTTCAACACCTTTCCGGGTTTCCCATTCCTCCTCATTTCTATGAAAATCCCAAAAACCACAAAGAACTTTTGCGAAAAATTGCAAAAACCACTTGCATTTCCCATGCATAAGTGCTAAGATATACTGCGAACGCGCGTGTTCTGTGGATACGTGCGCCCAGAAACTGCAGATTTTAATGTGAATTTACGGAAGGAGGATTTCCAGTGAAAGTAAGATCATCTGTAAAGCCGATCTGCGAGAAATGCAAGATCATCAAAAGAAAAGGATCTATCAGAGTAATCTGTGAAAATCCAAAACACAAACAGCGTCAGGGCTAAAATCGGACTACATTGTTTGTGGAGACGTGCGGCTGCAGTGTGAAACGCCCGGGAGGGTTGTTCAGACTGTTGAAATATTTTAAGCATGTATTGCCTAATACCGAGAGGCAACGCCGGCCGGATGGCCGCATCATTTCGGAAAGGCTGCGGTTCGCCAAATGCAGCTGGGTGTTTTACCGAGGCACCCCAATTAGGAACTGGAAATAGAGAGCGACGGACAGATACACCCCATTTCACCTTGTGCGTATGTACAAGTGGTGTGCAGGACGTGGGACTTTCAAAGAAGAAAATGGAGGAAACAGTACATGGCTCGTATAGCTGGTGTAGACTTACCAAGAGAAAAACGTGTAGAAATCGGCCTGACCTATATCTATGGTATCGGCAGACCAAGTGCAACAAAAATTCTTGCTCAGGCAAATGTAAATCCTGACACACGTGTCAGAGATTTAACCGACGAAGAAGTAAACAGAATCCGTGAGGTTATTGACGATTCAATGACCGTAGAAGGTGATCTTCGTAGAGAAATCGCTCTGAACATTAAGAGACTGCAGGAAATCGGATGCTACAGAGGTATCCGTCATCGTAAAGGACTTCCGGTTCGTGGTCAGAAGACAAAGACCAACGCAAGAACCCGCAAAGGTCCGAAGAGAACTGTTGCTAACAAAAAGAAATAATTGAAAATATAACCAAACAACAAATTTATAAGAGGAAAGCGTAGGTTAGTTTTAAAATGGCAAAACAGACTAAGAGAACGACTACAAAACGTCGTGTCAAGAAAAACGTTGAACGCGGACAGGCACACATTCAGTCATCTTTCAACAATACAATTGTTACCCTGACTGATACCGAAGGAAATGCTCTTTCATGGGCAAGTGCAGGTGGTCTGGGATTTAGAGGTTCAAGGAAATCTACCCCTTATGCAGCACAGATGGCAGCAGAGACTGCTACAAAAGCTGCGTTAATACATGGATTAAAGACTGTTGACGTAATGGTAAAAGGACCAGGCTCTGGCCGTGAAGCTGCAATCCGTGCGCTTCAGGCATGCGGACTTGAAGTAACCAGCATCCGTGACGTAACTCCGGTTCCTCACAACGGATGTCGCCCACCAAAACGCAGAAGAGTCTAATTAGGAGGTAGTTTGAGATGGCAGTAAATAGAGTGCCTGTTCTGAAAAGATGCAGATCCCTTGGTTTGGATCCGATTTATTTAGGAATTGATAAGAAGTCCACAAGACAGTTAAAACGTGCGAACCGTAAAGTATCTGAGTACGGTACACAGTTAAGAGAAAAACAGAAAGCAAAATTCATCTACGGAGTACTGGAAAAACCTTTCCGTAACTACTACAAGAAGTCCGACAGAATGCCGGGCCAGACAGGTGAAAACCTGATGGTTATGCTGGAGACCAGACTTGATAATGTTATCTTCCGTATGGGATTTGCAAGAACAAGAAGAGAAGCTCGTCAGATCGTTGACCACAAGCATGTAATGGTAAACGGCAAATGTGTAAACATTCCGTCCTACCTTGTTAAGGCCGGCGACTCTGTTGAAATCAAAGAAAAATGCAAAGGTTCTGATAGATACAAAGGAATTCTGGAGACTACAGGCGGAAGACTTGTTCCGGAATGGTTAGATGTTGACCAGGAAAACTTAAAAGGAACTGTAAAAGAACTTCCGAGAAGAGAAGCAATCGACGTACCAGTAAACGAAATGCTTATCGTCGAGCTGTATTCTAAATAATGCATAAATATGCATGGTTGTTAATACCCTCAAACGTTTATTAACCCAGAAGGAGGGAACCTTATAGTGTTTGATTTTAATAAGCCAAAAATCGAAATTACCGAGATATCCGAAGATAAAAAGTTTGGAAGATTCGTGGTAGAGCCTCTGGAAAGAGGTTACGGTACTACACTTGGCAATTCCTTAAGAAGGATCATGCTGTCATCCCTGCCGGGAGCAGCTGTGAGCCAGGTAAAGATTGACGGTGTACTTCATGAATTCAGTTCCATACCGGGAGTGAAGGAAGATGTCACTGAGATCATCATGAATCTGAAGAGCCTTGCCATTAAGAATAACAGCAGCGACAATGAGCCGAAGACCGCATACATTGAGTGTGAGGGCAAGGGCGTTGTGACTGCGGCTGATATCCAGGCTGACCAGGATATCGAGATTATGAACCCGGACCAGGTAATCGCTACCTTAAACGGTGGAAAAGACTGCAGGCTTGCCATGGAGCTGACCATCACCAAGGGACGCGGCTATGTGAGCGCGGATAAAGGCAAGACAGAGGACATGCCTATCGGAGTGATTGCTGTTGACGCGATCTATACCCCGGTAGACAGAGTTAATATGATTGTCGAGAATACCCGTGTCGGCCAGGTGACCGATTTCGATAAGCTGACCCTGGACGTGTACACCAACGGTACACTGGACCCGGACGAGGCAGTAAGCCTTGCAGCGAAAGTATTAAGCGAGCACTTAAGCCTTTTCATTGACCTTTCCGAGAATGCAAAGACCGCTGAGGTCATGATCGAGAAAGAAGACAATGAAAAAGAAAAAGTTTTAGAAATGAGCATTGATGAACTTGAGTTATCTGTTCGTTCTTATAACTGCTTGAAGAGAGCCGGCATTAATACGGTTGAAGAGTTATGCAACAAGACTTCTGATGACATGATGAAGGTTCGTAACCTGGGCCGTAAATCATTAGAGGAAGTACTTGCGAAGCTGAAAGAGCTGGGCTTACAGCTCCAGCCTACAGAGGAGTAAACAGAATCGTACTTAGAAGCATGATTTTGTGGTGCTGCCGGGCCATGTGCCAGGCAGGTCCCGTTAGATAATATTATAGTGGGAATTTGCTGCAGCAGGGCAGTAAGACCGAACAAGCGTGTCCTGTTGTCCCACAGATGGAGGAAAATACAATGGCAAAATATAGAAAATTGAGCAGAACTTCTGATCAGAGAAAAGCTTTACTGAGAAACCAGGTGACAAATCTGTTATACCACGGAAAAATTGTTACCACAGAAGCAAAAGCAAAAGAGATCCGTAAGATTGCTGAAGGCCTCATTGCTATGGCAGTCCGCGAAAAAGACAACTTTGAGACAGTTAGCGTAACTGCAAAAGTTGCCCGTAAAGACGCAGAAGGCAAGAGAGTGAAAGAAGTCGTAGACGGCAAGAAGAAAACCGTATACGATGAGGTTCAGAAGGAGATTACCAAGGATGCTCCGTCCAGACTTCACGCACGCCGTCAGATGATGAAAGTTTTCTACCCGGTAAAAGAGGTTCCTGCAAAGGGCGCTGGCAGAAAGAAAAACACCAAAGACGTAGATATGGTGAAGAAAATGTTCGAAGAGATCGCTCCGAAATATGTTGGCCGTAATGGTGGTTACACAAGAATCATCAAAATCGGACCGCGTAAGGGCGACGCTGCAATGGAAGTATTAATCGAATTAGTATAATCCATGAGCTTAGAAAGCTGTACACAGGCAGATATATTCTGTCCGTGTACGGCTTTTTTGTGTTATGCAGTAATATTTCGGCCTGAAATGACAGGAAATTTCAAATTTCCATTAATGTACCATAATATCCCCCCTGGAGGGATATGGGGGAGATAGAGCAGGCTGCTTTGTATTAGCACATTTTACAAAGAAAAGCGGGCCTCGTGAAAGGATAAAAGTAAAAGGCTGTCGAATCAATCACGCTAAAAGTATAATAAAACTCAATACATGTCGGATTACTACCATATACGGTAGCACTATGCATAAAATGCAGGAAATTCGTCACAAAATACAGGGGGGGGGGTAAAATTAAAAGTAGATTTATGGTATAATATATCTCAGTTACGGAAAGTTAGGCTGTTTCGTAATTACCATCCGGAAGGGGAGATAAACGAGTATGACAATAACAACACTAGCAATTTGTGACGATGTTTTGGAGGATGCACAATTACTAAGGGATTATTTGAAAAAAATCCTTCCCGGGGCAGAGGTCAAGTTATTCAGTAACGGAGAACAGCTTATAAATGAGCTGGAGAAAAAGGGAAATATATACAATGCGATTTTTTTGGACATCCATATGCCGGGTAGAAATGGGATAGAAACGGCAAAGACTGTAAGAATCCACGATATGTTTGTCCCAATCATCCTGATGAGCCATAGCGATGAATTTTACCGGGAAGCCTTTGATGTTTATGCGTTTAATTACCTTATTAAACCCATTGAGTTAAAAACGTTGGAGCATGTTTTGTACCCTCTTAAATGTAAATGGGGTGAAAAGGACGAGCGGGTGCTGCATTTCCGTTATCGTTCACAGGTATATACTATACGCCATAACCAGGTTACTTATATATCCAGCAGCCTGCATACAGTTAATTTCCACATGGTGGACGGCAGAGTTGTGCATTGCCGTGGAAAGTTGAGCGATTTTACGGACCAATTGGAGAATAGTACATTTCTGCGCTGCCATCAGAGCTTTTATGTAAATATGGAAGAAATCGGCGCCATGAGAAATGACAGCTTCATGCTTAAAGACAGCATTATTCCTATCTCAAGGTCATATTCCAGGGAAGCACATGCAGCATATGCAAATTACGTAAAGGAACGAGAAAAATAGAAAAAGAGTAAAAACCGCAGCCGGTGATTGCGAACCGGACTGCGGTTTTTACGTTTATCCTTGATTATTAGACGTAATTAGCGTAAAATCGTTATTGGATGTGTATTCATATGCATTCACATGCCTGAATGTACTCAATGGTTACGAGCAGGTAAAATGATAATCGGAAAGGGCGCATAATTTTGATCAGTAAAGAATTTCATGCCTCAAGGCGCGAATTATATAAAAATCTGTTAGAGGACAATTCTATTGGATTCGTATTCTCCGGTGAAGAGAAGGAGGATCGTGGAGACCAGATGTTCTGCTTCACACCATATGCGAATTTTTATTACCTTACAGGCTTTGACCAGCCCAAGGCTGTGTTCGTGGCTGTGAAATTAAACGGAGTATATAAAGAGACTTTGTTTGTGGATCATCCTGATGCGATGAAGGCTCGCTGGCAGGGTGTTTCCTATGACAAGGATACGGTGAAGGCTGAGACGGGTATGGAGAATGTGGAGTACCTGGAGCGGTTTGAAGAGAAGCTGCCGCTGTTTAACAGAAGGACTTCCTTGCAGCATTTGTATGTTGATATTGCCAACTGGGAGGATGGTTTCCGCCAGAATGCGGCTCAGAAATTTGCACAGAAGGTGCTGAGCTGCTATCCATTTCTCCAGGTGCACAATACCTTTGGTGATATGGCGCTCATCCGCCAGGTAAAGACAAAGGAAGAAATCGCCCTTCACAGAAAAGCCTGCGAGATCACGACCAAGGGCGTGGAGAATATCCTGTCCCATTTAGAGCCGGGAATGCATGAATATGAGATTGAAGCATATTTCGACTTTACACTCAGATCCAATCATGCACGCACTGCATTTGACACCATTGCCGCATCTGGGAAAAACGCCTGCATCATGCATTATGCAGCCAATGACCGCAAGATGGAGGACGGTGATATGATTCTCTTTGATTTGGGCGCGGAGTGGGGGCTTTATGCTTCTGACGTGAGCCGTACCTATCCGGTGAACGGCAAATTCACAGAGCAGCAGAAAGCGCTTTATAATGTGGTCCTTAAAGGCCTGGAGGCTGCCATTGCGCGCACCAGACCGGGACAGCCTAAGGATGAACTGCAGGAGATCAGTAAGGCGGTCATGGCAGAGGAGCTGATCAAGCTTGGAATGATCGAGAAGCCGGAGGAGATTATGAAATATTATTTCCACAGCTCCGGTCATTATATCGGACTTTATACCCATGATGTAGGCAACGACGAGGCGGTTCTTGAGCCGGATATGATGTTTACATTGGAACCGGGACTGTACTTTGAGGAGCTTGGCATCGGTATCCGTATCGAGGACACCATCTTGATCACGGAGGACGGATGCGAAGTGCTTTCCGGAAATATTCCGAAAACAGTTGAGGATATTGAACGGTTTATGCAGGAGCGTAGAAAATGAGTGAAAGACGGCAGAAACGCCGCCCGGGCAGAAGAGTCAGCGGCGTCCGCAGAGCACTGCTGGTGACGGAGGTTTTGGTAATTGCCTTGGTTTTAATTGGAGGAAGCAGGCTGTCCAGAAGCGCTTTGGCACAGGGTGAGGCAGTAGAAGATTTTCCACAGGTTATTGACGCGCAAGAGCAGACAGACGCACCACCTACACCGGAGTTTTCCTGGAAGAATTATCAGGTGATCGCCCATGCGCTTGGAGGGCTTGAGGGAAAAGCTTATCTGAACTCCAAAGAGAGTTTCATAAATTATTATGAAAAGGGCGTGCGGCTTTTTGAGGTGGATTTGGCTAAGACAGAGGATGGAGTATGGGTATGCCGGCATAGCTGGAACAATTCTCTGGGGCAATGGGAAGGGGAAGGCAAACAGGTGATGACTGCGGAGAATTTCCTTTCCACTCCGCTGTACGGTAAGTTTACGCCCATGACCTTTAAGGAGCTCCTGCTTTTGCTCAAGGATTACCCGGATGCCTTTGTGCTGCTTGACTCCAAGCAGTATTCCGTACGGAATTACCGGCGGACGCTGGAGGATTACAGTGAATATCTGGAGATTGCCAGGATGGTGGACGCAGAGCATGTGCTGGGCCAGCTCATCCCGGAAATCTACAATGAAGCAATGTTCCCGGGGACTGCACAGATGTATCGCTTCCCCAGTTACATATATTCTCTGTGGCAGGAGTATTCTGCGAAGGAACTTAAGCAGATCGCAGTGTTCTGCAGGGAAAAGGGAATCCCGGCGGTGACAGTCAGTGACAAATATTGGTCTGAGAAGGTTCAGAAGATTTTTGACGATAAGGGAATACTTGTGTATATTTATACAGTCAATGACCAGGGAAAAGCAAAGGAATACCTGAAAAAAGGCGCGGCTGGTGTCTGCACGGATGTGCTTCTTGATAAGGATTTGGCTTAAGCGTGCAGGTTTTTCCGGAAATTGGTTATACTTTAGAGGACACTTTGGATTACGAATTACAGAGAGGCGGCAGTGAGCTGCCGATGACAACCACAAATACCAGAGGAAATAGAAAACGTTATGAAGATAAGAAGAATCGCTGCCGTTTGGGCGGCAAAAATTGCGGGATTTGCATGTAAGAAGATGGGCCGCCAGGGAGTAACCTGGGCCGGAAAGATTGCCCTGAGACTTTGCCCGTCCATATTGGAGGAGCTTTCCTCCCAGGTGAGGGAAAAAATCTTTGTGGTCTGCGGTACCAACGGCAAGACCACGACGAACAACATGCTTTGTGCCGCGCTTGAGGCAGAGGGGAAAAAGGTGATCTGCAACCACACAGGCTCAAACATGTTAAACGGCGTTGTGGCAGCTTTTGTGCTGGGTGCGAAATGGAATGGGCGTCTGGATGCGGACTATGCGTGTATCGAAGCAGACGAGGCTTCCACGCGTTATATATTCCCGGCCATCAAGCCGGACTATATGGTGCTGACCAATTTGTTCCGTGACCAGCTTGACCGGTACGGTGAGATTGATATTACCATGAACATCCTTGAGGAAATGATGCGCAAGGTGCCGAAGATGACGGTCATTGTCAATGGCGACGACGCTTTGTCCGCATATCTGGCCATGGACAGCGGCAATCCTTATATTACTTATGGCATCAGCAGACCGGTGATGAAAAATGAGGCAAACGAAATCCGTGAGGGCAGGTTCTGTAAGCGCTGCGGCGAAAGACTGAACTACAGCTTCTACCACTATAGCCAGCTCGGAGACTACAGCTGTCCGAAATGCGGCTTTGCAAGGCCGGAGCTTAATTTTGACGCAGATGATGTGAAGGTGGGAGACCAGATTTCCTTCCGGGTGGAAGATAAACATATCGTAGCGAATTATAAAGGCTTTTACAATGTGTACAATATTCTGGCAGCCTATGCGGGAGTGCGCACTGCAGGCTTTGCGGCAGAGCATTTTAATGATATGCTGCATGCGTTTAACCCTGAGAACGGCCGTATGGAACAGTTCCGTATCAAGGGTACGGGCATCACGCTGAATCTTGCCAAGAATCCGGCGGGCTTTAATCAGAACATTTCTGCTGTGATGCAGGATAAATCACCCAAGGATATCATCATTGCCATCAATGACAATGCCCAGGACGGTATTGATATCTCCTGGCTGTGGGATGTGGATTTCGACCTTTTCCGGGATGAGAGCATCCGGTCTATCACAGTGTGCGGCATCCGCTGTCAGGATATGCGCCTGCGTCTGAAATATGTGGATATTCCATCCATGCTGGAGACGGATGTGGAGCAGGCAGTGAGAAAGCGTATCGGCGACGGTGTGGGCAACCTTTATCTGCTTGTGAATTACACGGCGCTTTACAGCACCAGAAATATACTGAAAAAACTGGAGGAGGAAAAGGCATGAAGATAACCATAGGCCATTTATATCCCGACCTCCTGAACCTCTATGGAGACAGAGGCAATATCCAGTGCCTTTTAAAGCGCTGCCAGTGGAGGGGAATCGAGGCGGAGGCCATATCCTATGAGCTTGACGACCAGATTGATTTTTCAAAGCTCGACATCGTGCTCCTGGGCGGAGGTTCGGACAGAGAACAGATGCTTGTGTGTGAAAAGCTTCGGGAAATCCGGGGCGATTTCAAGGAATATGTGGAGCAAAACGGCGTAGTGATCGCTGTCTGCGGCGGTTATCAGCTTTTGGGCCATTACTATAATACGGACAAAGGCAAGATTAACGGGCTGGAACTGGTGGATATATATACAGAGCAGGGCGACGGCCGTCTCATCAGCAATATCGTGCTGGAAACCGAGCTTTTTTCCATGCCTGTGGTGGGCTTTGAGAACCATGGAGGCCGTACCTTTATCGGTGACAACAAGCCCCTTGGCAAGGTGCTCTACGGCGCGGGCAACGATGGGAAATCCGGGTATGAGGGTGTGGTTTATAAAAATGTGGTGGGAACCTATCTCCACGGCCCGCTGCTTCCCAAAAACCCTCAGCTTGCAGACTATCTGATCTCGCGGGCACTTGCGAAAAAGTACGGGAAAGAGATTACGCTGGAACCTCTTGACGACAGCCAGGAAAAAGAAGCAAATGATTATGTGTACCATAGGTTTGTAAAGTAACCGCGATTATAAAGAGTGGTATAAACAGTAAAAATTTGCATGCAAATAATGCTTGCAAACGAAGTTATCAGATTGTATAATGACGATATGTAGTGGTAATACTGCGTATGGCTGTGGGCACTGGTCCGGAGCCTGTACAAAAGATGAATAGATGAAAGTAATTTTTAGAAAGGAGAATATCATGCAGAAGTATATATGTGAGCCATGCGGCTATGAATATGATCCGGAGGTCGGAGATCCTGACAGCGGTATTGAGCCGGGAACAGCATTTGAAGATCTTCCAGAGGATTGGGTATGCCCGATTTGCGGAGTTGGTAAGGATGAATTCGTACCGGCAGAATAAATAGCCGGTTAGAAAGGTGCCGAAAGCGGGTAAGCTTTTGACACCTTTTATTATATCATAGGAAAGTGGCATAGATAAAGTGGTACTGTAGATTGCTTTAACGAAATAAGTGAGAATTCTCCCACCCCTACAGGTGACGAGATGAATCACCAAAAACAAGATTAACGGCAGGGGAGATTTTGCTTTACGGATAAGGGGAAAAATATGGCGAAGTCGTACAATCAGAAAATAAAGATTTTATATTTGGAAAAGATGCTGCGTGAGTCTGGGGAGGACCGCGTAGTGACAATGCAGGAGATTTTGACGAAGCTTTTGGAGTATGGGATTCAGGCGGAGCGGAAGAGTATTTATGATGATATCGAGGCGTTGCGCTCCTTTGGCATGGATGTGAAATTCCGACGGGGCCGTCCGGGCGGTTATTACCTTGCCGGGCAGACCGTGGGACAGACGATACCTCCTGCAGTATGTGGAAAAGTATGTGAAAATACGGCTGTTGAGCTTGCGGGCAGGGCACTGGGGAACGGGACTGCTGTGCCGGGAATTGTGCCGGAGTATCCGGGATTGGCCGAGGAGCCTGCGGGACAAACGCGCAGAAAGGAAAAAGCACAGATTCCAGCTGAGGAATGGAGCTTTGAAAAAGAGGCGGGAAGCGGGAAGCAGATCAAGCTTCTCTGTGATAATTCCGTGAGGAAAAACGCGGAGGCGTATTTTGGCAAAAAGGCCCAGTATAAGGAAAAGGGGCTTGGCTATTTTACAGTCACCGCCGGGATTGCAGAAGGACCGAAGTTTTATGGCTGGCTTACGTCCATGGGCAGCAAGGTACATATCCTCAAGCCGAAGAAGACAGCCCAGGGCTATCGCGAGTATTTGAAAGCGCTGGTAAAGGAATATAAAGGTGTGTGACAGAAAGGACAGGACTATGAAAAAAAAGACCGCAGGCATCTTATTGGGAATTGTGGTTTCTGCTGCATTCTTGGCCGGATGTGCGAAGAATGAGGCAACGGAGGCCGCCAACGAAAGTGCGGAGACAGAAAAAGAGGGCAACGGGGAGGATGCGGAGACAGAGGCTGCTCATAAAGAGGAAAAGACGGAGACTGAGGAAATCGTAGAGACTGAGCCGGAGGTACCGGCTAAGAAGGTGGGAGTGCTGCTTCCGGATGAGGAGCAGGAGCGCTGGTCACGCGATGGTGCGGTCATGAAGGAGACGCTTGTGGAAGCAGGATATGAGCCGCGAATTCTCTATGCAGGAGATGATGCATCCACACAGGTTTCCCAGATAGAGGGCCTTATTGACGAAGAGGTTTCCGCGCTGATCGTGACACCGGTGGATGCTTATTCACTGGCTGAGGTGCTTGCCGGGGCAAAGGAGAAATCCATCCCTGTGTTTTCTTATGACAGGCTCGTTATGGATACAGATGCAGTGTCTTATTATACGACCTTCAATACAAGGGAGATCGGGCAGCTTATTGGAAACACCATTGTTGACGAGATGGGACTGGAAAAGGCGCGTGAGTCTAAACAGTCGTGCACCATCGAGTTTCTCATGGGTTCCCCGGATGACGGTGCGGCACTTTTCCTATATAATGGAGTGATGGAGGTCCTCCAGAGTTATCTGGACGACGGTACTCTGGTATGTAAATCACAGAGAACCTCTTTCGACGATACAGGTATCCTCCGCTGGAGTCAGACTACAGCGAAAACCGAGCTGAGCCAGATACTTACGGAGTTTTATTCGGAAGGAGATTCCGTAGATATCGTATGTACATCGTATGACGGCTTTGCGTCCGCGGCGCTTTCTGCACTGGAGGAATCCGGACTCACACCGGGTGGAGACGGATGGCCGATGATCACAGGTGTGGGCTGCGAAGCCGCGGCTGTAAAAAACGTGGCTGAGGGCAAGCAAGATTTCAGTGTATTTCTTGACAGCCGCGAGCTGGCTGCAGCTTGTGTGAAAATGGTGGATACATATTTAACGGGCGAGAAGCCAGAAGTCAAGGATTACGAACAGTATGACAATGGTAAGAAGATTATCGGTACCTACACTTTGGATGTGCAGCTCATCGATCAGGATAATTACCAGCTTTTGATTGATAACGGATATTACGAAAAAGGCCAGATAGAACCGGAGGCCACACCTACGCCGACACCCACCGCTGAACCCACACCTACCGCTGAGCCGACAGCGACACCTGAGCCTACGCCTGAACCAACGGTGACGGAAGCGCCAAAGAGCACAGACAGCGAAGAATCTGATAAGAGCAACGACAAAGAGCAGGAAGAAAAATCAAAGACAGCATCAGTATAGAATCAAAAATTATAAAATGCATGAAAAGGGCCGCACAATGCGGCCCTGAATTTACTATGTATTTAATCCCGGAAAGTCAGTGAATCATCAGTCATGGAATCAATGATTGCGAGAGACTCAAGGCGGATGCCCATATCACGGATTTGTTGTCCTCCGGACTGGAAGCCTTTCTCAATAACGATTCCCGCGCCTTCCAGAGTAGCACCTGATTTGCGGACAATATCAATGAGGCCCAGAAGCGCACAGCCATTGGCGAGAAAATCATCGATCAGAAGCACATGGTCCTCAGGTCCCAAGAACTTTTTGGCAAGGATTACATCGTACACCTTCTTGTGCGTGTAGGATTCCACCTTAGTGGAATACATTTCTCCGTCCAGATTAAGACTCTGGGCTTTTTTTGCGAAGATAACAGGAACGTTGAAGTATTGAGCGGCAATACAGGCAATCCCTATGCCTGATGCTTCGATGGTGAGAATCTTAGTAATGGGGCAGTCAGAAAAACGGGCTTTAAACTCTTTGCCTATTTCGTTGATGAGAGCAATGTCCATTTGATGATTCAGAAAGCTGTCTACTTTTAAAATATTCCCCGGTTTTACAGTTCCGTCTTTAAGGATACGGTCTTTTAAAAGCTGCATGGTTTCTCTCCTTTGCTGTTTAAGCATTTTCAAAATTAATAATTCTGCCAGCAGCATACAGCCGCTTGCAGAAAAGAATTATATCTAATATACGATATAATTCTTAGGAGTGCAATTAGTTTTTGACAAAAAAACACAAAATATTTATAATGAACTCAAAACAGCGCTTTGATGTGCAGGTATGGAAGGAGTATTCTGTATGAAAGAATATGAGGTTATTTGGGAAATCTTTAATAAATGTCCCCGGAATCAGATGAGGGATGTGTTCGTAGAAGAGGTTGAAATCCAGGACCCGGAAGAATACGTAAAAGAGAAGTTCAAAGGCAAAGATGTGGCGTACGAGAAGTCCGTGCTGGAGGATGGAACGATTGTTTTTGATATCGTAACATCACAGATCAAGCAGAGATGCTCGTTTTCGGAGATTTAAGGTTTTCCAAAAACTGTGTGCCCGGAAGGTGTCCGTACGGTGAGCAGAAGGAAATCCGGCGCGGGGCGGTGGCACTGTCTTGTCAGGCATTGCTCGCTCCCCTTCAACTAAGTTCTAACTGCGGCTAAGACGCTCAGGAGAGCCTTCGCGTCCAAACCTCCGTAAGAACTGGATTTTCAGGCTCGCTTCCGCAAAATGCCTGACAAGACAGTGCCACCGCCCCGCGCCGGATTTCCTTCTGCTCCCCTACCACTACGTTGTCGGTATAAGGAGTGTTTTTTCTTCTTAGCTGGAAATTTATCGAAAACTCCCTGAAAAAGACGAAAACGTAGAGGAAGGGAAGTGGGAACCGGAGGCCGGGGGAGGTGTTGTCCGCGTCAGGCTGATTTGCGGAAGCGCGCCTGAAAATCCAGTTCTTACGGAGACTTAAGCGCGAACGCTCTTCGTGAGCGCTTTAGTCGCAGTTAGAACTTAGTTGAAGG
>JNKJ01000058.1 GCA_000702025.1 Blautia schinkii DSM 10518
CTACATGGATTACTATAATAATGAGCGTTACCAGTGGGATCTTGCAAAGCTTTCCCCAAACGAGTTTTATGAATTTTTCACCACCGGGGAATATCCGCTGGATATCCCTGGCAGGCCGACCTGTCCGGTGATCGCCAAAAAACCGGAGGAATTAGGCGCCGGGGTGCTTCAAGGCACAATAGCTACTTAAAACATCATAGAATACCATGATAATAGAAAACAGGACATCTGGGCACAGGATACAGGCACCAAAGAGGTGGCAAAACTAAATCGCCCCACTTTCAAAAATGTCCTTGACAAGGGGTACAGTTCAGGTGTTGTCCGGGGCAGGCAGTTTTGCGGAAGCGCGCCTGAAAATCCAGTGTCTACGGAGACTTAGACGCGAACGCTCTCGTGAGCGTCTTAGTCGCAGTTGACACTTAGTTGAAGGCAAGCGAGCAACTGCCTGCCCGGACAACACCTGCCCCGGCCCCCAAGTACCTTCTCCCAAACCGTACAACAACATTTCCAGGGGCCCCCTCCCCCCATTTGACGCAACTACCCCCGCGTGTTAAAATATATAAAATATAGTTTGCAAGTCCAGTTTCACCGCACCAAAAAGAAAGCCGAGGTTATACATATGAACATCGCCGTAGTTGATGATACCCAAAAAGACAGAGACACCCTGATCACCTACATCCAAAGATTTTTCAACACCAAAAACATAACCTGTCAAATCTCCGGATACCTCCTGGCAGAAGACTTCATGGAAGAAGGCAGCTACTCCCTTTTCGACGTCATCTTTCTGGACATCTTTATCGGCCAGAAAAACGGTGTAGAGATTGCCCGCCGCCTCCGCGCAGACAACTACCGGGGCCTGATCGTATTCTGCACAGTTACGGCCCAGTTTGCACTGGAAGGCTACGATGTAAAAGCATTCGGTTATATCCTCAAGCCTTATACCTATGACCGCATAGAAATCCTTCTGGAGGATATCCTTAAATCCTCCCACAAAGAGGTGCCAAGCATCTGCATCAAAGACAACCGCCGATGGTACAAGATTCCCCTTTGCGACATCCTCTATGTGGAAAACAGCGCAAACTACGTCTCCGTGTGCACCAGTGACCGTGTGTATTCCACACGAATGCCTTTCCGGCAAATGGAAGAGCTGCTAAGTCCCCAGAGCTGTTTTGCCCGCTGCAACCGAGGGACCATCATAAACCTATCCCATGTAACCAAAATTGACGGTCCATGCGCCACCGTGCAATGTGAGGAGAAAAAATCAGAATATAAGGTTCCCATCAGCCGCCGTTATCTGCAGACCATCAATAAACAATATGTTGATTACATTTTTGAAGAATTGGAAAAATAAACGATGTTGAATCCTAATATTTTATGGCATGTATTACAGCTGCTGATATTTCTTGTCCTGAGTATGTACTTTCTTATCAGCGTATTTACAGACAGTATCATAGTCAAAAAGCCGGAATTCCTGGTAAGGCTTGTGCTGCACATCATAGCTCTGACGGTAACTGTATGCTTGTTTATGACAGAAATATCCCCATACCTCAACCACAAGCTTGGCATATTAATCATATTTTTAATCACCTATATTTTTTACCGCAGCGTGACCAAAAGGAAAGTGATTTTTCTTACCTTTCTGTTATTTGTGCTTATTAATATACAGTTAAACTCCCTGCTCCTGGCATGGACAACGCTGGATTTCCATATTTTCCCCCACCTTATCGAATATGAGTACGGGGACTTTATGCTTCTATCGTCCATATACTGTATTTTTATGTTCTCCATCGTCTATTTTTCCCTGGCTAAGCCTTATAAAAGGATTGTGGACGAAAATATTGTGATGAATTCCACAAAATTTTTCTTGTGGCTGCCCGCACTTTTCTTCCTGACTACCGGTATCCTGACGAGTACGCTTGATAAAATCGCGGGAGTCACTAAGGAATTCCTGCTCCCTTTGGCATTGCTGAATATTTTTTCTATTGTCGCCTACCATGCCACTCTCAGGGCAATCGTGGATAATTATGACGCTTCCCTGGAACGCGAGCGGCTTTCTGCAGTTACTAACCAGCTCAAGTTATGGGAAACGCAGTATAAAACCCTGCACAATAAAATTGATGCAGACGCGCGGGCCAGACACGACTGGCGTCAGCATATCATTACGATCATGGGCTATGTAGAGACAAAGGATCTGTCCGGCCTGGACGATTATCTCTCTGAATATAAAGAGAAATATTTATTTCATGACAAGCCTCCTGTATGTGATGTTCTCTCCTTGAATATGCTATTCCAATATTACCAGCGTGAGGCTGATGAACTGGGTATCAGCCTCACCATTAACTCAGTTGCTTTTGCCCAATGCCCAATCCTGGTCACAGACCTCACCATCCTCTTCGGCAACCTTCTGGAAAACGCCATTGAGGGCTGTGACAAGCTTACCGCAAAAGACAAATACATTCATTTAAAGATTCTAAGAAAACCGGGACGTCTCAGCTTTCTTTGTGAGAATCCAATTGAAGAAAATCTTATGCTGACAAACGGAAAAATTAATTCCACAAAGGAGGACGGAGGGATTGGACTTTCTTCAATCCAAGGTATTGTAGAGAAGTATGACGGCCAGTTAAAAATAGACACCACGGGACAATTGTTCCGGATTTACGCGTTCCTGCAATATGAAACCTGAAATCTGCATTTTCGTACCAGAATGAATCAAATTTTCCTTTTCATGATAAAATATATCTATATGACAACAATTCACGAGGTGTGGATGATATGGATAAAAATAGAAAAGGCAAATTTTTAGTTAAATTAACCGCTGTACTTCTACTGGTATTAGTAGCAATTTACGCGGCTTTAGGTGTAATCTCCGCTATAAAGAAAACCAGCGGACTGGGGCCTGCTTTTGACAGCAGCAATCCCTCAGTCATGCTCATGGGTTACGGTACTGTATACTTCGCATTCGTATGCGCTTTCGTGGGTCTGGAAATCAGTAATGAGACACTTCCGCCCACTTTATGCAAAGCAATGGGCATAGTGATCATACTTCTGAGTCTCATAACCCTTGTATACATCAGCATAAAAGAACATGATCTTCCCCTTTTCAACATTGCCTCCGCGTTTTGCGGAATGATGTATCTATGCGCCCCCAAATATTTCGAACAAAAAAGTGCTGTTTCCTGACTGCCGCAATGGCAAGGGAAACAGCACTTTTTTTAAACTACGATCACACCCATAGCTTCCATAACAGCGAAGATAAGGATTGCCACCAGGCAGACAGGTGCTATATATTTAATAATAACAGTATAGAATTTTTTATTTTTAAATGTACCGTTGACTTCCACCTCATCAATAATAGCTTTCGGTTTCACGATATATCCGATGAAGATACACGTCAGGAAAGCCACGATCGGCATCAGCACACTATTGCTGATAAAATCAAAGAAATCAAGCAGGCTCATTCCAAGCGGAGCGATGAAGCTCCAGATTCCAAATCCCAGAGATACAGGGATTCCCACTGCAAGCAGGAAAACCAATACCACTAAGCATGCTTTTTTACGGCTCCAGCCAAGCTTGTCCCTAACGATCGAAACAATGGTCTCTGTGAGGGAGATGGAGGATGTAAGTGCAGCAAACAGCACGAGCAAGAAAAATACCGCGCCTACAAAGGTACCCATCTTCATATTGTCGAAAACCTTAGGCAGAGTGACGAACATCAGACTTGGGCCTTTGCCCAGGGCTTCCTCGCTGCCTCCTGAAAAGGCAAACACAGCAGGGATGATCATCAGTCCGGCCATAAATGCGATACCGGTGTCAAAAAGCTCAATCTGGCGCACAGACTGCTCCAGGTTTGCTTCTTTTTTCATGTAGGAGCCGTAGGTGATCATGATACCCATAGCCAGGGACATGGAATAGAAGAGCTGCCCCATGGCAGCCAGCACCGTGGTAGCACTGAAGCGGCTGAAATCAGGCTTCAAATAGTAAATCAGTCCGTCTATGGCTCCGGGCTGGAATAGTCCGAAAACGGCAATAAACACAGTCATTACTACAAGGATTGGCATCATGATACGGCTTGCCTTCTCAATACCGCCCTCCACACCGAGCATTACTACGCCCACAGTGAGGAGTACATAAATGATAAAAAAGATGACCGGCGCTGCCGGCTGTGTGATAAAGCCGGTAAAAAAATCGTCTGTTGCCGCGTTGGACACATTGTTTGACACAAACACCGTAAAATATTTCACAACCCATCCGCCGATCACGCAGTAATATGGGGTGATAATAAACGGCACCAGGCTTGACAGATAGCCTAAAAATTTAAATTTCTTATTCAATGATTCATAAGCGCCGACAGCGCTGAGCCTTGTCTTTCTCCCTAAAGCTATCTCAGTTACCATCAGAGCAAAACCAAAGGTTACTGCAAGGACAAGATATACCAATAAAAAAATCCCTCCGCCGTATTTTGCCGCCAGATAAGGGAAACGCCATAAGTTTCCAAGTCCTACCGCAGATCCGGCTGCCGCCAGGACGAAGCCCAGCTTATTGGTAAAGCTGCCTCTCTGTTTCTCCATCGTATCTCTCCCTTCACTTTTTCCGTTGAGCTGCACTATATGCCCGCAGCCCGTAAGTGATTTCTATTATAGCATTAATTTAATTTGTAGCACAATACATATTCTGATTTTTTCTGAGCATAATATTCACATATTGAAAAAAAGGAGGACAAAATTATGACTATTCTCAGATGTTCAGCAACAACTTGTATCTATAACAAAAACGAGCTCTGCTCCAAAGGTGAGATTGATGTCATCGGCGAGAACGCACGTTATTCTGACGAGACAAGCTGCGGAAGCTTCCGCGACCGCAACGATGAGGCTGTAAAAAGCAGCTGTGCAGACGGCTGTGGCTGTGAGAAGATTAAGATTGACTGTAAAGCCGAGAAATGTACCTACAATGAAAATTGTAAATGTACTGCAGCAGCTATCGGTATTGCAGGAGATGGCGCATGCGACTGCCGCGAAACAAAATGTGATACTTTTGAATGTAAATGCTGACATCAATCTGACACACCTGATTGATTGCCAATACTGCCAAAAAAGCCGGGCTTGACCTACCCGGCTTTTTTATGTTTTTATTCTTTCGGAGCTTCCTCCACATCTGCATCAGGGGCATTCGCCTTTACACTCTCAATCCCATTTACCGCCCCTGCTTTTTCCTTATAAGACTGGGACACGGCAATAATCTCGCCGTTTTTGGCTTTCAGGTGGAAACGGGTCTTACCGGCCTTATCTGTATAAAGCTCAAACTTAGGATGCTTAAGCACTGCAAACTCCTCCACTGTGTGGTCTTCTACCTCAGCCATAGGAGCATTATTCCTCACACTGGCAATCCCCTTCCTGCAGGAATCCTTTGTAGTATACACCTGCGAGGTCGCGATGATTTCTCCGTTTGCTGCCTTAAGCTCAAACAGAAAGCCTGTGTTTGTCTGTTTAAGTATAAATTTTCCCATATAAAATACCTCCCATAATTTATACTTTAATTGTACAATTTATGGGAGGTATCGTCAACTCGTTTCGGATAAAATATTCCAATTTCGCACAATTTTAGCTATATTTCGCACAAATCATGCCCAAATCGACTTTACTCTTTATCTGTTCTTTAAGAAATCCGGAATCTGGATATCTTTCTTCTGAACTGTGCTGGACGGAACTTTAGCGCTGAACGGAGTTGCGTTCATGTTCGGAAGATTGAAACTCGGCATGTTGATGCCGCTGCTTGGCTGTGCTGCAACCGGGTTCGTTCTCTTAGCAGCAAAAGGTGAGCTTGTGCTTCTCCCGCCGAAAGGACTGCTGCTCTGTACAGAGTCTGTAAGCCCGGTAGCGATAACGGTGATTCTCGCGTAATCAGCAACAGAATCATCATACATAGCACCGAAGATGATGTTTGCATCCTCGCCGGTAAGCTCCTGTACATAGCTGGCTGCATCGTTGGCATCCATAAGAGAGATATCACCGGAAATATTGATGATAACATGGGTAGCGCCCTTGATGGTTGTCTCAAGAAGCGGTGAGGATACGGCCTGCTGTACAGCTTCCATAGCCTTGTCGTCGCCTCTGGCCTCTCCGATACCGATGTGCGCGATTCCCTTGTCGGTCATCACGGTCTGAACATCCGCAAAGTCGAGGTTGATCAGTGCCGGCAGGTTGATCAGGTCTGTGATGCCCTGTACTGCCTGCTGCAATACTTCGTCTGCTTTTCTCAATGCCTCCGGCATGGTTGTCCGGCGGTCTACAATCTCTAATAATTTATCATTGGGGATAACAATTAAGGTATCCACCGCTTTCTTCAGATTCTCAATACCTGCAAGGGCATTGTTCATACGGGTCTTCGCTTCAAAACGGAAAGGCTTGGTAACTACACCGACTGTAAGGATACCCATCTCTTTCGCTGCTGCTGCGATCACAGGTGCAGCGCCTGTACCGGTACCGCCGCCCATTCCACAGGTAACGAATACCATGTCTGCGCCTTCCATTAACTGTTTGACTTCTTCTATACTTTCCTCAGCAGCCTTCTGTCCAACTTCCGGCTGTGCGCCCGCACCAAGGCCTTTGGTTATTTTTTCGCCAATCTGAAGTACAGTCGGAGCTTTACACAGAGTCAAAGCCTGCTTATCAGTGTTGACACCTACAAACTCTACTCCGCCAATGGCTTCTTCCACCATTCTGTTTACTGCATTATTTCCGGCTCCACCTACGCCAATGACAATTATCTTCGCAGATGACTCAGCCTCATTTGTCATAATCTCTAACAATGTACTTCCTCCTTTATTTCTACCTGATATCCTAATTCAGTGTTTTATATCAAGCTACATATAGATATATCATATATTTTTTTCGAGAATTAATCAACTACTAATTTTGTTTTTTTATACTTTTTTCACTAATTTTCGTCATATTCGCCCGATTCATAGCCGTCATCCCAGTTTTCGTCTTCGTCCCCGCCGCTATCCGGCTCAGATTCTCCACTAAAATCCTCCTGGTTCTCTCCGTTGCTATCATCTTCGCTGCTTCCGCCGTCATTTCCGGCGTCCTGAGTACTGCCGTCCTCATCTTGTCCTGGATTCGGGCCGAGATAATTTCCTTCGCGGTCATACTCGCCGCTTCCGGTATAACTTCCATCTTCCTGGTATCCGCCTTTCCAGTCGCCGTTTGCCTCCAGGCTCTCCTTGGTCGGCGCGGGGCCCACATAGTTTCCGTATGCATCATACTCGCCGGCTCCGGTATAATCGCCCTCCTCGTCATAACCGCCCACCCAGTTCTCCAGCGCATAATCCAGCTCCGTGACAGGCTTCGGTCCTATATGTTTTCCGTTTTCGTCATACTCTCCGTCACCGGTATAGTCACCGTTTTCATCATAGCCGCCGTTCCAGTTCTCTGCAGTGATCTCCTCGACCTCCACATCAAACGTGTTTTTCGTGCTGTTGGTCACATTTTCCATATGCAGAACTCCCTTCTGCCCCGAAACCATCGGCAAAATAGCCAGCACTCTGGACATTTTTTCCTCCAGATCCTTGTCCTTACCAAGGAGGACCGTAATGTCTCCATACACCAAACTGATGTTATAGCTTTGGTCAAACTGGATATGATCTGGTATCATCTGACTTTTTTGAAAAATCGTCGATAAGGCTACCGCTGTGTTAAGCACTGTCGTTCCCTTTATAGGGAGCTTTTCGTTCATGATCACGTGGGTGACCTGGATACCGTCAAAATAAGGCACACTCTCATCCCGGGTCTTAGACCCTTCTATGAAGATGCCGTTTCTGTCAAAATACACATAACTGTCCAAATATGGGATACAGCCCACAGGCTGTTTCTCCTTCACACTGATACAGATTGTATTCCTGTTAATCTGGGTGACTGTAAACCCGTCTACAAAAGGAATATTCCCCGTCTCCTTTTTTGTATACAAAACCGGGGCCAAAACAGAGTTGGAGGCCATAGGCCCCCGCAGGATCATCTCCTTCACCTCTTGCTCGGAGTAATGGCTGCTGCCCATCACCTCCACGTGGTCCACCTTATAATAAGTGAAAAAGAAGATAATACCTGCCAGAACCAATGCTGCCAGGCCGCCCCAGATTATATTCCATGTTTTTTTGTCAATTGGTAAGCTCTTTCTGTAATTGGATGTTCTCATAAAACCTTGTTCCTGTGTCCTTTTCCACTATTCCGCCCAATGCATTCAGGTCCTCACAGATGTGCTCATAACCGCGGCGGATATATTTATAGCCGCGCACATAGCTCACCCCGTCGGCGGCAAGTGCAGCCAGCACCAGCGCGGCGCCTCCGCGCAGCTCCTCCGCTTCGACAGTACAGCCTCTCAGCGGATAACCTCCGCTCACCGACGCATCCGTGCCTCTGATCCTGATATGCGCACCCATACGTACCATCTCCAAAGCCGCTTTATAACGGTCCTCAAATATCTTTTCCCGGATATAGCTCTCCCCCGGTATCGTGATCAGCACTGCCATCAAAGGAGACTGCAGGTCCGTGGGAAATCCGGGATAAACCTCCGTCTCCAAAAAAGGAACCGGAGAATATATACCGCTTCCGTCAGCTATTAGTTTACCACTCTTTACTTTGTATTGTCCACCTATTTTCCGATATACTTCGAGGAAGGCGTCCAGCTCACCCTCCGGCGGGTTCAAAAGAGTGATTTTCCCCCGTGTGGCCGCGGCTGCACAGAGATAAGTGCCCGCCACGATCCGGTCCGGCGGAACCTGCATATTTCCGGAATCAAGCCCCTCCACTCCGCGGATGCGGATACAGTCGCCGCCGTCCCCTTCAATCCGTGCGCCCATGCTGCGCAGATAGCGGCAGAGCCACTGTATTTCCGGTTCCCGGGCACAGTTTCTGAGGCAGGTTTCCCCGCGGGCAAGCACTGCTGCCAATATCCCCTGCTCCGTAGCTCCCACGCTTTTTCTTGAAAAAGAAATATCTCCGCCCTCCAGTGCCGCGCAGGATGCCGAGATTACAGAGTTTCCCTCCTCAATCTCCGCCCCCAGTTCCCGGAGCACGAAAAGGTGCAGGTCGATCGGCCTCTCTCCGATCACACAGCCACCCGGATAACCCAGGCAGCCCTTTTTGTTCCGACCGAGCATTGCGCCCAGCAATATGACGGAGGAGCGCATTTTCCCCGCGTAAACTCCGGATATCGTTGTCTTATCTGCCTGTGTGCAATCCATATATAGATCATGGTCCTCCCACCAGGTCTGCGCACCCAGCTCCTGAAGGATTTCCTCCATACAAAAAACATCTGCGATTCTGGGACAGCCCTTGAGAACGCTGACTCCCCTGTGCAAAAGCGATGCTGCCATCATGGGCAGAGCGGCGTTTTTGGAGCCCTGTATGGAAACTGTCCCGTGAAGGGGCCTTCCTCCTACAATGCGAATGTCATCCAAGCCTTTCACTCCTAAAGGGCCTCTTACCTTCTATTCTATGCAGAGCGCGCCCTTGTGTGACTGCTCACACTTAAGGCAAGGCCCATCTCCCCCAGCAGAAAAACCACCGAGGTTCCCCCGTAGCTTACAAAGGGAAGGGTAATGCCTGTATTCGGTATGGTATTTGTCACCACCGCGATATTAAGGATCACCTGGATTGCCATATGTCCCATGATCCCCGCGCAGATCAGCGTCCCCAGAAGGTCCCGGCTGTGCATAGAGATTACGCACAACCTCCACAAAAGCAGGCCAAATATAAGGATGAGCACGGCCGCCCCAAACAGCCCTAATTCCTCACAGATAATAGAAAAAATCATATCGTTCTGGGCCTCAGGCACAAACCCCAGCTTCTGTAAGCTGCTCCCCAGTCCCCGGCCGAAGATCCCGCCGCTTCCGATTGCATAAAGACCCTGGATAGTCTGGAAGCCTTTCTCATATTTCTCCGGATTTCTCCAGATTGCCAAACGCTCAAGACGATAGCTCTCCGCAGCCAGAAACAGCGCCACAAAGGCGATTCCCGTCCCGCCCAGGCCGATGAACTGCATATATTTCGGATTCGATACAAAAATCAGGATGACACCGATGCCAAGGATGATAATGGCTGTGCTCAGATTGTTGGAACCTACAAGCCCTACAATGGGCAGAAGGGTGAGCATGGTACGGCACATAAACCAGAAACCTGCTGTATTCTTATCCGTCCTGTCAATCTGCCAGGCGAGAAAGAGGATCACCGCTACCTTTGCAAATTCCGAAGGCTGGAAGGACAGCGGACCCAGATTCAGCCAGCGCTTCGAACCGTTGATCTCCTGACCGAAAAGCAGGACTGCGGTGGAGAGCGCCATGGACAAAAGATAAGCCGCAGGGGCCAGACGTGTGAAAAAGCGGTAATCCATACGGGAAACCAGATACATTGCCATCAGTCCCAGAGCCGTGGCAAACAATTGCTTCTTAAAATAATAGGCAGAGTCGTGGAAACGCACTCTGCCGTTATATTCACTGGTACTGAACAGCATGACGAGGCCGAATACCACCAGGAGCAGCACCAGCACCAGTAAGGTCATATCAATTTTTAAATTCTCTTTCTTTCCATCCCCGGACATGGCGTCTCCAGAAAGTGTCATTATTTATAAATATGTACACAGGGCTGGAATGTATGCGTATTTTTTATCGCGGATATTTCCCGATAAACTCCCGCATACTCAATTCAGGCACATACTGCGGGCCGTATGCTTCGGTGTGCGCATCATAATTTTCTCACGTACTCCTTAAACATATCTCCACGCTGCTCGTAATTATCGAACTGTCCCCAGCTTGCACAGGCAGGAGACAGAAGGACCGCGTCTCCGGGTTCTGCTTTCGCAGCACACACCTTCACCGCTTCCTCAAGATCCCCGCAAAGAATAATGTCCGTAAAGCCCAGACGCTCCGCCGCTTCTTTAATCTTCTCTTTCGTCTGGCCGATGAGCACCAGGTAACGCACCTTGCCGTCAAAGCTCTGAATCCACTCGTCATAGCTGGATTCCTTGTCATAACCGCCGCCGATCAGCAGTGTCGGACGGTTCATAGCCTGAATGCCCTTGATCGCCGCATCCGGGTTCGTCCCCTTGGAATCATTATAGTAGGCCACTCCGTTTTTCTCCGTGACATACTCAATCCTGTGCTCCACTGCCGTAAAGGCACAGATGCTTGCACGAATGCTCTCCATCGGCACTCCTGCATAATAAGCCATCGCCACCGCAGCCATCACGTTTTCGAAATTGTGCTGTCCCAGAAGCTTCAATTCTCCGGTTCTCACCACCGGGATTTCGTCTGCTTTCGTACGCAGCACAATCTTATCTCCGTCCAGATAAATACCTTTCTCCAGAGTGCGGACGCTGGAAAAATATACAGCCTCCGGAGTGATATGTCTGCCGAATTCACGCAGCACCTCATCCTCATAGTTGAGCACACAGATATCCGATGGTCCCTGATTCTTGGTAATCAGCTCTTTGACACGGATATATTCTTCCATGGTATGATGTCGGTTCAGATGATCCTCTGTAATATTGAGGATTGCACTTACTTTAGGTGCAAATTTCTCAATCGTCTCAAGCTGGAAGCTGCTGATCTCCGCAACAGTCACACTGTCCTCACGCATCTCAAGCGCCTTGGAGGTATAGGGCGTACCGATATTCCCCACCACAAACACAGATTCCCGGGCGTCCTGCATGATCTTGCCTAAAAGAGCGGTCGTGGTCGTCTTGCCGTTGGTGCCTGTGATTGCCAGCACCTCGCCCTTTCCGGCCCGGTAAGCAAGCTCCACCTCGCCCCACACGGGAAGCCCCTGTTCATAAAAGCTCTGTACCAGCGGCAGGTCCGTGGGAACTCCCGGGCTTAATACAACGATATCCAGACTTGCCTGCACCTCTGCCGGAAGCTCTCCCGCATACACCTCTGTGTCGTACGTGCCATTGGTCTTATGTACCACTGCTTCCTTGTCTGTATCCGCGTTGCCGTCATAGATGACCGGACACGCGCCCACAGCGGCGAGCAGGTCAGCGGCGCCGATACCGCTCTTTCCGGAGCCGAATACCAGCACCTTTTTTCCTTGTAATTCCATAATCTGCCTCCTTATAATGCCAGAAGGGCGATCAGACACATGATGGCTGTAATAATGGAAAATACCGCCACCACTCGCGTCTCAGACCAGCCGCACAATTCGAAATGATGATGGATAGGAGCCATCTTAAAGATACGCTTACCATGGGTAGCTTTAAAGTAAGTCACCTGGATGATCACGGAAAGCACCTCCACCAGATAAATAAGCCCTACCAAAAGGATAAACAACGGCATCTGCATCATATACGCGGTACCGGCTACAAAGCCGCCCAGCGCCAGAGAACCGGTATCCCCCATAAACACCTTAGCCGGATATACATTGAACAGAAGGAAGCCCATCAAACTTCCCACTACCGCACAGGTAATCGGCTCAATCCCTGTTTTCAGCCCGATAGATACCACCGTGAAAAATACCGCCACGATCAGCGTCACACTGGATGCCAGACCGTCAAGTCCGTCTGTAAAATTAACACCGTTCACTGTGCCGATGACCGCGAAAAACAGAAGCGGCACTGCCAGCCATCCGAGGTTCAGGTAATGGCCGCTCCAGAACGGAATCCGCATCGTCAGGGAAACGTCTGTATAATTCATAATATAATACACAAAAACACCTGTAAAAATCACCTGCAGCAAAAATTTCTGCCACGCCAGCAGGCCGTCGGAACGCTTAAGTACCACCTTCAGGTAGTCGTCAAGAAATCCGATGATTCCAAATCCCAGCGTCAGAAACAGCACAGGAATAATCTTCGGGTAGTCCTTAATATAAAACAGAGAGGTAACAACTGTAGCGATCAAAAATATCACTCCGCCCATGGTCGGAGTGCCTGCCTTTTTCAAATGGGACTGCACGCCCTCCACTCTCTCTGTCTGCCCCATCTTCAGTTTCCTGAGAAACGGAATGATGATCGGTCCTAAAACAACGCTGATTGCAAAGGAAATCAGCACAGGGATTACAATTTGAAACTCCATCCTCACACCTCTTATATTTCTTTCGTTTTTTATTAGACGACGCTTATACCGCTGATATATCGTGTTTATGTACCGCAGTTATGACCGCGGTTTTATGCCGCAATGTCAAACGGTCATCAGACAGCCGCCGATTTAAGCATCTTCTAGTATAAAGCTTTTCCGCCCATTTATCAACCCTCAGTAGGCGTGGGCAGCTCTGACGAGTAAAATTATTTTTAATGGAGTATTCCCAGTTCGGTAGTGTTTTTTTAGATTGAGTCTTATAGAAAAGCTCACAATCTCCCTGGGGGGCCTTACTATCTTATTTTTCTACTGCGTTCCCGGCTCACCTCCTTTCGCTCTGCATCCTTATCCAAAACGTATCTGGAATCCTTTTTCTATTTCTTGTGTATACTCTTTTAGATCGTCCCGCTTCCATGACTCCAGTAGCCTGCGGTGCTTCTGCTCCCGGCTCTGCTTTACTTTTTTCCACAGCTCTTCCCATGCCTCC
>JNKJ01000059.1 GCA_000702025.1 Blautia schinkii DSM 10518
GGCAGATTTGCGGAAAGCGCGCCTGAAAATCCAGCGCCTACGGAGACTTAGCCGCGAGAGCTCTTCTCGAGCGGCTTAGTCGCAGTTGGCGATTAGTTGAAGGGAAGCGGGCATCTGCCTGACGTGCCCCAAGCCCCCGCCCCCCATTTCCTTCTGTCTGCCGTTCAAAACCTCCCAGGGGACCCCCTTTTCCCTCCCATTTTTAACTACCGCGAGAAAACCCCTAGTTTAATTTAAGCAGATTCAGTTTCTTGTTTTCCGATGCGGTTTAGCGCGGTTACGTGTAGAACTGTGAGGATAAGCTCGCTTAGGAGGATGCCGTAAAGATATCCGCGGATGCCCATCTTCGGGATGGCGAGGATTACGAAGGTGATGCGGATGCTGATGCCTATGACGCTGTGGAAGAGGCACAGGCCGGGTTTGCCCAGTCCGTTGAGGATGCTGGAGAGGGTGGTGTTCAGGTAGAGGAACGGGCAGATGAAGGCCATAGTGCGTATGTATACACCAGCAGTGGGGCTGTGGAAGAGGAAGGCGCCCATGGGTTTGCCGAAAAAGAAGAATACAAGCGCGCAGGCCCCGCCGAGCATCAGGCAGTAGCGGCTGGTGCGGCCAATCACATAGTCGATTCTTTTTCGGTAGCCCAGCGCTTGGAGCTCGGCGATGGAGGGCATGAGCATGACGGAGGCAGAGTTGGTGATGGTGGATGGGAAAAGGATCAGGGGCAGGGCCATGCCGGTGAATATGCCGTAAACGCTTAAGGCGTCCCCGGAGCTCAGGCCGAAGTTCCTTAGCTGCTGGGGAATGAGTACCACCTCAATACTGCCCAAAAGGGTAAGCAGGAGGCGGTTGAGTGACAGGGGGAGCGACATATGGAGGATGTCTTTCATGCCGTGGAGTGGATTTGTGATTTTGAGCGGACTGTATTTTTTACTGCGGAAATGTACGCTGATGGCAAACAGAGCGGTCAAAGAGGCGACTGCTTCGCTTGCCAGGGTGCCGCCCACGGCGATGATGGGGGTCACTTCCCGTCCTTCGGAGAGAAAGATGAGGTACAAAAGATAACAGGTTCCCACCCGTACCACCTGCTCTAAAAGCTGGATGCCGGATGGCAGTCCGGTGCGTTTCTGGGCAAAATAATAGCTGTTGATGCATGAATGCAGGGTGCTCAAGGGAAAGCTGAAGGATAAGAGGCGTATGAGGGAGAGGGTGCGCGGCTCCTTCAATATCTGTACAGCAAAAAAAGCCGCGTTTTCATATACGACAAGCGAGGCTGCCAGTGAGAATACGACGGCGAATATGCTGCCCAGAGTAAAGTAGTCCCGGGCTTCTTTTTCTTTGCCAAGTGCCATGCGTGAGGCGGCAAGCCGTGAGATGGCGGTCTGGACTCCGGCGGTGGTGATGGCCATGACCAGAGTCTGGAGCGGCACGGAGAGCTGGTAGATTCCTAAGCCCTCTGCACCAATGGTATGCGAAAGGAATATCCTATAGAAGAATCCAATCAGCCTGCTGAGAAGCCCGGTGCAGGTTAGAATCAGAGTCCCCCTTAAAAAGCGTTTTTTTGACATAATTTACAACCTGTACCTTTTTTGTCAGTATATTCATAAAAGCGCCTTGACAGAACTATAAGTTTCTGGTAAAGTAAACATGAAATCCGAGGAAAACACTAGGAATTAAAAAGAGGTGAGTGAATGAAACTGTCAACAAGAGCACGATATGGCCTTCGGGCACTCATCGATTTAGGATCATACAGCGAAAAGGAAACCGTCTCCATCCAGAGTATTGCCGGGAGACAAAATATTTCTGTGAGCTATCTGGAGCAGCTTATGGCCCTGCTTAAGAAGGCAGGACTTGTCTCCAGCAGCCGCGGTGCCTGCGGAGGTTACCGTCTCGCCAGACCTGCAGAGGAGATTTCGGTAGGAGATATTTTAAGGGTACTGGAGGGCGGACTCGAGGCGGCAGCATGTCCCGGTAATGAGGATGAAGGAAGCTGTGAGGGGGCGGACCTCTGTGTAGCGAAATACGTCTGGAAGCGCATTAATGACAGTATCACCGAGGCAGTGGACACCATGATGCTGAGCGAGCTCATACAAGAGAGCCGGAGGATACAGGAAGAGAAGGGCGAGTTTCAGGAAAAATAGTGGGGCGGATTTACGAATTCGTTTTACCGATTATAGGAGGACAAGAAAATGGGAAAAATGATATATCTGGATAATGCAGCAACCACTAAGACAGCACCGGAAGTCGTTCAGGCGATGCTGCCATACTTTTCAGAGCTGTACGGCAATCCTTCAAGCGTTTACGATTTTGCCGGCAGGAGCAAGGACGCCGTGAGCACGGCCAGAGAGCAGATTGCGCAGGTGCTTGGGGCGAATAAGGATGAGATTTATTTTACCGCAGGCGGCACCGAGTCTGACAACTGGGCGCTCAAGGCGGCTTTTGAGGCATATAAGGCAAAGGGCAATCACATCATTACCACAAAGATTGAGCATCACGCAATTCTCCACACCTGCGATTACCTGGAGAAGCAGCGCGGCGCGAAGATTACCTATCTTGACGTAGATGAGAACGGTATTGTTCGTCTGGACGATCTGGAAAAGGCCATCACACCGGAAACGATTCTGATTTCCGTGATGTTTGCCAACAATGAGATTGGTTCTATCCAGCCGATTAAGGAAATCGGTATGATTGCTAAGGAGCATGGTATCCTTTTCCACACAGATGCAGTGCAGGCTTTCTGCCAGGTGCCGATTGACGTAAATGAATGCAACATCGATATGCTAAGCTCCAGCGCTCATAAGATCAACGGACCTAAGGGCATCGGCTTTTTATATATCAGAAAGGGTGTTAAGAACCGCTCCTTTATCCATGGCGGCGCGCAGGAGCGTAAACGCCGTGCCGGTACGGAGAATGTACCAGGTATCGTGGGTTACGGTGCAGCCGCGAAGCGTGCGCATGACACTATGAAGGAAAGAACAGATAAGGAGAAAGAGCTCCGGGATTATATGATTCAGAGAATCACCACGGAAATCCCTTATGTAAGGCTTAACGGTGACCCGGTGAAGCGTCTTCCTAACAATGTCAATGTGAGTCTGCAGTTTATCGAGGGTGAATCACTGCTGTTGATGCTCGATAATTACGGAATCTGTGCATCCAGCGGCTCCGCCTGTACTTCAGGTTCTTTGGATCCGTCTCATGTGCTTCTGGCGATCGGCCTGCCTCATGAGATTGCACACGGTTCTCTCAGACTGACGCTGAGTGAAGAGACCACCAGGGAGGATATAGATTTTACTGTGGACAGATTGAAAGAAATTGTTGAGAATCTGCGCAATATGTCACCATTATATGAAGATTTTATGAAAAAGATGAAATAATAGGAAAAACACTTGTCAGGAGGAAAAAAACATGTATAGTGAAAAAGTAATGGACCATTTCCAGAATCCACGTAATGTGGGAGAAATAGAGGATGCAAGCGGTGTCGGCACAGTAGGTAACGCGAAGTGCGGAGACATCATGAGAATATTCCTGGATATTGACGATGAGACACATATCATCAAGGACTGTAAGTTTAAAACCTTTGGCTGCGGTGCCGCAGTGGCTACCAGCAGTATGGCTACCGAGCTTGTGAAGGGCTGTACCATTGAGGAGGCTATGCAGATTACAAATAAGGCAGTTATGGAAGCGCTTGACGGGCTTCCCCCTGTGAAGGTACACTGTTCTCTGCTGGCTGAGGAAGCTATCCACGCTGCTCTTTGGGATTATGCGGAGAAACACGACATTACTATCGAGGGCCTGGAGAAACCAAAGTCCGATATCCATGAAGGAGAAGAAGAGGACGAGGAACAGTATTGATGGATAAAAAGAAGATAATCGTCGGCATGTCAGGAGGAGTGGATTCCTCCGTGGCAGCCTACCTCTTAAAGGAAGAGGGATATGATGTGATTGGCGTGACCATGATCAATTTCCGTGAGAAGAATCTGCCCGAAGGGGAGAGGAGCAGCGCGGAAAAGATGGTGGAGGACGCAAAGAAGGTGGCCGCATTTTTGGGGATTCCCCATCATGTGGTCGACTTTTGCCCGCAATTCAAGGAAAATGTCATCGATTATTTTATAAATGAGTATCTTTTTGGCAGAACCCCGAATCCTTGTGTGGTTTGCAATCGTTATATTAAGTGGAAGGCAATGATGGAGCAGGGAGAAAAGCTTGGCGCGGAGTTGATTGCCACCGGGCATTACGCACAGGTGGAGCAGCTCCCAAACGGCAGATACGCGCTCAAATGCTCTGTGACTGCGGCAAAGGACCAGACCTACGCGTTGTATGGCCTTACTCAGGAGCAGCTTTCCCGTACTAGGATGCCCCTTGGGAAATATACCAAGGACCAGATACGCGGGATTGCGGCAGAAATTGGGCTTCCGGTGGCAAAGAAGCCGGACAGCATGGAAATCTGTTTTATCCCGGATAAGGACTACGCAAGGTTTATTGAGGAAAACACAGACGCTGTGATACCTAAGGGCAATTATGTGAGCACTTCAGGAGAGGTCCTGGGAGAGCATCAGGGAATCATCCATTATACAGTCGGGCAGCGCAAGGGCCTGAATCTGGCAATGGGCCGCCCTGTGTTTGTCACGGAGATACGCCCCAAGGTCAACGAGGTAGTGATCGGGGACGGCGGGGATGTGTTTGCCCCTGGTCTGCGCTGCACCAAGATAAATGCTATGTCTGTGCCAGAGTTTGAAAACGGCATGGAGGTTATTGCCAAAATCCGCTATAATCACAGAGGCGCTCCTGCGGTGATCGAGAAAGCCGGTCAGGACGAGCTGCTGGTAAGATTCAAGGAGCCGCAGAGGGCGGTAACCCCGGGACAGGCCGTTGTTTTTTACCAGGACGAGTATGTGGCCGGAGGCGGCATTATCGAGGGCCCTGTGAAGGAATAAAGGGGCGCGCTCTGAATAATCGAATTGTGTGGTGAAAAGATGACAGGACTTACGAATGAACAGGTAAAACAGAGAATTGAAGAGGGGAAAATAAACGTCAACGAAAATCCCAACACCAGGACGTACAAACAGATCATCATGGAGAACACGCTGACGTTCTTCAACTTTCTGAACATTGTACTTCTGGTGCTGGTGCTTTTTGTGGGCTCGTATAAGAACTCTATGTTTATGGGAATTATCATCATCAATACGGTGATTGGTATCTTCCAGGAGGTGCGGGCCAAGAAAACTCTCGACAAGCTGGCGATTCTCACAGAGAATAAGGCAGTCGTGCTTCGGGAGGGAAAGAAGTGGAGTATTTCCACAGAGAAGCTGGTGCTGGATGATTTAATCTATCTAAAAACAGGCGACCAGGTGCCCGCGGATGCAAAGGTGATCGAGGGAAGCTTGGAGGTCAATGAATCTCTCCTGACCGGTGAGGCGGATAACCTTGTCAAAAACCTGGGGGATGAATTGTTCTCAGGTAGTTTTGTCACTTCCGGCGAGGCGTGCTGCCAGGTTATCCATGTGGGTAAGGATAATTATGCTGCCCAGATTACCAGCGAGGCTAAGGAATTCAAACGCCATAATTCCGAGCTTCGTAATTCCCTGAATGCAATTCTCAAGGTCATCAGTATCATCATTGTGCCTTTGGGAATCATGCTGTTTTATAAGCAGTTTTATCTTGTGGGGGACAATCTTAAGGATTCTGTTGTGAATATGGTAGCGGCTGTGCTGGGGATGATTCCGGAGGGGCTGGTGCTGCTCACTAGTGTGGCCCTGACTCTGGGTTCCCTGACCTTGGCGAGAAAGAATACTCTGGTACAGGAGCTTTACTGTATAGAGACGTTAGCCCGTGTGGACACGCTCTGTCTGGATAAGACAGGCACAATCACAGCGGGCACGATGTGCGTGGAAAAGATTGAGCCTTATTCTGACGATGAAGACGACGAGGATTACTCCCCGGAGGCGGGGAATGATCCGAGAAAATTAGAGGTAAAAGATGACCACACAGGCAGTGCTGAGGCAGAAAGCGTTGCTGGGGCGTCAAATAGTGTGGTGCCGCTTGCTGGTGACAATACGGCTGCTGTGACGGAGAGTAATGTAGGTGTTGGTGCTCAGAATGCTGTTAATACTGCACTGCTTCCGGCCGGCTGTGGGGATGAGGGGCGCTCAGAGGCCACAGTCTGTTCTTCCTCATCTGAGGTCTGTCCCGTCTCCATGGAGGAGATTGAGCAGATTATGGGAAATCTGATGGTGGTGCTCAAAGACCAGAATGCTACCGCGGATGCGCTGCATAAGCGTTTCCCGGGCCGTAAGGATATGACACTTGGCCATGCGATTCCGTTTTCCTCCGACAGGAAATATAGCGGGGCAACGTTCCAGAATCATGGTACTTACCTGATGGGTGCAGCGCAGTTCCTTTTCCCTGACGGGGATGAAAAACTGCTGGAGCGCTGCGGACGTTATGCGGAGCAGGGGCTCCGTGTGTTGGTGCTGGCACACAGTCCTGCTGAGAATGAAGGCACAGGTCTTCCTGAGGGACTTACCCCCATGGCGCTTTTGCTTCTCACGGATGTTATCCGTCCCGAGGCTCCGGATACACTGAAATTCTTTGATAGTCAGGGTGTAGACTTAAAGGTGATTTCCGGTGACGACCCGGTAACTGTGGCCTCCATTGCTAAGAAGGCAGGGCTTAAGAATGCGGAGCATTATGTTGATGCTACCACGCTTACAACCCAGGAGGATGTTGAGCGTGCAGTGAAGGAATACAGTGTGTTTGGCCGTGTGACACCTCAACAGAAAAAGGCAATGGTGCTTGCCCTGAAATCCCAGGGACATACGGTTGCTATGACAGGAGACGGTGTCAACGACGTGCTTGCGCTTAAAGAGGCAGACTGCAGTGTGGCTATGGCAGAGGGCAGCGATGCGGCAAAAAATATTGCCAATGTTGTGCTGTTGGATTCTAACTTTGCGGCAATGCCCCACATTGTAAACCAGGGACGCCGGGTAGTCAATAATATCAGAACCGCGGCCTCCATGTTTTTGATTAAGACAATTTTTTCCGTGCTGCTGGCGCTGCTGACGATTTTCTTTGGAGAGGCTTATCCCTTTGAGCCAATCCAGATGTCACTGATCAGTGCTTGTGCGGTAGGCATACCAACCTTCCTTTTGGCTCAGGAGAATAATTATGACAAGATCGATCATACTTTCCTGCGGCATGTATTTATGAATGCTTTTCCTGCGGCGGTCACTATCACAGGGTGTGTGTTTGTGGTCATGCTGATCTGTCAGGACGTATATCACTCAAATGCCATGCTGAATACCGCATGTGTATTGGTGACTGGCTGGAACTACATGGCGGCGCTTAAAACCGTGTACGCGCCTCTGAACCGTTACCGGAAGGTGATTATCTACGGCATGCAGTTCATATTCTTTGCCGCAGCGGTGATACTTCAAAAGCTTCTGGCATTGGGGTCACTGGAATTTGGAATGATTATTTTGGTATTCCTGCTCATGACGTTCTCACCGGTGGGTATCGATGTAATCACGGACTGGCTGCGGAAGATGTACCGCAAGTCACTTGATCAGGAGGAAAAAGGAAAGTTTACCTTATTTTTGGAAAAGTTACAGAAATAGAATGATAGCATATTCATATAGAAAAAGACCAGGCAGCGGCGGCTGTCCGGTCTTTTTCTTATCTTGCTTTGTATGGTATTGAAGTGGAGTTGTCCATTTTCATGCACCAACGAAGCTAATGATTATTTCCTGCGGCAGAGCCAGTAGCAACCATAGGCCGGTACCTGTACGCCCTTTGCCTCCATCTCATGCCCGGTAATGAGGTCCATGTAAATTCCATCATCCTCGTTGATCCAGGCGACTCTGTCGTTCTCGCTGAAGTTATAAAGTCCGATAAATTTCTCTTCTTCATTCTCCCGTACCAATGCAAGGATGGAAGCATCCCAGGTGTCGATGGTGCGAAGCTCCACATTAGAATCAAACACGCTGTGGGAAGCCCGGATATGCTCCAGCTTATCAAGAGCCGGGAAAAGTTTACCCTGTACTGTTTGGGCAAGCTTGCGGTTTCCTGCCAGCTCCCAACTGAAATCACCACGGTGGAGATAGCGGGAATCCGAAGCCTTTTCCGGGTCATTCTTATAAGAATAATCATTAAGCTGTCCGATTTCATCACCGCTGTAAATGACCGGAATGCCGGACTGTGACAGCATAAATGCATGGAGCGTGATATCGTAGCGGATGCCACGTTCCACACCTTCTTCATTTCCCTCAAATCCGAAACGCTCGATTCCGCATAAAGAAGCGGTGGTGCCGCAGAGTCTGGCGTCGCCAAGGCGCGGGTCGTCATTGTAAAGCTCTCCGCGGGCAAAGGAATCCGGATATTTTCCTGTGAGGAAATCATTCAGATATTTCTTATGAGGTACCTCATCTATGGCAAAGTTATGCAGATAGTCATAGTCAAGTCCCCAGCCGATATCGTCATGACAGCGCAGGTAGTTCTGGAATACGTATTCCCTGGGCAGCGCGGCCACGGTATCGAGCTGGCGGCGCAGCAGGGATACGTCTCTGGTAGCCACAGTATGCCAGGTGCTCGCCATGGTGGTCACATTGTAAAGGATATGGCATTCAGGCTTATCTACGGTGCCGAAATAAGGCACCACCTTTTCAGGTGCCATGACCACCTCTCCCAGAAGCAGTACGCCCGGGCACACAATCTCACAGATCATACGCATCATACGCACCATTGTGTGTACCTGGGGCAGATTACGGCAGTTGGTGCCGAGCTGTTTCCAGATGTAGGGAACAGCGTCCAGTCGTACAATATCTACGCCCTGGTTAGCCAGGTAGAGCAGATTGAAGATCATTTCGTTAAGTACAATGGGATTACGGTAGTTTAAATCCCACTGGTACGGATAGAATGTGGTCATTACGTGCTTTTTCACATCATCCAGCCAGGTGAAATTGCCCGGTGCGGTGGTGGGGAATACCTGCGGACAGGTTTTTTCATAAAGGGCCGGAATGTCATAGCTGTCAAAGAAGAAATAGCGGTCTTGGTATTCTCTTTCTCCTGCTCTGGCGCGGCGGGCCCATTCATGGTCCTCGGAGGTATGGTTCATCACGAAATCAAGGCAGATATTGATGCCACGCTCATGACATTTCTCTGTAAGATGGGAGAAATCATCCATAGTTCCCAGATTCTCCTGAACCTTGCGGAAGTCAGCCACAGCGTAACCGCCGTCGCTTTTTCCTTTGGGAGAGGAGAGAAGCGGCATGAGGTGCAGGTAATTCACATTACATTCCTGGATGTAATCAAGCTTGTCCTCCACGCCCTTTAAGGTTTTTCCAAACGCGTTGACGTACATCATCATGCCCAGAAGCTCGTTGCGTTTGTACCAGTTAGGATCAGCTTCACGCTTTTTATCAGTGGCTTTTAAGGCCGCGTTTCTGTCAGTATAGAAATTTTTAATACCCGCAGTAAGGTCATTGAAATGCATCATCACATAAGGATTATCCTGGTAAAGCTCGCAGTAGAGCCATTTCAATTCGTCATAATGGCGTGTGAAACGCTGATTGTAGATGCTCTCATCCTCCGGTGCGGCTTCGATATAGACAGGCTCTTTTGTGGTGGTTTCCACTTTTTTAGGCTCAACCTTTTTAGTGTCCACCTTAATGGGCTCTGTTTTAGAAGTGGCAACCTTTTCAGGTTCGACCTTTTTCGTCTCAACTTTAAGTTGGTCGGTTTTGGAGGTAGTGACCTTTTCAGGTTCGACTTTCTTAGTCTCAACTTTAAGTTGGTCGGTTTTGGAGGTAGTAACCTTTTCAGGTTCGACCTTCTTAGTCTCAACTTTAAGTTGGTCGGTTTTGGAGGTAGTGACCTTTTCAGGTTCGACTTTCTTAGTCTCAACTTTAAGTTGGTCGGTTTTGGAGGTAGTGACCTTTTCAGGTTCGACCTTTTTCGTCTCAACTTTGAGTTGGTCGTTTTTAGAGGTAGTGACCTTCTCAGGTTCGACTTTCTTCGTTTCGACTTTCTTCGTTTCGACTTTGAGTTGGTCGGTTTTAGCGGCGGCAGACTTTTCGGGGATGATTTCAGCAATTGGGTCTTTAGCAGAAATCTGTGCGGAACTTGTCTGTACAGCGTCCTCCGGAGTAGTATTTAAGCCGGAAGTATCGTTTCTCTTTACCTCTGTTTTTACAGAAGCTCTTTTTTTCTGGAGTCTCTTTTTAGCCATGGTTTTTCCTCCTTCTGTTATGGATATTACAACAAAAATTCAGGAAATGATTGAATTTTCCTTAATTTTTTAGTATGCTGATAAGAGCATGAAATATGTTTCATATCCGGTACATAGACTTATGATTATCATTTATAATCTATAGTTTTGTTTAACAGTAACATATTACAGGGGAGTGAGGAAAATGTCAAGTATCCGAGATGTCGCAAAAAAAGCAAATGTTGCCGCATGTACTGTTTCAAGGGTGTTAAATGGGACAGCGAATGTCTCTCCGGAAACGAGAATGCGCATTGAACAGGCAATGAAAGAGTTAAATTATATACCTAATGAACTGGCAAGAGGGATGTTTAAGCAAAAAGCTGGGATTGTGGCAATGTTGGTGCCGAATATCCGTCATCCATATTTTTCATCGCTGGCAACTTATATAGAAGATGAACTTTATAAAAATGGCTACAAGCTGATGCTTTGCAGTACAGGAGATGATATTGGCAGGGAAAAGGAATATCTGAAGATTTTGAAGTCAAATATTGTGGACGGCGTGATTATGGGGGTCAATAACCAAAAGCCTGAGGACTATCAGGAGTTTGGAAAACCCCTGGTTATGCTTGATTATTATGTGGATGATAAGATTCCGCTGGTAGTGTCGGACCATTGCGCAGGGGGACGGCTTGCTGCGGAGGAGTTCATCAGAAGCGGGTGTAAATATGTGCTTCATATCGGTAATGAGGCGGATACAGAGCGTGTTATTTCCTATGAGAGCCACAAAGCCTTGCAGGAAGTGCTGAGTGAGCATGGAATCCGCTCCCGGGAGCTGGATATCAAGTGGAATACGTTTGATTTTCAGGGGTATCTGGAGCTGGCAATGTTGATTTTGGAGAAATATCCTGAGATTGATGGGATAATGGCAGCCGATATGCCGGCGTGTGCGTTTTTGAAAGCGGCGTATAAGCTGGGCAAAAAGGTGCCGGAGGAGTTGTGTATTGTGTCTTATGACGGTACGTATGTGGCCAGGACGAATGTCGTGGAGATTACTACGGTGCATCAGTCTTTGAAGGAGATTGGGAAGGTGTCGGTGGATGTGATGCTGAAGCTGCTGGCGGGGGAGAGATTGAAGGAGAATTATGTGCGGGTGGGGGTCGAGATTAAGAAAGGGGAGACTACAAAGTGAGGAAGGGGACCCCCGGAAATGTGTTGAGCGGATGAGGAAGGGGAACCCCGGAAATGTGTTGAACGGTGAGACAGAGGAGCTTGCGCGCCGGGGCAGGGGGAATCCGTGTCAGGCTGATGCCCGCTCCCCTTCAACTAATCGCTAACTGCGACTAAAGCACTCAAGAAGAGCTTTCGTGCTTAAGTCTCCGTAAGCGCTGGATTGGTTCTTGACAAACTTAGTTGATTTGATAATAGTATTCGTTCAACAGTATCTTTGCCCTTAATAATGCAAAGCTGTTCCGGCCATACATGATCCGTTTAGCCAGCTTGATCTTATTGACGCTGCCTTCTGCCAGACCATTATTATATTCATAACGGATCGCATTTTTAACTGCATCTTCGTCCGCTTTCAGCCCATTTATATAACTGTCCAGTTCCTCTATCCCCAGTTTGGTGACTTTGTCCATCCATGCTCCCAAGCCATCTTCGTTATGTGAAAATACGATGCTGTAGAACTCTTTTATCAACGCGTATATCTGTCCGAGTACTGGGTATTCCTTTAGCATTGCCTCATACT
>JNKJ01000060.1 GCA_000702025.1 Blautia schinkii DSM 10518
AACTGCGACTAAGACTCTCACGAAGAGCGTTCGAGTCTAAGTCTCCGTAGGCAATGGATTTTCAGGCGCGCTTCCGCAAAATGCCTGACAAGACAGCGTCAGCTCCCCCGCATCGAATTTCCTTCCACTCACCTACCACCACGTTTTCGTCCTCCATGTTTCGCTTGTTGTTTTCCCCGGAAGTTTATTCCCACGAGTAACGTAGTCAAGCGGCAATGCCTGCAAGGAGATTTGGCGACTGCCGCGAGAGTCAAATACCCCGCAGCGCTAATGCGTTATAATCTTGATGCATTGTCTGCTTGCGGCGGGGTCTTTGACTTACGCAAAGAACAAGCCAGCCGGATTTATTTATCTACTTACCTGCCAGCTAGCCTGTCTGTGTATATATTTATTCCTGCGTGCGAGCATGTGTACCTATATGTATTATGCGTGACTGTATGTACGCCTGTCGGTATATATTTTTACCAATACTGGCGGCTGGTTAAGGCATTCGGAAAAAACGACAAGCCACGTAGAGGGGGTGGAAACGTAGAGGAAGGTAATTGGGAGGTGCTTGGGGGCTGGGGGAGGCTGTGTCCGTGTGGGGCAGATTTGCGGAAAGCGCGCCTGAAAATCCAATGCCTACGGAGACTTAGCCGCGAACGCTCTTCGTGAGCGGCTTAGTCGCAGTTGGCATTTAGTTGAAGGCAAGCGGGCATCTGCCCCACACGGACACAGCCTCCCCCAGCCCCCAAGCACCTCCCAATTACCGTTCACCACCTTTCCGGGGGACCCCCTCCCCATTTAAAAGTTACTGCAAGATTTCAACTTACCGCTTGACATTCCCCACAATTTATAATACTATGGTAGATAGAAAACACGAACATAGGTTCGCATTATATAGAATAAGGAGAATTTCAGAGAATGATAAATGAAGAGAAGCAGAAAGCGCTGGAAGCTGCGCTTGGACATATTGAGAAGCAGTATGGCAAGGGCTCTGTGATGAAATTGGGGGAATCAGGGGTCCACATGCAGGTGGAAGCCATACCAACTGGCTCTTTGAGCCTTGATATTGCGCTGGGAGTGGGCGGAGTGCCCAAGGGACGTGTGATTGAGATATACGGACCTGAATCCAGCGGTAAGACAACCGTAGCCTTACATATGGTGGCAGAGGTGCAGAAGAGAGGCGGTATCGCAGGCTTTATTGACGCGGAACATGCCCTGGACCCTGTGTATGCCAAGAATATAGGCGTGGATATTGATAACCTGTATATTTCCCAGCCGGATAACGGTGAGCAGGCATTGGAGATTACTGAGACTATGGTGCGCTCCGGTGCTGTGGATATCGTGATCGTCGACTCTGTTGCCGCACTTGTTCCTAAGGCGGAGATTGACGGAGACATGGGTGACAGCCATGTGGGTCTGCAGGCGAGACTGATGTCTCAGGCACTGCGTAAGCTGACCGCAGTAATCAGTAAATCCAACTGTGTGGTTATATTCATCAACCAGCTCCGTGAGAAGGTAGGCGTAATGTTTGGTAATCCGGAGACTACCACAGGCGGGCGTGCGCTTAAATTCTATTCCTCTGTACGTCTTGATGTGCGCCGTGTGGAGACGCTCAAGCAGGGCGGAGAGATGGTGGGTAACCATACCAGGATTAAGGTCGTGAAGAATAAGGTGGCTCCGCCGTTTAAGCAGGCAGAGTTTGATATCATGTTTGGAACCGGTATTTCCAAGGAGGGTGATATCCTGGATTTGGCCGCTGAGAATAACATTGTGAATAAGAGCGGCGCATGGTATGCATACAATGGCGAGAAGATTGGCCAGGGACGTGAGAATGCCAAGAACTTCCTTAAGGAGCATCCTGAGATGTGTGACGAGATTGAGCATAAGGTGAGAGTGCATTACCACCTGCTGCCGGAGGACGAGCAGCCCAAGGAGGATGGCAATGAGGCGGAGGCAGCAACCGCAGATACGGAAGAGGAGTAAGGGATGACACTTACCCCGGAAGAACAGAAGAAGGCCCGCAGAAAGGCAATGCAGCTTTTGGAGCATATGGACCGCACAGAGAAAGGACTCTATGACAGAATGCGGCAGGCAGGCTTTACAATAGAGGCTGTCGAGGATGCTATGAGCTATGTGAAATCATTTGGCTATATCAACGATTCCAGATACGCAGTGAATTATATTTCCTACCGGATGAATGCAAAAAGCCGGCAGAAGATTATCCAGGAGCTTGTACAGAAGGGAATCGACCGTCAGACTGCTCTCGAGGCTTGGGAGGAAGCTGCCGGGCTTGAGGAGCCGGACGAGACCGCAGTACTCCGCAGTACGGTGGAGAAGAAATATCCGCCTGGAAGTGAACTTGATGAGAAGGAAATGCGGCGTCTTCATGCATATCTGGCCCGCAGAGGGTTCCAGTACGGCGATATTTCCCATGTACTTGAGGAAATGTCCATTATACAGAAGACTCCGGATGCGGACTGGTATAGTCGAGGATAAATGACTTTCTGATTCACGCAGAATATTATCTGCGATAGACTATACTAGTATCGACGAAACAAAAGCATATATACAGGGCATGTCTTGTCGCTTAGGGTGAGAGGCATGTCCTTTTTATGCATGCTGTACGTAAAAATATTCAAACAAATGCCTAGAAAAACTTGACATAACTATGAAAAACAGATAAACTTGTATTGTTGTAATTGTACAATGAAAACTAAATAAGGAGGTGCTCCTGTGACAAGCACAATTATTGTTGCAATTGTCGCTGTGGTAGTCGCGCTACTTATTGCGGTTCCTATTACTTGCAAAATCGCTGTAGATAATAAGGTCAAAAAAGATGCTGAAATTGTCGGAACAGCGGAGGACAAAGCAAGAAGCATAATAGATGAAGCTCTGAAAACGGCTGAAACTAAAAAACGAGAAGCTTTATTGGAAGTAAAGGAAGAATCTCTCCGTACAAAAAATGAATTGGAGAAAGAAACCAAGGAACGAAGAAACGAGCTGCAGAAGTATGAGAAACGTGTCTTATCAAAGGAAGAATCCGTAGATAAGAAGGCGGATGCAGTGGAGAAGCGTGAGCAGGAATGTACAGCGAGAATTACTGAATTGCAGAAAAAAGAAAAAAGAGTGGAAGAACTTGAGCTGAAAGGAGTACAGGAACTGGAACGAGTTTCCGGTCTGACCTCCGAGCAGGCAAAAGAAGAGTTGCTCAAATCTGTGGAAGATGATGTCAAAGTGGATGTGGCCAAGCTCTACAAGGATTTGGAGAGCAGGGCAAAGGAAGAAGCCAACAAGAAGGCTAAGGAATATGTGGTAAACGCCATTCAGAAATGTGCGGTGGACCATGTATCTGAGGCTACGATTTCTGTTGTGCAGCTTCCAAGTGACGAGATGAAGGGCAGGATTATTGGTCGTGAAGGACGTAATATCCGTACTTTAGAGACCTTGACAGGCGTAGACCTGATCATCGATGATACCCCGGAAGCAGTCGTATTGTCCGCATTTGATCCAATCCGCCGTGAGGTTGCCAGAGTTGCTCTGGAGAAGCTCATTGTGGACGGACGTATTCATCCGGCCAGAATCGAAGAAATGGTGGAGAAGGCCCAGAGAGAAGTCGAGTCACAGATTCGTGAGGACGGTGAAACGGCGGCTATGGACGTAGGCGTTCATGGCATACATCCGGAGCTTCTTAAGCTCTTAGGACGCATGAGATTCCGCTCCAGCTACGGACAGAACGCCCTCAAGCATTCAATTGAGGTGGCGCAGTTATCCGGGCTGCTGGCAGGCGAAATCGGTGTAGATGTGCGTGTGGCCAAGCGTGCCGGACTTCTTCATGACATTGGTAAATCAATTGACCATGAGGTTGAGGGTTCCCATATCCAGATTGGTGTGGACCTCTGCCGCAAATACAAGGAATCCGCAGTGGTCATCAATGCGGTGGCCGCACATCACGGTGATGTGGAGCCGGAAACCTTGATTGCATGTATCGTACAGGCTGCAGATGCTATTTCCGCAGCAAGACCAGGTGCCAGAAGAGAGACTCTTGAGACTTATACCAACCGTTTGAAGCAGTTGGAGGATATCACCAACGAATTCAAGGGCGTGGACAAGTCATTTGCCATCCAGGCGGGCAGGGAAATCCGTGTAATGGTAGTTCCTGACCACGTAAGTGATGCCGATATGGTCATTTTGGCAAGAGATATCGCTAAACAGATTGAGGCAGAGCTTGAATACCCAGGCCAGATCAAAGTCAATGTAATCCGCGAGAGCAGAGCGGTTGACTACGCGAAATAAGCAGTTCAAGTGAATTTATGAAATAGAACTCTGTATAATTGAGAATATCAGTTATGCAGAGTTTTTTTGTGGGAAAAAATGGGGGGGGGGGTAAACCAGAGGGGATGGGGAGGTATAGAGGTATCGAGGTTTCGAGGGGGCAATCTCAGAGTTGCGAAAGCCCGAATGCCCCCTCGAGCTCCCCCTGTTGGGCACGCTGGTGGCTTGGTTTGTAGGTTGTTTTTTTATGTTGAATGTGACTGTGTTTTTTGAAGGGCTGGGATTTTTTTATTAGTTTGAATGTTCTGTTTGAAAAAGGACTTTACATCAAAGTAAACTGTGCTATAATTATCCTAAATAAATCCATTTGAGAGGAGATTCATAATGCCTAGAAGAAGACAGGTCAATATGTCTGTAGAAGAAATTACTAATGAAATTGCTAGTATTGATGTACAAATTGAATCACTTACATCACAGGTGAAAGATTTAAAAGCAACTAAGAAAAAATTGGCGAAGGACTTTATTACAGCTAAAAAGCAAGAAGATGAGGCTGCTAAAGTTAGACAAATGGAAGAGCTGGTAAATTTGATTCAAGAAAAAGGGCTTACCGTTGAGCAAGTAAAAGAAATATTAGATAAGTAATCGATACAGGCAGGGACAAAATCTCTGTCTGTATTTTTTTTACTAGATATCCGAACGTATATTCTGTGTGACGGATTGGAACGTATATTCGATTAAAGGAATGGATATGTGATAAAGAGATGAATACATTTATGAAAATGTGCATGACAACGGAAGATTATTGATAAAAGATATCATTAGGGAAGTAGAGGGCATCTAAATTGAAATTACTGAGGAATTCGTATTGAAGTTATACACAAAATGGAATGAGAATTTTTGTTATATAGTAATAAAAAATAATTGTTTTTAGAAAATTTATTTACGAATATAGAAAAATAGTATAAAATAAATGATATATTCATATAAAATATTGAAATGAAAGGTAAGAAAATAAAAGGTAAGAATATGACGACGGCATAAATCAAAATACGGAAGTAGGTGATTATATGAAGCGGTTGATTTTCGTGTTTTTTACTGTTGGTATGCTGGGGATGCTTTGCTTTGATTCTAGCTACAAAAAAGATGTACTGCCTCAACCCACTTTTCCGTTAGACGAGGAAGTGATTATCGATGCGATGGAAAAATCTGGGTTGCCGGGAATGCTTTCTGAATCAGAAACCACTTCTTGGAGTGAAGGTCAAATGGTGCATGTTGTGCGCAGCCCAACTATAACTTATTCAGATATGATTAGTACAGAGGAAGCGAATGCCAATCCCATCACAAGATTGTTAATTGCTTCTATTGTCTCTAATTCCTCTGAAATGACTGAGGGCCAACGGGTGTTAAGTACAGTATTTGGTCAGATAGATGTCCCAGATCAAATGGCGTGGGAGGATTGGAAACAGCAAATCGTATTTGTTACGCTGCTTTATGGTGGTTTTAAGGATGAAGAAGAGGTTTATCAGGCTTTTGCAGACAAAGAACTGCCATGCCTGCTTGGTGAAAGTTCGTCTCAAGCTTGGGATGCTCAGCTTACAGTAGGATACTGTATAGTAAGTTATAGAATTTCTAACGAAACCAGTAAACCAGTGGAAAAACAGAATGCTTCGATGTGTGTAAATATCTATGAATCCAAAGAACTTTATCAAGGGATTTAGCAAAGAATTCAGCAGAACAAAAAGCTCTATCAAAGGATTCAGCAAGGAATTCAGCAAAACAATCGGCAAAACTATCAGAAGCCCACTACACAGGCCGCACCATAATAAGTATAGAGAGTCGGTGAGTAGCTTGACTGTCTAAAGTCCTCTACAGTATTGCACTTTTTGTGACCGGAATTATTGTTGATGTGTGGAATTGCAAAATTCATCTGAGCGGTTTGGACAGCGGAGGACATTTGATAGTATGATTTATATTGGGATTTATATTGGGATTTATATTGCTATTTTTGTCGCAATATAGAATTTATAGGCAAAATAGGATTGTATAAAAGATTTGGATTTTACAGGTAAAGGTGAGTGATACATATGAAGAGAATAATTTTGTATTTACTGATATCCTTGTGTATTACAAGTAGTTACCCATCAAAAGATATTAGGGCTGAAAAAAATATAAATGCCTTACTGACGAATTTGTTCAGCGACCTTGATGAAAGTGAGTTTGTAGAGTATGAACAATGGACTGATGTAGGAAATGACGGTGTGCCAGATTGGATTCTAAAAAGGTTCAAAAATCACATGACGGACTCATGTTTTACGGCATTTATGCAGACTGCTGAATATGGACTTATAATGAAAGCTTATTCGGAATCAAAAACATTGCAGCTAGATGAGATAAACGTTTTTGATATGGGGGATTATTATGAGTTTAATGGCAGCCTAAATATTGGTGATACAGAATTAGAGATTAAAGGGAGTGTTCAAACAGATAAGCAAGGTATTGTAGACTGGTTTACGATATACAATATCGACGATATCGTAAGTGTGATTAATAAATAATACAAATATACTGCGTTTTACATGACATCCTATCTGGTTTCAGGCAAGCTTATAGTCATATTTTTCAGGCTTGTTTCGTAGACTGGTACAGGGTGAAGAAATGGGAAAAAAGAGATTAAAGTTCAGGGGAACAGGGAAATTTCCCGCCGTTATCCTCTTTTTGTGCGGTTTCCTACTAGGAACGCTGCTGCCGAATGTGTTGTGGCGGATGGAGTGGCAGCAAAAAACGATGGCCTCCGTGTATCTTTTGAGTGCTTTTGCGGGACGGGGCGTGTCCGGGAGGGAGTTTTTCCTGGAGGTGCTGCGTATGAGAGGGAGCTACTTCCTGCTCAGCGTGCTCTGTGGTTTTTCGGTGTTTGGGGTGCCGCTGGCTGTGGTGGGAATCTTGCTGCTGGGTGGTGAGATCGGGGCTTTGCTTACGATGTCCATTCTCCAGTTCGGTCTTGCCGGGGGTGCTGTGGGGCTTGGGCTTTTGCTGCCGCAGTATCTGATCTACCTGCCGGTAACCATGTATGTGATGGCGCTTGTGTATGAGCAGTCCCTGGATATCTGGAGAAACCATGGGATTTTTCCGCAGAAAGCTTCTAACTACACCTTACGCGCATGTGGGGCGGCAGTGGTATATTTTGCCGGAATTCTGCTCGAAACATACCTGAATCCATGGGTGGTTGAAAATATACTGGGCAGGTTGAAATTTTTTTAAAATATTTTTTCTACCAGATGTAGTGGCGGTTGCCATAAATATGTCGACATTTGGTGCTTTTTGTCCGAAACCCTTATTTTATGGGGATTTTCACCGAAAAAAGGATTTGATTTTATGTCAATTTCCAAGTATAATACAGTTACATTTTTGAAGGATAAATTACTTCTACAATATACAGAAGCAGGAAGTAAAGTCAATGGAGAGAGACATACGGGAATTTATAACCTATTTACACAACATGAAGAAAACCTCGCACAATACGGAAGTATCTTATCAGCGTGACCTGAAGAAGATGTCCGTATTTTTAAGTGACCGGGGAATCAGTGAAGCAGCAGAAGTCAGAGAGTTGGATTTAGAAGGATATCTTAATTACATGGAGAGGGAGAAATTCGCTTCCTCCACGATTTCCAGAAGCGTTGCCTCTATCCGGGCCATGTTCCAATATCTGTTTAAAGAGGGGAGAATACAGAGGGATCCGTCCGGAAATCTGAAGCCGCCCAAGGTGGAGAAAAAAGCCCCGGAGATTTTATCTGTGGACGAAGTGGATATGCTGTTGAAGCAGCCGGATCATAATACCCCCAAGGGTATCCGCGACACAGCTATGCTTGAACTCCTCTATGCCACAGGGATGCGGGTGAGCGAGCTGATTCATCTGCATACTACAGATGTGAATCTGCAGTTTGGATACGTGACCTGCCACGACAATGGCAAGGAGCGCATCATCCCCATCGGAAATGTGAGCCGGGACGCTTTGCTGCGCTACATAGAGCTGGCAAGAGGCGCGTTTGTAAAGGATGATGGAGAGACAGCCCTTTTTACAAACTGTACAGGAAAGGCCATGAGCCGTCAGGGATTCTGGAAGGTGCTCAAGGGGTACGCAGATGACGCAGGGATTAAGAGGGATATTACACCCCATACATTGCGCCATTCTTTTGCTGTACACATGCTCCAGAACGGTGCGGATATCAAGAGTGTGCAGGAAATGCTGGGACATTCCGATATTTCCACCACGCAGGTTTATCTGGGGATGAACATGAATAAGATGCGGGATGTCTATATGAAAGCCCATCCACGCCACTAAAGAGTATGCTGCCATGAACACATCATATGTATTAATGAAACTGTCTGCTGAAGCAGATATCAAAACCAGTTTATAAAAGAGCCTCTGCCCGAACGCTGAAAATATCAGTGTTGGGGCAGAGGCTCTTTTCTTTGGTGCGCCGGCGGCGCACATTTTGTTGAAAAAGTATGTGAAATTGTTCGATTAGCACATTTCTGCGATTGTGTACAGCAGTCTTTCGGTTTGCTCCCAGCCAAGACAAGGGTCGGTGATGGACTTGCCGTAGATATGATCGTCAGTGCCAATCTTCTGGCAGCCGGATTCAATATAGCTTTCGATCATCAGGCCTTTTACAAGGTTTCGGAGATCAGGGCTTACGGTACGGCTGTGAAGCACCTCTTTGGCGATGCGAATCTGCTGTTCATACTGCTTGTTTGAGTTTGAATGGTTAGTATCCACAATGACGGCTGGATTTTTCAGGTTCTTTTCCTGATATTTTTCACAGAGGAGCTGCAAATCTTCGTAATGGTAGTTCGGGATAGCTTCTCCATGCTTATTTACAGCACCGCGTAAGATTGTGTGGGCCAGCTCATTGCCGCTTGTCTCTACCTCCCAGCTTCTGTAAATAAAACGGTGTGCGCCCTGGGCAGCTACCACGGAGTTAAGCATAACGCTGAAATCGCCGCTGGTTGGATTTTTCATTCCTGCGGGTACATCCATACCGCTTACGGTCAGACGGTGCTGCTGGTCCTCCACCGAGCGCGCGCCTACAGCTACGTATGACAACAGGTCGGAGAGATAACGCCAGTTCTCTGGGTAAAGCATCTCGTCTGCGCAGGTGAAACCACTCTCCTGGATGGCGCGGATATGCATTTTATGGATGGCAATAAGTCCGGCAAGCATGTTGGGCTTTTTCTCCGGGTCGGGCTGATGCACCATGCCCTTGTAGCCTTCGCCTGTGGTACGTGGTTTATTTGTGTACACCCTGGGGATGATCAATACTTTATCAGCGATTTTCTCCTGGACATCGCGGAGTCTCAGAATATAGTCACATACGGCATCCTCATTGTCTGCGGAACAAGGTCCGATGATCGCTAGGAATTTATCGGACTTGCCTGTGAATACATCGCGGATTTCTGCATCGCGCTTTGCTTTCAGGGCCTGTATGCCTGCATCAATGGGATATTGGCTGCGTATTTCCTCAGGTGTGGGTAATTTCTTTATGAATTCGAATCCCATGGGTTTGTCTCCTTTTGTGTTTTGCTTAATATACTTTTCGCTCAGCCATTTATTATAAACCATTACGGGCGGATTGTCGATAGGAAAAAGGGGGCCCCTGGAAAGTTTTGAACGGTGAGGCGGAGGAATTTGCGGGCTGGGGCAGGGCTTATCCGCGGCAGGCTGATGCACGCTTCCCTTCAACTAAGTGCCAACTGCGACTAAGACTCTCACGAAGAGCGTTCGAGTCTAAGTCTTCGTAGGCACTGGATTTTCAGGCGCGCTTACGCAAATCAGCCTGCCGCGGATAAGCCCTGCCCCAGCCCGCAAATTCCTCCGCCTCACCTTCCGCTACGTTTTCGTTCCCCTTTTAGCGGGAGGTCGTTGCCCGGGAGGGGTTGGAAGGCGATACAGTATAGGGCCGAGGTGTACTGGCTGTGACGAAACTTTCTTTAAAATTCAGATTTTTTAGATTGATTATCTCTTGGCTTTATTATGGCGATATTAGCTTGAGATTCCTGAGTAAGTTAGCTTAAAAAGCGAAGTTAGTACAGGATAAAATAGTTCATACAGGGTAGTGTATCATAACAGAAAATAGTAGAATACAGAGTAGCGCAGTGTAATAGAAAATTGCGGAATACAGAGTAGTGTAGTGTAATAGAAAATCACGGAATACAGAGTAGCGTAGTGTAATAGAAAATCGCAGAATACAGAGTAGCGTAGTGTAATAGAAAATCGCGGAATATAGAGTAGGGTAGTACAACAGGGCAGCTTAATATAAACAACGCGATATAGTGTAGTGTCATAATAGCCACTTTGATGATTTGTCACAGCATTTTTATTATACATATGGCATACAATAAGTTCTTCCTACTTAAAACACCTCCCGACGAAAAGAACAGCTGTTATGAAGGGGACGAGAGGTAGCGGAAGGCAGACAGAAGGAAATGGGGGGCGGGGGCTTGGGGCACGTCGGGCAGATTTGCGGAAAGCGCGCCTGAAAATCCAGCGCCTACGGAGACTTAGCCGCGAGAGCTCTTCTCGAGCGGCTTAGTCGCAGTTGGCGATTAGTTGAAGGGAAGCGGGCATCTGC
>JNKJ01000061.1 GCA_000702025.1 Blautia schinkii DSM 10518
GATCCAGATCGGACATATGATAGCGCAGGTGATGGAGGCATGGGAAGAGCTGTGGAAAAAAGTAAAGCAGAGCCGGGAGCAGAAGCACCGCAGGCTACTGGAGTCATGGAAGCGGGACGATCTAAAAGAGTATACACAAGAAATAGAAAAAGGATTCCAGATACGTTTTGGATAAGGATGCAGAGCGAAAGGAGGTGAGCCGGGAACGCAGTAGAAAAATAAGATAGTAAGGCCCCCCAGGGAGATTGTGAGCTTTTCTATAAGACTCAATCTAAAAAAACACTACCGAACTGGGAATACTCCATTAAAAATAATTTTACTCGTCAGAGCTGCCGGGGTACCCCCTTCGTTTGCTTTTTGGCAAAATATATGTTATGATGACATCCGATACATCTAATGCCTTAATATGGCATTTATGAGAAGATAGGAGCAGAAAAGCATGATTTCGTTCATTCGTGGAGCTGCGGCTGATTTGACAGAGACTTCGGTGATACTTGAGGCCGGCAGCATAGGTTATGAGATATTTATGACAGGCACAGACCTGTCTCAGATACATATAGGTGAGGAATTAAAGATACACACATATTTCCACATACGGGAGGATGCCATGCAGCTATACGGCTTCCTTGCGAAGGACAATCTCCAGATGTTTAAACTGTTGATCGGAGTAAACGGCGTGGGACCTAAGGCGGCCATGGGGATTCTGTCCGGTATTACCGCGGATGAGCTTCGTTTCGCCGTGCTCTCGGATGATGTAAAGACCATCTCCAAGGCCCCGGGAATCGGCAGAAAAACAGCGCAGAAGCTCATTCTTGAGCTAAAGGACAAGCTAAAGCTCGAGGATGCCTTTGAGCTTAAGCTGGCTCACGAGCAGGAGAAGGCTGCGGCAGGGCTTGGCGGGGCTTCGGATGGACGTCAGGAGGCTGTAGAGGCACTTGTTGCATTGGGGTACAGCAGTACGGACGCACTGCGTGCGGTACGGCAGGTGACGGATGTGGAGCCGGACGATGTGGAGGCAATCCTGAAGGCTGCTCTGAAGAATATGTGAAACAGTTCATAGTATGTAAATCGTGACCGGAACTGTTATGAATTTGTAGAACGGAGTTTTTTATGGAAAAAAGAATTATTGCCACCGATGTGACGGAGGAGGACTTTACCCTGGAAGGGAATCTCCGTCCTCAGACTTTGGAGGAGTATATCGGTCAGGATAAGACGAAGAAAACCCTAAAAATTTATATAGAAGCTGCCAAGCAGCGCCATGATGCCCTGGACCATGTACTGTTTTACGGCCCTCCGGGACTTGGAAAAACGACTCTCTCGGGGATTATCGCCAATGAGATGGGCGTGCATATGAAGGTTACCTCAGGTCCGGCTATCGAAAAGCCGGGTGAGATGGCCGCAATCCTCAATAATCTCCAGGAAGGGGATATTCTTTTTGTGGATGAAATACACCGCCTTAACCGTCAGGTCGAGGAGGTGCTTTACCCTGCCATGGAGGATTTTGCCATTGATATTATGATTGGAAAGGGTGCGTCGGCCCGTTCGATCCGCCTTGATCTGCCGAAGTTTACTCTGGTGGGGGCCACGACGAGGGCGGGATTATTGTCAGCGCCGCTCCGTGACCGTTTTGGTGTGATGCATCACCTGGAGTTTTATAATCACCAGGAGTTGACAACGATTGTTCTGCGTTCTGCAGAGGTTCTGGGTGTGGAGATTGATGCGAAGGGGGCTGCGGAGATTGCTAAGCGCTCCAGAGGTACGCCGCGTCTTGCCAACCGTCTGCTAAAAAGGGTACGTGATTTTGCCCAGGTGAAATACGACGGGCGGATTACTTATGAGGTGGCTTGTTTTGCGCTTGATCTTCTGGAAGTGGACCAGTATGGTCTGGACAAAGTGGACAGGCGGATTCTGCAGACACTTATTGTGAATTTTCAGGGAGGTCCCGTGGGACTGGAAACTTTGGCGGCGGCCATAGGCGAGGACTCAGGAACTCTTGAGGATGTATATGAGCCTTATCTTTTGCAGAACGGCTTTTTAAACCGCACGCCGCGCGGCCGGATGGCCTCTGCTTTGGCCTATGAACACCTGGGATTTGAGCTGCCTGACACAGCCAAATAAAGATTTATAAAAAAATTTCTATACATTTCTACAAAATTCGATTATAATGAAGATAATCTTGAGCCGCAGGGCAGGAGATTATTATGCCAGAATATACGAATACAATGAATCATAAGTAACTGACACATTGTACTAAATTTGGATATTACAGGATTACGAGAGAAGAGAAAGATACAGGAGGCTTGTACTAATGGCAGTCAAGAACACAGCACAAGTAATCATCGGAGGAAAGATCATTACGCTGGGGGGCTATGAATCGGAGGAGTATTTCCAGAAAGTGGCATCCTACATGAATAATAAAATTGCGGAGTTAAGCGAGATGCCGGGGTACAGCAGGCAGCCGATGGAGACGAAACATACATTGCTGAGCCTGAACATCACAGACGATTATTTTAAGGCGAAAAAACAGGCCGAGATATTTGAACAGGATTTACAGCAGAAGGATCAGGAGATGTATGACCTGAAGCATGAGCTCATATCTCTGCGTATGCAGATTGAAGAGGCGCAGAAAAAGGAGCAGGAGGCCGTGGAACAGAAGAGTGTTCTGGAAGGCAAGGTCAAGGAACTGGAGAAAGAGTTGGACGAGATGCTAAAGTGAAGGTGAGAAGGGGGATTGCTTCGGTAATCCTCTTTTTTCGCCTTTAAACACCCTGGATGCTTAATTAAGAAAAGAGAGGGAACACTGTGAAAGAGAGAAGAATTGAATTGCTTGCCCCGGCAGGCTCTTATGAAGGCTTTGAGGCTGCGTTAAGTGCAGGAGCTGACGCGGTTTATGTGGGCGGTGCTGCCTTTGGTGCACGTGCATATGCGAAAAATTTTCAGGAAGAGGAGCTGCTGCGGGCCATCGATGTGGCTCATATCCACGGCAGGAAGCTGTATTTAACAGTAAATACATTGTTGAAAAACAGGGAGCTGAAGGAACAGCTCTATGATTACCTTGCGCCATACTATGAAGCCGGGTTGGATGCGGTCATCGTTCAGGATATGGGCGTGTTCCGTTTTATCAAACAGAATTTTCCGGGCCTTCACCTTCATGCAAGCACACAGATGACCGTCACAGGGCTGCAGGGGATGCGGTTTCTGGAGGAGCAGGGTGCATCGCGCGTGGTGGCAGCCAGAGAGCTTTCGCTGGAGGAACTGGCGGCTATGCGGCGGGAAAGTGCCATCGAGATAGAGGCGTTTGTGCATGGCGCACTGTGCTACAGCTTTTCCGGACAATGTCTGATGAGCAGTCTGTTTGGAGGAAGGAGCGGCAACCGCGGACGGTGTGCGCAGCCCTGCCGGCTTCCATACCAGGTGGAGTTCGAAAATAGGAACAGAGCAGAGGAAAGCAAAACAGATAAAACTAAGGCGGAAAAAAGCAAGGCGGGTAGAAGCAAGGAGGATAGAAGCAAGGCGGATAAAAGTAAGGCAGACAAGTATAGCCGGAGCAATGAAATACTAAGTATTGATGCTAAGCATGAACTCTGTCCATTGAGTCTGAAAGATATCTGCACTATAGATATTCTGCCCGAAATCCTGGAGGCGGGTGTGACTTCCCTGAAAATTGAGGGGCGGATGAAGCAGCCGGGGTACACTGCAGGGGTTACGGGAATGTACCGTAAATATCTTGATCTGCTTTTTGAGAATGGGGCAGAGCGATACCGGGTGGACGAAGCGGACCGCAGGTATCTTCTGGAGCTTTTTAACCGCGGCGGGTCCTGCACCGGGTACTACCAGATGCAGAACGGGCCTTCCATGATGGCCTTTACCAATGAGAAAAAAACAGCCGGGGTTTCGTCAGAAATAACAAAAAGAAAAGAAAAAATTTATGGGAATTTAATACTTTTCCCCGGAAGTCCTGTTATACTAGAGGTAACCTATCAGGGCTGCAGTGTCACCGCATCCGGCGGCGAGGTGCAGTTTGCCAAGAACCAGCCCATGGAGGAGGCGCGTATCCGCCAGCAGATGGAGAAGCTGGGCGGTACGCTGTATGAGTGGGAGAGACTGGATATTGAGATGGACGACCATATCTTTGTTCCGGTCAAGGTACTCAATGAAGTGCGGCGGGAGGCCCTGGCGCTTCTTGAAGAGGAAATCCTGCGCCCGATCCGCAGAGAACTGAGGCGAAACGAAGGGTGTGTGCAAGCGGGAGCAGACGCAAGCGGATTGGAGACAATTAGAAACGAGAGGACTATGCAGCTTGATGCAGACACAAGTGCTGCAGAGCAAGAGAGAAGCATAAGAGTTGCAGAGCAAGAGAGAAACATAAGAGTTATGCAGCAAGAGAGCCGCCGCCCGAGAATCAGCGGAACCATTGAGGATTGCGGCATGGGCAAGAACACCCCGCCCTTATATGTATCTTGCGAAAAGAAAGAAACTGCTGCGGTATTGTGTAAGGCAGGCGGGATACAGGGAATGTATCTCCCTTATAACGCTATGGAGCAATGTTTGGAGGACGGTTTAAAAAACGGCCTGGAAATGTATCTGATGCTGCCGCATATCATGAGAGGCGACGCACCGCAGGGCTTTTTGACACAGGCAGAGAAGTGGCTGGATAGAGGGATGAGCGGCTTTCTGGTGCGGAACCTGGAGAGCTACGCCTTGCTCCGCCGCAAGGGCTGGGCGGACAAATGTGTGCTTGACCATTCCTTATATACCTGGAATGACGAGGCGGCGGCCTTTTTCCATGAAACAGGATGTCTGCGGAATACTGTGCCTCTGGAGCTGAACCAAGGGGAGCTTCGCCACAGGGATAACCGGGGAAGTGAGCTGGTGATTTACGGATATCTTCCACTGATGATTTCGGCTCAGTGTGTGCGCAAGAATCTTTCCGGGTGCACCCGTGCAGAGGACACGGTCATATTGCGTGACCGCTATGATAAGACATTTCCGGCTGTATGCTGCTGTAACCCCTGGAAAATGGAGACTACAAAGGATGAGGGCCCCTGTTATAATATCATTTATAATAGTATTCCCTATGGACTGCTGAAAGAAAAGGAGCAGGTACAGGCCCTGGGTATGAGCGCCCTGCGGCTTTCCTTTACCATGGAAGGTCCAAAGGAGGCGCTGGGAGTGCTTAAGGATTTCCAGGATGTTTACCTGCGGGGTATGGAACCTCCGAAACGTGAGTTTACGAAAGGTCATTTTAAAAGAGGAGCCGAGTAAAGGCATATGATTAACGTAATAGTAGAATTATCTAAATATGTGATCCTCACACTGATGGTCGTGTACACCTTTCATTGTTTCTATATGGTGCGCAGACAGGATGAGGAGGAAAAAAATGAATTGCTGCGCAAGCAGCTCATATTGATATTTTTCATGGATTTCACAGCATTTCTGGTTATTTACCTGAAAACGGAGAATTTCGAGGTCATCAATTTTTATATCGAGATGATGGCATTCTTCGCAGTGATCCAGATTCTGTACCGTTTGTTCTATAAGAAAGCATCTTTGCTTCTACTGAACAATATGTGTATGCTGTTGAGTGTGGGATTTATCATGCTCTGCCGTCTGGACATTGACACGGCTACCAGACAGCTTCTTATCGCCGCGGCCGCCAGCGCCATTGCCCTGGTGATTCCGGTGATGATACGGAAGATGAAGTTCCTGAAAAATCTCACCTGGGTATATGCAGGAATCGGTATCCTGCTTCTGGCCGCGGTGTTCGTGCTGGCTAAGACAAGCTATGGTGCGAAGCTGAGTCTGATGGGCATACAGCCGTCAGAGGCGATCAAGATCACCTTTGTGTTCTTTATGGCGGCGCTGCTGTGGCGGGATGCAAGTTTTAAACATGTGGTGCAGGCGACCATCGTAGCCGGTATCCATGTGGGAATCCTGGTGCTATCCAGGGATTTGGGAAGCGCTGTGATTTTCTTCATCGCCTACCTGGTGATGATTTATGTGGCAACGAAAAATGTAGGTTATCTGGGGATTGGCATTGCCGGCGGCAGTGTGGCGGCAGTGATCGCTTACTATCTGTTCGGACATGTGCGCCAGAGGGTAAGTGCCTGGAAGGACCCCATGGCAGTGTATGAGAATGAAGGCTACCAGATTGTCCAGTCACTGTTTGCCATTGGTACGGGCGGATGGTTCGGTATGGGACTGTGCCAGGGTTCACCTGAGAAAATCCCTGTTGTAAAGAACGACTTTATTTTCAGTGCCATCTGTGAGGAATTGGGCGGTATTTTTGCCATTTGCCTGATTCTGGTGTGCATGAGCTTTTTCCTGATGATCGTGAACATTGCCCTGCAGATTAAAAATCCGTTTTATAAGCTGATTGCTCTGGGATTGGGCACGGAATATGCGTTCCAGGTATTTTTGACTGTGGGCGGTGCTACCAAGTTCATCCCTATGACCGGTGTAACTCTGCCTCTGGTAAGCTACGGCGGCAGTTCTGTGATGAGCACCATTCTCATGCTGGCGATCATCCAGGGCTTGTATATTTTAAGAGAAGATGAGGACGAGGAAATTGAAAGACATAGAAAAGCAACGGCGCAAAGAGCTCATGAAAGAGCAGAAGCGCAGAGAGCGCGAAGCCATTAAGCAGAAAAAAGCGCGCAACCGGGAATATTCATTTGTTTCCTACTTTTTTGTGCTGATTTTTGTAAGCCTTATCGGCTATGTGATTTATTATAACGGAATGAAGAGTGAGGAATTCATCAACAGTCCTTACAACACACGGCAGGATACCTTTTCGGACCGTGTCATCCGCGGGCAGATACAGTCCTCGGATGGGGAAGTTCTGGCCCGTACCGATGTGTACGAGGACGGTACCGAGGACAGGGTTTACCCCTACAGCAATATTTTTGCCCATGTGGTAGGGTATGAATCCAACGGAAAAAGCGGCCTGGAATCAGAGGCGAATTTCCAGCTTCTTACCTCCCATGCTTTTTTCCTCGAGCAGATGAAAAATGAGTTCAAAGGCGAAAAAAATATGGGAGATACAGTTATTTCCACCCTCAATGCAAATCTGCAGGTGACCGCCTACAATGCGCTGGGTGACCGCCGCGGTGCAGTGGTGGCTATGGAGCCGTCCACCGGACGGGTTCTGACTATGGTGAGTAAGCCGGACTTTGATCCAAATACCATAGCCGATAATTGGGAATGGCTTGTGAACGACGAAAATGACAGCAGCCTTTTAAACAGAGCTACTAACGGTGCTTATCCGCCGGGCTCTACCTTTAAGATTGTCACGGCGCTTGATTATTTCCGCAATAAAGGAAGCTTTGAGGGATATTCTTATCTCTGTCAGGGCAGCATCACTCTCGAGGATCATACCATCCGCTGCTATAACGGTACTGTGCATGGGCAGGAGAATTTTTACTCAGCATTTGCAAGCTCGTGTAACTGCGCGTTTGCGGAGATGGGCACAGAATTGGGCGGAAGTTCTCTTCGTGATACTGCGGAGGACCTGCTCTTTAACAAGAAGCTGCCTCTGGATTCTTACAGAAAGAGCTCGTTTTCCCTGGATGGAAAATCGGTGACGCCGCTCATCATGCAGACTGCCATTGGACAGGGGAATACCCTGGTATCGCCTATGCATATGGCGCTCATTACCAGTGCTGTGGCAAACGGCGGTGTGCTGATGAAACCGTATTTGATCGACCAGGTGGTAAACAATTCAGGGGAACTGGTGAAAAAAACGGAGGCCTCCTCCTACAAACGGCTGATGACCACAAATGAAGCGAATCTTCTCGGAAAGCTGATGAAGGACGTGGTAGATTACGGTACTGCCACAGCTCTCAGCGGAAGAGGATATACAGCCGCCGGAAAGACGGGGTCTGCGGAATTTGATGAACAAGGCTCCAGTCACGCGTGGTTCGTGGGGTATTCCAATATCGATGATCCGGATCTGGTGGTAGCTGTAATCGTGGAAAACGGAGGTTCCGGAAGTGAATCTGCAGTCCCCATTGCCGGACAGCTTTTTGACGCCTATTATTATAACTAGTTCAGCAGCTTTGACGATTAAATTAATTTTTAAAAAAAACCTCCCACTTTATGTGGGATTGCGAGATAATAAAACTGACCAAAGGATTATTTCTTCGCAACCGCATAAAGAAAGGAGGTTTTTATCATGAAAACAAAAGCAAAGGTAACCAGAAAAGATACAAGGGAACACCTGGCCCAGTTTCATCTGGCATGCGAACTGGTAAAGGTGATCCGCCACTATTTCCCCGGACTCCTGTCCATGTTGAAACGACTGGATGACCCACGCCACCAGAGTTATATCACTTACGAGAGCCATGTCTTACTGATGACACGCATCCTCTCTTCTATATTTTATATCAGCAGC
>JNKJ01000062.1 GCA_000702025.1 Blautia schinkii DSM 10518
CCCGTTTCCCTTAATTAAAGATATTGTTGGGTAAAAAAGAAAGGTCAGTCGATTTTGCCGATGAAGCGGTAGTAGATTTCTACTTCCTGCTCACGGCTTCCGTCCTCGCCCTTGACAGCTTCGTGGACGGTTATTTTTTCAATTAGAGTGTTCAGAAGTTCGGCGGTCAGCTCCGTAGGGTTGACATACTGCTTCATCAGTCCTACCCACTTTTCAGCGTCAACGGCGGTCTGCGCAGCGGCTTCCATTGCTTCGTGAAGCTGCTGGATTTTCTCGTCCAGCTCCTTTTGTTCGCCCTGATACTTCTCGGACAGCATATTGAAGTTGTACTCTGTAATGCGTCCGGCAGACCAGTCCTCGTACATCTTGGCAAACAGCCCGTCAACCTCTGCTTTGCGCTTCTCGGCTTTTTTCAGTTCGGATGCCTGTTTCTTCCTCGCAGAACTGCGTTCCTTATCGCTGGCATTGAGCAGCCGTTTCAGCAGCTTGTCCTCGTCTTTCTGTGCCAGCATAGACCAGTATTGCAGTCTTGCAAGCACATAGGCATACAGTACATCATAGCGAATATAGTGCATGGAACACTGGCGTAATCCCTGTCCGTACTTACTGCAATGGTAGTGTGCATAGGGATTTTTGTTCTGGCTGTTTACACCATAAGCCAATGACCATCCGCAGTCCGCACATTTTACCAGCCCGGAAAATATCTGCGTTGTGCCATTCTTCTGTCGTCTGCGTCTGCTTGCAATCAGCTCCTGAACTTTTTGGAACACTTCTTCGGAAATGATGGCTTCGTGGGTATTTTCCACACGATACCATTCTTCCTGCGGCTTCCGCACCTTTTTCTTGTTCTTGAATGAAATGTTGCTCTGCTTGTTGTGAACACTGTGGCCGATGTAGGTTTCCTCTTTCAAAATGCTCTTGACCTGTGCTATCGTCCACGCATAGGCTTTTTCTGCGGGCGCACCGGCGTAGATATTGGCGAAAGTCCCATATCTTTCATAGTTCAGCCAGCCGGGGGTAGGTACTTTTTCTTCCACCAAAATCCGTGTGATACTGGCCGCTCCTCTGCCATGAACGGCAAGGTCAAAGATCTTTTCGATAATCCACCTTGTTTCCGTGTCAACCAGAAGATGCCCTGTCTTATCCGGGTCTTTGATATAACCCAGCGGGGCGTAGGCTCCGTAGTGTGCGCCGTTTGCAAACCGTGTCCGCATAGCTGCCTTGACCTTTTTGCTGGTCTGGCGGGCGTGCATCTCGTTCAGAATATTCAGGAATGGGGCAAGTTCGCTTTCTCCGTTGAGGGTGTCCACATTGTCGTTGATCGCAATGTAGCGGACGCCTTTGCTTGGGAAGTAGATTTCTGTGTATTGGCCGGTCAGAATGTAGTTTCTGCCTAAGCGGGATAAGTCCTTTGTCACAACGCAGTTGATTTTCCCGTCCTCAATGTCGTCGATCATCCGCTGGAAGCTCGGCCTGTCGAAGTTCGTGCCGCTCCATCCATCGTCGATATACTCGTCTACTACGGTCAATCCATGCTCGGCGGCGTACTGCCGAAGCATCATGCGCTGTGTCTGGATGCTGCCGCTTTCGCCTTGCAGCTCATCGTCACGGCTCAATCTCAAATAAAGTGCGGTGTTATAAATCGTTGTATTGTATGGTTGTTTCATCAAAAATCCTCCTTAAAAAGAAACAACCCACGCTTATACAATACTCGCTGGTACAAGTATATCATAAGCGTGGGCTGATTGACAGTCACAAATCTATCTTTTTTCAGGAAGCAGCGGCGGCGTGCTGGATTACATCTTCCAGCAGGCTGTTCAGCGGCTTCCCGTTCTCTGCAAAATGCTCCGATACTTTGATACGGATTTTCCCCATGACAAAATACTGGGTGCCGTCCGCAGCGGTAAGCATCGTGCCGCTGTTGTTGGTGTTATTTTCGCTCTTGGCTTTTACCATAGGCATTTACCTCCATAAATGAAATATGCCCGACAAGGCAATGTCAGGCTGGTGTGGCGCAGGCTGTTCCAATGTCAACCAAACCGTGTCAACCGGCACAAAAGACTTTGAAAACAATCCGCAGGCGCTCTATTATTCTATTTTACTTTTTCTTTGATTTCTTGGTTGACATGGTTGACAAAGGGGAGAAGTGCCTGAAATATCAGGTTTTTTCCTGTCAACCGGCTGTCAACCGAAACGTCAACCAAACTGTCAACCGGCGGCTTTTTCAGAATGGAAGCTCCATCTGCCGGGCTTCTTCCTCCGTGATCTCCCGAAAACCGTCCTTGTCTGCTGGGGGCTGGTTGACACGCTCCCAGCCTTTTTGTGAACCGTATTTCTTATATCTCTTAGGGCTTTTGTAGGCTGTCCAGCCCTGTATGCTGCCGTTTGCAATGCCGGTATTCATAATCTCGCAGATTGCCCGTGTTTCCCACTCTGCCGGGGGATTGCTGTTCCCCAACGCTTCCTCGTAAAGCTGTTTGGAACATACCCTGTCGCCGGTGTAGTCCTCCAAATAGGCGTAGATCATACCGGCCTGCGTGTCCTCCTGCATAAAATCCTGCTGGTGGGCTTTTAAGTATGCGTTCATTTCTGCGCTGAATGACAGCTTATATTTCCCGCTGCGGTAGATCGTCATGGCTTCCGCCCACATCTGGCTGATATACGCCCTCGCCGCCGCTTCATCGTCCAGTATGTGAACCTCCGCCCGTTCCGGGTACACGGTCACGGGGATAAAGCGCCGGTTGCCGGTGCGGTCACGGGGAAGAAAGTCCTGCCGGTTGGTGGTTCCGCCAAACACGCATTGACGAAGCCGGTCTGCCGGATGGGTTTCATACGGTACTTTGTAGGTTTCTTTCTGGCGGCTTAAAAACGACTTGATTTCCTCAATGCTTCTGGCGTTGGCGGTGGCGATCATCTCCGACATTTCCATAATCCAATGCCCTTGCAGCTTTCGGTACACGTTTTCATCGTCCAGCTTCTTTAGGTCGTCTGAAAACCATTCGTCCCTGACTGCCAGAAGCCGGAAAAAGGTGGATTTTCCGGCTCCCTGACCGCCTACCAGACAGAGCATGACTTCAAACTTGCTCCCCGGCTGAAATACCCGCCGGATGGCTCCCATCATAAACAGCTTCAGGGCTTCAAAGGTGTACTCGTCCGTATCTGCTCCCAGAAAGTGATGCAGAGCATAGCGGATGCGCTCGGTTCCGTCCCATTGCAGGCTGTTCAGGTAATCCCTGACCGGATGGTAGCGGTTTTCATTGGCAACAATCTTGATGGCGCTCTGCACCTTTTTCTCGCTGGTAAGCCCGTAGTTTTCTTCCAGATACAAAAGCAGGTAGTTCATGTCCATGTCGGTCAGAGTGGTACTGGTGCGCTCCCAGCCCAACGGCTTCACAATGTCAATCTGCTCCGTCAAAAGGTTCAGGCGCAGCGCCCCACGAAACAGCGGGTCGCGCTGGAACACCGTCAGGCAGTTTCGGATGCTGTTCTTCACGCCGCCTTTCTGCGTCCCCTCTAACGTCTCCCGGATTTCTGCCGGTGTCTGCGCTGGCTCTATTGTATCCATCGTCCTTTTGACCGCTTCCTGCGTTTCCGGCGGCAAGCTCTGAAATTCGCTGTTCAAGCCGCAGCACCTCCTTTCCCTGTGCGGCGATCAATGCCGCTTTTTCTTCTATTTCTCCGTATAACAAAATATCCAAAAGGTATTCTGTGTAGCTTATCCTCTGCAACGCTTCCACAAAAAGAGGATGCCAGATGGCATCCTGCGGCTGTGGGGCGTATGCTGTTTTCCAATGCTCCAGCAGGCGCAGATAATCGCATAGCACCCGGAAACAATACCGTTCCGTTTCCTGAAATCTCTGCTCCGCTGATTTTTGTCGGGGCTGTGACCTGTTGTGACGCTTCCTATCTGGTGGCGCATTGCCGGATTTCTCATAGGAAACGCCGAAGTCCTCCGCAAGCCTGACCGCAGCTTCCCGCTTCCCCAATCCATGCAGCAAAGCGGCAAAGTCGATCACATCCCCGGAAGCCCCGCAGCCGAAGCAATAAAAGCGGCTGTCCACTTTCATGCTGGGCGTGCGGTCATTGTGGAATGGACAGCAGACCATGCCGTTTCTCCCCACCCGGATTCCATAGAATGAAGCAGCCTGCCGGGTGGTAACAGACTGTTTCACCGCTTCAAATACATTCAAATGCTCCCTCCATAAAAATACCGATAGCGGTAAAGCTGCCGGTTATATCATAGCTCCATCTCATGTTTCTTTCTCTGTACTTCCTGTGGCTGCTCCCTCCGGCGCAGTGCGGTATCTACGGCGTTCTGCACCTGCCGCAGCCGTATGACTTCCTCCCGGAGTGGCTTGTGCTGCGGAGACAGTTCGGCATACTCTGTTTTTAACTGTGCATATTCCTGTTTCCATGCTTTCAGGGCAATAGGTTTTCCGTCCAGTTTTTCTTTCAGAATACGGCGGGCGGCATAAAACAGCCGTAACTCCGCATCGTGGGATGTTTCAAATTTCTCCCTCTGTTTCTTAAACTTGATATTGTTCAATTCCGTATGGACAGGTTTTAGCCGCTGGTAATTCTCGCCCTCCCGTATCAATTCCTGCAATTCCTTTATCCGGGCAGATTTCTTTTTCATGGAGCCGCTTAATGCTTCAAATTCTTCACTGACAGAGGAAAGACGCTCCTGCAAATCCTCTAATGTGAGCAGCTTGTTTTCCGTCAGATAATTGACGGCTTCGGCAAACTGCTTTAAGTTTCCGGTTCTGGCTTTATTGCTCCATGCCCCTGCGTTGCGCTGGTTGTAATAAGCGATCAGTAGGTCGGCAAGGCTCGGTGTCTGCGGTTTGGAAAGTTCTTCTTTTACCTCTGCCATCCAGACAAACAGGGCTTTGATCTTCTTCCTCACATCCTGCATGAGCCGGTTGGTGGCTTTAATCCAGCGGTTCAGTTCCCCTTTCTCGGTGCGGATGCCCTTTGCTTCCATCTGCCGGACATTAGCTCCCTCGTGGACAGTAGGTATCAGGTCAAGCCCCTGCCGCACATAGGAACGGTGGTCGATACGCACATCCAGCCCTTTTTCCTCAAATTTTGTATTAACGGCAGCCGCCCACTGCTCCCGCCAGTGTTCCAGCGTTTCTGGCTCATGCCAGTCTGTTGTATGGACAGCGTTAAACATATAATCGCCATTTTTATCCCGGATTCGGTTTCCATCTTCATCAAGAAGATATTCCCGCCGCTGTTTTTGTCCCCATGTGCCATCCGGGTTCAAAGGGCGCATGGTTGTCA
>JNKJ01000063.1 GCA_000702025.1 Blautia schinkii DSM 10518
AGATAATTCGTAGTTATCCATTTAGGAGGGACAAATTAGTGGATATTATAAAATATGATAAATTAAATCAAAAGGAAATCATTTTATTTTTAGAAAATGCACATAAATTAATCAACAAAAAAATGGAATATGAGATTAAAGATTCGGATTTGATAAATTTAGATACGCACTACGGCAAAAAAAATGCCGGTCTATGGTGTATTATAGAAAATAAAGAAATCATAGGTACGATAGCCTTACGACCACTTGAAAATAGTGGGACTAAATATATGGAACTACGACGCTTATACATAGCACCTAAATGGCAAAACAAAGGTTTAGGTTCAGAATTGATAGATTTTGCTATAAACTTTTCTCATGAAAGTGGTTATAAAAAAATACGAGCCACAACTTCAATAGATCGTGTAGTTATAATCTATTTACTACAAAAAAAAGGATTTTATCAAATTCCGAAATATCGAACAAGTTCAGCCGACTTGTTTTATGAAATATCATTGGAGCATCGATTTTCTAATCTATATAACGACCTAATCAACTCCATGAAGAAAAGTAAAAATTATTTCAAACGTACTCTGATTTTAAATCCAGTCGAAAATATACCCGATATCGAAGTACTAGAACCTTGTTCCTCTTTTTTACATGGTTTATACAACACTGATTCTATCAGAAATGAAAAAGAAAAGCTTAATACAAAAATCCAATTTAGCGGCCGAAATGAGATTTCATCAGATGTAAATAAAATATATAATGAATGGGCCAAATTGTTAAAAGGTGAAGCGGTTAGTATGCGACTATTGTCTGGACTTCATGCTCATATGGTAGTATTTATGGGATTAGCAAACATCGGTGACCGCGTACTCATATTACCTGAATCGGCAGGCGGTCATATGGCTACTAAAGCAATATTAGAGCGACTAGGATTAGTTGTAGAAGAATTAGTAGTAGATTATACACTAAGAAAAGTAAATGTTGTAGACTCCTTGAAACTAATTAAAGAGTTCTCTCCAAAAGTGATTTTTATTGATAGAAGCGAAGGTTTAGAATATGAAGATTTTTCTTGGTTAAGGGATATTAATGCATATAAAATTTTTGATGCCTCACAGTATTTAACAAACATTATAAGTGGGGATTTTACGAATCCTTTTCAGTGGGGATTTAATTTAATATTGACAACATTACATAAAAATATGCCTGGACCACAGAGAGCAATGATATGTACTAAAACAATAGATGAAAACTGGTACAAAATACGTTCTGGTATGAGTACATATGTTTCTAATATGCATGTATTTTCTATTTACTCCGCAGGTATTATTTTAAATAACTATGAATCTCTTGCAGCATTATCAAAAAATATGCTTATTAATACAGTAGCTCTAGAACAAGAATTAAAAAAGGCAAATATAAATGTAATACAATCTTCTAATACCATCATGCAAACTGTTCATACTCATCATGTATGGATTCTTGCTGAAAATAAAGAAGAAGCTTTTGATTGGTATTTAGTTCTAGAGCGTATTGGTTTATTAGTTAATTATCGTAAATTACCTTATAATTTAGGATATGGATTAAGATTAGGGTTGTCTGCTGCAACTAATTGTGGATTATGCAAAAAAGATATTCCAGATTTGGCTAAAATTATTGCCAAAGCAATAAGGTCGGGATATTCTGATAGCCTAAAAAGCGAATGTGATAGTTTTATTTCAAGAGTGAAAAGGATTAATTATGGAGAATAAAGTTTATTATCTTATTGATAAAGCAACCTTTGAGCTACAGAAGCAAGAATTAGATAGTTTACATGCAGATTATGTAAGAATTAGATTTTTATATTGTGGAATATGTGGCGGAGATTATTCTTGCTTCCTAGGGCGCAGATCTAATTACCCATACACCCTAGGGCATGAATTTGTGGCTGAGGTAGTTGAGATTGGAAAAAACGTAGTGGATTTTTCAGAGCATGATTTTGTTGTGTCAGATTTTAATTTCCGATGTAATAAGTGTAGTTATTGTTTGGAGGGAAAAGACCATTTATGTAAATATAATAATATAGGATATTTTACTAATCGTGCTTATGCAGATTATGCAGACGTACATTACAAATATCTATATAAAATATTACCTTTAAATAACATTATAAATGCAACACTAATTGAACCATTATCCTGTGTCATTCATGCATATGAAGAAATCCAGAAAGTCGATGCTTATCCCAATACAGTTTTAATTGTAGGTTTAGGGAATATCGGAATGTTGTTTGCTTTTTATCTTAGTTCAATTATTAAAATTCAAAATATTTTTGTATATGATAATGTACCAGAAAAGATGAAACGAGTTACAAATTTATTTAATTGTAAATCATTAAACTTAATTAATTGTACTGATTATGATTTTATTATTGATGCTACCAATACTGAATCAGGAGCTCATTTCTGTCTGAACATTTCAAGATACTCTCAAAAATATTGTATGATGAGTCATCTATATGGATTAGATACCTCGTTTATATATGAAGAAATGTGTCGAAAAGAGATTTATCCACTATTCCCTTTAAGAAATGGGAATAGTGGAAATATTATAAAATCAATGCGTATAATAAAAGATTATTGGCGTTCAGAGTATGAAACTACAATGGAGAGTTTCCCTATAACTAAAATACAACAAGTCTTTGAATCGAAAGAAACATTATTGAGTAATAAACAAATTATTTCTATATTCGATTTAACTGATTGACCAAATAAATTTTTGATATTGTATTAGTGTATAAGAAAAATCAATCCAATTATATTGATTTTTTAATTGCTTTTGCTTTTCAAAATCACACTCCATAATGCTTATAGGAAATTCAAAAAATTGATAAACTAATCCTTTTTTTAACAAACCATTAATTCCTTTTTTTGTACACCTTGATATTTTTTTATATTGAGCATAGTCTAAAAATGCTTGTGCCATTAACGCAAAAAGTATTCCTGAAGGGTAGTGTGCCTGTTGATTTAATGCAATACTCTTTTTTATACAAAAGCTAGAAGCATTATAGTTTTTATTATGCAAATTAGCAATAGCTAAAGAGTATAAAATTTTCGCCTTCTCTTTTGGGCGATTAAGGTCTTCGCTTAATTTGATGGCTTCTTGAGCAGTTTTAAATACTACATCTGGTTTAAAATAGCAATTTGTTTCACAAATATTAGTTAGAACATAAATAAGCAATCCTTTAGTTCCAACATATTCCTCTGCTAATTCTTGATAAATTGAATCAGCTTCATCAAGTAACATATTAAATCTTTTACAATGTGCCGCTTGCTTTCTGACTTCAAAAGAGTCACCCTTTTTTTGCGGAAAATTTTCCAGTTCTTGCTTATATTCTTCAAAAACAAGAAGAGCTTGAACGAAGTCACCATGTAACATAAGATGATCTCCGTAGTAGATTTTTGTTTTTCCATAGTACCATCGCAACACGTCAGAAGTCTCTAATTTATAATACATATACTTTGTTAGGCGAGCAAACTCTTCGTAATTACCAGAAATAGCAAGTGCATAGTTTTGAATAAGCATAAATGACTTTTTATGTTTTCCCAGTTCTTCTGATAAAGCAAATTTGAGAGACATTTCATAACTTTTTTTTGCGTCTATTTTTTCAGTATACAAAATATCAATAAATGATCTAAATGGTAATAAAGTCTTTGTCTTTTTTATCCATTCATAAAGTTCAGGAGAACAGTTACTCTCATAAAGCACAAAAAAAATGTCGCACAAGTATTCTATATCCATAACTGTATAAATTATATTGTCACTTATAAACAATAGATTACGAAATAAAATAGTCAATTGCTTTTTTGATAATACAGTTAAACCGCGTTTTCCAATATAACTTATATAGCTATGGAGAATTCTTTGTTTTTTTGGTGATGGAATAAAATTCAAAGCGTTTTGTGTAAAAACGTCATGTAGTTTTAAAAATTTATCATCTTCTTTTAGTAAATTAATCAAGCATAATTTACATATGTCATAATATTTTAAAACAGAACAATTTAGGTTAAGATCATGTACAATCCATTCAAAAATATCTGCATTAAAGATTCTAATAACGGACAAAATCAAGACAATTTCTTGATCGCTTTCTGGGAGATGATGGAGGAACCTTTTAATAAAATCACTTTTATCTTTTATTAGCCAAAATTCAGAAGTTATTTCCTCTGGATGTTCTTTTACAAGTTTTTTATAAATGTTAATTGCTAATTCTAAGAATATCGGTACACATTGTGTTTTATTAATTATTGAATCTATAACTTTATAGTGTTCTGGTGATAGGCTACTTTTCAGAACCAGTTCTGCCTGAGAAACTGGGAGTTCACATAATTTATACGGATATAACTCTTCTTCGTTATCTGTCCAATCAAGTTTTTCTCTACTAGCAACTATAAATAATCCATGTTCAATAGACCCAATTAATTCCTTTAGCCAATCATCATGGTCTACTATATAACGTTCATAAGAATCAAAAAATGCGATGAGCCTGTGATTCTTGGTAATTTGTGCTAAATCCATGCCAAGCAGATGAGGCATAAATTCATATAATTGTTGAGGACTCTTCTTGAATCTATTATTAATCTCTTCAAATACTTCTGCTTTCATGGCTTTTTTCTGTATTATTGGTAATACATTATTTCTAAAAACATTTAGAACATTTTCAATGCCAAGAGTCGGAAAATTTGATGATAAACCAGAGTCAATCATATTTAGTAAGTCAAGAAAACCTCCTTTTATTATTCTCATAAAACTTTCATCAAGTTTTTCTATTTTATATACGTCCCATAATAATATCAAAGCATAATCAAAATAGAGACAACTTGTCTCAATTTGTTTACGTACTTTAACTAGATTATCAAATATATCAGCACTATGCATTATATCCATATTAATTGTGATTATTTTTGAATTGAAGTTGTCCTCTTGTGGGATTAGTAGTAGTTTTTCAATTAAATAACTTTTACCAATGCCACCTATTCCATATATACTAATAACCTTAAAGTAATTCGGATTACTTTTTAATTTTAAATATTCATCTTTAAAAAGAAGCAGTATTTCTTCTCTATCTACAAACATGTTTTTGTATTTACAATAATTATAATTTATATTATCAAACTTGCTCCATCCCATCTTTTTCCTCTTTTGACTTTGAATTAATAATGGATAACTACGAATTATCT
>JNKJ01000064.1 GCA_000702025.1 Blautia schinkii DSM 10518
ATAAATCCATTATAACGACCAAACCTCACAGAAATGTCACAGCCAGCATAATAAATTGCCCTGAAATGTCACAATCCTGTGACATTTCAAAAAAACAGGTTATTCATGGGGAAGAAAAACGGAGAATGTTGAACCTGTTCCTACTTGAGAAGTTACTTGTATATAACCGTTCTGTAAGCTAATAATTTCCCTTGCAAGATACAACCCAATGCCGATTCCCTCTATATCGTGGACATCTTCTTCCCGATAAAAGCGCCTAAAAATTGCTCCTTGCTGGTTTTCGGGAATACCTTTGCCGGTATCGGTAATGCTGACTTTCAGGTGCATTTCCCAGCTTTCAACGCAAACACGAATAGAACCGTACTCCGGCGTGTACTTAACTGCATTATCCAATATGTTAAATAAGGCTTCTGCTGTCCATTTGCGGTCATGGGAAACAACCAATGTTTCCGGGCAGTTTACTTCAACTTGTATGTGCTTTCTTTCAGCGTTCAGAAAAATACCGCCCAGCGCCATAGCAAGAGTATCATAGATAGGCTGCTGTTTCTTTTCAAGTGAGATAACGCCAGTTTCAAGTCGGGAAGTTTTTATCATAGCCTGCATTAAGAAATCCAGTTTATCAAGCTGTGTGCCACTGGCAAGTAGAAATTCCCGCTGTTTATCCGGTGGCACTTCTTGTTCTAATAAGGTGGCATTTATCATTTTTAAGTTTGCTATCGGTGTCTTTACCTGATGAGAAATATCGGAAATTAACTCCTGTAAGTCAGCTCGTTCACTGGCAACGCTGTTTTTGCTTTCCTGCATAACCTCATAAAGACGCACCAGCCGATGATTGATTTTATAAAATAGGTTTTCTTCTTCGGCAACCTGTGATACATCTATTTTTCCATTCATCATTTCGTCTAAGGTGCAGCAAAGCATTTCAGAAAACAAAGTCAGCTTTCGCCGTATCAGTATCACAAAAGCAGTAACACAAAGTAGAAAAAGCAGACCAAAAGCCATGCTACAAAATACCACAGACATTTCTTTGGTCAGGATATATAGAACCGAAAACATGACCACTGATAAAAGTAAAATGGTAGTTGCCAGTATTATGCAGACTTTATTTAAGGAGAGTTTTTTTGAAATCATTTTTGCGCTCCTCCAATCCACATATAGCCCATACCGTAAACGGTTTTGATGTAGGAATGCTGGTTCGTTTCAATTTTACTGCGGATGCGGCTGATCGTTGTGGTTAGTGCGTGTTCATCCACATAATTTTCATCTACATCCCACAGCTTTTCAAGCAATACCTGACGTGTCAGGACAGTTTGAGAATTTCTTGTCAGCACTTTTAATAAACGATATTCCAACGATGTAAGGGTAATCGGCTGTCCTGCGAGACAGGCTGATAATTCGGAAAAATTGATATACAAATTCCCGTCATCGTAGAAATCGCCGCCGGATTGTGCTGAAATGCGGTTCAGTAAAGCAGATACTTTCTTTTGGAACACGCTGATAGGAAAGGGCTTTGTTACATAATCATCTGCGCCCAATTCAAATCCTTTCAGCATATCGCTTTCCATATCATTTGCGGTTAGAAAAATCACGGCGGTATCAGGACGGCGTTCTTTTACCTCATGGCATATATCAAACCCGTTCCCATCTGGCAGATTGACATCCAAAACGATTAAATCATAATCCTGTTTTTCAAGAAATCTTATGGCAACAGCCTTTGACATAGCCCCATCCACGGAATATCCGACAGCCGACAGATTATAGCTTAATGTCTTATTCAAAAGCTGGTCATCTTCAACAACCAGTATTCGCATAGTATCACATCCTTTTTCTTTTTATAGTATCAGCAAAATGTCACAGAAACCTCACAACGAGAAAAAAATTTAATATTCTGTCAGTTCCACAATTACATTACTCTGCTGATACAGCCAGTCCGTAAATTCTTTCGGGCTGGCTGTTCCTGTTTTTACAGCCTTTTTTCTCTGTAAGGCTTCTTTCTTAAAGTCGGAAAAGGCAGCCTGTATTTTTTCCAGACGGTCAGCCGGAAAGCCTGCGGTATTTTTTGCCCGGCTTATTTTGTTGCGCCAGTTCTGGCATTCATTTTTATAAAGCAGGTCATAGTTATTTTCTCTTGCCCTCTCGTCAAATTCCCGTTTGTTCTGAAGCGCCTGTGCTTTGCGGCACTTGTCGCTGCACAGCTCATACCGCTGGCTCTTTGCCAGAAAATATTTCCCGCAGACCTTGCACTGCCGGAAGCAAAGCCCCCAGTCATTCAGCCGGTTCAAATAATAGGTAATCAACGGGTAGAGGGACGCATAGGCAGACACACATTCTTCTGTGCGCCGGTTGTCCGGGAACCAGAGGTCAAGCCGGGTATCTTCTGACGGTGCGCCTTTGAAATAAAGGCTGCCAGCTTGAAAATGTTTCGGTTTTCCTGTCTCCCTGTCAAAGCTCATGGCTTCGTTATGGAATACCCCGGTCAGGCTGCTCATTTTATCCATGAAGCGGTCACAGGCAGCGTTACGGTCACGGGGTTCTCTGGCAAGCAGATAGCTGTTCCAGATACGGAACGCTACATACATTTTCAGAGGATCGTTGCTAAGATATTTTCCCCAGAGAAATTCGCTTGCCGCCTGCTCCAGCTCCGGCTGTTTCCATCTGTTGGAGTGGAGGGCTTGCCGCAGCGGAGAAAGCCCATATAAGTTCCAATCTCTGTCCGTGTCATGCTCAAAGTTTATCAAAAAAGTTCCCAGTGGGCGTGTCATATCACAAAGCACCTCTGCGTTTTGGCTCCCGTTCAGCCGGAAGCGGATCTGCTGTTCTTCCCCAATCAAAATCCGCTCTTTCATTTTCTTCCTGTCCAGCGTCAGGACAAACAAAATCCTCTCAAAACATGGCTCATGCCGTATAAACTGATTCTCCATCCCTATCCCCTGCCTTTGTTTATGGTAATTATATAATTCGGTTATATCTGTTACACTCATGGTATCGCAGAAGCATTGTTTTGTCAAGGATAGTCCGCTATGATGATTGCAGTTGGTAATTTCGTGCCACACAGTACCTTGACAAGTGAATGACCGTCCAAAAGGGATATGACCGGCAGGAGAAGTGACGCATCCGGCGCACCAATGCAGGGAAACACCGCAGGAATGGGGCAGGAAAACGGCTTTTGGGGAGAACGGCAGCAGGAAGCATTTTAACCTATTTGATTTATGGGAGGAACAGAATGAACGATAAAAAGAGATTGAACAGCTACGAGGATTTACCGCTGGTTCTGGATGTGGCGGACATTCAGCGGATTATGGGAATTTCAAGAGCGAGCGCCTATGAGCTGGTACACACACCCGGCTTTCCGGCGTTCCGCAGGGGCAGGCTTATCAAGGTCAGCAAAATTGCTTTCTTTGAATGGATGGCAAAAGGCTCCGAAACCGTACCGGGAAGCGACAAATAAGCGTGAGGTATCATTCCCTGACTGCAATACTGCCGTACTTTCCAAAGGGGCATACAGAGGGAAAAAACCTTAAAAATAATACCGAGACGCTACACCAAAACAGCCTATCTGCGTACATCAGATAGAAACGGAGAAAGGAGCCGGTTATGGCAAGAATGAGTAACAAGCGACGGCTGGAATGGTCTTTCTTCTTAAATGACCGCAGCCGTATCACTTACAACGAATTGTGCCGGAAATGCCAGCACGAATGTAAACAGAGCTTCCGGGCGGTTGTGGTTGACTGCCCGAAGTATCTTTCCAAGCGTTCCAAGAAAAAGGACAAGACTGCCGGAAACGGCAAAATCCCTTAGGAACTAAGGGCGCACTTCTATACATAGTCTAAAGACCATGTATCGTGCGTCCTGCGGAGCTTACCTCTGCCGCTGATAAAATCAGCAATCCGAGGTCTGCGTTCGCTTCGCTCCGACAAGGTGGCTACACCCCCTTGCGCCGCTAAAGCGGCTATCCCCTGTGTACCCGCCAAAAAGAGAAATCCGCTTTGCGTTTTTCCCTTTTCATCGGGTTTTATAGAAGCACTGACACACGGACTGTCTGCGGATGGTCTTTCTTTATCTTATAAGCAAAGGATGTGAGAACACGGAAAAATCTTTGGAACAGTTGAAGCAGGAATATGAAAAAAACACTGTCCTGCTGGAACGGGAAAAACGGAAAATGCAGCGTTTGAAAAACCGGCAGGCGTATCTGGAAAGCGGTTCCCGGAAACAGAGGACGCACCGGCTGATTACCCGTGGGGCAGCCGTTGAGAGCATTGCACTACAGACAAAGGAGCTATCCGAAGCGGAATTTTATTCCCTCATGGAAAACATTTTGAATCTGCCGCAGGCGGAGCATTTCATCCGGTCTGCCGCAGAGAACCACGCCCGTATTTCCGGGCAGGAGAAAGGCGGTGACTAAGGATAGCACTTTATCATTTTTCAATCGCACAGATAAAGCGCAGCGCCGGTCAGAGCGCCATTGCCAGCGCAGCCTACCGAGCCGGGGAGCGTCTTTACAGCAGCTACTATGGAGAAGTCAGCGATTACACCAAAAAGGGAGGCGTGATCGCTTCGGAAATCATGCTGCCGCCCCATGCGCCGGAAATATATCTTGACCGGGCGACCCTCTGGAATGCTGTGGAGAGCTGCGAGAAACATCCAAAAGCACAGCTTGCCTATTCCTTTGACATTGCCATGCAGAATGAATTGACGCTGGAAGAAAACATGGAGCTGGCGAGGAAGTTCGTACAGGAGCAGTTTGTGGCAAAAGGCATGATTGCCGACCTTGCTTTTCACAGCCCGGAGAAAGAGGACGGCGGCATCCCTAACCCGCATTTCCATGTG
>JNKJ01000065.1 GCA_000702025.1 Blautia schinkii DSM 10518
GGAGTTTCCCATAGTTAAAGATACCACACCAAATATAACGAATCCACGCTTATATGATACTGCATGAAAAAAGGTACTTGATAAAAGCAATGAAGCGCAATATCAAGTACCTTTTTGATTTGTTTTTTACATGGTTATTAAGAGAATTACTCTTATTCCGAAGTCCTCAATCGTTCCACCACAGTTCCTTTGTTAAAGAAGTGGAGAACGATCAGCGGAATGACCGCAGCCAGCAACAGATAAAGCACGCCGATGACCAAAGCTGGAACCAATGTAATGTGCAGAGTAAAGAACCACATAGATGGCGAGTTCAAGACATTTTTCAGCACCGTCACAGCAAGCAGCAGCGCAACCACTCCACCAATGATGTCTGCACCAGCGGCATAGTAAACGCCTTCATAAACCATCAGCCTTTGAAGCTGGCGATTTGTCATACCGATACTCTGCATAGTCGCAAACTCATGGCGACGGGTAATAATATTGGTGATGATCATATTTGTAAAGTTAATCAATCCTGCCAATGCCATGATACAGCCAATCAGACTACCTACAACCCAAACCATACTTGCAACAGAATTTAATTGTTCTTTCAGTAATTTTGTTGAGGTATAGGTAACTGAGGGGTTCTTTTCAACATAACTGCTCAGAAAGTCCTCCATTTGCGGATGCAGAGAAGCATCCATATTAAATCCATAGTTCAACAGGGTCGGGGTCGTGTAAATCTGTTTGAATACGGTGTCTGGTAAATACACAAAAGGCGCATCGCCGCCAATATGCATCGTAGCCGTAGTTGTTGTCGGCGTTTCGTCCTCAGTCCCAACGGTGCAGGCTTTTGCCAGAATTGTGCAGGTTTTGACTAACTCACCATCCCTGTAAAAAGAAATGCTATCACCGATCTGCAACTGCTCTGACAGGGATGTTGTTTTCGGGCCACCACTCAGTCGGTCTAATCGGTTTCCGATAATGACATATTCTCCGGTTAGCATTTTCTGTTTCAGTACATTAGGATCTGTTTCACCATCATAAATCATCATGTCAGACCAAAAATGTTCGGAAGCGCCATAGACATTTCCAAAGAAAAGATTTTCTGCATCCGGGGCAGTATTCAGCGCATAATTCCCGAAAGACTTGCTAATCCCATTTTCATATTCAAAAGTATTTGTGCAAGTAAGTCCCTCAAAGCCGTAATCCACAAGCACGTTACCGTCATCTACGGTGTTACGATAAAGATACCGTTCTTCTTCCAGACCGTTCTGCTCACGGATCATATCTACTACTTGCTGTGGAAGTGCATCTTCGTGATGTCTAAAGCCCTCCTGAACATTGACTGCAATCGAATTGTAGACGGTAAAATCTGTTTTTGTTGTGCGGGTAATCCACTTTTCTTCATCCATACTCTGTGTCACGATGATAATAGAGTTGAACAGAACGATACACAAAAGCATAGAAACAACAATGAATACACAACGGCGTCTGTTACGTCCTAAGTTAGAAAATGCCATGTGAGAGAGCTTTGCTCCACTGATTCGTGTAACCGTTTTCTTTTTATAATCATCCTGCTCCGTATAACGAATTGCCTCCATGGGAGATACTTTTGATGCCTTTTTGGCCGGTTTGCGGGTACTGATAAACACTGTCAAAATCGTAAACAATGCGGCTATAACAAATAGCATAGGAGATGCCGATGCCTGCAAACTTGCCGTAGAATACTCATAACTGAAAATTCGCATTACTACCGGAAGCAACGCCCTGCCTGCAAAGAACCCGGCAATTAAACCGATCGGCAGACCGATTAGGGTCAGCCATACCGCCTGCCGATTGACGATGCTTTTAATTTGCCGTGTAGAAGTACCAATCATCCTCAATAAGCCATATTGCCGAACATCCTGCATAACGGAAATATCAAAAATATTATAAATCAGCAGATAGCCACACAATACAAACATCAAAACAAATACTACGGCAAATAAGATGGACTCCGAAGAAATCATGGCTTTTCCCATCTGGTTTTCAACAGAGAGGATAAAGTTATCGGCAGACATATCCTCTGGATTGCCGCCGATGGAGTAGACAAAGCTATCCATCTGCTCCTGAATGTTCGTCTTGTCTTTCAGCACAACTTCAGAAAAAGTAACCCCTGAGATTTCTCCATCCACTGCGTGGGTATTTTTCACCACATCCGGATTATCTTTTACAAACTGCTCTGAGAGAATCGCCACGCTGACCGTATCGTTGCTTGCTTCCCACCAACCGGAAAGCACCATATCATAATGATAGGTTTTTCCCCGCAGTTCAAATTCCAGAGGAACTTCTGCTCCGATCTCCGGTTCCACACCAAGGGCCTTCAAAGCCAGTTCGGTAGTAGCAATTTCATTCGCCTTTTCCGGCGCTGAACCATGCGTTGGCACGCAGAATGTAAGTTCCTGCTGTATGCTGTCAGCATAGTTTAATTCAACAGAATGACCCACGGCGTTGCTTGCATATCCAATCGTCCGCCGATGACCTGCCTGCTCCACAAAATCACTGTTTTTCAGTTGCTCAAATTGCTCCTCTGTCATATAGCCGAAGGTTCCATCTCCCTTGCTGCCTTTCTGCATCTGCATAGAGAGCTGCATGGAGGATACCATGTTAAATGCCAGTGAAGTGATGGATGTAAACAAAAATGCTGTCAGAACGATCGCAAGAATCGCCGCCAGATTACGAACCTTATTCTTCTTGAAATATTGTTTAGACAGCCGCTTGATGGTTTTTGTATTATTATTGCCAAATAGAATGTCATTCATAGTCCCGCCCCCTTTACTGCACGATCTTGCCATCCTCAATCCGAATGATACGGTCGGCAAGCTGGGCAATCTCATTATTATGAGTAATCATCACGAGGGTTTGGTGGAATTTCTGACTTGTGGTTTTCAAAAGCCCCAGCACATCAGCGCTGGTCTTGCTGTCCAGGTTGCCGGTGGGTTCATCAGCCAAAACAATAGCGGGTTTTGACACCAAGGCGCGGGCAATGGCTACGCGCTGCTGCTGACCGCCGGAGAGGTTATTGGGCATATTGTTCAGCTTATCCTCCAGCCCCAGCATCTGAACAACTTCTTTCATAAACTTCTTGTCTACCTTGTTTCCGTCCAGCTCCACAGGCAGCACGATGTTTTCATAGACATTTAGCACCGGAACCAGATTGTAGTTCTGGAAGATGAAGCCGATCTTTCTCCTACGGAAGATAGTAAGCTGCTCATCTTTTAATGTGGAGAGTTCACGCCCATCCACAATAACCTTGCCGGAGGTAGGCACATCCAGCCCGCCAATCATATTCAGTAGTGTAGATTTACCGCTGCCGGAGGTTCCTACGATAGCAACAAATTCGCCCTTTTCAATGGAGAGGGTCACACCATCCAAGGCTCTGGTAATGTTCGGCTTTGCACCATAATATTTTTTCAGTTCAGTCGTTTGCAAAATGCTCATAAAGAACACCATCCTTTCTTTTT
>JNKJ01000066.1 GCA_000702025.1 Blautia schinkii DSM 10518
GGTTCTTGACAAACTTAGTTGATTTTATGGATATAAAGCTGTATGATTGTCTTATAGAATTCATTTATTAGGCGGTGGTCAAATGGAGCAGCAGCTTATCAAGTTATTAGACAAGGATCTGGAGTGTACGGATTTCAAAATAAAGGATACCCAAGTGATAATGGCAGTCCGATCCCAAAAAAGAGAAGGGATCTGTCCCTACTGCGGACGGCCTTCAACAAGGATACATTCCAGATATGAACGTGAGATCCAGGATATCCCGTTCCAGGATAAGCAGACGATACTCCTGCTGAAGGTGAGGAAATTCTTTTGTGATGACCCAGAATGCGGTTTTAAAACGTTTACCGAACGGTTTGATTTTGTAAGACCAAGCGGAAAGAAAACAGACCGGCTGATCGAAAAGATCGTAATGACCTCCACAAGATTAAGCTCTGTCAGTGCCGCATGTCTGCTGAAAGCAGATTCCGTAAAGGTTTCCAAAAGCACCATCAACAACCTTCTTAAAAAAAATGCCGGAGATTGTGGATAAGTCTTCTGTCCGCCGGATCTGTGTGGATGATTTTGCTATCCGTAAACGACATACCTATGGATCTGTCATAGTAGACATAGATACCCACCGGATCATTGACATCATAGATTCCCGCGAAACGGAAAAAGTAGCAGAATGGCTGAAGGCCTATCCAAACCTGGAAGTCATTTCCCGGGATGGGGCACAGACATATGCGTCTGCTGCCAAAAACTCCCATCCGGATGCGGTGCAGGTCAGTGACCGGTTCCATCTGTTCAAAAACCTGTCAGATGCAGCCAAGGAATATATATATCGTGTCTTTCCATCCAGAGTGGCGATCCCTTCCGGTGGACCAAGTCCGGAAATGGAGGCCCTTTATGATACCCGGAACCAGCGGGAGCGGATCTTGTTCGTACGAAAAAAACGTGAGGAGGGCTATACGGTAAGTGATATGGCACTGCTGCTGCATGCTTCAGAAACGACTGTAAAAAAATACCTTTCCATGCCAGAGGAAGATATCCCGGCCCCGCGGGAAAATGTGCTGGAACGCCGGCATATAGAGGCAGTGGAGAAAAAACAGAAGGAGATCGACAGGGTAAGGAGATTGTATTCAGAGGGAAACTGTATTGAAGCGATCATACGTTTGACCGGGCATGCGCGCCAGACGATTAAAAAATACCTGAAAGAAGACTGCCCCGTGGTGGATGGGGGATATGACTGCCGGATGCCGGGTAAGTTAGCGCCCTATGAACAGGAAGTGGTACAGATGCGTGCAGATGGGATCTCCTATCCCCAGATCCATGAGCACATCAAGGCAAAAGGCTATACTGGGACCGAAGCCGCTATACGTGTCTTTATGCAAAAGGAAAGGACACATGCAAAAAGCGTTTCTTCCAATAGTCAGGGAAAACTAAAAGAATGCATAGCCAGGAAGTCTGTGTGCCAGTTGATCTATCAGGAACTGAAGGATGTAAAAGGGATGACGCAGGAACAGTATGAGGCAATGCTAAAGGAATACCCAGTACTCGGACAGATATACGCGTTGATAAAAGAGTTCTACAGCATCGTATTTTCACATAACGAAGATGGCTTGGGAGCATGGATGGACAAAGTCACCAAACTGGGGATAGAGGAACTGGACAGTTATATAAATGGGCTGAAAGCGGACGAAGATGCAGTTAAAAATGCGATCCGTTATGAATATAATAATGGTCTGGCAGAAGGCAGCGTCAATAAGATCAAGCTGGCTAAACGGATCATGTATGGCCGGAACAGCTTTGCATTATTAAGGGCAAAGATACTGTTGAACGAATACTATTATCAAATCAACTAAGTTTGTCAAGAACC
>JNKJ01000067.1 GCA_000702025.1 Blautia schinkii DSM 10518
CCTTCAACTGATATGTAATGACTTTTGTCAAGAGTAAATTGCAGAAAATCACCACAAACTTTTTTGTTTATTTGTTCCTGAAGACATCTGGAAAGAGCTTCGGGGTATCAGTTCCCGGCATTGACCACTCTGATATACGTGGATTGGTTACCGACAGGACAATGGTTCGCCGTGAGCTCTACCGTCTAATTGCGTGGATCACAGGTATCTGTGCCAACATAGTTGAATCGTAGATAGCTCGAACCTTGAAATGGCCGAAGCCCTTCCCAGGTGTCTTCAGGTGTTTCCTTGGATATGGGCCAGATGTATGTGGCGCAAGCCAGCTTACATCTGCCTGGCTGCCCGCTACAACAGCGGGATGATGATGTCAGGGCCTTGCCGCCAGCGGCGGTGCGCAGCAGCCTTGATATCAGCAGGACGGTGTTGTATCTGTTTCAGGCGATACGGTCTGTCATCATGCCCCACATGAAGCAGGCGAGTTCCCTTGCGATCGCAGTCTTCGCCACATTGCAGGGCTTCCCTTTCCCAATGACCATTTTGTAATAACGGCGTCTCAGACGTTCATTGGCCTTATCCGCATATCTGATCACCTGGGGCGTGTTCCCTGCCTGCCGTGCCTTTAATTCTTTGGATTTGGACCCGATCCTGCCTCGGCTGTAGCTCTGGGCGGCTTCCACAAGCAGCGTGCGGACCTGGGCATTTCCCGCCTTCGTGATGCTGAGCCCGTTACAGTCATCACCGCTGGAATCCTCGCCTGGTACCAGGCCTATGTAACTCGAAAATTTCTCTGCGGACGCAAAACGCTTGAAGTCTCCAACTTCGACCAGGACAGTCAACGCCGTCTGAGTCCTGACCCCGAGAAAACAGGTGAGTTTTTTGACGCTTTCCTGGTATTTTTCCCCGGATGCCAGTTCTTCAATACGTTTATCAAGGCGATCCAGTTTATCGGTAAGCCAGTCAAACGTCGCCAGATATTCGTCAAGAGTTTCTTTATACATACCGCCCGGCTTTAATGCTTTCATCCATTTGATGTGTTTCTGAGTCCAGTTGCAGCTGCCTTCTTCATAACGGTAGCCATGGCGCATGCAAAACGCAAGGATCTGCTGTTTCACCTTTTTAAGGGACAGCTTATGGTCTGCCCTCATCCGGATGTATTCCTTGATCTGATCATCCTCCTCAGTAGGGATGTGGACCGGGCTGTAGTTGTGCTGGGCCAGGCACCGGCCGATGAGTGCAGCGTCCCGCTTATCTGTTTTGATCCTTTTCCCACCGCGCTGCTCCAGCATCGTCGTGGGAGCCAGGATCACGCATTTCACGTTATGATCAGTCAGCTGATGGTACAAAGTAAAACCAAGGCAGCCAGCCTCATAGCCACATATGAAGTGCGCATCCTCCCCGTAGATGGTACGTAGGAACTCAAGATACTTCAGGACCTGTCTGTAATCAGATCTGACCCTCTGGGTATGGGAAGCTTTATCTTCCTCGATCGTGAAGCTGCAAAGTGTAAAACTTTCTTTATGAACATCCATTCCAACGTAAACTGTGTTATAATCCATTTGATGACCTCCATTTGTATGCGGTAATTCCTGCTATCTTGTTTTTTCCAATCATAGTATACAGGTAAATCCACGAATTTACAAATGTGGGGTCATTACATATTGTCTAA
>JNKJ01000068.1 GCA_000702025.1 Blautia schinkii DSM 10518
CTTTCCTTTACGGCAGATGCGTTTGTATTTCTGTGCAAGAATCGGCTGAATACCGTCCAATGTCATGTTTGCAAGTGTTGGTGAAATAATTCCACCCTGCATCGTTCCTTCTTCGGTTTTGAACAATTCCCCCTTAAAGATAACTCCGCATTTTAACCATTTCTTCAATATCACTTTATCCGTTGGAATATTTGCAAGCAGCCAATCATGGCTGATATGGTCAAAACACCCTTTAATATCTCCTTCTAAAATCCATTGCGGAGAATATCCATGTGATAGAACCGTATGGCATTGCTGAATTGCATCCTGACAGCATCTTTCTTTTCTGAATCCATAAGAATGTGCATCCGCTGTCATTTCTGCAAGCGGTTCAAGTGCCATCAAATATAACGCCTGCATTGCTCTGTCTTTCATTGTTGGTATCCCTAATGGACGCAGCTTTCCATTCGCTTTCTTAATAAATACTCTGCGTAATGGCTGTGGCTTATAACCGTTCCTCTTTAAATCCAGAACAGCTTCATACTTTGCTTTGTCAGTAGACCATAAAACTCCGTCTACTCCAGATGTTTTCTTACCTTCGTTAGTTGTCACTCTTTTTACAGCAATCGCTTTCGCCGCAAAAGAATGTGTCAGCGTCCACTGCAAAGCCTGTACTTTGCCGTGTCTGCCTTCTTTTCTAGCCTTTACAATACGTTCTTGTAGCTTTTTAACCTGTGCTTCACATTTCTTCCAGTCAATAGATTTCCATGCAAACTCATGGTCAGTAGCCGCACACGTTGTTTGATTAACGTTCATTTGCTTTGCTCCTTTCAAAAGTTCTATAAGTTTCTTGTAAAGAATTACCTACCGTAGAAGTCTGCACCCTTTCGGGTTAGGGCAAATCTTGAACCCCTATCCATTCCATTACAGAATGGCATTCGCTTTTTCTACAATCCCATACCTGCACTTCTATCGGTTTTCCTTACGGAAAACTTTCCTGTAAAAAAAACAGGAGAAATACAGGCTTACCTTGTTTCACATAGATAACAACGAGTAGGTTAGGCTCTGTCTCATCCACCGGCGGTGCTTCTATCCGTGTAATCCTACCATGGAGAGGATTAACCGACCGCTTCCCATTTTGGGCTGGAGCCTATCAGCATCTTTGGCTCTTTGGACTTTACGATGTTTAATTAACAGTTCACGTATGTTAGCCATACTACTCAAGCCTTGCTCCCTAACCGCATTGATGCTCGCAGATTCGCTTCTGCCTCACGGCTTCGGCTTTACCACTTACGTGGAGGGCTACTTTGTCATGCCAGCTTCCCAACACCGTCATTGCTTCTGATGCAGGTGGCACTAGGCTACCGCTAACGGAATAGCGGGTTTAATCAATATTTCGTTGTTAAACAATTATCTATGCGACTTCAAGTCGCACCCA